>JAIOPV010000251.1 GCA_021413735.1 Planctomycetota bacterium
CGCCGCGAGTCTTCGAGCGGCGGGTGAGGGGGCACCACGACTCTCAAACACCAACAGCGTTATCCCTGATTCCGCCATTAATTACCAATTGTGTTCATCAGGAGCGTATCGGTTGCGGCAGCTTTTGCGGGCAAGATGCCCGCCGTCCCAGGATCGCAAACTGTTTCGCCACTTCCTTCCAGAAGCCCCACGCGAAGCCGTAGTGAATCGCCACGAACACCAACGGTATCCGTCGCCCGACGCCTCGTGGTTGGCTTCGCCCAAGCACCATTCCCGCCGCGAGCAACACGGCTGCATAAAGCCCGACGCTCGCGAGCCACGCCCAACCCACTTCCGACACGAACAGGCTGATTAAGCCGCCGAGGATTGACCACACCGCCCACAACGGCGGCACCAACGCCGGCAATGTCAGCGAGTTCGGGTGCTTGAACGCGAGCTTGGCCCGTCCAAGACCGTAGCGTGAGAGTTGGTAGAATAACGCCTTGAAGTTGTTTCGCGGCTCGTACACGATCTTCACGCTTGGGGCGAAGTAGCACGTCAACCCGGCCGCGTGAACCCGCTCGTTGAACTCCACATCTTCGCAAGCGTCGAACGCTTCATCGAACAGCCCGATGCGGTGCAGCACCGTTCGGCTGTACGCGACCGCCGTGCTTTGCGGAGGCACGAACTTCGCCTGATCGGAGTAGATGTCAGAGTCAGGATTGTGACCGAGGCGACTGCCGCGAGCCGTGGAGACAGCCATCTGGAACAGCGACGGTTCGGGCACGTCGAGCGGTTGCGGGCGACCAAGGCAATCCGCGCCGCTCGTGGCGAACGCTGCCGAGAGGTTCTTGAGGTAGTCGCGATCCGGGACGTGGCAGTGTCCATCCACGACGACGACGACATCGTTCGAGGCGTGTCGAATGGCGGTGTTACGGCCCGCCGACGAGAACCGCGACGGATTGAACACGAGCTTGAGGTTGTCGAACTCGCCCTGGAGTCGTCGCACGATGGGCACGGTGGCGTCGGTGGAAACGCCGTCGGCGACGATGACTTCGTACTGATCCTGCGGGAAGTTCTGGGTGAGCAGTAGCCGCAGGGTGTGTTCGATGGAGCGGGCTTCGTTCCGCACCGGCACAATAACGCTAACGGATGGCATGTGATGTGATTTCCAAAGTTTAGCCGCCGCCCCAGCGGGGCGGCGTTGGCAACATCATTCCGTTGGTGTGTGTGGCTTACGCTGATAGAGCTTCTTCATTCCGAAGAGCTTCATTCCCGTGGCGAACAGGATGAACAGCCAGAGATTCGGCGAAGTGTTGCGAATGTAGAACAAGTCGTAGGCGAGCTTGTTCTTCACGCTCTGCAAACACGTATCCGGCGGCAGGTGAATCTGTGCGAAGCCCGTGATGCCCGGCTTCACGGTGTGTCGGCGGTTGTAGCCGGGGACCACGTCTCGCAACTTCGCCACGATCTCGGGTCGCTCCGGTCGCGGCCCGATCAGGCTCATGTCGCCTCGAAGCACGTTCCACAACTGTGGCAGCTCATCGAGGTGCAACTTGCGGAACACGTGACCCAGCGGCGTGATTCGCGGGTCGCCCGGCGTACTCCACTTCGGGCCGGAGAGCCGTTCGCAATCGTGGTACATGCTGCGAATCTTGTACAGCGTGAAGATTCGCCCGCCCTTGCCGACTCGCGTCTGACTGTAGATCGCAGGTCCACGCGAGGTGAGCCTGACGAGCAACACGCAGACCGCCATGACTGGCAGCGCCACGAGCGAGAACGCTCCAGCGATCGCGAGATCCGCGACCGTGCGCACACGATCCCCGATACCCGCCACGGGAGCGAGTACCGCAATCGGCTTCGGCGGTGGACGGCGGCGAGTCACGGTATGGGTTCGCAACGCGGGCCTCTGGGTCACCAACCCGGCGAACCGGGACGTGCGTTGTGGCATCGAGACGATCCTCAGGGGCGAGAACTCGGCTTGTCGGTCCGGTTCGCCCGGACACACACTGTGAACGTCCGGCACAACCGGACTTACTTTCCAAACGCTGCGGAAAACTGACCCCACGCGGCGATCACGAACGCCTTCGTGGTGGCATCATCTTCAGGAACTCGTTCTTCGCTATCGCCTTCACCGAGCGGCGTGGCGACGTACAACTTGAACAGCACGGGCACGGAGTTGAGCTGCTTCGCGAACTGCCAGCGAGGGTTCTCAGGGGCAACCCAGGTGCCGTTCGTGCTCCAGGCCCAACGAATCCGAACGCGGTCTACCTTCGTCTGCGTCTTCTTCTCAAAGTCCGCAATGTAATAATTCACAGTCGAGCCACCGGGCAAGTCCAGCGTTTCTCGCTTTGGACCGCGGAGGCACTTATACCCACTCCCGACGTAGCAGATATCGGGTGTGTGTGTCGATACCGATCCGGGAATGCCGCTGATGATCGACACGACGCCCGATTGTCCGGTGGCAACCGACACGTATCGTCGAGAAGTCGCGGTGCTGCGTTCGTTCGTCGGCATCTCGGTTGGCACCTCGGTCGGCTGCCAGTCGGCGAAATGCACTTCGAGTTTGTGAAGCCGTTCGGTTTGCGCCGGGTTCGGGCTGAACACAGACCAGCGCTGTGTGACCGCTCCGTGAACCAACGCCGCTCCGACGATCAGCACGGTAATGACAGCAAATATCGGGGTCTTCAGCATCGGGGTGCTCGCTCGTGTTCGTTTAGCGGTGGTCCCAACGGGGACACCGTCTTTTCAATCGCGACCCCGTTGGGGTCGCGACTAAACCGTTCATCTTTCAACACAGCGCTTCTTCACCGGTCGCTCCGACGTACACGACGCCGGAATACGGAATCTCCATCGTCGCAACTCGCTCGGCCGCTCGCTTCAACAACGGCGACGTCGTTTCGCGATACAACGCACACACCAACACGACCTCACAGCGACGAGCCACTTCCACCGACTCGGCAGCCGTCAGCAAAGCGTGACCGTGAATCACCACGCAGTCGTAAGGAGCACGGAACCGTTCGAGCAGGTTTTCGAGCTGTTCACCGGTCGCGGCGATGCGTGCCTCGTCGGACCACTTGCCCGCCGACAGGAAGTGCAACCCGCTCGGCAGATGATGCAGAGCCGTCGATAGGTCGATCTCGGTTCGCAGGTGTTCGCACACCCCCGGCGAGTTCGCCACACCAGCGAAGTCGTGCAACTGCGGATCACGCAAATCGAAATCCACCAGCAGCGTCTTGTATCCACTTTGTGCGAGGCTGCTTGCCAGCCCAAACGCGGCGAACGCTTTTCCTTCTTCGCCGAGCGGGCTGGTAACCGCTACCGTCGTTGCTCCACGGGCGAGCCATGCTTGCGAAACGTGCGCCCGCAGTCGGTCCATTGCCTCGTTCGCGGCTGTTCGCTTGCTCGCATCGCGACTGTTGGCTTCATTCGGCTTGCACGGGATCACACCGACCACCGGCAGCGGCGTCGCGGATTTTACGTCGCTCAGCGAGCTGACCCGCTTCGCGAAGGTCTCGAAGGCGATGACGCCGAGGATCATCACGCCGAAGCCCATGAACCCGGCGAACACCGTGCCCATGATCTGCTTCTTCATGTCTTTCTGGGTCGGGTTCGAGCCAGGCTGAAGGATTCGCACCCGCGGCGGCGAAGCCAGTTCCATCTGCGTCATGTAGTACTGGCGAACGAGCCCGCGGAAGATGCCGTCTTGGCCTTCCTTCCTGCTGTTTTCGGGGTCGTACTCGACCACTTCGCGACCACTCGCCGGCTGAAATTGGTTTGCTCGCTCCGCGGGCGGCAGTTCCGCGAGATGCTTCTCCGACTTCGCCAGCAAGAACTTCACGAGATCGTGCTGCTCCTGCAGACGCTGAATGGTCGCGATCAGTTCATCCATTTGCGTCGCGACCTTCTGAGCTTCGCCGACTCGGCGAGCGCCCTCAAGTGCGTTGGCCTTCTCGGTGCGAATCTCCTTCAGCTTGGCCGTGTGTGCTTCCCAGGCCTGCTTCAACTCAAGCACCTTGGGAGCGTTCGGATCGCCAGCCTCAGAGTAAAACTTGTAAGCCCGATGCGCCTGACTGACCCTGAGAATCTGGACGATCACGTCCTGCTCTTTCTCGACAAGATCGAGAGTGGCCTGGGGCACGGGTGCCGCCTGGATCGCGTCGAGCTTTTGCTTCATCTGGGCGAGCCGACGTTTGCCATCGTTGACTTGCCCCGGCAACCGTTCAAATTCCTCTCGCAACCTGTCGATCTTCGCCATCAACGCGCGAGGGTCCATCTTTGACGGATCGAATGCTGGCTGGCCAAGGGGCGCATTCGGGTTGCCCGGAGCGACAGCGCCTTCAGGAGCGAGTAGCGGAAGTGGCGCCGGAGGAGGAACCATCGGGTTCGGAATGACGTTCCCGTTCTGATCTTTCGGGGCGGTTGGGTCCGTGGTTCCACCGATCTGCTTCACCGGATCTTTTGACCCCGCGTGGACCGGTGTGAATCGACCGAGTTGCTTCTGCATGTCCTGCATCGCGATTTCGACCTGCTCCATGAAGTACCGCTTGTCCTTCACGTCCTTCTCGATCACCTCCTTGGTGAACGCTTTCTGCACGGCATCCACGATTTTCTTGGTGTCGGCGGATTCGTGGCCCTTGAACGTGACGCGAATCACTTCGGAGCCGTCCTGCCAGTTAATCACCAGTTCCTCGTCGAGAAACTTGATCGGATCCTTCTGGGCCTTGATCGTCGGCAAGTCTTTGATGTCGCGCAGTGCGGAGTTCAACACGAACTCCGACTTGAGAAGTGCCGACGTGGTTTTCAGGTACGTCACGAAATCGGTACGGGCCTGGCCGGGGTTGTTCTGGTTCGCCACTGTTGGCGGCACCGACGACACCTGGAACAGTCCGTAAGACTCGTACTTGCTGGAGAGGATTTCCCACGCGGCGAACGCTCCGCCACTGCCGAGGAGCGTGCCGCAGAACAGGATCATCAGCCAGTGCAGCCGAACGTACGTCAGGATGCGAAGGCCATTGCCCTCGTCGGGCTTGACCCCTGGTTTGCCAGCAGTTACAGGCCGAACCGCTGATGGTCTGGTCGGCGCTGCCGAGGTCGGCGTGGTCGGAATCGTGTGTGGAGCGTGCATATCCGTACCTGAGTCCATTCAGGGGACGAAACATTGTCGCGTTTGCGGTGTCGCGGCCGCCCCAGCGGGGCGGCGAATACTGTCACGCGGGCATCGGGCTGAGCCCATGCACGCGAACCGGTTCTGATTTCGCTACCGGCGTCCTGGCTGGCCCAGTTTCGACCACCAACCGCGTGAGAACCCACAGTTCCAACGCCAGCAAACCGAGCCCGATGGGCATCATCAGATAGCCGAGCGCATCGTGCATGAACTCGGTCGTGTTCTTGTTTGTGAAGAAGACGTAACACATGCCCGTAGCCGTGATTCGCAGCACATTCGCGGCAATGGCGATCGGCACGATTCCCAGCACGATCATGAACTTCTCGAACCGCGTGCGATCCATCAACAGCACGGCGCCGATCGAGAATGCCGCGAACGTCATGAGCATCTTCAAGCCGCTGCACGCATCCACGACGCCGAGGCGAACTTCGTCGATCAGGATGAGGTTCCCATCGCGGAGCGCCGGTTGCCCGAGCGTTTGAAGCAGGAACGTGCTGCACACGGTCGCGGTCGTTTTCAGCGGTTGCCCGACGTTCCGTTCCAGTTCATACGGCAACGGGATCATGAAGACCAAAAACGCGATGGCTGGCCCGGTTCGCTTGATGAGCGGCCAGCCGCCAGCCGCCACGTTGATGGCCACGAGCGCGAGCAGCAATGAAGCCGCGTCGAGTTGGTGGAACAACATGCTGCCCGCGATAGCTCGCATCGCCAGCGCAACAAACAGCAGCAGACAGCCGACGATCGGCATGGGTCTTGGAGTAAACGTTCCGGATTGCCACGCTCGGCGAATCAGGAACGCCGAGAACAACGGGACGAGCAACCCGTGAGAGTATTGCGGGTCGTTGAGCCACTTGTCGGCGAAGACGCTCAGCATGGGCAGGTACGCCCAGACGAGCAATCCGCTGAGGACCGCGAGCGGCCACATCTGAGCGCGAACGATCGGAGCGGTGGTATTCGGTGCAGGCACTTTCGAGGTCAACATCCGTGTCCCTGTTTGAGAGGGGCGAACTCACGGGGCGGTGATCGCGGGTCGATCCGTGACCCTGGTATCCCGACCGGCGCGGATTGTTGCCCAAGCGTGGAAAACCGGTCAACCCCAACCACTGCGGAATATCGACTGCAACGCTGCAAGCGGCGAATTTGCGTTCGGGATTGTCCCTGTTTGTCGTGGCGGTCATAGTGTCGAGCCGTTCATCCGGTGGTGTCAATGTCCTACAACGTCGCGCTCGATTCCTTCCACGGTCCGCTCGACCTGCTCCTCTTTCTCGTTAAACGAAACGAGATTGACGTGCTCGATATTCCCATCGCCCAACTCGCGGACCATTTTCTCGAACATCTCCACGCAGTCCGCGAACTCGACGTCGAATTCGCAGGCGAATTCCTGGTCATGGTCGCAACGCTCATGGTGATTAAGAGCCAGATGCTGTTGCCGGAAGAGACGCACGAAGCCCAGGAACAGCAAGCCGATCCGCGACGCGAACTCGTTCGGCAACTCCTCGAATATCGCAAGTTCAAGGACGCTGCTTCCGCGCTGGAAGAGCGAGCCGAGGAGCAAGGAACGCGAGTTTCACGACAGGAATTGCCCGAGCCGACAGCCGCCGCCGGGCCAGTCGTGAAGTCGGTGGAACTGTGGGATTTGGTGAGCGCATTCGCTCGGTTGATGCGAGAAACGCAATCGCTTCAAGCGGTCACGATCGCGGTCGACGACACACCGCAGCACGTCTACGAGGAGCAGATTCAGGAGCGTGTTCGCCTCGAAGGCCGTGTGCGATTCATCGACATTTTCACGCCGCCGTACTTCAAGGCGAAGCTGATCGGCATCTTCCTCGCGGTGCTGGAACTGGTCCGTCACCACGGCCTCGGCCTGGAGTTGGGCGAGGTCGATACCGACATCTGGCTCGTGAAATTGCCCGAACAGATCGAAGGAGTGGTCGTTCAGGCCGGTGGTGACTTGGGTGGCTCAGTTTCACCCACCGAGGGGGTTACTTCAGATTCCGGCGGCTTATCGTGATGATGGCGACCGGTTACTGCGTCGGCCACGGACTCAAACGCCGACTCGACCGCGTGGCCGATTGCTCCGGCAGGCCTCGAGATGATAGTTGGTACGTGTGGTGCTTCGCCCGTGGGGACGTGGCGAGCCAAGAGATAGTGGTAGACGAATGCGCCCGCGACCATCGCGAGAAGGTGGCTCACAACGAGCGATTTGTGCGCGACGAGTTGATTCGCAAGAGCCAGGAATTGATCGGTGAACCAGTACGCCAGCCAGAACATCAGGTTCACGATCGGGATGGCGTAGATGGCGTCCGCGAGAACGAATTTCCACAGCGGCAAGCGAACCATTCCGGCGATCACGAATACCCACCCGCGGATACCCGGCAGAAGCCGTACGCCAAGCAAGACCGCAACACCATACTTGTCGAACTTCTCCTCGATCTTCGTCCGTTGGTCGGGCGAGATGAATCGACGTTGCACCCACTTGCGGCTCAAAAGCCACGGTCCCCGCCAACGTCCAATCGCGTACAGCACGATGTCGCCGAGAACTGCTCCGACGATCACGACGGGGAGCATGACCCACCATCGCACGCGATCGGGGTTCTCGCGGTCCTCGGCGTACTTCGCGTCCGAGTGGCCGCACAGCACTCCCGCACCGATGACCGGCAATTCTTCCGGAATTGGCATCACGGTAGTCGACAGCAGCAGCGCGAGAAAGATGTCGAGGTAGCTGTTGGATGTCACCATCGGGAGACCGTCCGTGCGGTGCGGTTCGTGGCTCGCCCCATGCCGGGCGGTTCTGACAACGTACAGTAAACCCCAATCGGGGGACAGCCACGCCTTAGGAAGCTAACCAATGAAACTCGGCCTCATCAATTCCGCATGGGTTCAAGCGGGTCGCGGCACGGCCTGGGGCATTCGCCAAACCAAAGCCATCGGCTTCGACAGCATCGACATCTTCGCCGACCCACTCGACAGCGACGTGAAGGAACGCAAACTCATTCGCCTCGAATGCGAAGCGGCTGAGTTGCCGATCGTCAGCGTTGCGTGCGTCGCCGTCGGACTCATCGACTTCAACCCGAGCGTGCAACGGTTTCACGTCGATCGCTGCAAATCCTACCTCGATTTCTGCTACCAACTCGGCGCGAAGAATCTGCTGCTCGTCCTCGGTGAATACATCTGGGAACGCCAGGTGATACCGCCCGCGGAGCAGTGGGCGACCGGCGTGAAGCATCTGAAGACGCTCGGCGATTACGCTGACAAACTCGGCTTACAGATCGCGCTGGAACTGGAACCGTTCAAGTTGTCGCTGCTGAACGACGTGCCGAACATGGTGCGATTCATCGACGATGTGAACCACCCCGCAGTGCAAGCGAACATCGACATCAGCCACCTTCAACTTGCTGGCACGAAGCCCGAGGAGTTGCGTGCGTTGAAGGACAAGGCGATTCACGTTCACATCAGCGATTGCGATGGGAAAATTCACGGCGACTTGCCGCCGGGTCGTGGTGTCGTGGACTTCGTGCCGTATCTGCGAGAGATCGCCGCGCTGGGCATCAACGGAGCGATCAGCATCGAACTGGAGTATTCGCCGGAGCCGGACAAGATCGCGGAGTGGGTTCACGAAGCCTACGTCGCGACGGATCGTTTGATGAAAGAAGCCGGCATCAGTCGCGATTAAAACGCGAAAGCCCGGCCGTCGCGACGGGCCGGGCTTTCTGCTATCGGAAATCGGCCGGAGGAACGGCCGGCTGGCAAGTTACAGTGACACCGTGATGTCACTCTTCATCGGGAGAGTTCGATAGATCATCCGGCGTTGCGGGTCTTGAGGCTTTGTAGTCTTCCCCAAGCCAACGCCCGAGATCGATCACACGGCACCGACGAGAGCAGAACGGATAATCAGGGTAATCCTGCCAGTTTCCCGGCATTGCCCCGTCACAGATCGAGCACCGTACCTTATTCATCGGCTCCGCCTGCCCGGAACTTCGGGATTTCTCGGAACAACCCACCTCATCGCCTCTGTTTGGTGAATGAGAACTCGACAGGTCGCGTTCTCATTCAAGTGGCTTTCTTCGCGCTACCCTTGGCTTCGGCTTTGGGTGCGGCTGGTGGAGGCGGTGGCGGTGGCGAAGCTGCTGCGGGCGCGGCTGGCGTCTCCGCTTTGGTTTCGGTCTTGGGAGCTTCGGTCTCGGCTTTCTCGCCAGCGCGACGGTAATCGGTCTCGTAGAAGCCGCCACCCTTGAAGATGATCGCGCCACCGCCGCCGAAGAGGCGATGGAGTTTGTTCTTCTTGCACTTCGGGCACTTGGTCAGTTCCGGATCGGAGAACGATTGCAGTTCATCGAACCGGTGACCGCAGGCCGTGCATTCGTAGTCGTAAGTGGGCATCGTTTAGCAATCCAAAATGCGATTATGCGGAGGCGACGATAACGGAGGCGGGTCGCAGCACGCGGTCGTGGAACATGAAGCCCTGCTGAAGCACCTGCACAACCTGCCCAGGTGCAACCTCCGTGCTGGGTTGCTCCATCACCGCCTGGTGACGGTTCTCGTCGAACACGGTGCCGGGTTCGCACTCGATCCGTGTGACGCCGTGCCGCTTCAGAACGCCAAGGAACTGCTCGGCGGTTGCGGCAACGCCAGTCGCCAGCGGACCAGTCTCGCCGGCGGCTTTGGCAGCACCGAGCGCACGATCGAGATTGTCGAGAGCGCCGAGCAGATCGCGTGCGAACGACTCGGCCGCGTACTTCTTGTTGATCTCGGCATCGCGAACCGTGCGCTTGCGTGCGTTCTCGTAATCCGCGACGGCCAGCTTGAAGTTCGCAAGCTGCTGTTCGGTCGCGTCCAACTTCGCACGGACGGCTTCGAGTTCGGATGACTCGGCAGTCGGAGCATCAACAGGAATCGAGGTATCGTCGGTCATCGTGTTTCCGCTTCGTGAAGCGGCCGCCCCAACGGGGCAGCGGCCAAACCCTTAGTTCTTCTGTCCAGTTGGAGGGACGTCGCCGTTGATTAGATCCTTGAGTTTCCCGAAAAATCCTTTCCGGGGCATCGGCGGCGTGGTTCCCTCAAGCTCAGCCAACTTGCGGAGCAGTTGCTCCTGTTCGGGCGACAGCGACGTCGGCGTTTCCACGACCAGAATCACCAGTAAATCGCCCTTGCGTCGCGGGTCGTCGAGGTCCGGCATTCCGTGTCCAACCGCCCGCAGAACGGTCGTGTGAGTCTGTGCCCCGCGAGGCACTTCGATCGTCACCTTCTGATTCGTGAGCGTCGTCAACTCGACCGGTCCACCGAGCGCCGCTCTCGCGAACGACACGGGAAACTGACAGATCAGGTTGTGCCCGTCTCGCTCGAAGATCTTGTGCTCGCGAACCCGGATGATGAGTTCGAGATTCCCCCGCGTGGCCCCGGGTGCCCCTTCATGACCGTGGCCGGGTACGCTCAGTCGGATTCGCGTATCGACGCCAGGCGGGATGTTCAGGTCGAGCGATTCACGCGACTCCACGCGTCCCACGCCGCGACACGCTTTGCACGGATCGGGAATCACCGTGCCGCGACCGCTGCAACCCCGACACGCTTGCGGGAACGAAAACAGCCCACCCGCCGAGACGTATTCCGCACCAGACCCCTTGCAACGCTTACACTGGACCGGCTGCGTGCCGGCCTTCGCACCGCTGCCGCCGCACTCCTTGCAGTTCGCCTCGTAACGAATCGACACCGTTTTCTTGACACCGGTTGCAGCCTCAAGCAAATCGACGTCGATCACGTCCTCGATGTCCTCGCCGCGACGCGGGCCGCGAGCCTTCCGCCCCCTGCCGCCACCGCCGAGGAAGTCGCCGAAGACCTGCCCGAGCAGGTCGCCGAGATCGACGCCGCCTCCACCGCCCCCGCCGGCTGCGGCTTGTGCGAGTCCTTCGTGACCGTAGCGGTCGTAAATCTGCTTGCGATTCCCGTCTTTGAGCACCTCGTAGGCCTCGGTGACCTCGTGGTACTTCGCGACAACTTCGTCGTCGCCGGGGTTCTGGTCGGGATGGTATTTCTTGGCGAGACCGCGGTACGCCTTCGTGATTTCGATTTCCGTGGAGGTTCGAGTGACCCCAAGGACTTCGTAGTAGTCGCGTTTCGCCATGCGTGAAGCTCTCAGCTATCAGTTATCAGCTTTCAGCCAGCATTATACAGCATCAGCCCAAGCCGCACCCACATGGGTTTTGGCCGGGCTGATGGCTGATAGCTGATAGCTGATAGCTCCCAAATCAAGCGATCGAGCCGCTGACCTTCGACTTCTTATCGTCTTCGTCGATCTTGGTGACCATCACCTCGGTCGTGAGCATCAAGCCAGCGATGCTTGCGGCGTTCGTCAACGCACTGCGAGTCACGCGAAGTGGGTCGATGATGCCAGCCTTCAGCATATCAACGTACTTGTCGTTATTCGCGTCGTAGCCGATGTTCGGGTTCTTCTCACCCTGTGCCGCGACCTCGTCGGCGATGACCGCGCCATCCTTGCCGCAGTTCTCGGAGATGATGCGGATTGGCTTCAGCAGCGCCCGTGCGATGATCTCGGCTCCGATTCGCTCGTCGCCCTTCAGCTTCTCGGCCAGAGCTTCGACGACCGGAACGCATCGCAGCAGAGCCGTGCCACCGCCAGGAACGATGCCTTCAGCGACAGCCGCACGGGTTGCGTGCAGAGCGTCTTCGACGCGGCCCTTGGTCTGCTTCATCTCGGCTTCGGTCGCAGCGCCAACCTTCACGATCGCAACGCCGCCGACCAGCTTCGCGAGACGCTCGGAGAACTTCTCCTTGTCGTATTCGCTTTCGGTCTGATCCATTTGCGTGCGGATCGTCTGAACGCGAGACATGATTGCAGCCTTGCGTTCCTTGTTCTTCTCTGCTTCGACGACCAGCGTCGTGCTTTCCTTCTCGACCACGACCTGATTCGCGGTGCCGAGCATTTCCAGCTCGATGTTCTCCAGCTTGATCCCGCGATCTTCACTGACGAACGTGCCACCGGTCAGCACGGCGATGTCTTCCATCATGGCCTTGCGGCGATCACCGAAGCCGGGCGACTTGACCGCACAGACTTCGAGGAGTTGCTTCAGACGGTTGACGACGAGCACCGCGAGTGCTTCGCTTTCGACGTCTTCGGCGATGATGAGCAGCGGCCGGCGAGCCTGCACAACCTTGTCGAGAATCGGCAGCATCTCGCGGACGTTCGAGAGCTTCTTTTCGAGCAGCAGCACGAGAACGTTCTCTTGCTCCCACTTCATGTCGGCGTTGCCGTATGGGAAATACGGCGAGATGTAGCCCTTGTCGAACTGCATGCCTTCAACGAAGTCGAGTTCGGTCTTGGAGGTCTTGCCTTCCTCGACGGTGATGACGCCGTCCTTGCCGACCTTCTCGAAAGCGTTCGCCATCAACGCGCCGATTTCCGGGTCGTTGTTGGCGGAGATGCTGGCAACGTTCTGCATCTCCTCTTTCTTGGTGAGCTTCTTCGTGAGCGCGGTTTCGAGATACTCGACGGCCTTGGCGACCGCCTTGTCGATGCCACGCTTGACGGTCATCGGGTTGGCCCCGGCGGTGATGTTCCGCAGGCCTTCCTGATAGATCGCCAGTGCCAGCACGGTTGCGGTGGTGGTGCCGTCGCCAGCGGTGTCGCTCGTCTTCTGTGCGACCGCGTTGACGAGCTTCGCGCCCATGTTCTCGAATGGGTCGGCGAGGTCGATTTCCTTGGAAACCGTGACGCCGTCCTTGGTGACGGTTGGCCCGCCAAAGGACTTGTCGATGATGACGTTTCGGCCTGTTGGCCCGAGGGTGATCCCAACCGCGTGGGCGAGCTTCTCAGCGCCGCTGAGGAGCTTCTTGCGAGCGTCGTCGGTATAGAGCAGTTGCTTCGACATTCTGTATCTCCAGAAGAAACTCACGCAAAGCCGCGAAGCCGCCAAGAGAGATCAGTTCAAACTCGACGGCTCTCAATCTTTGCGACTTTGCGGCTTTGCGTGAGATAAGTGTTGTGGGGGATTACTTTGCGAGCTTCGCGAGGATGTCGCCTTCGCGGAGAATCTTGAAATCCTTGCCGACGACTTCCACATCAGAACCGCTGTACTTGCCGTACAGAACGGTGTCGCCGACCTTCACGGCCAACGGGAGACGGTTGCCGTCGTCGTTCAGCTTGCCTGGGCCGACCGCGACAACCTTGCCCTGTTGGGGCTTCTGTTTCGCGGTGTCGGGGAGAAGGATACCGCCAGCGGTCTTCTCTTCGGCTTCGGTCGGCTCAACCACAATGCGGTCGTCGAGCGGCTTCAGGGTCAGTTGTGCGGGCTCAGGTTTCTTCGCCATTGGTGGCTCCTCGGGGTCAGTGCGTTATTCGTGTTTTGTTTGTTGTGTTGTGCGGCTCAGGTTAGCGTCAGCCCCAACGGGGCTGCGCCAAACTCGCTCGGGGGCTCAGCCCCGTTGGGGCTGACGCTAACCCCGCGATCACATCATGCCGCCCATGTTTGGCATGCCACCCATTCCGCCCATGCCTCCCATTCCACCCATGCCGCCGCCGTGGTGGTCGTCGTGATGATCGCCGCCCTTGCCCTTCGGCTCGGGGATATCCGCGATCATGCACTCGGTGGTGAGCAACAGGCAGGCGACGCTCGCCCCGTTCTGGAGCGCACTGCGGGTCACCTTCACCGGGTCGATCACGCCGTCCTTGCGGAGATCGGTGTACTCGTCGGTGTCGGCGTTGTAGCCGTAGTTCTTGTCTTTCTGCTTCGAGATATTGTTGACGACAACCGTGCCGTCGATGCCCGCGTTCTCGGCGATCATTCGTGCCGGCATCGCCAACGCGTTGTACAGCACTCGCAGACCGTGAGCCTCGTCGCTGTCGCCCTTCATGCCCTTCTCAAGCACCTTGCGAGCGTTCAGCAGTGCAACACCGCCGCCAGGAACGATGCCTTCCGCGATGGCCGCACGGGTTGCGTGCAGGCTGTCGTCGTACAATGCCTTGCGTTCTTTCATGGCGGTTTCGGTCGCGCCACCAACCTTGATGACGGCCACGCCGCCGGCCAACTTCGCGAGCCGCTCTTGCAGCTTGTCGCGGTCGTACTCGCTCTCGGTCTTGGTGATTTCCTTGCGGATCAACTCGGCTCGGCCGTCGATGGCCTTCTGATCGCCCTTGCCTTCGGTGACGGTCGTGTTCTCGGCGTCGATGCGAATCTTCTTGCAGCGACCCAAGCTCGCAACAACCGTCGGCTCGGCCGACTTGCCCTTCTTGATCTGATCTGGCGTCGGCTGCGTCATCGCTTCGAGAACGATGCCCGTGTCCTTCATGATCGCGGTGCCGCCGGTGAGAACGGCGATATCTTCGAGCATGGCCTTGCGGCGATCACCGTAACCGGGTGCCTTCACCGCACAAACCCGCAACACGCTCTTGAGCTTGTTGTAGACCAGCGTTGCGAGTGCTTCGCCCTCGAAGTCCTCAGCGATGATGACCAAGGGGTCTTTCTGCTGACGTGCCCATTCGAGCAGCGGAATCAGCGACTTCACGTTGCTGATCTTGTCTTCGAAGATGAGGATGTACGGGTTCTCGAACTCGCAGGTAACCTCAGCTTCGTTGTTGACGAAGTGTGGCGACAGGTAGCCGCGATCGAACTGCATGCCCTGAACGACGCTGACGACGGTTTCGGCGGTCTTGCCTTCTTCGAGGGTGATGACTCCGTCTTTCGCGCCGACCTTCTTCATGGCCTCGGCGAGCTTCTGACCGATTTCCTTGTCGTTGTTCGCCGCGATGGTGGCGACTTCAGTGATTGCCTTGTTGTCCTTCGGGTCGATCGGGTCGGCGAGCTTGTGCAGCTCCTTGATGACCTCTTCGACACCCTTCTGGATGCCGCGAACGATGGCCATTGGGTCGCCGTCGGCGGCAACAGCCTTGAGCCCTTCGCGGAAGATGAACTCGGCGAGAACGGTGGCGGTGGTGGTGCCGTCGCCGGCGACATCGGAGGTCTTGCTGGCAGCCTCCTTGACGAGCTGGGCGCCCATGTTCTCGAATGGGTCTTTCAGTTCGATGTCTTCAGCGACGGTGACGCCGTCCTTGGTGATGGTTGGGCTGCCCCAACCTTTGTCGAGGATGGCGTTTCGACCGCGTGGCCCGAGAGTAGCTCGCACGGCGCGAGCGAGTTTGCTGGCTCCGCTGAGGAGCTTCTGTCGGGCGTCGTCGGCGTAGGAAAGTTGCTTGGAAGCCATTGTGGTATGTCCTTTCGATTCGCCCAAAGCGTGGGGATCGTCCGGTGGCTCTCTGCAACTCCTGTGCCTTCAGAATTGGGAGTTGTTAGTCGTTGGTGGGTCGCTGTTTAGGAAACCGACCTGTGGTGCTGGTGTGCCGTGCGGTGACATTGTGGCAGGAGCCGTGCGAACCCGATGCGGCGAAATGGCAGGCAACAAAGCTGAAACCGTTGCTTGCGACTGAAGCGGCCCCGGCATCGCAACGGCTCGCCCGCAAATGACGCACGACGAGGCTGAACGATGAGTTCGGGTCATCCCATGTCGGGTTCCGCAACCAGGACACATGGTTGCGCTTGGACTGTCACGGACGTTCGCGTATTATGCAGTCGCCTCTGCGGTGTTCGTGATGGGTCGTAATGCTTTTGGCGAACCTACACTAACTCGCTTTGGGAGCCTTAATTGTAATTCGGGTGGCGCACACAAGCCCGTCCACATCGCTCGTCGGTGTGATTGTAGCGGGATCTGTAACCCATCCGAGAGGCACCCAGTTCTTTAGCGGGTTCCCGAAGGATGACTCACACGGCACAGGTGGAGGCGTTCTCTTTTCCCCTTGTTTTGAAGGCGAAAGTACGGTTTTCCGTCAACGCACTGTCGATTTCGCACGTCTCTTTTTCCTGCCTCATTTTTTTTTCTTCACCCGACCTTCGCACTTTGGCCCCAATACAGTTCAACTCCCTTCCTCAACCCGACTTGGGACGACGACTCCTAGCCCACAACGACGGTCCAAGTTCCCGCCAGCAACCCCTTGACGCAGCGATTCCCGAATCGCGTGTCGGTCTTAAACCATGTGAGTGCCAAGTATTCGGACAGACGCGGATTGACACCGCACTGCCACTCGTTTACCCGTTGACATCGCCGTATTAAACGGTAACTTCCCCCCAACTGGCCGAATGCGAATCGCAAGAGGAACCGGGATGTATTTGCGGGTTACTTGCATCAGCAACACGACGATCACCATTCACCGCACGGCCACTCCAGGCGTGCCAATCACCGGTCCCGGTGATTGATTTCTTTGACTCGAAGGCTGTCTCGCAACAGCCAGTATCGGATTCATAAATACCGCGCCAGAGATGGCGGCCACCATCAGACACACGACTCGCCCCGAGGACCGCAATCGGACCAAGGGAGTGCAGTCGTCACGAAGCACGCGAACGGACAGGTTCGGGCATGACCCCGTATCCCGCCGCAGGGAACGCGCCGGGGCAGGTGTCAGGATGACACGAGGCGGAACTCGCTTCCTCCGCCTCACCACGGGTAACCTCGAATCGACGTTGCGTGAAGCCTGGGGCAAGGACGCCCATAATCAGGCTCGAATCGGCCGACCCGCCCAAGATGGAGCGGGTCGGCCGTTTAATTTCCACCTCTTCCGCAAAACGCAATCACCGCTAAACTCTTTGCATTGCCCACTGCCCCGCCACGGACCACGCCATGCCACGCCACTTGCCTGTTTTGGCCCTTTCACTTGGGCTTGCTGTCGCCGTGCTGGCGTGCATCAGTCCCGTGTTCGGGCAGTCGCAACCGGCACCAGCCGAACCAGTCGCATTTCCGACGGTGAATGTCGAATCCATCGCTGGCGGAACCACTATCAAGGGAAAACTTCGGCTGACCGCGATCACGCTCAAGACCGACATCGGCAGCAACACGATCGACCTGAAGCACGTTCGCCGCATCACGTTTCAGAAGGATCCCGAAGGCACATCGCAGGACAACATCCAGCTCGCCGACAAGTCGGTGATTCGCGGACACGTTACCGCTGAGCAATTCGTGGTGGATCGCGACGGGGGTGGCGAGGTGACGTTCAAGAAGGCCGAGGTTCGCGAAATTCGCATCGTGAATGAAGTGGCCGTCTCGCTGGTGGGCATTCTGGTTGGCCTGCTGACGCTGACCGCAATGGAGATCATCCTCGGCGTCGATAACATCGTGTTCCTGGCGATCGTGGTCGGCAAACTGCCGAAGCCGCAGCAACCGAAGGCTCGCAAGCTCGGTCTGGCGGCGGCGCTCGGCACGCGGCTGTTGCTTCTCTTCTCGTTGACATTCCTCCTCGGCCTCACGACTCCCGTGTTCACGCTTCCCGATTTCGGGTTCCTTCACGACGCGGAGGCTCGTGAAGTTTCCTGGCGAGACATCATCCTGTTGGCCGGCGGGTTCTTCTTGATCGCCAAGAGCGTGAAAGAGATGCACGAGAAGCTCGAACACGCCAAGCAGGAACACAGTGGCAACCCCGCCGCGCCGTCCGGAAAGGTGGTCAGCTTCGCGTGGACGATCGTGACCATCGCGGCCATCGACATTCTGTTCTCGCTCGACTCAGTGGTGACGGCTGTGGGTATGGTCGAGGAGTTGTGGGTGATGGTGACCGCGATGGTGTTGGCGATGCTCGTGATGCTGTACTTCGCGAAGAGCATTGGCGACTTCGTGGATCGTCACCCGACGGTGAAGGTGCTCGCGTTGAGCTTCTTGATTCTGATCGGTGTGATGCTCGTGGCGGAGGGTTTTGGTCAGCACATGGACAAGGGCTACATCTACGCGGCGATGGCATTTGCCGTGGTGGTCGAGATGGTGAACATGAAACTGCGAAAACCCGCGAAGAAGGCGGTTTAGCGTCCGCCCCAACGGGGCGGTGCTCGCCCGACTCCCAAAACGCAGCCCCGTTGAGGCTGCGGCTAAACGAACCCTGCCAATCCGTCATCCGCTCCCGGTCGGAGCCACGCAATCCTGGCAGGGTTGGCCCAATTCGTTTGCCGCATGTTCGCTGCAACCAACCATCCATGAACAACTTCCGACGCTGTCATTCGCCGGGCACGGTTCTTGCAGTGAGGCACCGGCACACGAAGTGTTCCACACCGAGGAACCGCGATGGCGTTCAATTTGAAGCCGATTAGCGACCGTATCATCGTCCGCCGCGAAGCAGCCGACGACAAGACCGCTGGCGGGATCGTCCTGCCGGACTCAGCCAAGAACAAGCCGCAGCGAGGCACGGTTCTGGCCGTTGGTCCTGGCCGCATGAAGAAGGACGGCACACGCACCACGATGCAGCTCAAAGCTGGCGACAAGGTGCTGTTCACGTCCTGGGCTGGCGACGAGTTCAAAGACACCAAATCGAAGGCTGGCGAAGTTCTCGTCATGCACGAGGGCGACGTGATGTGCGTCATTGCATAAGCGACTCGCGTAGCCGTGACCGAAGAGAGCGTTCACGTTCGCTCCCTTCGGTCGCGGCTACGCGGCATCCCAAACACTGAACACTGAACACTAAACACTAAACACGAGGCAGAAATGAGCGCCAAGCAGATCGCATTCGACCAGGAAGCCCGCGAAGCCATGAAGCGCGGTATCGGCAAGCTCGCTCGCGCCGTTAAGACGACGCTCGGGCCAAAGGGCCGAAACGTCATCATTCAGAAGTCGTTCGGCAGCCCGACCGTCACCAAGGACGGCGTCACCGTCGCCAAGGAAATCCAGCTTCCGGATCATTACGAGAACATGGGCGCGATGATGGTGAAGGAGGTCGCCAGCAAGACCTCCGACGTCGCCGGCGACGGCACCACCACCGCAACCGTTCTCGCCGAAGCGATCTTCAACGAAGGCCTCAAGGCTGTCGTTGCCGGCACCAACCCCATGCTCATGAAGCGTGGTATGGAGCGAGCCGTCGAGGATATCGTTGCGAAGCTCAAGGAAATGAGCATCCCGGTTGGCGGCAAGAAGGGTCTGGAACACGTCGCGACCGTCGCAGCGAACGGCGACGCCGACATCGGCCGCATCATCGCCGAGGCAATGGACAAGGTCGGCAAGGACGGCGTCATCACCGTCGAAGAAGCCAAGACGATGGTCACCGACCATGAGTTCGTCGAAGGCATGCAGTTCGACCGCGGCTACCTCTCGCCGTACTTCGTCAACAACTCCGAAACGATGGAGTGCGACTTCGAGGACGCTTACGTTCTCGTGTACGAGAAGAAGATCAGCAGCAGCCGCGACCTGATCCCTGTGCTGGAAAAGGTTGTCGAACAGCGCAAGCCGCTGCTCATCATCGCGGAAGACGTCGACGGTGAAGCACTCGCAACGCTGGTTGTGAACGTGATCCGCACGCAGGGTCAGTTCAAGGTGTGTGCGGTGAAGGCTCCTGGCTACGGCGATCGCCGTAAGGCCATCCTGCAAGACGTCGCCATCCTCACCGGTGGCGAGGCGATCTTCGAGGATCTGGGCCTCAAGCTGGAAGCCGTCACGCTCGAACAACTCGGCCGTGTGAAGAAGCTCAAGGTAGACAAAGACAACACGACGATGATCGAAGGGGCCGGCAAGAAGTAAGCGATCAAGGCCCGCATCGCCAGTATCCAGAAGGAACTGGACAAGAGCACGAGCGACTACGACAAGGAAAAGCTGAGCGAGCGAGTCGCGAAGCTGTCGGGTGGCGTTGCGAAGATCAACGTCGGCGGCGCGACCGAGAGCGAAGTGAAGGAAAAGAAGATGCGAGTCGAGGACGCGATGCACGCGACCAAGGCCGCACACCAGGAAGGCATTCTGCCGGGCGGCGGCGTGGCACTGCTGCGTTCGAGCAACGGCCTGACGGCCCCGAAGGAACTGACCGCTGACGAAGAGGTCGGCTACCGCATCGTGGTTCGTGCGTGCAAGGCTCCGATTCGCCAGATCGTGGAGAACGCGGGCGAAGACGGCAACGTCGTCGCGAGCGAGATTCTTCGCAAGGACGAGAAGAACTGGGGCTACGATGCTCGCGGCAGCGAGTACGTGGACATGGTGAAGAAGGGTATCATTGACCCGACGAAGGTGGTGCGAAGCGCACTGCAGAACGCGGCGAGCGTTGCGACGCTGCTGCTGACGTCGGATGCGATGATCGCGGAAGAGCAGAAGAAGGACGACGGCAGCAAGAAGGGTGCGGCTGGCGGCGGCTACGACGACATGTACTGACCCGTTGGCTCTTCCCGAATGTGAGTTAGCCCCCGGCTTGCCGGGGGCTTTTTCGTTGGGTGAAACACCGATATTACCGTCACCGATTCCGTGAACTACTCGCCGATGCCAGCGCCGAACTCGTCTTCCTCGGTCACGGGCTTCGGCTTGGGCTTCGGTGCTTCAACCGGTTTGATCTCGGGCTTCCGAACGACGGCAGGTTGCACCGGCGGTGGTGTCGGCTTCGCGGGCGCGGCCGGCTTCGGCGTCGGCTGAACCGCCTGCTTCGCGACGGGGGCCGGCTTTGCTGCGGGCTTCATCGCTGGTTTCGCGGCGGGCTTCGCCGGAGGAACTGCGGCCGGCTTCGCGGGCTTCCCGGGCGTATAGCTTGGCACATCATCGAGATCGTCGTCGAGGTCATCGAGATCATCGACGAGTGCGCGGCCGAGCGTGCGACCCTGCGGTGCGGCAGGTCGTTCCGGTGGTGGGGTGGCTGGTCGCAGCGCTGGCTTCGCTGGTGGTGGCGAAATCGCTGGCTTCACTGCGGCGGGCGGGCTGGCCAACTTCACTGGGGGCGGTGGTTGAATGGCTGGCTTCACGGGCACGGCTGGACGTTCGGGCAAGCGGTTCTGTGCGGGCCTCTCCTCGCGATTGGCGGGGAGCATCGCGGGCTTGACCACGACCATGACCGGCGCAGTTGGCTTGGGTGCTGTCGCTGGCGGTGCGGGACTCGGCAGCACAGCCAGTTTCGGCGCTTCCACCTGACGACGACCTTCATTCCCATTGCGAACAACCGCGACGACGCTCGGAGAGCCCGTCTTCATCTCCAGCCCGAAGCGTGTGACGACGTACATGCCGCTCGACTTGTGCTTTTCGATCTCCAGCAGGTCTTCCTTCTGGGCGTCTTCGAGCAACTCGCTGAACGTGCGGTAGCCGTAATACTCCTCGTTGAACGAGGGCTTCTTCCGCTTGATCGTATCCTTCAACATCGACGAATAAATGACTTCCTTGTTCTCGCGTCGCAGGGCGAGCAGCGAATCGAGCAGCAGAGCGAAGACCTTGCGCTTCTTCTCGGGAATCTGATCGTTCACCGCAACGGGAATGATCGGTGCCCGGTCGAGGTCTTCGTAATAGATGAACTCGTCGCAGTTGTCGCGGAGCAAATCCGAAGTGGCGTCGGCGAGGCCAAGCCCGATGACGTGCTTGCCGAGTTCCTTGAGCTTCGACACGAGCGGCGAAAAATCGCTGTCACCGGACACGATCACGAACGTGTCGATGTGATCCTTGCTGTATGCGAGGTCGATCGCGTCCACGACGAGGCGGATGTCGGCCGAGTTCTTGCCGGTCATGCCGCGACGCGGAATCTCGATCAACTCGATTGCCGCTTCGTGGAGTCCGCCCGTGTACATTCCGAATCGCGACCAGTCGGCATACGCCTTCTTACAGACGATCTTGCCCTTCTCGACTAGCCGTTCGAGAACCTTGGTGATCTCGAACCGATCGCGACGATTGTTGAACCCCAATCCCATGTTCTCGAAGTCGATGAACACGGCCAGCGACCGTTCGCCTTCACCCGCGCGGTGAGGTTTCATCCCGCCCCCGACATTGTGTTGCTGCCTGCCGACATATCGGCAGGTCAAAGGGGTCCGCCCGGAATCTGTTGGGCAGTCCCATTAGCATATTGTGCAAAAGTCTGCCCCGGATTGACAATCCGATCTCACCGGGAAGCCAACTCCGCACGAGATACGTGCGAAGAATCGGCAAAATCCTTCGTTTCTGACTCGCGGATGGACGGCAACGGGAAAGACACAAAAACCATCCCGCTTCTCGCCTTACTTGCCTTCGCTTGTCCGTGCCCGAGCCCGTGCCCGTGCCCCTGCCCGAAATTCTGTCTTTTCCCGCTTCCCGCGATCGCGTCTTCCCGCTGGTCAGCGTCCGCCTACAACGTCACCCACCGATAAACTTCCTGGGGTGATTCTGATGTCTGCGAACTTTTTTCGTCTTGATGGCAAAGTAGCGGTTGTGACGGGCGGCGGCCAAGGGATCGGCGAAGCGATTTGCCGACGACTCGCCGGTGCGGGTGCCAAAGTTGGCGTCTTCGACATGAACGCCGATAACGCGAACCGAGTCGCAAAAGACATCGGCGGCGTTCCGATGGTCGGCGATCTCACCAAAGAAGCCGACCTTGAACGAGTCTTCGCGGAGGTCACGAAAGCGGCGGGCCCAGTCGATGTGCTGGTCAACAATGCAGGCGTGGCGAGCCGTAAGGGTCGCGATGTGCCGATCTGGGAGAGCGTTCGCGAAGACTGGGAATTCGTGCTCGGAATCAACGTGACGGGCCTGGTGCTGTGCTGCAAGGCCGTGCTCCCCGGCATGATCGAGCGCAAATACGGCCGCATCGTGAACATCGCCAGCATCGCCGGCAAAGAAGGCAACCCGAAGATGGGGCCGTATTCCGCGAGCAAGGCGGCGGTCATCGCGCTGACGAAATCGCTGTCGAAGGAGCTGGTTGGCAAGGGCGACATCTGCGTGAACAGCGTTTCGCCTGCTGTGATTCAGACGCCGATTCTCGATCAGTTGAGCCAGGACCAGATCAACATGATGCTGTCGAAGATTCCGCTGGGTCGCACCGGAAAGCCGGACGAAGTAGCCGCGTTGGTTCACTTCCTGAGCAGCGCCGATTGCAGCTTCACGACGGGATTCTGCTTCGACATCTCCGGCGGACGTGCGACTTACTGAGTCCATTGACTTCGCCGCTTGCGGCGTAGCGTCAATCCGAGCGCTACGCCGCAAGCGGCGAGAATCACCACCATGCACTATCTGCTCATCTACGACGTGGTAAACGACTACGCGGAACGGCGATTGCCATTCCGCGCAGCACATCTTGCCCACGCTCAGGCTGCGGTTGCGAGAGGTGAACTCATCCTCGGCGGGGCACTGGCTGATCCCGTTGATGGTGCAGTGCTGGTCTTCAAGGGGGATTCCCCAGCCCCCGCCGAGGCATTCGCGAACACAGATCCGTATGTGCTGAACGGACTCGTGACGAAGTGGCGGGTGCGAACGTGGACGACCGTCGTGGGCGAAGACGCGGCCGTCCGGTTACCACCCGTTTGAACCGCCTTACTTACCACACGAGGAGCAGCCCGAAGAGTGGGTCTTGCAGCCAGCGACGCCGCTGATGGTGAGGGCGGCGATGAACAGGCCGAGGAGAAGCTTACGCATGGGATAGTTCCTTCCGTGGTTAAGGGCGATTCATCCGCCCCATTGTCGGGGCGTGCCCTTGATATCGTCTTGCGTGAGCTTCGATCCGGGCAGGAAGACGCCTTCCGCGAGAAAGAATGAGGAGTTCGGTTCAGATCGTGTCGAAAAGTCCGATCGTGCGGGCTGTTGCCACGGCTAGAGGCCCGAGACGCGGAAATGAGTCCGAGCCTGAGCGCCAAGCGAAGGCACGCGTGCCCCTCGCTTGGCGCTCAGGCTCGGACAACTAACGATTTCCTGAACCGACTCACTTACTCTGATTGAAATTCGCCGGGTCGAACTCGTCGCCACCGGTTGGGCCGGTCGCGGGCGGTTTCGGTGGAAGCGCTGTTCCGAACTGGCTCGGCGCTGGTGGCGTCGGTGGCTTCGCTCCAACCGGCGGTTTCGGCACCGGCATATTCGGCACAACCGGCATCATCGGCAAAGCAGATGATTTTGGGTGCGGTTCAGCTTGCGGAATGCTCGGCGGTGTCGGCAACACCGGCGGCGGTCCCACTGGAATCACCTCGGCAGGTGCAGGAAGCGCTGGCTCTGTCGGCAGCGGAACGTCGGGCAACGGCGTTGCTGGAACCGAAGGCAGCGGGGCCGTCGGAACCGGAACGGCAGGAGCCGGAATTGGCAGCGGATCGACCGACGGAACCGGAAGCGACGTCGCCGGATCGACCGACGGAACCGAAGGTGTCGGCGGAAGCGTCGGAATCACTGGATCGGTGCTGGCCGGCGGTGGTGAAGGTGGAACGGCTGGTGGTGTCACCAACGGCTCGGCGGGCGGGATCGCTGGAACCAACTCAGCCGCCGGCAGAACTGGGTTCGTCGCGGGCGGCGGGACTGGCACCGCCATTGGCGGAACAACGGTCGCCGTGACCTGCGGCGGCAGCACTGGCTGTGTCGGCGGGGTCATCGGCTGAACAACTGGCGGCGTGGCCAGCGACACCCACGCTTCGAGCGTGCGATACCCTGGAGCAAGCCGACTCACGAACGCGGGCTGCTTCATGCCGCCGTGCTGCGTGAGCGCCTTCGCCAGAAGCGGACTGCTCAGCGGATCTTCCTTCTTCAACTGAGAAGCGGTCGAACGCAGATTCGCCTTCGTCGATTGCGGACCAACCTCGAAGCCCGTGATGCGGATGAGTTTGAACGCACCCGGATAGTCCGGGCGTGCGTGGCAGTCCATGCACTGATTCGCAAGCACGGGTTGAGCGCGTGCCGAGAACGTCGTCGCACCCTCGGCGGTCACGTCGGCTTCGCGTTCCACGGCAACGAGTGTTCCCGCAGCGGGCTTTGCGGCGACAACCGGCGTGCCTTCTGGTGGGAACTGCTTCAGTGATTCTTCGAGCGAACGAATCATTCCCGATGCGGTCGTGTTCGCGGGCTGCAACTTCAGAATCTCGCGAGCTTCGATCAACGCCTGCTCACGAAGCCCCGCGAACATCAACCAGCGTGCGACACCTACCCGTGCTGCGGCGTCTGTCGGCTTCACCTGTGCCAGCATGAATCGGTAGATTTCATCCTTCGAGTCTGCGACATACAGCACGTCCGTCTTGGGAAGCGCCCGTTCGAGCGAACCCTGGCGAAGCACAGCCTTCTCGCCGGTGACGGTCACGTTTCCTTCGACGAGTTTGTTCTGCTTCAGCAGGATGAACTTGTTCGAGGTAACAACGGCGGCTTCATCGCCTCCGGGCATCGGCTGCGTCAGCGGAGTTGTCGGCACCGGCAGCGGCGTGGGTGCTGGCAGCAGCACAGGCGGTTGCGGCTGCGGAGCGGGTGGCGTCGGCTTGGGTTGAACGCCTTCGGGCGGCACCAGGACCGGAACAGCGGGCATCGCGGGAATGATGGGCACTGCGGGTGCGACGGTCGGTGTAGCGGGAATCGCTGGCGCGACCGGAGGCGTGACAGGCACGACGGGAACCGATGGAGCAACCGCGGGAACCATTGGCGACACAGCGGGAACCGCTGGCGGCGCGACCACGGGCGGCTCGACCTTCGCGGGCGGGTTTACTGCAACCGGCGCAGGCACCGGAAGCGGCTGCAGACCACTCGGCGCGGGTGGCGGAACCGTGACGGCTGGCGGCGTGACCGAGATCACCGGAGCAACCATCGGCATCGTCGGAAGCATCGCGGGAGTCGACGGAATCGCGGGCAACGCTGCGGGCGCGGCTGGTACGGTTGGCGTCGGAACGGCAACGGGAATCGCCGGGAGCGTCGCTTCAGCGGGCGTGGTCGGTGCTGCCGGAATTGCCAACGGAGCAGAGACCGGAACCACGAAATGGCTCGGTGGCGACACGACCGGCGGCAGCGTGACACCCTCGACCCCGAACGGGGGCGGTGACTCCGCAGTCAACGGCACAGTGGCCGTTGGAACCGGAGGTAGTTCGCGTGCTCCGGAACGTCCGGAGGACTGTGTGTGAAAGGTCACCGCGGCCGCGACGATGCACGCGGCTGGGACCAGGTAATAGGATGTTTTCATGGTTCCGGCAGCCATACCGACCGCTCTGGAATGGGTCAACGTCAGAATCACGAACCAATTCAATCACCCAGGGCGGTTGCGTGTTTCCCATTGTGTAGGGTAGGTTCACCCCCTCCCTGTCGGTCGGGGTTCGCCAAAAGGCTTTGGTTTCAGGGGCGAACCCCGAGTGCCAGCGAGGGGGTGCCGATGAAACACATTACGCAATGTGAAACTCGCAAACGCCCTGTTCGATCACCGTTACCAACTCACGGCCCGCAGCACATGAAAGCCGAAATCCTCTCCATCGGAAGCGAAATCACGAGCGGTCAGAACCTCGACACGAACTGCCAATGGCTCAGTCGTCGGCTCGCCGAGATCGGCGTTCCCGTGGCGTTTCACACAACGGTTGCCGACGATCTCGCAGACAACATCGCCGTGTTTCGCACGGCCTGCGAACGTGCCGATCTCGTCATCAGCACGGGTGGCCTCGGGCCAACGCAAGACGATCTGACTCGCGAAGTGATCGCGGCAGTTGCGGGTGTGCCGCTCGAAGAAGACCCGGTTTCACTCGAACACATCAAAGGAATGTTCACGAAGCGTGGCCGCGTGATGCCTGACCGCAATCATGTGCAGGCGCTCATTCCGAAGGGAGCCGAGGCAATCTACAACGTCTGCGGTACGGCTCCCGGGGTTTGGGCGAAGGTGGGGAAAGCAACAGTGGTGGCGATGCCTGGGGTGCCGAGCGAAATGTTCCGCATGTATTCGGAGCAGGTGCAACCGCGGCTCCTCAAGGAAGGGCTTGGCGGCGGCGTGATGGTTCAGCGGAAGATCAACACGTTCGGCACGGGCGAGTCGGCGGTGGAAGCGAAGTTGCTCGATCTCACGCGGCGCGACCACGTCCCGGAGGTGGGCATCACGGTAAGCGATGCGGTGATCTCGTTGCGTATCTTCGCGCGAGCGGCATCACATGCCGAAGCGCAGGCCCAGATTGCTCCAATCGAAGCGACCATCCGCGAACGGCTTGCGGAGATGGTGTTCGGCGTGGAAGAGGAGGAACTGCACGACGCGGTGGTGCGATTGCTTCACGAGAAGAAGCAAACGCTGGCGACCGCTGAGAGCCTGACGGGGGGGCTGGTGTCGCATCGTGTGTGCCTGGTGCCAGGAGCGAGTGACTTCTTCCGTGGCGGCGTGGTGACTTACACCAACGAAGTGAAGCATCGCGAGCTGGGCGTGCCCACGGAAATGTTGGAGCAGTTCGGAGCAGTGAGTGAGCCTGTGGCGCGAGCGATGGCGGAAGGCGTGCGAGCAAAGTTCGGAACCGATCTTGGCGTGGCGACGACAGGCTTCGCAGGCCCGGGTGGCGGCACGGAGACCGACCCCGTGGGCACGGCGTATGTGGCGTTGGCGTACAAGGGTGGTTGCGAGGTCATGCGTTGGGGCTGGATCGGCACGCGCTACGAGATCATGAGCCGCACCGCGAAGCTGGCGCTGAACATGGTGCGGCTGAAGCTGATGGCAACGAACGTTTAATTGTGCGGTATCCCGTTGGGACGGCCGCTAAACGTGTTTGAGCCACCCCACCGCTTTGAACCACGCCACCGCTTCGGCGATCGACTCACGCACGGGGCGGGGCACCACTCGCAACTCGGCCAAGCTGCGGGTCGCGTCGAAGTGCATCTTGCGGCGGGTGAGCTTTACGCCGGTCACGGTCGCGGCGGGGATGCGTGCCGTGAACACATCCGACACGAACTCGCTCACGTACGCAGCGGTCAGCGCCACGGGATACGGCACACGCCAACGCGGTTCCGGCAAGCCAGTGAGCTTCGCGAGGTAGCCGAACACCGAGCGAATCGACCAGTTCTCCGCACCGAGCAAATAGCGAACCCCCGGCCGACCGCGTTCCATTGCCGCGATCATGCCCGCCGCCACGTCGCGAACGTCCATCAGGTTCAGATCGCCATCAAGATACGCCGACCGCTTCCCGAGGCAGAAGTCGAGCATCATCTGCGTGGGCGGCGAACGTCCCCAATCACCGGGACCAATCGGCAGCGTCGGGTTCACGATGACCACCGGAGCCCCGCTGCGAGCGAGATGAAACGCGAACCGCTCCGCACGGAACTTCGACCGGCAATATGGCCCGATCACGTCGCGGGCGGGCACGTCCTGATCCTCTGCGATCGCCGACGTTTGCCGGCTGCGCGTGAGGATGCTTTCGGTGCTGGTGTGCAGAATCCGAGTGGCACCGGCCGCGAGTGCTTCTTCAAGCACATGAACGGTGCCGAGGTAGTTCACGCGGTTGAAGTCCGCACGATGATGCGTCCAGAGTTGCGGGTTCGCCGCGAGATGGTAGACCGTGCCACAACCGCGAACAGCAGCCCGCACCGCAGCGCGATCACGGATGTCGGCACTTGCGATGTCGATGTTTGGGGGCAGGTGCTGGAACTTCACGCCTGGGCGGTCGATCACTCGCACACGCTCGCCGCGTTCCACGAGCAGCCGAACCAAGTGCGACCCGATGAACCCCGCCCCGCCAGTCACAACCGTAACGCCAGTCATGCGGCCTTCTTGTCGTGAAAAACGGTGGCGTACTGAATGCGTGCGCAACGGGGTTCAAATGCAGGTGTCTCCCCCTCACCCGCCGCTCGAAGACACGCGACGACCTCTCCCCCATCAAAGCATGGGGGAGAGGTGGGGCTCTCCGACTTCTCTCGAAGGCAATGGATTTGTTTGAGTTGAAGAGAAGACGCTGCGCCCTCACCTCGCCCCCATGCTTTGATGGGGGAGAGGTCGGCGAGGCTTTGCGAGCCGGGTGAGGGGGAGTCACCTGCACATCCTCCCAGGCGTCGCTCCCCAGCTCGCAATTCGTGTCGTGGTGTCATGCGGCCTTCTTGTCGTACAGGTCGAGGCGTGCGTTGCCGGTGATCGTCGCGAACACTTGCCGGATCTGCTCGAAGCCATCACGCAAAAGGAACCCTGCGTCGCGGCTCTTGGCACCCAGCACGAAATAGCCCGGCCCTTCGACACGCAGGTTCAGGTCAGGTCGGTAGCCGACGTTCGCGATCACACGCTCCACTGAGTACGAGATTGGCTTGCCGTTGCTCCGGCCCGCGATGCTGAAGCCCTTGTCGGGGCCGTGCGAAACAACCTCATCGAGCACCGTCTGCGGATGGAATTCGAGGTTGCCGTCGCAGCGAGTGGCGAGCGAATTCGCCTTCACCGCAAGGCGATCGCGTTCCTTGAAGGGGTCGTTCGCGATGCGTGGCAACGGTTGCCCACGAGCACCCCTCGTAATCCAGAACACCCACGTCGCGGAGTGTTCGACCGCCAGTGCTGCGAGAGCGCAGATCGTCGTTGCTGCGGAGTAGCCATCACCAATCAGTGCGATGCTGCGACCCGCGTAGTGGGCTTTGCGTTCGCCCGGGATGTCGTCGATGTTGAATGCGATCTGCGAACGTGCCGTCAGTTCGCCGACCGCTGGAATGCCGGCGTCGCCGAGCCACTTCGGTGTGCTGAACGTGCCTGTGCAGTCGAGGACGAAGTCGGCAGTGTCGATGCGTTCCTGTCCCTTCGCGGCCCGCACCAACAACCGGAATCCCTTGGTCACGCGGCCAACGTGAAGCACGGTGGTTTCTTGTTGCAGGCTTTCGAGAAGCTGTTCAGTTTCGCCAAGCGGCACGAGATAGGCGTCACGAAATTCGCGGCCGGTGATGATGTCGGTGGCAGCAGGGAGCGTGCGGTTCGGCTTCTCGCGAAGAAGTGCCTTCAACCCGAGCGAAGTGGCGTTCACCCCAAACGGCGTGAACATGCGGACGTGGCCCCACTGACGAATGTGGTCGGCAATCGCGCCTCGATCGTACACAGCGACCGTGAAGCCAGCGGCTTTCGCGTAGAGTGCCGCTTCCAGTCCGATTGGCCCGGCACCGAGTACAGCCACTTTCTGTGGCGCAGCCTTGGACATCCCTGTCTCCCCAGAAAACACGATTCACCGCAGAGAACACGGAGGGCGCAGAGAGAAGACAAGAGAATTCAGAGTTTGAAAGCCGACTCTGCTCTCGCCTTTGTTTTTCTCTCTGCGCCCTCCGTGTTCTCTGCGGTGAAACCTTCTTTCTAGATGCTACACCGTCGCCGGTTCCGGGTTCAACCCAAGTCGCGAACGCAGCTTCTCGCTCACACTGTCGAGCCACTCCGCCGACGGCAACCCATACGGCCGGAACTTCTCCGGGCGGTCCTGATCTTCCACCAGGAATAGCGCCCGATTGCGACCCAACCGCGACGCTGCGGGCGTGTCCATCAACGTGCTCGAATCGGTCGGACTCATCTGGAACAGCACACGCATTCCGAACTCGCGGAGTTGCGGCCGCTCGAAGGCACGGTTCAAGTTCGTCAGCGAATCGCACCACACGATGAGATGGATGCCCACCGGCGGGCCATCTCGCAGGATCGCACTGAAGCGCTCCGCTGGCGTCGGTTCACGTTCCGCACCGCGACGTGCGAAGCCGAAATCTTCCTCCGATTTCCGCAGTTCCCGGAAGCGATGGATGCCGAACACGAACAGGAACCGCGGCGTTCGATCCGTCGATTCACCCTTCTGCCGACGGTCCATTTCGATTGCGAGTTCCTTGATCGCTTCGGGCAAACCCGAACGAGCTGGTGCCACGATACCCGGCAACTTCGCGGCGAGATGCGAGAGATAATCCGCGTCTGGGCTGTCGTCCGGGGTGCCATCGAGAATGGTGAATGGGTTTCCTCCCCTCTCCCCTTGCGGGAGAGGGGTTGGGGGTGAGGGGTTGTCTTTCGCTTCATACCCCTCACCCGTCGGCGAAGCGCCGACACCCTCTCCCGCAAGGGGAGAGGGACGAAAACCCAGTTGCGGCGACAGTCCGATCACTGCCGACGTGAACAGTCCACGTGCCGCCTCTTCATTCTGACCGATCACCAACAGGTTCGCACCGCCAAGCGCCCGGAAGAGAGCCGCGGTGGGGTCTTTGATCGCGACCGGTTCGCCGAGCCACGCCGCCGGTGCCTTCGAGACAGTCTTCGTGCTGAGAACGCGAGTGAGGGCGTGGTTGTTCGCGAGATCGGCCGATGTGTTGCCCGCGAACACCAGCGGTGGCGGCCAGCGATCACCGGCACGGTCGCGAAGCTCAGTAAGTAGCTGTTCGCGTTTCTCTTCGGAGAGCCACACCACCTGGAACGGGTCGTTGCCTTCCACGAGGCCGTTCTGGTCGTTGTAGATCGCCTCGCCCGGCCGCGACAGCAACCGAGCCGCCGAGTTGTCCTTGCTCAAGATGAGTTGGGCGTCGGCGTCGGAGCATTGCAGTGCGACCCGAACCGCCATCTGGTCGATGGTGCTGCGTGCGAGCGAATACGCCCCGCCGAGCGTCTGCGAGCCGAGCACGACGTGCAACCCGAACGCACGACCCTGGCGAACGAGGCGGTCGAGCAACAGCGACGCTTCCTGGGCGACCTTGTCGTCTTCGGTGAAGAACGCCTGGAATTCGTCGACGATGAGCAGGATTCGCGGCGTTTTCTCCTCGGGATGTGCAACGCGATAACCGGCGAGATCGTTGACGCCACTGTCGCGGAACTTCTCGCCACGTTCCCGCAGGATGCCGTCGAGTCGTTGCAGCACGCTCAGCCCGAACTCCCGTTCGCTCTGAATCGCAACCACGCGAGCGTGCGGCAACCGATACGTCGCGTACCACTGGAACTCGACGCCTTCCTTGAAGTCGATCAGGTACAGTTCAGCTTCGTCAGGGCTGTACGTGAGCGCGAGGTTCGTGATGAGTGCGTGCAGCAGTGTGGACTTACCGGAGCCGGTTTTGCCTGCGACGAGTGCGTGCTGTGCGGTGCCGCGACCCAGGTTGAACGATTGTCGGCGAGTCGCACCGGCACGGCCAACGGGAACCTCGAAACCCTTCGCGGCGCTCGCGGTCCATTCTTCGCCCGGCTTCGGGGCGATGTACTCGAACGGCACCTGCACCCGCACCGCGTCCTTGCTCGCCTTGCCGATTCGCTGCACGATCTGCGTGACCGCAGCCGTACCCGGAGGCGGGTCAAGCACAATCGGGAACGTCGCCAGTGTGGGATCTTTCGGCGTGAACGCTCCGTCTTTCCACGACAGCGTGAAGCTCGCGGCTTCGATGTCGGCGATGTTGAAATCGCGGGGCATCGCGAGGCGTGTGTCGGCGCTGACGAGCGTGCAGACGCCACACGATGGACCGCTCTGCACGATACTGATGAGACGCTTCGCGGCGTCAGGGCTGAAGCCAGCGGGGAAGTTCGCGATGACCAGCACGCGGTACGGTTCGGCCACTTCACCGGCCGCACGGTTGTAGTCCTCGATCGTCTTGTACTGGTTCCGCAGATACTTCTGAATGACGCTCGCGATGTGATCCGTGAGATCCACGAGCCGTTGCTCGATCTGCATCGGCTCCGTCCAGATTTGCGACGTGACCAGCTTCTCGTCGTAGTCCGCGAGATGCATGAACGCCGCGAAGTTGTCGCCGAGGCCGACGGGGTCGATGATCGTGAACCGCACCTTGCCCGGTGGCAACCCCGTGAGGAATCGCAGCATCATCGACTGAAGCGCCGACACCGCAACCGCTCGGCCTTCGTCGCGAGAACGCAGCAGTACCGAGCAGCGATCCGGGAACGGCAAGAACGCGGGCACGGGTTCCGATAGTTCTGCTGGTGGCGCGAGCCTGGCATCGGCTGAGATGCCATCGGGCACTGCTTTCATGTCCATGAGCCAGTCGCCGCAACGCACTCCCTGCGGAACCCGCGACACGAGCGCACGGTCGGGGCGGGCCACTTCCTCCCACGATGGAAACAGCTCGTGCCCTTCCTGTCGGAGTGCGTCGAACTCCTCCTTCACGCTGTTCGTGGCGGCTTGCCATGCGGCCGCCGCGGCGCTCCAGGCAACATCGCGAGTCGCGGTTGCCGCAGCCATCCGCTCCGCGTGAACTTCCTCAACTCGCTTCAACTCGTTGGCGAGCCGAGACTCGACGTTCGCTCGCTGTTCGCGGTAGTTGCTTTCCTCAATCTTCGTCTCCGATGCGAGAAGATGATCGAGCGTCTCGATCTGCGTTGCGTGTTCGGTTTCGAGGCGTTCGATCTGAGCGTCGAACGCTTTCTTCTGCGACTCGAACGACGGCAGGTAATGCTCATCGTTGTCGGCGCGTTTGCGGTTGTGGCGTTCGGTGAGCCGGGTTCGTTCCGCAACGTATTCCTGTGCCGCGAAGTCGTTCAGCAAGCGGATGGCCCGGTTCGCGTCGGCGAGTTGTTCGTCGAGCGCCTTGCCCACGCGAAGCGTTGCGTTTCTGCCCACGGATCGCAGGAGCATCCACAACGCGACGCCGACCACGAGCGCGACGCCACCGGTCACGGCTCCCGCCGTCGGAGGAGCAAGAAACGCGAACGACACCGCACCAACCGCCGCCCCCACGAGCAGCGAAGCGACCAATCCCTTGAACCCGCACCACGGCGGCACGACCAACTGACCGAGCTGTTCGAGCAACGACTCCGCGACCTGAATGGTCTTGTTCATCCGCGTGATCGGGTCATCGTCGGAAGGCATCGCCACTTCACCGGTGTACTCGATGTCGTGCCGCTTCACGCCCGTGCGTGCCAGCAGTGGTTCTGCCTCTGCCCAGATCGCCGTGACACGTTCCGAACCGCCCGCGGCCTTGCGTTGCAGCGCGTCGAGTTGTTCCTTCGCGGCCTTGTCGCCGGCCTCCAGAAGCGAATCGTACTTCCAGATTTTGTCCTCGTATTCCGCGCGTGCCTTTTGTTCCGCACCCTTGAATTTCTCGGTGAGCGTGCGTCGCGTGTCCTGCACCATGCGATCCGCTGCGAGCGTTTCCGACTCGTGTTTCGTGGTGATGTCGGCGAGCGTTTCCGCGTGCGTCGTATCGATGCGACCGAGTTCGCTTTGCTGAGCGCTGGCGTTCGACTTCCTCGCGCGGCCAACCTCGCGTTCGGCCTTATCGACGGCCGTGTCGAAGCCAGCCTTCAGTTCGGCCTCGCTTGCGGCCCTGGCGCGAACCGCGTCAGTGAGCCGTGCCACGGCAGCGCGTTCCCGGTCGAAATAGTTTTCGGACATGGGCCTTGTTCCCATCTTGCGAAGACCGGTTGGGCTGCCGGGGGTGGTGGAAGGTTTCGGAACGGGCGGCGGCGTGGGGCTGCCGAGTTCCCAGAGAAGTTGATCGAGTGCGGCCCCGACTTCCGCCGCGGTCTGATGCCGATCTGCGGGATTGCGTGCGAGCATCTTGCGAACGATTGCATCGAGTTTCGCGGGCACGTCTTTGCGAAGCGAGAGCGGCGATGGCGGCGATACCGCTCGCGACTGTTGGAGTTTTTCCGCGATTGTCTTGCCAGGAAATGGCAACTCGCTCGTGAGCAGGAAGTACAGCGTTGCGCCAAGGCTGAAGACATCGGATCTCGCATCGACCTTTCGCGCATCGTCGGCTTGCTCGGGCGAAGCATAGTCGGGTGTGCCGACGAATCGCGGCGATGCTCCATCTTCCGCGTCGTTCCCGGCAGCCATCACTCGCGCCAAACCGAGATCGAGCACCTTCACGCGCGGCGGCTTGTTGGTCTTCGGTTCCCCTGGCAACGGACTCGGTGAAACCATCAAGTTCGCCGGTTTGATGTCGCGGTGAATCAGCCCTCGCTCGTGCGCATGCTGAAGACCCTCGGCCGCCTGACGTATGTAATAAACGGCATCTGCGATCGCGAGAGGACCAACAGTCCGCACAAGGCGTTGGAGATCGAGGCCAGGCACATACTCCAACGCAAGATAAGGAAACGGACTGTCGAGTTCCGTGTGGTAAACGGTGACGATGTTCGGATGGTTGAGGCTCGCGGTCGCCTGCACTTCATGGGCGAACAGCAGGCGATTGCCATCGACTTGCAGGGCATCCGGGTTGATCGCTTTCAGCGCGACGATTCGATTCAGCGAGATTTGACGAGCCTTGTAAACGATGCCCATACCGCCGCGGCTGAGTTCGCCGAGCAACTCGAAACCTGGCACGATCCGACCGGGGAACAACGCTCCTGATTCCGCCGCCGAGTGTGCCAACTCCGATGGCGATTGCACAATGGTTTTCGGCTCCTGCGTTTCGTCCGACACGTTCCGCCTCGGAGTTGGGGATATGTGATCGCGATTCTCCGCGTCAGTAATTAGAGTATTCGCACTCCTGGCGGACCTGAATGAAAAGCGTTGCGAGTTGGTCGATCGCACGCAGCGTATCGGAGACGGCACGGTCGAGTTCTTCCACGACCTGTTCGCCATGCTCACGACGGACGCCGTCGTCCCAGTCGTCGGCGGTGGCGTCCCACTTCGCGCGTGCGGTCTTCTGGGCGTCGTAAATCTGACTGCGTGTGGTGCCGAACCTCATGATGGTTGCTCGGGGTTTGGCGGAGTGATTCCGGGTGGCGCTGCCGTTGGTTGCACGGATGTCGCGGACGGTGCGGGAGCGTAATCGGTTCGCATCCCCGCGTAGCTTTCCAACGCACCGATACGCCGAACGAGATCGGCCAGCGCTCGCGGCAACCCCGCTTCGAGGAAGTTCGCCAGCCGCCGACCGGAGCCTGAATACGTCTCATCGACCAACTTCGGAAGCCGACTCAACCATTGCCGGCACTTCAGAACTTGATCCTCGGCGTGTTCCAGTCTAGCCTTCGCCATGCGAAGATTCTTCTCCTGCACGGTGCAATCTGGCTCGCGACCATCCCAGTTCACGAACTTCCGCTGCGAGAGTTCGGCTTTCGCGCGGGTGACTTCATCCTCGAAGTCACGGATCGCGAACTGCCAGCGTGACAGTTGCTCTGCGAGCCAGTCGTGAGCACGCTGAATTTCCATCTCCACACCTGCAAGCGCCTCGCTGAGCGTGTCGCCATAGGTGGAGAGCGCGGCGTGCCACTCGCGAACCGCGTCGATGGATCGAACGTCTGCCCCGTCCATAAGTCGTAAAGTCGAAAGTCAAAAAGTCGTAACGTCAACCGCCGGGTTCTGGCTTTATGACTTTCGACTTTACGATCTGCGACTACCTTTGTGAGAGGTATTCTTCGATTCGTTCCGCTTTCCGCAGCAGGAACGGAATGTGTTCCTCGGCTACTTCCAAGAAACGGTCGATGACCTGCATCGTCGCCTCGAATTCCTGGCGGAAACGGTCGTGTTCCTGGTCTCGCCACGAATCGCCAAGGCCGACGAGTTGCCCGTGCAGCCCCGCGACGCCTGCTTGCAGGTCGGCGTTGAAGCGTTTCAGATTCGCCGCGAACCGTCGTAGCTCTGCTGGATCGACGATCGCCTGAGACATGGCAGACTCTCCGAAACACCACTGACATGAAAAGACGCAACGAGGGTGATCCCTGAATTATACCGCGACGCGGCCGTTGCGTTGGTGGGATTCGGAGGAGTTCGGAAGAGGTTCCCAAGTTTTCGCCGCTTGCGGCGAAAATCGAATCGTTCGTCTACTCGGCGTGCGTTTCGTCGGCGTCGTCCGGTGTGACCTTCGGAGGCTTTCTGAAAATGGGCATGGGAACGGTCTTCGGAAGCGGTTGTTCTTCCTCCGACTCATCGACATCCGCGATGTTTTCGGAGGTGTGTTCCTCCGAGGCTTCTTCCTCGTTGTTCTCTTCTTCGTCCTCTTCGTCGTTCTGTTGCTCAGTGTTGGGGGGCCGTCTCAGCATCGGCACCTGCTTCGTCTTCGGCAGCGGTTCCGATTGCTGCTGAGCGATTCGTTCAACGGTGATGGTTATCTCATCGTCATCGTCTTCGTCAACGACGAGCGAGAATTGTTTACCGCACTTGGGACAGTTTGGTGTATATCGCCCTGGCTTCAGATTCTTCGGTGTAAGAACAGCTTTACAAAACGGACACGCGACGTTCATACACGGCCCTCGTGTCAGAGCAATATTTTGCAGGAGGTTACAGAGTTAATTATACCGCAAGACAGGACGACCGCGAGACGAGAAACCGAGGCCGGACGCGCTGCCTAATTTGACTCACGATCCGTTGTAGCGCATTGAAATGGTAGACACTTCCAGCCGCTCCGCCTCGATATTTTGGCGAGCCGCGGGGTTGAGCCCCGTGGTCTTTTCTCCTCCCCGACACCACGGGGATCAACCCCGTGGCTCGCAAATCATTTGGTGTTCCATGCTCACAATCACCCCCGAAGTGGAGGCCGTGCTTGCCCGCGCTGCGGAACTCCGCGCCGAGGGGTCGAGCTGGCACGCTACCGCCGACACCCTCGGCTACGAAGGCGATGACCTCAAACAGCTCTGCAACAAGGCTGGCAACACATACGATCGACTCTACTCCAAAGCCCGGCGAACCGTTGTTCGCGAAGGGCTATCCGAATCCATGTTCACACTGCGGAAGTTGCTTCGAGCCAGCGACCCACGCGAAGCCCGCAAAGCCGCGGATTGCCTCGCTCGCATCGGCATGACGTTCATCCGGCATCGTCGGCGGGCGAAGGCCAATGAGCCAAAACCCGATCCGCGTCTGGAAGGACTGCGAGAAGAAGACATCGAACTGGTGAAATGGCTGTCCACCCACAGCGACGAGGAAATTGCCGAGCTCGCCCAGCGCGGCAAACCTCGCAACAACACCGTCACAGAGAACAACGACAATCCCGACGATGCCGAAGGCAACAACGGCAATGCCGTGCCGCGTGAACCGAACCCACCCACGAACCCGAACGACTCAGGGATATTCGCAGACCGCCAGGATGTCGGCAACGCTTCCGCCAACTGGCCAACGGTCGCCGGGCGAACGGCCAGTCGCGATCACGGCACGCAGCGGATCGAGGAACGCGGCCTGCCTCGGATTCTCGCTCCTGAGCAAACTATCGCCAGCAATGGCGACCAACTCACGACACCAATTAGCGAGCGACTTCCCACGATGTTCGGCTCGCAATCCCTCGCGAGCTGCAGCATCGGAGAGACTTCCCAACTCGGCGGGCGGAAACTGTCCAGCGACTTCGATGGCCGCGGCGAGTGCGTCGGCGTCGTACAGCAACCCCTTCCAAACAGCAGGCACAGCGAGTGCGAGCGGAGTCGGGTTCGCGTCAGCTCCGCGAATCTCGATGAAGCGCTTCATGCGGGCTTCGGTAAAGACCGTCGAGATGTGAACGTCCCATTCGTGCAGCGTCGGGTAGTGACCATCGAGCCCGTGGTTCATCCATTCGCGAAACGTGATGCCCGGTGCGGGTCGGAATGTGCCGTCGATCTCGGTGAACAGCAACGGCACATCGAGAACGAAGCCTGCCCAGCGCGAGAACGTGACATCGCCAGCGAGCAGTTCCGTGAGGAAGCCGGAACGGTCGGGGTCCATGCCCTGCCAGATGCGGCCACGGAACGAAGCGAGCCCCGTCGGCTTGCCAGCGTAGAGCGGGGCGTTCTCGAACATGGCGTTGATAACGGGACTGAGGCACAACGCGACGGCGAACTTCTGGCCAGCGTCGGCTTCGTCGGCGAAGTCGAAGGTGACCTGCGTGCTGCTCGTGGCCTTCATCATGTGCAGACCGAACTCGCACCGCGTGGGCAGATATTCGGCCATGAGCTTGTGACGCGGTCGCGGGTTGAGCGGGATCTCTTCAACCTTGCTGAACGGCGACACACCTGCCGCACACCATGCGACGCGATCCGCATCGCAGACTGTTCGCAGTTCCGCGAGATGCCGCTCG
>JAIOPV010000252.1 GCA_021413735.1 Planctomycetota bacterium
GAGCATGTCGCCGCACGACGGGCACAGGAAGACGAAGCGTCCGTCACGCATCTTCGACGGCGGGCCCTCGCGGCCCAGCGAAGAGATCGTGACGGACATCGGCAGGTCGTTGCGGAGACGACGCAGCAGGTCGGATGGAACTGGTCGTGGCGACGAGTACCCGGCCGCGTTCTTGGAAGGGTACTCGGGGTTCGTGCATGCCGATGGCTATGCCGGTTACAACACCATCCACGGATCCGGGGCGAGACATCTGGGTTGCTGGGCACACGTGCGACGGAAGTTTGTGGATGCCCAGACGAACAACCCGGCGAAGGCGAGCGATGCTCTGGCGTACATCCGCACGCTCTACGCCGTGGAAAAGGAGATCGTCGACAAGAAACACACGAGTGACATCGCGGTGTCACTGAGACAAGCGAGAGCCGCTCCGATTGTGAAGCAATTCGGTGAGTGGCTGGAAATCGAACGGCGTAGTATGTTGCCGAAGAGTCCCTTCGGTGAAGCGGTGTCGTATGCATGTAACCAGTGGCCGACTCTGGACCGCTACCTCGGCGATGCGCGGTTCACGATCGACAACAACGTGGCCGAACGCGCAGTGCGACCTCTGGCAGTCGGCCGCCGCTATGCACAGTTCCGCGCTATGCGGAGTAACGGCCGATCCAGTCGAATCTCACAGCATGAACACGGCCGGAACTCCGCATAATCCGTCACAGTTTTTCCAGGAACGTGAGCAACTCATCCGCCTTCGGAGCGCGGGCCACCTTCCCCTCGGGCTCGGCGAGTCGGTTCAACACCCGACGCTTCATCTCCACGTCTGCCTCCATGTACTGGTGCGTCGTCTCCGGACTCTCATGCCCCAGCCACAGCGCGATCACCGTCACGTCCACGCCGGACTGGAGCAGGTGCATTGCTGTCGTGTGTCGCAGGGTGTGCGGCGAGACATTCTTCTTCGCCAGCGACGGGCAATGTGTCGCGGCGATCGACACGGCGTGCTCAAGTCGATCCTCGACACCCGATCGAGACAATGCACCGCCATGTCTGTTCGGGAACAGGGGCGTTTGATCGCCCGGAGCGACTTCCAACAACCAAGCGGTCAGCAGCGACGCGGTTGACTTCCACAGTGGAACGACCCGATTCTTTCGCCCCTTGCCCCGGATGCGGATCGACGCAACTGGGGCGACGGTCAAGTCGCTTCGGCACAGCCCAATTGCCTCCGACACGCGCGCGCCGGTGTTGTACATCAGGGTGAACAACACCCGATCTCGACGCCCACTCCACTGCGTGCGATCGGGTGCATTGAGTACCGCCTCGACTTCGGGCCGTGTCAAATGTCCCAGAAGCGGCCGATTGAACCGCTTTGCGGGAATCGCGAGGACCCGTTGGGCCACAGGCAGGGCCGTCGGGTCACGCGACGAGGCGTAGGTGACGAACGCTCGAATTGTCGCGAGCCTGGCATTCCGGGTGCGAACTGAGTTGTGGCGTCCCGCTTCCAAGTCGTCAAGGAACGCCAGCACGGTCGGGGCGTCGATGTCGTCCATGCTCATGGTGGCGGGAGACTTGCGGCGGTGTTGCCGGACGAACCCAAGCAGTAACCGGAACGAATCACGGTACGCCGCCACCGTGTGCGGGCTGACGTTTTGCTGATTGATCAGTCGATCACAGAAGAACTCTCGAACCAAGGTGGCGAAGGTCGGTGTGCGTGGGGGTGAGGTCATGGGCGGACCTCCTTCTCCGTCGGTTGAACGAACGCCTCGAACCGTGTTGCTGCCCGTGCCATCAGATCGGGGGTCGCGGTCAGATACCAGTAGGTGTCGGTTACCTTGGCATGCCCGAGGTAGACAGACAACGCCGCGATGGCGTGAGCCACATCGACACCGGTGTCGTACCACTGCTCAACTCGACGACAGGCAAAGGTGTGTCGAAGATCATGCAACCGCGGTCGCCGCCCAGTTGCCTTCATCGTCAGTGCATTGCACAACTTGCGAAACACAGTTCGGACCGTCGAATACGGCAACCCGAGCCCCCGGTCGTTGACGAAGAATCGCTCGCACTGGGAGTTCGTGACGATCCGGTTGCGTTCCACAACGTAGGCTCGGAGAGGCTCAATTGCTGTCGGGTGCAGCGGAACGAGCCGCGTCTTGCGGAACTTGGTCTCGCGAATGGTGAGCATCCCACGGACGAGATCGGTGTCACGGTTCTCCAGATGAAGAGCCTCGGAGATCCGCAAGCCGCAAGCGGCTAACAATCCAATCAGCGTTCGGTATGTGTGCGGGCGAAGGCCCTTTGGTGAACCCAGTCGCCCGGCAGCGATCATCAGGCCAGCCACCTCATCCTTGGTGAAAATGCGTGGTGACGTGCGGCGGTGCGCCGGTCCCAACAACCCGCGTCCTGGGATCTCGGTGCCTGGTTCAGTCGCTGCCAAGTAGCGGGCGAAACACCGGACGATCTCTAATCGCCGTGCCTGGTAGAGTCGGTCGGCACCGCTCGGCAACCGTGCCCACTGCAATGCGAGTTCGGTGGTCAGTGGTCCACGGTGGCCGGTGTCATCGGCGTGGCGTGCAAACTGCCGAAGCAAGAGGCCCTCGATCCGGAGTTGATAACCCAAGTCGCGACGGAACGTCAGGTACTCCGCGACCTTGGCGGACATGGTGGTTGGGTTCATGACTGCACCTCCCCCACGCCCGGCCAGGGCATGGTAACTGCTGAGAGGCGCTCGATATCGACCTTCGCGTAGATCGCGGTGGTGTCGATGCTGCGGTGGCCGAGGATATCGGCGATTCGCTTGAGATCAGCCCCAGCCCGCAGCAAGCGGGAGGCTGTCGTGTGTCGCAGGACGTGAGTGCCGGTCAATCGCTCACAGCCAGGGACGACGCCATAGGCTTGCCGAATGGCGCCGCGGACCAGTTCCCGCGTTACAGCCACGCCGATAGGCGGTCGGTGACGCACGAAGAGATGCTGGTCAGTTGTTTGCGGGCGACCTTGGTGGATGTACTCGTTGATGGCCCGATGGACTCGTTCGGGCAGGGGAAGAATCCGTTCTCGCCGCGGCTTGCCGGCAGCCAGTCGCAAGGTGCGGGCGATGACATCAACATCACTGAGCATCAAGTCGGCTACCTCCCCGGCTCGGAGACCGAGGTCAATCAGGCACAAGGCCATCGCGTAAGCTCGGCAGCCAGTCGGAGTGGTTCGGTCGAACGTGGCGAGTATCGCAGCTTGCTGCTCGTCCGTCAGCGTGGGTGGTAGGGCGGCGAACCGCCACAGGCGGAAGTGGGGCACGGATTGGACGAGATCACGCCCAATCCACCCTTCAAACTGAAGCCAACGGAGGAAGCCTCGAAGCGCTCCCGCGGCAACGCGGGCGGCGGCCACTCGGCCCGTCTGCCCATACCCGGTGATAAACTGCCGGACGTGTGCGAGCTTCAATCGCGACCAGTGGATCGTGCCGGTGCCGAACACGGATCGGAGGAACTCGCTGGCATACCTCCGACAATACAATCGCGTTGCCGGCGCGAGACCGGCTGCGCTGGAGAGATGGGTATCGTAGGCGGTGACGATGCGTTCGATCTGGGTGGGAGCCTGCGCGGGTCGTTGTGGGACAAGACGGCGCTGCCGGAGATGGCAGAGCAGGTGTTGGATCGCAACGCGAGAATTGATGCGCGGTTTGCAGCGTGGAAGGCGTGTGGCAAACGTCGGGATGTCGGCATCGGTGACCGAAGCAAGAGTGCGGCGACGCCGCCGGAGCCAGAGCCCGAAGAGTTCGGCCTCGCGGAGGTAAACTTGAATGGTGAGGCGGCGATATCCAGAGCCGTCGAGGGTCGCCAAGAACGACGCGAGCCAACGAACATCTGGACTGGCACGTAGCCGTGTGGCCACCCGTGGGCAAAAGTACCGCTCAATCATGGAAGCTCTCCGATCGGGATTGGGGATCGTGAGCTGTCAGAATTATGCGGAGTTGCGAACAGGAGGTGCTGATTCAGATGCCAGGATCGTGAGGAGAATTGAGGGCTAATCTCGCCAACTCCGCATAGCGCGGAACTGTGCATAGCGCCGTTTATGCGGAGGTCCGCATAAACGGCGGAACTGGCTGTTTGTAGGCGGCGACGGTGGCCTCGCGAGTGCCGCGGTGCTGATGAGCCTGTGTGCCAGCGCGAAGCGTCACGGGTTGAATCCCTGGGCGTACCTCACCGACGTGATGACACAGCTCGCAGCAAAACCCACCGACGTGACAGACTTGCTGCCCGACGCCTGGGCCAAACAACACCTCCCCACCAGCCACTGAACTCCACACATCGGCTCACCACGCCCGAACTTAACGCTTACCCACGCCCATTCACCGAACGCTTACGGCTCGGCACATGTCACTCCAGGGGACGTCGAGAATAGTATTCCATATAGACGTTCGACCACACCTTATTTTATTTCTGGCCGCGTAAAGTCCATTCCAGCCCCAACGCGGCGCGGACTTCCCGGATCTTCTCTTCCAACTCCGGAGGGATGGGCTGACACTCTTCCCACAATTCTTCTTTCACCCGAGACAAACGATCCAGTTTTAATCTCAGCTGGTGGTCGATCAGTTCTTGTTTCTTTGGTTCTGGTTTCTCGGCTCCCATATTGGGGCTCGTGGCAGGATTGGGATAGTTTTGGTCGCACGCTGGAAATTTCGAGGGACATGTTCCGAAGGGAATTACTTCTGTTGGGCCAATCACCTCCATTGCTGCGGTTCATTCCGGACGCTCAGGCCAAGTCCGCCGGCAGCGCCTCAATCATCGTCCGGGGCAGACCAACGAAAACGAAGTTACCTCACTCACCGAAAACTGTTTGTACCACCCTCGACAACGGTCGGTGCTGATGCTGTGATTTCGCGATGGAGCCCGTCCCTCCTCGACTTGGTGGGATTTGGGTTCCATCGCGAATATCGGGCGGCGGTCCGACGCATTGGGTGATGTCCGCCTCGAGCGTTGCAAATGCTCTCCGGAGGAGTTGGCACAGGAGCTTCACAACGCCCAAGGTCCCAACTTGCGACATCTATCAGGCCATTCACACTCTAGTCGGGTATAGGACAGCTGCAGCGTTGCGGTCGTTCTGAGCAAGACTCAGGTCGTTGAGGTTTGGGGATCTCGCTAAGGTTCGCCAGAATTTCCAGCCAGGATCACGCCTTGTCGGACATCCGGAGCCAGGCGTATGCGAGTGGTGATGAGCAGGCCACCGGCGGGCTCGACGTTCGCAACCCGGACTGTCCCACCGTGCGACTCGACTAAACGACGAGCGGTGAAGAGCGCGATCCCCAATTCTGGGGGTACACCGCGGCGGGACGTTTCTCGTTGGGCGAAGAGTTCGAATAGACCTGCGAGTCGTTCCTCCGACAGTCCGCGACCGCTGGCCTGGATGTGGATCAGGATCGCTTCAGTGGTCAAGGTGTGGAAGATTGAGATATTCCGACCTTCGGGGGTCGATTCGCTGGCAAAGCGGATCAGCAAGGCGAACACCTGAAACAATCGTGCCTCGTCGGCGATGACCGAGACCGAGGCCGCAGGCAACCACACCCGAGCCTTCTGCCCCACGGAATCGAGCGTCGGCCGGACGATGGCAACGGCCCCCTCGAGTATGGCCCGGAGCGATACCCGTTCGAAGTGAAGCCGAATCTTCCCAAGCGCGACCTGCGACACATCGAGGAAATCCCCCGCCAACACGCGGGCGTGTTCAATCTGCTCGCGGACTGTGGCTCGCACCCGCCGCCGCTTCACCTGCGGAATCGATCCGTCGAGCACATCCAGGGCATCGGCGGCGGGTGCGAGCCGGCTCTGAATTGCGTACCCAACGGCTGCCAAGAACCGGGCTTTGTCGTCCTCAGCGGCTCGCAATCTGGCCTCGGCGAGCTTTGCCTCGGTCACGTCGGTCATCGAGCAAACATAGCCCGTGACTGTCCCACTTGAGCCGCTCGCTGGAATTGCCGTTTCTGTTACCCACCGGAACTCCCCATCGGCCCGCTGAAGCCGGTAGTCAAGGCTGAACGGCAGACCACCGGTGGC
>JAIOPV010000273.1 GCA_021413735.1 Planctomycetota bacterium
CCTCTCCCCTTGCGGGAGAGGGTGGCCGCGCTTCGCGGACGGGTGAGGGGTGAAGCCTCAACATCTCCTGAGGTCTCACCCCTCACCCGCTCACTTCGTTCGCTGCCCTCTCCCGCAAGGGGAGAGGGCGAAGAGGGTTCGCTCACGTCAGTTGCCATCGGAGCATCTTGAGGCTGTCACCAAGACGGGCGTTCACGCCGAGAGCCGCAGCCACTTCATAACCCGAGTGCATCATGCAGTGTTCGCAACGCGGGTCTTTGCCGTAGCCGTAGTTCTCCCACTCGGTGTCACCAATCAGGTTGTCGAACGTCTCATGGTGCTCGTCCGTGATGAGATAGCACGGCCCCTTCCAGCCCTTCACGTTGCGAGTTGGGCTCGCCCACGCCGCACACGTCAGATCACGCTTGCCTTGCAGGAACTCCAAATAGATTGGCGATGTGTTCATCGCATACTTCTCGAATAGCGACTGTGCCTCATTAAACTTCTTCTTAATCTGATCGCGGGTCAAGAATATCTCAGCTGCACCATCAGGGTTCGTGCTGCATACTGCCGCGTAACCATACGCCGGAGCCATCATGAACCCGTCAACACCTAACTGCGTGAGATATCCATACATGGCGTCGATTTCGGCCATGTCGGTTTCTTTATAAATAGTGGTGTTCGTACACACCATGAAACCGGCCTTCTTCGCGGCCTTGATGCCTTCAATGGCCTCGGCGAACACACCCTCGCGTTCCACCATCAGGTCGTGAGTCTTTTCCAAGCCGTCGAGGTGAACATTGAAGAAGAACCGCGACGTCGGCTTGAACTGATGCAACTTCTTCGTGATGAACATTCCGTTCGTGCAGAGGTAGATGTGCTTGCGTTTCTTGAGGATGCCGCGAACCAGCTCGCCGATCTGCGGATAGATCAGCGGTTCGCCGCCGCAAATGCTCACGATCGGAGCGCCCGCTTGATCGACCGAATCGAGGCACTCTTCCAGCGAGAGCTTCTGCTTGATGGTCGATTCATATTCACGAATACGACCGCAGCCAGTGCATGTCAGATTACACGCATGAAGCGGCTCCAACATCAACACCAGCGGGAAACGCTGCTTACGTTGGAGTTTCTTCTTAATCATGTAGCCTGCCATGTCAGTGGTCAGGCTCAGTGGAAATCGCATTGGCTTAGTCCTCAAGTCGTAAAGTCGAAAGTCGTAAAGTCAGGAAGCCGAAGGCAGTCGATGTCGGTCCGTCGTGACTTTACGACTTTCGACTTTACGACCTTCGACGCCCGCGTAGCGGCCGATAGCCATGAGCGGGAAATACACCGGGTACATATGGTATTTCAGATAGAAAACGCGAGGGAAGCCCGTGCCCGTGAACGGCTCCTCGTCCCACGTTCCCTCACTGTTCTGCGTGCCGACGAGATACTCCACCCCCGCCCGCACTTCGACCGATTCCGCGTCGCCAGCGGCGAGCAGTCCGAGCAGTGCCCACGCGGTCTGTGAAGCGGTCGATTCGCCGACGCCAGCCGTCGTGGGGTCGTCGTAGCTCTTGCAGCTTTCGCCCCAACCGCCGTCTGCGTTCTGCACGTCCTTCAGCCAACGCACCGCACGGCGAACCACCGGCGTTGTCATGTCGAAACCGACAGCCGCGAGGCCAACGAGAACCTGCCAGGTGCCGTAGATGTAGTTCACGCCCCAACGACCGAACCACGCACCGCTCTCTTCCTGATGCGAGAGGATGAACTTCACCGCACGATCGACGGGTTCCTGACCAATGCGGTAACCGTAATGGCTCAGCGATTCGAGCGTGCGAGCCGTGATGTCGGGGCACGCCGGATCGAGCATCGCGTTGTGGTCCGCGAACGGCACCTTCGTCAACACTTCGTTCTCGATGTTGCGGTCGAACGCACCCCAGCCGCCGTTCGTGTTCTGCATCGCCACGAGCCAGTTGATCGCACGATGAACCGCGGGAAGAGACGCGGCCCTCGTAGCGTGTCCGGCACGAGCCAGAGCAATCAACACCATCGCGGTGTCATCAACATCGGGGTAGTGCGTGTTGCGATACTCGAAGAACCAGCCGCCAGGTTCGATGCCACGTAGCGTCTTCGACCAGTCGCCGGAAGTGCGTACTTCGCGATCCAACAACCATTGCACGCCTGTGGTGATCTCTTCGGAATCAGGCGATTGCCCCGCGTCGGCAGCACCGATCAGCGAGAGGGCCGTGTCCCACACCGGCGACTTGCACGGCTGAAACCGCAGCGTGTTGGCTTCCTCGTCTTCGATGCCAAGGTCTTCGAGTTGCTTCAGCACCCACTGCATTTCGGGATCGTTCGCGGGAACGCCGAGTGCTTTCAACACGATCGCGTGATAAATGATTGGCGGGAAGATCGCGCCGATGCCGTCGCTTTCACCGTCGCGGCTCCGTTCACGCATCCAGCGCACAGCCTTGCGAACCGCCCAGCCACGCAGCGGCGTCAGCCGGAAGCGTTCGACCTTCTTCATCATCCAGTCGATGCCGAGGAAGAAGTTCGTCCACGAGAACCACTTTGCGGTGGGCTTCGCAGGCCAGCGCGGTTTCTCCGGTGAATCGAGGAACAGTTCGCGAATATGCATTGAGTCGGGGAGTTGCGTCACTGGCTTGTGTGCATCCACCACCGACAGCGGCACGAAAATCGTTCGGCTCCACGCCGACATCGCGTAGATGTTGAACGCGAACCACTTCGGCAACAGCATCAGTTCAGCCGGAACGCTTGGGCACGCCGAGTACGGGAGTTGCCCCAACAACGCGAGGTAGAACCGCGTGAACGAGTTGGTTGCCTCGGCACCGCCGTTTGCCCGAATCACCGCAGCGGCACGCTTCATGTGCGGGGCGTCGGCTGCATCGCCTGCAATCTTGAGTGCGAAATACGCTTTTACGGAAACGCTGATTTCAACGGGGCCGCCGACGTAGTTCGACCAACTCCCGTCCGCTTGCTGCTTTTCGCGAAGGTAGTTCGCCGCACGAAGAACTCGGGAATCGTCACTTCGCCCAAGAAATGCCAGCAGCAGAACGAACTCGGATTCGAGGATCGTGTCGCCTTGAAGCTCGCCGCACCAGTGGCCGTCAGGCTCGCGGAGGGCCAGCAATCCGTTGCGCGCACGGTCAAGCGATGAGACCAGTTCCTGGGTCCAGTCGAGGTCGCGTGCTTGCAGTGAGAGGGCCGCGGCGGGTGCGGTGGCTCGGGTCACGGGAATCCTTTCCGTGCGGTCGTCGGCATTCAGCACAGAGTTTAGCCGCGTAACGACACGACCCGCAAGAGCAACCGAACCCGCAATTTTCCTAGAGGCCGCACGCTGTCAATGCCGATATTCGCGGTGGGTAGTCGTCGAGAACACTCGGGCCGCTCACTGTACCGGGGTGCGTGATGATCGGTTCCATGCTCAGTTTGGATCGCCTCCTCAAGTGGGCCACCACCAAAAACCACCCGACCATCTTCCACATTACGCACCACAAAGCCGGCTCGCAGTGGATCAACCGACTGCTGCACGCACTCGTGCCAGATCGCGTCGTTGATCCCGAAGTCTTCAACAAGCACTACCTCAACAAGCCGATCATTCCGGGAAAAGTGTACCCGACGCTGTACCTCACTCGCGAGCAGTTCGAGAGCGTCGAACGGCCCGAAAATTCTCGCCACTTCGTGATGATCCGCGACCTGCGAGACACGCTCGTTTCGCTGTACTTCAGCAGGCGAAACAGTCACGAAATCATGCACCAGGGAATGCGCGACCAGCGACGAATCCTCTCCGACGTGAGCCCCGAAGAAGGGCTGCTGTACCTCGCGGAAAGCGAACTCGGTCGTGTGGCTCAAGTGCAATGGTCATGGCTCGCTGCGGGCGATGATCTGATCAAGTACGAAGACATGCTCGAACACGATGAGGAAATTCTCGCCGATGTGCTGCTGCGAAGGTGCCGTATTGGCGTCGATCCCTGGCACTTCCGCGAAACAGTTCTGGCGCATCGATTCGAGACGTTCGCGGGTCGGCAGCGTGGCGTCGAAGACGTGAACGCCCACGAACGCAAGGGAATTGCTGGTGACTGGCGCAATCACTTCACCGGTCGCGTCATCGACGATTTCAAAAAGCGATACGGCTCGCTGCTGATCGCAACCGGGTACGAGAAGAATTTCGGGTGGTGACCGTTGGGGGCACGACTCGCCACAGTCTGAGGAGTTCGTTCAATGGAATTCTGGCTCGCATCGTACCCCCGATCGGGGAACTCATACTTCCGTATCCTGCTGCGAAACCGGTACGACATACCGAGTATCGATCAGGAATGTCCGGAAGAACTGGAAACCGCCACATTGCGGGGCACTCGCTTCGTGCGGGCGCACTACTGCGACCCCAACGCAGCGCCGGCCATCATGGGCCTGAAGACGCACAAGCCGCCCGAACCCGGCGACACCCGGCCTGGGGTGTACATCGTTCGCGATGGCCGCGATGCCCTCGTGTCCTACGCTCACTTCGCGTTGTCGTTCGTCTACAAGAACGCTTCGGAAGTGGTGACGCCGGAGATTCTGCGGAACACGATCCGCGACCTGATCCTTGAGCCGAACTCACCGTATTGGACGTGGTCGCGGAACGTCGATGCGTGGACGAACCGCAAGAACACGGTGGTGATTCAGTTCGAGGATCTCATCACGAATCCGGGAAAGGCCGCGGATCGTGCTGTCGCGGGAATGGGACTTGGGGTTCCGATCGTGTCGAAGGAAATCCCGACGTTCAAAGAACTGAAAACGGTCGATCCGCAGTTCTTCCGCAAGGGGCAAAAGGGCGAGTGGCAGGAAGTGTTCACAGCCGATTTGTATGATCTGTTCTGGCAGCACAACGGGGCGACGATGACTCGCTTCGGTTACGCTCACATGCCGCCGTTGCGTCCTGCGGTGCCGACTCCCGCTGCGGCGTAGCAGAGCAAGAGCGATCCAGCGAATTTGTCGGAACCCGAGCGCCAAGCGAGGGGCCAAGTGTGCCCCTCGCTTGGCGCTCGGGCTCCGACAAACCGCTCGGGCTCCGACAAACTGTTCGGGCTCCGACAAACTGTCTCAGAAATCACCAGGGACTTCGCCGCCTGCGCGGGTGCCAGCTCCAAGCCACGCCGTTGGATCGACGCTATCTCGCGTGAACCGAACCGAGCCGTCGGCTAACCCCACATTCACACCACCCGTGTGCCGACTGCGAGCGAGCAGCACCAGATCGGTGCCGCCAGCCGTGTCGCACGGTGCCGAGGGAATGCTCTGGCACTTGTTCACCCGGTCGTTCATCGTCTTCGAGTTCGGCGTTCCAATCGTGCTGAACATCACGCCGCCCGACCGATTGTTGTTCCAAATTCTTCCGCGAGTGTCGTGATCGGTCACGTCCGCTGACAGCAAAATCTCACTCACAAGTAGCGTGTTCGAGGTTCCGTCGGTGATTCCGAGAAGGTTCACTCGCACCGAAGGGTTCGGCGAGAACACACCGTTGAGCGTCTGGAATGCCGGGGTACTCGACGTGCTGTTGAAGCGAGTGCTGCCCGCACATGCGACATAGTTCGAGTGAAATCCCTGGTTCCCGGCGAACGTTGCTGTCTTCGGCGAAGCGGGGTCGGATGGGCACGTCAGCAGTGGAATCGGAGTCGAGGCATGCAGACTCGTCGGGGTGATCGCGTAAAGCGCGTTCGTTGCACCGACAGCGATCACGGCAGCACCAATGGTCGGCTGTTCGATGTACGGCAGCAGATAGTGTGCCCACACTCGGCGATCCTCGCCCGAGTACGCCGCCCCATCGGCACCGACCGCATTCGACATGCCTGCAGGGAACGTCATGTTTGCGTCGTGAAAATTGTGAGCGCCGAGCGCGACCTGCTTGAGACCGTTCTGACATTTCGCCCTCGCCGCGGACTCGCGAACCTTCTGAACCGCCGGAAGCAATAGCCCGATGAGGACGGCGATGATCGCAATCACAACGAGGAGTTCGATCAGTGTGAAGCCGCGTGCGGCACGAGTGTATCCCATGAGTTTGACCCGATGCGAAAGGACGCGTGGTTGAAAATCGTCATGCGGTATTGATGGCGTCCCGCTGCCGAATCTTTCACATCGGTTCGAAATTTTCCCATCGGCTGTGGAGAACTGTGCGAGAAATGGCGGCCCGCGTGCCTCATGCGACGCTCGAATGATTTCGCAGACGGGGTTGGTGAGATGGCTGAAGCGAAGATGCGGAGGACTCATGTCCTCCCGTGCCCGTGAGGATTCCGTGCGTCAGACGCCCTGGATTTGGCGAATGGATTGCTGGGCCGCACGCCGAAGTGCGTCAAACCCCGTGCGGATTGCTTCGCGAAGCTCGCCAAGTGCGGATTCCGCCGCTGGCCCAAGTCGTCCCAGCGCCTGAGCAGCATAAACGCGACACGCTTCTTCCGGCGTGCTGGCTTCAACGCCTTCGGTCGAAATCTGCGGTGGGGTTGGCAATGTGCTGCCGTCGCCGTCGCTGTCCGACGAGATCGGTCCCGACCGTGGCGGCGACACGACAGCCGGCGCAACCGGTGCCGAATTGTGATGCGTCCCACGCGGTCCACGAACAATGCTCGCCAGCAGTGGAACTGCACCCTGCGCGATCGGGCCCATCCAGCCGAGTGCCATCGCCGATTCGCCCCGCACGAACGGGTCGGTGTGCTGAAGGTGTGCGATGAGCGTCGGCAATGCTGGCGAGCCAATCTGACTCAGTGCCTTCGACGCGAGCCGACACAAAACGATGTTTGTTCCCCGCATCGCTTCCGTGAGCGAAGGGATGGCATCGGCTCCGTCAGTTCCCATCTGCCCGAGTGCCTGAGCTGCTCCGCTCGCTGTTCGCGGGTCGGGGTCGCGCAGCGATTCACACAGATCCGCGAGCGCCGGTCGTGCGAGTGGTCCGAGCTTTCCCATTGCCCACACCGCATGACGCCGAACGTACTTATCCTGATGCCCGAGCATTGCCGAGAGCGTTGGCAGAGCTTCCGGGCCCATCTGCCCAAGGGCTTGTGCCGCAGCTTCACGAACTTTGGCGTCCGAGTCTGCGAGAACATCGACAAGGGCGGGCATGGCGTCGCGCGCAAGCCAGCCGAGTCGGCCCAGGTCTTTGGCTGCTCTGAGACGATCCGCCACGGCCTCGCTCCGGAGTGCGTGAATGAGTTCCGGCAGTGGGTCGTCGTCGGTCATCAGGTTCGGTTTTGCATCGAGCATGATGTTAAGCTCCGGTTGGACGCAGTACCGGAGCCGGGGAAAGAGCTGATATTAAACCCTTCAATCACCGACAAGTCTAGTTCACTCCGTCGCATCCGCAACCGCGAGTCAGAAGTTTTGATGCAGCGAGAAGAGTGCGAAGAGGCACGATTTGTGAGAGAATCGGCCCAAAAATCCGACACCGCAACGACGAAACTCACTCAGGAATAGACTCAAAAAAACTTCCCGAACAGAATCTTCCGACCGCACTCTTCATCCCGTCACAACCCCCTCACTTCGAGGCAGGCACGCTTACGTCGGCAGTGGCCCCGTGATCGCACCCAGCATCTCAGCGTGGAAACGGCCATTCGTCGCGAGGATGTCCGGGCGGAACGGGTCGAAGGGTAAGCCGTCGATTGTCGAAAGCATTCCGCCAGCTTCGGCGATCAGCACGGCTCCGGCCAGCACATCCCAGGCGTAGTTATCGTGTGCCCAGTAGCCGTCGAAGCGACCGGCGGCAACATACGCCAGATTCAGGGCCGTGGAACCGGTCCGCCGCAGCGACTGAGCGAGACCGAGGAGTTTCGCCCACGTTACCTGGTTGTTGACGGCCTTCTTGTAGTTCGCGGGGAAGCCCGTTGAGAGCATTCCGTCGGCGAGCGTTGGCACCGTGCTGACACGCATCGGTTGCCCGTTCAGGAATGCGCCGAGGCCGGTCGCGGCCGTGAACACTTCGTTCAGGCGTGGATCGTGGATCACTCCGACGGCTGGCTTCCCCGCTGCCCACAAGCCGATCGACACGCAGTACGCCGGCACATCGTGAACGTAATTTGCTGTTCCGTCGAGCGGATCGACGACCCACACGAACGGAGCGTCGGCGGGTGGTCGAGTTTCTTCGGTCGATTTACCGACGCATTCTTCTTCGCCGAGGAACAGGTGATCGG
>JAIOPV010000274.1 GCA_021413735.1 Planctomycetota bacterium
GTTCATGGGTGGCGGTGGTGGAGAGAGTCAACCCCTCGGGTCTGCGTCCACGCATACACAGGCACCTCATACGCCAAAACCGAGGATCGTTTCAGCATAGCAGGCATCCCGAATTCAGTGCAGCTTTTGCTGCCGACGACAATAGCCAGCGATCTGCTGTCCGAATCGTGCGACCGGGTGTGTCCCACTTCCGTTGACCAGTTCCCGGTAGTGTTCGGCGTAACGGGAGAGGGTTTGCAACTGCTTTTCGGCAGTCAGCGGGGCTCCGGCCGTCGCGAACCTCCGGTATTCGTGATAGAGCCGCCCCAGGTCCACCTCCTCGTGCAACTCGGCTTGCAGGGTAGAGTGGATGAGCCACTCCATCCGCGGCTTCTTCATGCGGCCGCGAGTCTGCTCCTGTGACCAATAGGTGCTCTCGAACGGCTGCCAGAGGGTGTCATACAAAGATTGCGAATCGGCATGGTCCCGGTCGGCGCGCATGAACACGTAGTTGCGGATCAGGTCGGTGGCATGGAGCTGGGCGCCACGGCCGTTGAGCGTCTCGAAGATGATCTGGGCGTCGTCATCCTTGTCCAGAACGATCGAGACGAGCTTCAGGTCGCGCAGGATCGCGAGGACCAGCGCCTCCGCCCGGATCGCCACGGAATCGCCTTCGGTGCCAGCAAGCCACCGCTCAAACTGGCTGGTGAAATACCAGAGTGCCGCGAGTGCCGGGGGATGATCCATCGCGATCTTGCGAATCTCTCCGGCCTGTGTGAAGTGAGCAGGGAACTTGGCCCGAAGATCGGCGCGGTCTGGTGCCGTGATCGCAACCCGGTAGTTGGTGCGGTCGCGGAAGGTCGGCCACACCTTGAAAACCTCGATGTCTTTGTTTCCCATCGTCTCCGGCTTGTCATTCCAGAGGCAGCCGTGGACGATGGCGGCGAACGGCTCATTCCCGGTGCTGCGGAGAGCAAGCAGGGCCGAAGCGAGCACGAACTGCATCGTGGTGAGGCGTTGCTGTCCGTCGATGATGTGGTACTGCTCGACCCCGATCAGCCCTTCCCGCTGCTGAGGGTCGAGAACCACCGCGCCAAGAAAGTGGGGCGTGAGCTTTCCCTTCAACAGACGGGTCTGGGCTTTCGCCTGGATGTCATCCCATAATTGCTCCCATTGCTCCTCCAGAGTCCACTTGTAGGAGCGCTGGTAGAACGGGACGCAGTATTGGCGGCGGTTCTGAAAGAGCTGCTCGATGGTAATCGTCTCGGACTTCACGAAGCACCCCGCTTTTGAGGAGAGTACGAACATCGAGGGTGCCGCCGATACGGCCCCTTCACGCTGCGTTGCGTCTTGAACTTGAGCTTGCGAATTTTCGCATTCTACTGGATTCGTGCGGGCGTTCGAGAAATCACGGGGTTTGCCTCTGATCAGGTCCGAAGGGAGCCGCCCCGCAGTGCTTGCGGTAAAATGCCCTGTACCCCGAATTGGAGTAACCGTGTCTGTCATCTGGCGATTTGAAGAACAGATCATCGCATCCTGCGGGCAGATTCTGAGCAGCATCCTTGAAATGCTCGACTGCCGGATGTCGCCCGAGGTCTTTCTGGTCGGCATCTCCCTCGACACCAACCGCATTGTCGTCATCCCGGAAGAAGCCCCGGTCTCCTGGCAGGATTTGCAGGAGGCTGTAGGTGGCGTCGATATGGCTCCGGCTTCTTATCCGGCCGACGATGATATGCCCGACGACGAGTGGGGAAAAGCGTTTGAGCGGTACCAAAAATTTATCTGGTCCTGCTGGGGACAGTTCCGCGACGGCTTAAAGGAAGTGGTCGAGCCATGCGGCCTGATCGTGTCCGTCTCGCCCTGCGTTGAGATCAACCGACACATGGTTGGCCTAGCGATCGCGTACAACCGCGCAGAATATGAGCGATATCCGCACCTGGACATGAGCGTGTTCACGGAACGAGGGCGGTGGCCGTCACTGCCGTTCGGAGTGGTCGAAGCGGTGCTGGACGAGTTCGGGGAGGAGCTTCGCAAGATCGACGCAGGGCGGAGACACTTCGAGACCACGGAAGCTGGCCGCATTCTGCGGGTTGCGGGTGAGTTCTTCACCCGGTGCAACGTCTGGGAGAGCAAACGCTTTTCCCCACTCGACGTCCAGATACGCGGCACGCTCGACTTCTTCGAGGCATGCAACGCTATCTCGGCGATGCCTCTTGAAAGCCGGCAGGGGTTCGGTGGGATGATCGTGGCTGACGCCGGACACAAAGCCGTAAACGTCGCACTCCGAAACCAGTTCCCCGTTCTCGCAGACAACCACCGTCGCGTCCGCAAACTGGTCGAGATGTGCCAGTCCGGGCTTTCGGTCCTGACCGATTCACGAAACGTCTGGGGTCTTGGGACTTTCATCAGAGAAAACTACGAACCGGACAAGGCAGACGTCATGATGGTCCGTTTCGCGGGTAATGGGCGATGGTTTCTTGCCCACTTGGGTCAGGACCTGATGGAAGTGGACCACGGCGTACCGAAGATCGCCAGGCCACGGGTTAACCCAAGCGAGGTACGGTCAAGGTTAGCCTCACTTTTCGGGGAAATGCCCTCCCTGGACAGCTTGGTCAATGCGGTCGGGCTGGCAGTTGAAGCTCGGCACGGAACTATCCTCGTGATCGCAAGAAATGCAATCGCCGAGGTTAGGCGACTCGTCGGCGAGCATTCGCGGCTCGTGCCGCTTACTCTCGACCAGACGACGATGGCGGCAGCCACGGCGATCGATGGGGCGGTCATCCTGGATATTGACGGGGTGTGCCACGGCATCGGGGTCATCCTCGACGGTGAAGCTGGACCGAATGAAAGCGCGGCCAGAGGTTCGAGATACAATTCAACGGTGCGGTATCTCCGGCGAAATCCGGAGTGCTTGGTAGTTATCGTTTCCGAGGATGGGATGATCGACGTGCTGCCGCTTCCTTGATGGCCAAGGCATCCGGAAGTTCACAGATTTGTAAGACAATCGCCAGCAGCGAGAGGCGAAAGATGGCTGAGCCACGATACATCAACGTCTTCTTGGACACACAGTTCTTCGACGCGAATCAGATGGATTTTGCGAACAAGACGTTTGGTGCTCTGCGGACTTGCGTTGCCGCAGGGAAAATCTACGTTTTTTCAACCGATGTCACCTTCAGAGAGGTAGCGAAACACGTCAGTGAGCGTGCTGCAAAGGTGTGTGAGCGGCTCGAATCGGTCCGCAAAGATACGCTGATTCGGAACGTAACATCGCCTCCTTTCGACACGCTGCACAAGCAGCCCTCCCAGGAGGAAATCGAAGCGGTAATGCAAAAGCAGCTTCGGGATTGCTGGGGCGACCTGCGCACGAACACGCTTGCGACGGATGGTGTTCCCGTGGCATCGATTCTGGACGACTACTTCGCTCAGAGGCCGCCCTTCGGAGCAGGAAAGAAGAAGTCTGAGTTTCCGGACGCCATAGCTGCAAGTGCGCTTCGCGACTGGTGCAACTCGAACCAGCAGAAGATGCATGTCGTCAGCGGTGATGGAGACTGGAAGGCTGTTTGCAAGGTTACGTCTGAGTTCGAGTACATCTCTGAATTGGCGGAGTTGCTTTCACGCTATCCGGACGCAGCGGCGGCGAAGTCGGTGCGTGAGTGGGTGGTCGCCAGCGAAGACAAGGTCCAGCCTGCCATCGAGAGAGCATTCCGCGACTACATGCTTTTCAAGCCACAGCGACAAGGAGAGCAGCTCCTCACGGTCGATGCAAAACTGATACGTGCAGAGGATGTTTATGTCATTCAGCTTGAAAGCGGTGTAGCCACCATCGAGATCCCCTGCAAACTTTCTTATTCGTTTCGCAAGCTCGACAATAACATGCCCGCCATCGAGTACCTGATGACTCACGGGGAACCACCATACCAGTTTGAGGGTAAGGGCAAGTCGAAGGCTGTGGCCGAGCTTACAGTTCGGTACGATGTGAACGACCCGAGCGTAAATGCGATCGAATCGGCATCCATCTCACTGCGACATGCTGAGAAACCGACGATCACGTTCTGAGTGCCTGAATGGGATCGCCATGTGGATTTCTTCTTGCGTCAGCGTGCGACAGGGGCCGAAGGCGTCCGCAGGACCGAAGCCCGAGAGCACGCGACGGCGAAGCCGGGACGCCCTCGTTCAGACGCAGAACCCAGCAACTTCGCTGATCGCAACGCACAAGAGGCCCAACCCACAAATTCGACTTCTCCACGGCTTGCGGAAACTCCCCGCGGCACACGCACAGAGAAGTGCAATCAGAACCGCAACAAGCTGGATAGCGAGGGCAGTCATTCCCGCACCTCGAACCCAAAGAAGCCCCGCCACTTTTCCGTGATCTGGCCGCTCGCGATCAGCGCGTCTTCTGCTTCCTTGGGACTGGACGCCGAAACGTGGCCGACCTTCCGCCCGGCAGGGAGGAGCCCTTGACCCGTGGTCACGATCCAGAAATCGGTCTTCGCCTTCGCGGTCATTCGGAAATTCCTTCCTGTTGAATCTTCTCGAACCCCTCCTGGGCTGCGAGGTACACCATCATCGCCTGCGGGCAGTCACACACTGACACAAGCCACCAGTACGTCACATTGTCGCGGATAACCAGCCAGAGTTGCTTCATGGCTTCACGCATCGTCACCTGCGGACTGGCGGGAAACTGTTTGTTCTGCGGAGATGATTCGGGCAACGAATTCTGGCGAGCATTCCACAGCATCCGCGAGCAAGCTTTGAACGCCACCGAGCGCGTTAAGAAAGTCTTTTGGAAACTGCGGTTGGCCGATGATCTCGTCAAGAACGAAACTCTCGATGAGTTGGGTGAGTCCAGTCAAAGCGACACGGAAGGCAGTTTCTTTGGCATCGACTTCTCGGACCCGCTCTCGCAGATATTCGAGCTTTGTCACGGCTTGCGGCAGAAGGCGGTGGGCATCTGAAGCCGAGCGAGCTGCGGCAATCGCCGCGAGAAAGCTCTCCCGGTCTTCCTTGTCTTCATCCCGCATGGACTCGAAGTCCGCGAGCATCGTGTCTCCGGTCCGCTCATCGAGACGCTTCATGAAAGCTCTTGCCATCGCGTCTCGCTCGGCACCCTCGTCGATTTCGTAGTTCATAGACTCCTTCCTTTCTGCCCGTCGTGGGCTGTTGTCTGCTGTCCTTGCTCATGCGATGGCCCGCAACCTCCTTGCGGTCGGATTGAAGGCGTCCGGGTTGCTTGCGATCAGTTCGCCGTACACGTCGAGCACGACGGGCGCGAACTTCGTGGCTGTCGCCTTCATGCTCTTGATGCCGGAGTGGGTGCAGAACAAAGCGACATCACCGTGTATCTGACCTTCAAACTCGTCAGCGGAGCCGAAGAGATAGCTGACCCGCTTTGGTTTGTTCGCGAGCAGGCTGGCGATAAAGCAGGATGACCAGATGGGATTCGCTTCGATGCAGTAGACCCGTTCAGCGTACAGGCCCATGTGGAACGCAAGCAGACCGATACCGCCGCCGATCTCCACCACGGTCTTGCCGCCGATCAAAGGGGCAAGATAAGCGGCAATCAGCGAGGCCGTTTCGTCATTTGTGACGGTCAGGATCGACGCGGATTCGACGTCGTGTCGCTTCATGTACGCTTGCAACTCGTCGGAGCCGTCGAAAGCCTCATATGCTTCGTCCAGCAAGGCTTTCAGCGGTTTCTCATCTATTTGACTGTTGGTCACGGCTTTATTCCCGTCAGTCCCCAGTCGTTAAACTTCCTCAGCTTTTCCTGGTAGTTCGCTTCGCCTTCCTCGGACCAAAGCTGGTTTGTCTCCATAAAGTAGTGGATGGCGGCGCGCAGGTCGTACAACTCCATCGTGAGGCGGTCCCGCAAGTTCTCTTTTCCATCCGGATGTTCTCCATCAGGAAACGGGATAAGCTTCCCGATCAATTGGAGAACTTCACCCGCTTCTTCAGTGAGCTTCCCGATGCCCATCCACTTCTCCTCAGTCATGATCCATCCCCCCTTCATTCGTTGACAAGTTCACTCGCCCATTTCCGGCTCGTAAGAGCGTTTCGGTTGCGGCTTTGTGAGCGCTGGTCGTTGCAGAATCGCAGGTTAATGCGCCGATTATCGAGTCCATTACCGTTGATGTGGTCGATGTCAACCCCTCTCGTTTCCCCGAGAATCAAGCGATGCATCTGGGAGACGCCGTCTCTTGGATATTTCCGCGCGTACATCTCCCCACCGCCCGAAACATGGCAATGCCATCTGAATGCGGCGATCATCTCAAAATCAGCAGCGTCAACAAGTGCATGTTGGCCTCGCGAAAGCGGAATACAAGCGCACTCAAAGTAATCAGTCATGGCGACCTCCCTTGGCCTCGCCTAACTCACACGGCGGCTCGGGGGGCGACATCCAGTGGGTGGGCGCCTCATATGATTCAAGCTTAACCCACTCCATTCGGTCGAAGTCGAGATCCAAACGCTGCCAATGACCATTATGGAAAATGCAATCGGTGTATCTCTCCATCTGGTTACTGCACCAGAGGTCGACTGCTGTGCCGTCCTTCGGTGCCGTCTCGATCGGTTGCCATTCACTCATTCGCTCCGCGCCTCCTTGCGCTTCTTCCTATTGTCTCGAACCGTTATCCAACCTACTTCAGAACCGTGGCGATGATTTTCTTTGCAAGCCAGAGTTTCGGCTCAATGATGGCAATCCATGTCCAGACATCCAGCAGGGTGATCGCGGAGGACAACGATGATATTCCGGCAGCACACCAGAGAGCTGCCAGTCCCAGGACCTGCGGCTCATCAAGGGCATGATCTTCCTTGAGGTAAGCGTAAAACTTGCGAGCCCATCGTGTGCAGAGAACCGCAATCGGAATGCACGCGAGGGCCAGTACCACGCTTTGAATTCCATCGATCCGGACCACCCACAGGGCAGCATCTGCCACATCAGGGCTGTACTTCACTACCTGCTCGCCGACCTTCACTGCGCCGTGCTGGAGGGCGTCGAGCATCTCGACGAGCTTGCCTTCCACTCCGGGTGCGATTTCCTTCGCGGCTTCAACTACTTCCTTGGTCATTAC
>JAIOPV010000271.1 GCA_021413735.1 Planctomycetota bacterium
GCGGGTAACGTCAGAAGGCGAGATGGCCCGTTCGGCCATCCGACTCACGCTCGAACGGCGTGGGTATCTTCACTACACGAGGAGGTCAATTCCACCACCAATTTAACGCTCAAAAGCGGACATCATTCCAGATAGGCCACAATTGTGGCCTATACGGAATGTTGTCCGCTTCTCGGCGGGAAATTGGTGGTGGAATTGTCCTCCTCCGGTACTGAAGATACCCACGCTCTTCGAGCGTGAGTCGGATGGCCGAACGGGCCACCTCGCGTTCTGAACTTACCGCCCCTCCCTCGCCAACGCAAGTGTCCAACGCAGTTCTCATCTTCTGAACGCCGGTTCGGAATGCCGTTCGTTCCTCGTCCGTGATCGCCGTTCGACTCCGCCACGCCTCATCCGGACACGGGCGATTCTCGCCACATGGGCGAGCCAGTGCGTTGGCTTCCAGGGGTGCTCGCGCAACGTCATCGCAGGTCCAGTACCCCGGATGTCCCGCTCGTGCCGCACTCGCCTCCGTTCGATCCTTCAACGAGCCGATGCCCGCTTCCACCGCGCCGTTGTACGCTGGCCAGTACGGCGGCGAGAGTAGGCTCTCCACGCCATGCTTCTGCAACAATTCCTGAACAACACTTCCAATGAACGGCGACCCGTTGTCGCTCTTGAGTACCAGTGGCGGACCGTGCTCGGCGAACAGCGTTGCCAGAGCGTCACGAGCCACTTCACCCGTTGCCTCGATCACCGGGAGCCACAGCAACTGCTGGCCTGTGCATACATCACGAACCGCGAGCAGATACGGGTAACGACCCTCGATGGCTGACATCGGTCCGCTGAAGTCGATGGCCCACACGCGGCCCGGCACACGCCAGTCGAGCACACGCAAGGGGATGTGGTTTCGCTTTCGCCACACGCGACGATAGCGACTCAACAGGTCGGCCAACTCGGAACGAGTCATCGCCGGGAAGCACTCACGCAAGGTCGCCACGCCAACGTGCGGGCCGTGTTCATCCAGGAAGTGGATCACTTCGTTGCGGGCTTGACGCGACGATCGACGAACCGGGCGACCGATGAGTCTTACTTGTGATGGAGATGTGATTCGATTGAGTCGCCAGCGGCGGAGTGTTCGTTCCGTGACGGGGAAGCTGTCCGCGACTTGACGCCAGGACCAGCCACGAGCGACGAGGTGGGAGCCGACATCGGCGACACGTCTGCGTGTGATCTGTTCGGACCGGCGGCGTTCACGCTGATGAGCGGAGCCGCGACGAGGTCGTTGTCCGAGGTCGCGACGTGGCCCGCGATGGCACGGCGGCCTGATCGGTTCGCCGACACCTACCCCTGGTTGGTTCGTCGAAGCGTTTGGGCTCTCCAGCACTTCTTCAGACCCGCGAGGGGAAGATGGTGCTTCGATCTTCACGGCTTCGAGGCTGTCCCCGGTCGCGAGCGGGATCGCTTCGACTTCCGTGTTCGCCCCGACCGGGGTGAAGATTTTTTGCTGTGGTCCCGAGCTGGGGTAAGGCGGTGGCGAGTTCCACCCGGATGTGCGAGAGGGCCAGTTCGGCCTCCAGTTCCGCGATCCGCTCCTTCAACCGAGCGTTCTCCAGATCGGCTTCCGAGAGAACCTTGGTGGGTCGTCCCGCGGGCTTCAACTCCAACGACGCGATGCCCGCCTGGATGGCGGTCGTGCGGAGCCGCTCGAACCGCTGCTGGCAGATGCCGAGCTTGTCGCACGCATCTTGAACCCGACACGTTCCCGCGAGCGTCTCCAGGATCACTCGCATTCGCAGGCACGCCAGTGTGGAGCCTGCCAGTTGTTCCGCCAACTTCGGACCTACCGGTTTTCGCCCACGCATCGTTCACCTCCCGAATGGCATCACTTGGTTTCCCATGCGGTCACTGTGACGCCCCGTGCGGATTCCCTTCGCCTGCGCGGAGCAGCATTGTTTCGCCGCAATTCCCTCAACTTCCGGTGAAGGGAAGTTGCGGCGAAACAATGCTGTGGAAGAAGTGGCTCGGTTCTGACCCCGAAAGCCACCGAGCCAGGAATCTCCCGGCTCGGTGGTGGTTCACTTACCCGTTACCTCCTTCGCCCGGAGGCTCGGTGCCCGAGGCCGCTTCGCCTCGAAGTTGCTCGGCCCGCCGCATGGCCCGCACGACGGGCTTACGGTTTCGCTTGCCCGGCTTCGCCGGCGCGGGTGGCGGCACACCAACCGTTCGCTGGGTCAACCGCACCAGCGACTGGTAGCGTGTCAACTCCCGCCGGAGTTGATCGACTTCCTTGCGGGCACTCGCCAGCTCCGCTTCTGCGTCGGGTTGTCGCCCCCGGGGCCGGGTCTCACACGCCAACAGCAAGCCGGTCAGAGCGCGGGCCTCCAGTTGGTAGTAGCGCGGCAGTGACACGCCGAGGCACTCGGCCGCTTGCAGCGGCTTGCGTGAACCCGCCAGCACGTCCAGGATCGCAATCGCCATCCGCTTGGCCTCCTTGCTCGTCTCGGGTTCCTTGTGAGGTGTCGCGGTCACAACGCACCTCCTTCCGGCGGCGGCTCCGACGGGTGGTCGAACTCGTCGTCGAGGTTCGATTCACCGGGTGCCGGCGGTTCCTCGAATCCGTCGCCGGTGGTCGAGACGACACCGTTCGGGCAGACGGGCACGGGCAACGTGGGCGTCGTTTCCGTCGCCGACCGTGGCGGCAACAGGTCGATCTCCTGGCGTCCGTCGCCGCTGGTGAGGATCACCCGCTCACCCTCGGAATGGACGCTGAAGGGCTGACCACCAGCCTGACCCGTGAGGTAGAAGGGCGACTTCGGCACACCCTGCCTGGCCAGCTCCAGAGAGTTGGCCGCCACCCGCGCCGCCAGCGTTCGCTTGACTTCCTCGGCCGCCCCAAAGAAGCGATCGGCGGGAGTGGCTCCGTCGATGCCCTGGTGGGTACGTTGGAAGTTGTAGTGGTCGATGAACAGGCCGATCCGTTGGCGTGCGTCACCAAGGTCCGTGAACACGGCGGTCTCGACACACTCACGCCACAGTGTTCCCCAGAACCGCTCGATCTTGCCAAGCGTCTGGGGTCGATGTGGCTTGGCCACGATCTGTTGGATGCCGCGCTTCTCGCACTCGCGGGTGAAGGCACTCTTCCCCCGCCAGGTGATGTACTGCGTGCCGTTGTCGGTGAGCACTTCCTCCGGAGTGCCGAACCCGGTGATGGCGGCCCGCAGAACTTCGAGCACCAGAGCGGTGGACTGGCTGGCGTGGAGCCCGTAGCCGACGAGGAATCGGCTGTGGTCGTCCATGAAGGCGACGAGGTAAACCCGCCGGTTCTGCCTCTTGAGGATAAACGTGAACAGGTCGGTCTGCCAGAGTTGATTGGGTCTGGCTCGCTCGAAGGACGTGACCTTGGGCTCGTGGTTGCGAGTGGGTGCTTCCTCGCTCTGGTATCCGGCCTCGTGAAGCACCCGCGCGACGGCGGCGGGGCTGGCGGGGAGAGCCGGTCCTCGCAAGAGCATGTCACTGATGCGTTGACACCCCCAGTCCGGGTGAGCCTCCTTGAGCATGAGGATGGTGCGTCGTGTGACCTCGGGTAGTCGTGACCCGGCGGGTTGTCCCTTGGGCTTGTCCATGAGCCCGGCAGGTCCCTCCTCGTCGAACTTCTTCTTCCAGGCGTAGAGGGTGTGCTTGGACACGCCGACGAGCGGGGCGAAATCCCCGGCGGGCAGTCCGCTGCGTCGCCAGGAGTCGAGGACGAGGAGGCGTTGCTCCGGGGTGAATGGGGTGTCGGTGTTGGTGTTGAGTTTGAGGGCTGTGCGTGGGCGTGGTCCACGGCCAGACAGCGGTGGAATAATGGGCGGCAACGGCGGCGTGTCAGGCGGAGTTGGCGGGCCACCCGTTTTGGGTGGTAACGGCTCGCGTGGGTCCGCATTGGGACCAGGGTTCAGGCGTTCTTCGGACATGACCAAACCTCTCCTGGCGGATCACTCCGCCAACTGAGAGGAGGCAATTCACCCACCTATTTCAGCCTTTAACACGGACAGACTTTCCGGAGGGTAGACACCGGACTGGTTGAGGTCGCGATGGGGGACATCAACCACGACGGTACGGATGACTTGTTCCTGTCAGCTGCGAATGCATCTGGGGTTGCTGGGCTCGACGCCTCGAAGGCGGGCAAAGTGTTCGTCTTCGACGGTGCCTCGGCTGCCCAGACAGGAATCCCCACACTGATTCGCAGCTTCACGCCGTTCGCGACCTCCGACGGTCCTGCCGGGAACACAGCAGCCTACATCAACGGGTTGAACATCGCCGTCGCCGACATTAACGGTGATGGAACTGTCGATATCATCGCGGGCAGTCGTGGCGGGAACGGTACCGTTGGCTTGAACGAATACGGTCGGTTAGCGGTGATCGACGGCACTTCAGCGGCGGGCAGCAACGTCGTGATCGGTGGCATCCAGAAGCCGTTCGGGTCGGGCTACCAGAAGGGTGTGATCGTCGCTGCGGGGAATGCCGACGGGTCGGGTGGCGCCGAGATCGCGGTGACTCGTGGCGGTCCTGTTGCGAGCACGAACTCAGCGGTTCAGCGGATCAAGGTGAAGGTGCTTCAACTCCAGGGCACGGCGCTCACGGAACTGCCGCTCAATGCAGACGGTTCAACGGCATTCGCACCATTCGCGGGGCTTCCTGGAGCAGCGAAGGGCATCAGCCGCGATGGTCGTGTGGCGTTCGTCGATAGCAATGGTGATGGCAAGGCCGAGTTGGTGTTCTCGGCACTCGATCCGCTGACGACCCCGACGAACGGGCAGGTTCGAGTTGGTGTGTACAACATTGACCCGACTGCATCGAAGGGAGCAGCCACGATTGCCAGCACCGGGCCAGATGTGGGGACTTACCTTACAGGCACGGCTGTGACGGATCACGCCATCACGCACGTTGCGGGAACTGGACTCCAGCAGAACCTCGCTCTTCTCACGCAGAGTGCGTCGTCGGGAATCGTGTATCTCGCACCACTGACCGGAGCCGTGCAAACGGGTGGCTTCTCGTTGAGCATCGTCACTGGCGGCATCACCATCGACGGCATCTGATCAATTTCGAGTCGGCGGAAGTTGCGGCTTCCGCCGACCGATTAGTCTGGCAACCCGCGAACCATTCCCGTCCCGTCATCTTCTTCGACGGGCTCAGCCGATTCACTTCTCATCGGCATCGTTCCGGTAGCCACAACTCGCAAACCCTTCGTCGCAACCCGCGCCAGCAGTTCACGCACCTCAGTCGCGTCTCCCACGAGCACCACAGCGTCGGCCAGTTCGACGAGGCGAGCGTCGCGCTGCTCGATGGTGTTGCCAGGGTGTCACTGGTGGTCGATGGGATTGCGACGAGACGCTTGGCGAGCAGCACGTCGAGGGCATCACGAAGCCGAGCGTAGTCGAAACGCTGCCGTCCGCCGATGATGAGTATGCGGAACATCATTCCCGAAGTGTGTGCACGGCGTGAAGTGAGTGGCGATGTCGGTTGAAACGCTCGCGATCCTACCAACCTGGACTGGGTGGAAGTGCGGTCAGTTACCGACCAGTCGGCGTTCGAGATGCATTCCTGAATGCGAGTACAATGGTAACGGCAACACCACTCGGAGCCATCATGTCAACTCGCGCCCTTGTTTTCGTGGTTGCTGCCCTCGTCTTTCTCCTTGGTGCGATTGCTGCGGCTTTGACACGATCTCAAAACGGCGAGGAAGTGACCGGGTATACTGCAAGCAAGTCTGAAGATCACGGAGCACAGACTCCCTGAGTTCACCAAGAGTTCAGTCACTTCAACGATTGCAAATACGCAAGCAAGTCTGCGAGGTGATTGGGCGTCAGGTTCCCCACGATTCCTTCCGGCATCGACGATTGCTTTTGAAGAACCTTCGTGGCCAAGTCAGAGTGCTTGAGCGTGCGCGACGTCCCGTTCGTCTCGCGAATTTGAATTGTCGTCGCTGCCTCACCAACCACGAAACCCAGGAATACTTGCTCGTTCGACAACACAAAGCGATACGTCTCGAACCCCGGTGACAACTTCGCACTCGGCTTCAATATCGCTTCGAGCAACTCTTCCGGCTTGAGGCGGCGGCCGATGTCCACAAGATGCGGCCCCTTCGGAGACTGACCGTCCGCCGTCGTGTGGCACGCAATACACGATTGCGACTTGAACAACGCTTCGCCCTTCGTCGCATCGCCCTTCGCGGCAAGCGTCCGCTCGACGACAACCTCGTATGCAAGATTGCCGATCTCGGCGGGGTTCTTCGGATCGCTTTTGGCCACACTAATCGGCACCTCCTTCTCGATGCTCTTTGGTTCAACTGCGTCCGAGACACCCGCGATGTGAACTTTCTGGCGAGTCAATTCCGCCTTGATGAACGACCGCAGTTCCGCATCGCCGGACGTGGCGGCAGTCGTGATGACCGACGCGATTCGTTTGCTCATTTCCCACTCGACTCCATCAAAGTACGGGCCTGTCGTGTCGGGGGTCACGCCCCACCAACGCCAGTTCGTGGTTGATTCGCGGTGATACAGCCGAATGAACGTCGAGATGATTTCTCGTTGAATCGAGTTCGCGCGAACTGTGCTGAACTTCTTGATGAGCCCTTCAACCACTGCCGTTGTGTGCATCTGCCGCATCGCGGCCAAGGCACCCTGCCAGTGTGGACCATCGAGCGCATCCACACACGCATCGGCTGCGTTGAGCGCGACAAGCGTCTGAACCGCGAGGTGCGGCACAACTCGCCCCGCATCGGGTTGATTTTGCAGAGGCTTCTGCGTCGGCATTCGCGAATCTTCTTCGCGTATCGTCAGCGGAAGCAGGCTCTTCGCGATTGCGGCGTTGTTGAGTCGCCCGAGAGCGATCAACGCCTGTGCGCGAGCGAGTGGCGATTTTTGGCCGAGTGCGGCCACAAACGCGGTTGGGTCAAGCCCCTTGGCTTCCGCCTTTCGATCGGTCAGCGCTCGCAACACGAATTGGCGAACGGTCTCGTCTTCGTAAAGTTTCACCAACGCCGGGTGCGAATCTTTGCCGTCGAGTTGCTTCAACGTGAAGATCGCCGCCGCACGGCCTTCGAGAGTGGCATTGTTATCGGAAGCCAGCGTAAGCAACCCGGCTGTCGTCTCGGGCTTGCGGCCTCGCTTGAGGATTTCGCCCTGCGTTTGCAGTCGCGTGACAGCTTCGGGGGCGAGAAACTGCGAGACGAGTTGCTGATCGGTGAGCGTCGTTAGATTCGGGAACGGTGTGAACTTCCACCCCTTTGGCGTCACACGGGCAATGACCCCAATCCCACCCCCATTTCGCCAACTTGCGACGTACAGTCGCCCGCTTCCGTCGATTTCGAGCCCTGTGACGCGAGGAACCTTGAGGAACAAGTCGTGCTTCTGCGTGAACGTCGCTCCCTGCGGTTGCAGACTGTGGCGATAGACTTCATTCCGACCGTATGAACACGAGATGACCGTGTTGCGGTACGCTTCGGGCCACCGAGAATCTTGCACGAACACCGCGCCCGTTCCGCCACCTCCTCCGAAGGTAGCGAGCGGGGGCAGCGTCTCCTCCGTGAAGTTCTTGAACAGCGACGGGTAGCCGTAACGCCCGCTCTGGAAGACTTGAACGAGGCGAGTTTCCCAACCGAGTGCACCGTTGCCGTTGTCGCGAAAGAAGATGTTCATGAACGGGTCGATGGCCACGTCGAACGGGTTCCGCAAGCCAGCGCAGTAGACTTCCAACTCAGTGCCATCAGGGCGCACGCGGACAATTCCACCGCCGCGAAGCGAGATGGTGCTGCCGTCTTTCCCCTTCGCTTCTCGGATTCCGAAATCGCCGACGCCAATGTAAATCCAGCCGTCGATCCCCATGCGAAGGCAGTTCGTCGTGTGATCGACTCGGTCGTTCACGGCATCCGTCGTCAACCCCGTGACCAACACTTCTTCTTGCTCGCCCGCGCCGGTGCCGGTGTCGCGAAACACGCTGAGTTTCGGCGGGTGCATCACCCAAACCGAACCGCTGCGATACAGAACTCCTCGCGGATGCTCGACGTTCGCGAACAGGGTGACGTCATCAACTTTGCCGTCGCCGTTTCGATCCACGCAGCGAAGAATCCGTCCGCCACCGGGCGGTCCCACCTGCTCGCCGCGTTCATCGACTGCGACAAAGAGTTCCCCTGTCGGCGTCGCGGCGATGGCAACAGGACTGGTAACCTTTGGCACAGCAGCGAAGATCGTCGTGTCGAACTCGGGCGGAGCCTGGACGAGGTCGCGGAGCGTCTTGTCGTCAGCCGGATTGGTCACAACAATCGGGTCAGGATCAGGCGGCTTCGGTGTGCCCACAGGCAACTTTTGTGTTGGCGTTGTCGGCGGCAGTTTCGGCGTTACATCGTCTCGCTCGGCAACATCGACTGGTTTCTTGCCGGACTGCATGACAACGAAGGCCACCACGCCACCGCCGAGCAGAACCACAATCGCCACGAACGCCCATACTGGGAACCCTTTGCGGGAGGGGCGGGGCTTCGGCTCGCGTTTCTCGACCTCGGGTCGCGCCACGGGCTCTGTGCTTGGATCGTGAATCGGTTCGCTCGCGTCCAGATCGGAGAATGGATCGACCATCGCGAGCGGAAATTCCGGAGCGGCTGCGATCCGCGAATCCATCACGACTATGTGAACCGAATTCAGGAACGCGAACTCGATCTGTCGCAGTTCCTCCGCAATCGCATCGGCGGAGGGCGGTCGCAGCGCGGGGTCTTTCGCCAGCAATCGCATCACGAGATGCGACAGAACCGACGAAACGGCGGGATTCCTCTCGATGGGTGCGGGCGGGTTTTGCATCGCGAGCGAGTTTAGGATTGCGAGAGTGTTCGCGCCCTGGAACGGGAGTTCGCCTGTCGTCATCTGGTAGAGCATGATGCCGAGGCTCCACAGATCGGTGCGTGCATCGACTGTCGCCCCACGGCCCTGTTCGGGCGACATGTACGACGGTGTTCCGATGATCGCCCCTTCATATGTGACGGGGCCATCTTCGTGTTCTGTGTTGTCGCCAGTTTCGGACGCGAGACGAGCGAGGCCGAAGTCGAGCACTTTGACGCGGAGTTTCTTGCCTTCGAGCCAAATGTTCGCGGGTTTGATGTCGCGGTGAACCAGGCCCTTCTCGTGTGCGGCAGCCAGCCCTTCGGCGGTCTCGCGACCAATGCGGATCACCTCTGCAAGCGGGGGTCGTGGGTTCGCTCGCAGAGCCGCGTGGAGCGTCATGCCCTTGAGCAGCGGCATGACGATGTATGGCAATCCGTCGTGGTCAGCGACTTGGAAGATCGCAGCGACGTGATCGTGCTCGACCTTGGCTTGAGCACGAGCTTCCCGAACGAACCGCGATTTCGCCTGCTGGTTACTCGCGAATTGCGGAAGCATGACCTTCAGTGCGACCTCACGTTTCAACCGCTGATCTTCGGCGCGATAAACGACGCCCATGCCACCGCGTCCAAGTTCGCCAAGAATGGCGTATTCTCCAAGTTGGTGCGTGGGAGGCGGCGCTGCTGGTGCGGCGGGCGCGAGACCGGTTGTCTCATCTCCGCCCTTCGTGAATTGGGGAACGACCGAAGCGGTGACGGTGGGATCGCCTGGAGCGTTCGACTTCGAATCAGGCATGGCTGGGCTCACGTGACTACCGCAAATGATACACCGGGTAGTGTCAGGATAGTCTAGTGAGCGACTGCCCGGATACAGGACCGACGAGAGGAAAGAAGAACGGGCGTGGGTATTGCGGACCGAAGTGCCAGCGGAGCCGCTCGGTCCCCTCAACCCGGAAGCTGACTTGGTGATCTGGCAATGAGAGAACTGTGCAGCGTGGGGCAGGCATGACGGCACCGGGGTGACTGTTCGCGACGACGAGAAACTTGCCCGTTACCTGTTCGGGCATTCTGTTGGACTTCCGGCGTGACGACGAACCATCATCGCACGTGCGCACTCAATCGTGGAGTTTGAGACTCTCGTTGTGAAACTGCGGGCCTCTGCAAATCACTCCGGCTTCGCACCCGACAAGGAAGGCACGAACCGAGGAACACGTTCCCAGAGCAATGGAACGAGTTCGGGGTCCATGAACCCGTACTCGTCAGGAATGTCGAGGCACACGAGCCGCTTGCCGCAAAGTAATTTCGAGAACGACTTGGTGAGTTTGGCTTTATGTGACGGCTCCATCACGAGAATCACGTCGGACCACGCAATCAACTCCGGCGTAATTCGATTCTCGGCGTCGGGAGCAATGGCCGCAGAATCGGTCTCGAAACCCGGCGCTGCCGCGAAGATGTGTTCGGCGGTCGGGCTACGGAGCCTGTTTCGGGCACACACGAACAAAAGACGCACACCTCGTGCCTCCAGTGTCATTCGGCCGCAGGTGATCGCTCTTCACCTGTCGGCGTCGCCCTCCCAAAGAACCAGCCGTTTTCAGTCAGGAAGTACTGGGACATCGTGCTGGGCCAGACCTGGGCCTTTCGATGTCGCCAGAAGGACTTCAGACTTCGCCGGCATGACGATACGAGGATCGTGCGTCATGTGAAGGTGCAGGGCACACGCAGCCCGTTCGACGGGGACTGGCTGTACTGGAGCGCCAGGCTGGGACGGCACCCCGGTGTCGTACCATCCGTGGCCAAGCTGCTCAAACGGCAGCAGGGCAAGTGCACGTGGTGTGGGTTGTTCTTCCGCACGGCGACGTGTGGAACGTCGATCGTGTCGTCCCCAGGTTCCGTGGGGCACCGACGCCATGGACAATCACCAACTGCTCCACCGCCACTGCCACCAGCGAAAACACGGCTCATCGCAATGCGCAGGTATAAGTGAAAATTACCAGGCAACTGAGGAGCCGGATGCGAGGAAACCCGCACGTCCGGTTTTGGAGCCGAGCAGAGGGAGCGATCCCTTCGCTTAGGACAACCTCTCTCGGCCCCGACGAAACGCCTTGCCGATGAGTTCGACATTCCCGACCCGCCAATTCTCCCACCCCGCTACAACATCGCTCCGACACAATTGATCGCTGCCGTTGCGCTCAAGCCTGGCGAACACCGTGGCATGGTCCGGTTGCCGTGGGGTATGGTGCCAAACTGGTCGGACACGCCGAACTCAGCCCCGAAACTCTTCAACGCTCGCGCCGAGAGCGTGTCGTTCAAGTTTGGCGATTGCTTGCGGGAATGGCGGGTTCTGATTCCGGCGGATGGGTTCTACGAGTGGAAGACGGTTGGCAAGAAGAAGCACGCCTGCCACTTCTCACGACAGGACGGAGCGCCGTTCGCCTTCGCGGGGTTGTGGGAGCTGTGGCAGGATGAAGACGTGAAGATTGTCGGGGCGTGCATGATTACGACTGCCCCGAACCAGGTCGTGCAGCCGTACCACGACCGAATGCCAGTAATCTTGCCGCGAGAGAACTACGCCGAGTGGCTTGATCCTGAGACAACGGTTGAGCGATTGCTGACACTTCTGAAGCCATACCCAGCGGAACTGATGCGAGCGAGGCAAGTCGGCCCAGCGGTGAACTCGTCGAGGAACGAAGGGCCAGAGTGCCTTCAAGCGGCTGATTCTCGAACCAGTGAGGAAAACAACCATGACCAACCAGCGGCGAGAAATCGCAATCACCGAAGGAAACATCAACAACAGCCACATCTATTTGACGGATTGCCTTGATCTCTTCTCGGCTGACGTTCTTGGGGGAGGTGATGAGTCGTAGGCCGGACGTGTCGTGAAAGTCGTGTGCGGCTCCGAAACGATCGAGACGGACATCGACCGCGAGAAGCGGATCTTTCGTCGTCGCGGCTGAGTAGCACGGTTCTTCAAAGACTCGCGGATTGTCGAAGGCGATCGAGTGCTGTTGGAAAAGCTCAACGACCTCGAATACCGAATCTCAAAGCTGTGACCATTAGCGGTGCAGTCGTGTTGGTCACGAAGTTTAGCGGCGCCGCTACGATTCATCGACTTTCACGCACTTTCCCACTGCATCATGACACGGGATGTCATTCGACAACTCCTCGAACCACCGCGACCCTTGCGAGTGGAACGACCACTACAACCACGCCAACGAGGTCGTTTACCTGGCCCCGTTCCTGTTCAACCGGGTCGGGGCACCATGGCCCACGCAGTAGTGGGTCGGCCACATCCGCGAAACGGCCTCCGCCGACACGCAGGCCGGGCTCGCCGGCGACGACGATGTGGGCCAGATGTCGGCGTGGTTCGTGCTGTGCGCCTGCGGGCTCCACCATGCGTGCCCCAGCGACCCCCGGTACGAGGGCTTCACCCTGCTGTTCGAGCAGGTCACACTTCGGATCGACCCGCAGTACGGACCGAACAGGAGGTTCGTCATCAAGACCGTCGGTGACCCGGCCCGCTCGCACTACGTGCAGTCTGCGACGCTCAACGGGAAGGCGCTGGGGCGGTGCCGGATCGGACACGGCGAGATCGTCGCGGGAGGTGCCCTTGAACTCCGCCTGTGGGCCAAACCGAACAAGGGCTGGGGTCTTCCGAGGCCGGGCCTCGCGAGAAGTAGCGCCGGTGCAACTCGCGGAGCGGCAGGGTCGTCGGGCGGCAAAGTGGGCGCGAGTCGTGGCTGCTACCCTGGGGTCACTTTTTGGGTGCCGGCCAGAACTCCCGGACCGTCCGCACCCACTCGTCGGCCATGACCTGCTGACCGCGGTACGTCGGGTGGACGCCGTCCCAGATCCAGTACTCGGCCGGCGCACGCTTGGCCGCCTCGTCGAAGGCTCGTTGGTACTTCACCAGTGCCGCGCCGTGGGCTTTCGCCAGCTTCGCCACGACCTCGCGCCGCTTCGTCAGGCCGTCGTTCCACTCCGCCCACGATTTCTTGTGTGGGCCGACCGGTAGCCCGAACGGCTCGCCTAGTGTCGTCGGCAGCAAAACCTGCACTGAATTCAAGGGGCATGTTTGGCGAACCATTGACGCATTTTTTGATTCGTCCAAGTCCATTCAAAGGGGTGGGCATATCGGTGGTTGTATT
>JAIOPV010000272.1 GCA_021413735.1 Planctomycetota bacterium
CTTCGGCGTACTGGGTCGCCTCGATCAGACTCCGGATCTTGGCGAGTTCTTTTTCCTGGTTGGCTGCTGGCGGTTGCCCGACCGCCGACCCAATGAGCACTGTAATCCCCGCCAGAGCGATAAGCCCGCTCGCCACATGCCGAATCATTGGGGCGCTCCTTGGAGGTTGTCTTGGGGAACCTTTAGCGAGCGAGGAGCAGGAACTCCTCGCTCGCGGCGCAGATCGCATTGCTGCGTCGGTCACTCGGGCGCCGGACGTTCGTTGAAGAACTTCCCGCCTGCGTCCTTGTAGCCTTTCTTGATCGCCGGGTACTTGTCGAGGAAGTCGCAATAGCGATTCCACACCTCGGAGTTAATCAACTCGGTGCCCGCCTTGACTGGCACCGGTTTCCCACCGGCACCGGGGACCATCTTGATCTCGTTGAACTTGTGAAGGTTTTCCAGGTCGAAGACCTTCTTGCCGATCGTCTCGGCGCTCGTCGTGGCTTTCGCGGGATCCTTGATGAGCTGAGTATTGGCCGTCGCCACGACTCGCTGGATTTCAAAGTACGCATCGTAGAAGTGGCTCTTGGCCGCCTTCACTGCCTCCGGCGACGAGTCGGGTTTCAGTTGCTTGATACCAGCCTGAGCGTACTGGAACAGCGTCGTCCACTCCTTGAGAGCTTTGCCCCACTCGGCGTTGGCTTCCTTCGGAGTCGTAATCGCCGCGGCCTTGAGCTCGTACAACTTGGCGAGTTCCTTTCGGAAATCGAGGCTACCGGAGGCGTAGCCCGGCTTGGCCGAGTCGCCGATGGCCACGTGAAGCATCTTCTCGGCTTCGCCGTAGTCCGCCAGCCCGATGAGGCTCTTGATGATGTACAACTGGGCGAAGCGGTATGTGCCAATTTCTTTGCTAATCTGGCCGCGAACTTCCTGCGGGAAGTCTTCGAGTTTCTTCTTGTCCCAGTCCGCGACGCTTGGTGGCTTGATCTTCCGGAACTCGGCCATCGCGTTCTTGAACTCACTGATCTGGTAGAACGTCGTGCCGAGGAACAGGATCGTCGGAATCGGCAGATCCTTGATCGCCGTGAACTCCTTCAGCAAGAGGTTCAACCCAGCGCCGAGGTCGGCGGCTTCTTTGACCTTGTTGACCTTCTTCAATTCAGAAATCTGTGCGGCCAACTCGCGAGCCATGAACTCCAGTGCGGACTGGTTCGTCTCGATGCCGCCGCCTGCTTTCTTAAGCAGATCGAGCATCTTCTCGGCTTCGTCCTTGTTGCCCTGAACGCAACGGAGCTTGAACCCAACCATCACGATGTCGCGGCGAATCCGGTCGATGCCCGCTGCCAGCGCGGCAACGTTTCGCTTCCGCAGCGCGACCGGTTCTGGATCGCCCGCGTCTCCGGGCGTGTTGTCCCACTTCTTCATGGCCTCGTCGTAGAGCGGCTTCGACACGTCGGCGGTCGCGGTCGTGATGATGCCGCCGGCTTCGTCGAACTTCTTGTCGTCCACCAGAGTCTTGGCTCGCAGATACAGAGATCGCGTGCGAAGGTCGATTGCCTGGTGGGTCAGTTCGAGGCCATCGAGCGTCGGCTTGCCGTCCTTCTGGCAAACGCTGAACGTCGGAATGGCCGCGATCAGATCGTCTGCCACGGCGAGGGCACTGTCGTAACCGGGGGTCTTCTTTTCGGTTTCTTCGTCGGCTCGGCTCTGCGTGAGGTACAGGAAGGCCAACCGCAGGCGGCAGCCAACGTAACCCTGAACGTCTTCCTTGCTGGCGGAGAGTGCGGGCTTGTTCACTCGCGACAAATCCCCCACAGCCTGCCGGAAGACAGCCAGCTTCCGTTCCTTGGACAAAACGATGGCGTCCTTGTCTCGCGGATTGATGAGGCCGCTCGCCACGGAGCCTTCAAACTGCCGGGCCGCGAGCAAGTTACTGTAGCCCGGGCGAATCTTGGTCAGGATTTGGAACGCCTGATCGAGCTTGCCGTCGTCGCGGAGCAGGAACGCGAGGCGGTGACGGGCATTGTCGGTCGCGGAATCGTTCGGGAACTTCTCATCGAGGAACTGAGCGACCACAATCGCCCGTTCCCGGTCGGCCTTGCGAGCCGCAGCAACGGCCGCAGCAATCGCTTCCTGCTTATCTGGATCAGTACCCGGATCACTCTTAATCTTGGCGGACGCGATGGTGTACCCGTTGAGCGCCATCAACCCGGCGGTCGCGGCTTTTCCACCTGTCGATTTGACTGTGCGAGCGATGTGTTCGCCGAGCACCGCTGCCTGGTGAGGCATGTCGTTCGTCTGGTAGAAGTACACGAGCCGCAGGAGGTTGTCGGTGACGTCGGCGGGTGGGTCGCGTTCGGTTGCGAGTTCACGGGCACGTTCGAGCAGAGCGATCACGTGGCCCTTGCGATCTTTGACCTCGGCTTCGAGCAGCATGATGTTCGCCTTCTGCTTCGTGCCGATCCAGAACGGAGCTGCGTCGTCTTCTTCGACTTGCGCTCCGTCGAGCGCCTTGTCGGCGTCGTTCATCTTGGCCATCTGAATGAGCGCGGCCATTTGAGCGGTTTCAAACGTCGGGTACTCGCTCAGTGGCTTGTCGGCTTCGCCCAGCAACCGACGCACAACATACATGCGATTCTTGGCTGAACGGTCCGTGTAGTCGTGGTCGAACTGACTGAGCGAGCGATAGCGCTTCTCGGCTTCATCGAAGTGGTTGCGGGCACCGTCGGGCAGTTTCGCGCCCGGAGCGAGCTTTTGGATGGCAATCATCCCCTCCCGTTGCAGAACGAACGCGAGATAGTATCGGGCGGCGATGACTTCGGGCGGCGGCTTCTGCGAGTTGCCATAACGGCTTACCCACCCACGAAGCTGTTGCTCGACTGCCGTGAGCTTGGCGGTTTCGTTGGTCAGGATCGCGTCGAGGTAAGCTCGGCGAATCTGGAAGAATCGCACGAGTCGTTTGCCTTCTTCAGCTTCGAGGCGAGGCTCTTTCAGGATGGCATTGAACTCAGCCAGCGCGTCGGGGTGCTTGGCCTGGTCGGCGAGAACTTCGGCCATCCAGGCTTTGCCGATCCACACCGTTCGGCTGGTGGGCGGTCCCTTGGCAAGATCCTCGAACCGTTTGCGGGCTTTTTCGAGGTAGTTGTCGCGTGCGAGTTGATCCTTGGCATTCGTGAGCACGAATGTGTCCGACAAGTAATACTCGTTGAGGGCAGCGGACAGGTCGGCGTCGAACATCTGGCGTGAGAGGGTCGCCCGTTGCGGGTCGTTCGGGGGCAGCGCATCGAGTTTGGCCTTCATCTGCGTCGCAGCGGCTGCGAACCGCGTTGATGCATTCAAGAACAGCGGCCGAGCCTTTTCGAGTTCCGCCTTTTGTTTCGCGATAGCGGCGTCGTGGCCCGCGTCGTCCTTCGGAGGAACATCCATTCGGCGGGCGCGGTTTAACTGCGACTTCGCTTCGACCTGTGTGAGTTTGGCGAGGGCCAGCGACGCCTCGGAGGCACGCGGATGGTTCGCACTCGTGGCGAGAAAGTTATCGAAGGCGACCTTCGCCTCGTTAATCATGCTGGTGCGGGTGCCTTCATCGGGTTCATCTTCGGCCGATTCCAGTAGGCACTTGGCCCGTTCGAGGGGCAACATCGACTTTTCGGTCGCATTCAGCCGAGGTTCGATTTCTTTGAGATATTCGAGTGCGAGTTCCGGGAATCCGGCTTCGCGAATACCTCCAACGAGTTCGAGTGGCGAGGGTGCCTGGGCAGCGGCAGGCCCGGCTGTGGCAAAGAGAATAGCCGCGGACCAGAACAACTGGCGGGACGACATGATGGATGCTCCCGGAGCAATGACGGGTGAACGTAGAGAAAGTGGCGACCGTTCTTTGACGGTTTAGCCGATCATTCGGTTCCACCTAATGATTCTGACGGGATGAGTGCCTGCGTCAAGAGGCCACTTGTCCGAACGTGCCGAATGTCCGCGGAATGAACAGAGCCTTGCGAGCCACGGGGTTTATCCCCGTGGTCTTCTCACACGAGCAAAGACCAAGGGGATAAACCCCATGGCTCGCAATCTTCAACTCGGCGAGCAAGTCCATTCTGGGTGTCCAGTTACATTCGCGGCACGGAATTTTCAGGTTTTCCGGCTTTGCCGAGTTTACCGCGGATGCTGCGGTCTGTATTGACCCAGTTTTCCCACATTCTTAGAGTGAACATCTTGACCCGGCGTGTCCGGCGGCGTCAATGCGCACCAGTTCGACGGCAGGAGGACGGCTGATGGCGACCGCGACCCAGAAGGCAAATTCCGGCATGGAATCCGGGTTCTTTGAACGCATTGGAGACAAGTTCAACTCGTTTGTCGAGGGCTGCGTTGGCCTCATTTCCCGAATGATGGGCGGTTCCTCCGACGAACGAACCGCAAAAGCGCTCGGCTTCTATCGGCCGAAGGGGGCCGAGGTTCACACCGTCACGCCGGGTTCGGTGCTGTTCAAGATCAACGCACTCGAAGACAAGATGAAGGCGCTGACCGACGACGAACTCAAAGCGCAGACGATCAAGTTCCGCGAACGGCTCGCGAAAGGCGAATCGCTCGACAGCCTGTTGCCGGAAGCGTTCGCGGCGTGTCGAGAAGCTGCCCGCCGCACCAAGAACATGCGGCACTACGACACTCAGATGGTTGGCGGGGCCGTTCTGCACGGTTACCTCACCGGTCGTGGGGCCATCGCCGAAATGGTTACCGGTGAAGGCAAGACGCTCGTGGCCACGCTGCCCGCGTATCTGAACGCGATCAGCGGCGAAGGCGTCCACGTCGTCACCGTGAACGATTACCTCGCTCGCCGTGACTGCGAGTGGATGCTGCCGATTTACAACGCCCTCGGCGTCTCAGCGGCGTACATTCAGTCGGACATCGAGCCGGAAGCCCGTCGCCACGCTTACGAGTGCGACATTACCTACGGCACCAGCAGCGAATTCGGGTTCGACTATCTCCGCGACAACATGAAGACGGCCCGGTTCGACGACACCGGCTATCACGCTTACTACCGGCAGGTTCAACGCAGCCACAACTACTCGATCATCGACGAAGTCGACAACATCCTGATCGACGAAGCACGAACGCCGCTCATCATCAGCGGCCCCGCGTTCTCGGACGCCAAACGCTTTGCGGAAGCCGACAAGGTTGCTCGCGCACTCACGGAAATCGAACGCAAGGCCCGCAAGGAGTTGGTCGCTGAAGGCACCACGGTCAAGGCGACCGGCTCCGAAGGCGACGGACTTATCACCCTTGGACCGATCGACCCGAGCCGCGTTGACCCCGCGAACCCGCCGCCCAAGGGCGTCTACTTCGAGATCAAGGAAAAGGAACGCACCTGTCACCTCACCGACATCGGCGTGCGTGAAGCGGAAAAGCTCGCGGGCGTCGAGAGCTTCTACACCGCCGGGAACATGGAGTGGCCGCACCTCATCGACAACTCGTTGAAGGCGCACCACCTGTATCACCGCGACCGCGACTACATGATCGACAAAGATGCTCGCGAGAACAACGAGCTGAGCATCGTCATCATCGACTCGCACACTGGTCGCGCCATGTACGGCCGGCAGTGGTCGGATGGCTTGCATCAAGCGGTTGAAGCGAAGCACATCAAGGACGGCGTGCAGATCAAGCAAGAAACGCAGACGATGGCAACGGTCACGTTGCAGAACTTCTTCAAGCTGTACAAGAAGCTCGGCGGCATGACCGGCACCGCGAAGACCGAAGAATCCGAGTTCTGGAAGATCTACAAGCTCGACGTGGTTCGCATTCCGACGAACAAGCCGTTGCGTCGAATCGAGCACCGCGACCTCGTGTACCGCACCGACAAGGAGAAGTGGGACGCCGTTCTGAACGAAGTCGAAGAGACGCACAAGAGCGGCCGCCCCGTGCTGATCGGCACCAAGGACGTCGATAAGAGCGAGAAGCTGTCGCTGATGCTGAAGCGTCGCGGCATCAAGCACGAACTCTTGAACGCCAAGCCCGAGAACGTCGGTCGTGAGGCTGAGATCGTGGCGCAGGCAGGCCGCATTTCGGCGGTCACGATCAGTACGAACATGGCTGGCCGCGGAACCGACATCATCCTCGGCGGCAACCCCGAAACGCTCGCGTGGGCACGGCTCAAGCAGCTCAAGGACGCCGACAACCGACCGCTGTACCCGACGCGGCTCGAAGTGCCGAACGACGTCTGGACGAAGACGGTCAGCGAGATCGAGAACAAGGAGAAGATGAAGGAGGAGGGTCGCAAGGTCGCGGAGATGGGCGGGCTGCACATCGTCGGCACCGAACGCCACGACTCTCGCCGAATCGACAACCAGCTTCGCGGTCGAGCGGGGCGCCAGGGCGATCCAGGCTCGTCGCGCTTCTATCTCTCCTTGCAAGACGACCTGATGCGAATGTTCGCGGGCGAGTGGGTCAGCGGCGTGCTGACTCGCCTGGGTATGCAGGAAGGCGAGGCGATCGAATCCGGCATGGTCACGCGGCGCATCGAGAAGGCCCAGAAGAAGGTCGAAGAATGGCACTTCGAGTCGCGTAAGAACCTGCTCGAAGAAGACGAGGTGATGGACCACCAGCGGAAGCGCATCTATCGCGCACGGCAGGACGTTCTCGACGGCAAGAACCCGCGTGCTGAGATTCTCAGCATGATTAAGAGCCAGGTCGCGAAGGTCGCCGACCAGTTCCTCGACACCGATTACGGCCCGGCGAGCTTCGCCGAGTTCGCTGGCAATCGCCTCGGGATGCAGTTCGCCGCCCGCGACTTCCGTGGTTCTTACGCCGACGCCAGCAATGAAGCCGTGGAGAAGGCGACGAACGAAGTGCCGACCAAGATTCAGGAGTTGGTCGAGGCGAGCCTGAACCCCGACGAAGACCCGAAAGACTGGGCGTGGGGTGAACTGTGCCGGGCGTTGAACGCGAAGTACGGCTTCAAGTACACCGAGAAGGAACTGAAGAAGATCGACCCCGACAAGCTCACGGAACTGCTTGTCGCTCAGGGCATCGCGGCGATGAAGGCCGTCGATCTGACGGAAGGGGCACGCTACCTCGAACCGACTTACGGGGCGTCGGCACTCTCCGATTGGCTGCGGCAGAAGTTCGGCGTGAAGCTGACCATCGAGGAGATCGCGACGAAGACCGGCGGCGACCTTCACGAGTATCTGTATCAGCGGATTCGGAAGGCGTACCGCGAGAAGGATATCGAGTTCCCGGTTCGCGTGGCGATGCAGAACTTCATGGCCGAGAAGTCGCAGGGTAGCGGGCCACGGTACAACCGCGAGGGTCTCTATCAGTGGGCCGTCCAGCGACTCGGCACCGCCTTGGCTCTGAAAGCGGGTGGACCGAATGCACTGGCGGGCGAGTCCGGGTTCTTCGCGGCCGGAGCCAAGGCAGTTGAAGCAGAGGGGCTCTCGGAAGAGTTCAGCCGCACGGAGTCACGTAGCAAGCTCCGCGAGAAGTTGCTGGAGATCGCGCCGAAGGCAGTGCCCGCTGGCGACATCGACGAGATCGAGAAGAAGGTGAGCGCTGTCTTCAGCGGCGCAAAAGTGGCGGAGGCCGAGGACGCGAAGGAACTGACCGACTGGGTGAAGACGGAACTGGGGCTGACGCTCGACCCGGCGAAGATCAAGGGCATGACCCCCGAGGCCGCCCGCGACACGCTGCTGAACGCCTACGACCAGAAGTATCGTCCAGAGATGCACTCGGTCGAGCGGACGCTGGTGCTGGAGCAACTCGACAGCGCGTGGAAGTCGCACCTGTTGGTGATGGACAGCTTGAAGTCGGGTGCCCGGCTCGCGGGCTACGCACAGGAAGACTACAAGATCGTGTTCAAGCGCGAGGGCATGAAGGAGTTCGACGCGATGTGGGCGGGCATTCGTGACCGCATCACGGAGTCGGTGTTCAAGATGGAAGAGATGGGCGACGAGGAAGCACAGCAGGCGTTGTGGGCGGGTGCGCGAGAGTCGCACGCGGCAGCGATCTCGGCTGTGCAGGCTCGACAGGCTCAGGAGACGGAAGCACAGATGCAGACGAACGCGGGCGGCGAGGTCAAGAAGGTGGAGCCGATCCGCAACATTGGTGCGAAGGTAGGTCGCAATGATCTGTGCCACTGCGGCAGCGGCAAGAAGTACAAGAACTGCCACATGAAGATGGAGGCCGGCAAGAAGTAAGCGGATCTGGTTTCGCCGCTTGCGGCGTAGCGCTCCAAGGAACGCTACGCCGCAAGCGGCAAACTCACGACACGAGCCGCGGGATCATTCCCGCGGCTTGTACTTTTCTATCGCCCAATCTGGGACGTAGCCCACGGGCCACATCGGGCCGAACGCATCCGGCGGGACGTTCGTGTCGTCAGTCCAGCCGTTTGCTTTCGCGAGCTTCCGCAAGCGGTCGAAATCGCGTCGAATGAATAGCAATTCGCCGGGGTGCGTCGAGACTCGCAGAATGGCGACGGCAGCATCTGCGACGGTATCGGCAACTACCGCAGTCCCCGCGCGTTGGTTGATCGGCTGCACCCGCAAGGCACATCTCGCGGCGAACGCAGTTCGCGCCGAGAGGGGCAGCTTCGCGATTTCCTTCTCGCTCGGAAGCAACGGCTTCGGCTTCCTGCGAGTTCTCGGAGGCGGAAGTTGCCCTGGGCTACCGTCGCCAACGGGAATCAACTGCACAACCTTTATCCCCGGAGGAAGCGGAGGGGTAACGGGATAGCTGATGTGCGTGTATTCTCCCCCTGGCAACGGGGGCTTCGGTTTTGGATTTGGAATCACAGTTCTCACTCCACGACGATGTGGTGGCTCGCGACGTGCGTCCACCACTCGCCTCGCCAGGTCGGTTGTTGACGACGAACCAACAGTCTGAACTCGTAACGTCCCCGACGGGGAAGCATCAAGTTGCGGATCGGGAACGGCCAACTCACCGCAGGCTGGTTGGCGGGAAAGGGCACGTCACCGAGGTCGTATGGGTCCAAAGGCATCGAGCCTGCGGGATGCGGGACTGGTGTCTCCGACCCATTGTCGTTCAGGGCGAACACCAGCAACCCGAATCGGCGGGTCACCGACGTTCTGCCACTGCGACGGTAGAATCGTAGAGCCACATCTCTTCGAGACCAAACGGCGGTTCAGCCGCAGGATCGCCGATTTGGAATGTGTAGCTCACTCCTTCGAGAGTGAATGGTAAACGAAGCGTCGCACCTGGGCCGCGTGGGCCTTCGGGTGAAGCGTGTCGGCACGCCAAGAATACCACGACCTCGAACATCGGGGTGGTCCTCCCAAACACCGAATCCATAATACCCGATCGGTGGGATTTCGCGAGCGGCCAAACCGCAGCCACTCACCTTGCGAATCGCTCAGCGGCTGACACAATACGCTGATTACTCCCAAACCCTCCCAACCCCAAACACCCATGCGACTCGTTCTCGTCGGACCACCCGGCAGCGGCAAAGGCACTCAGGCCGAACGGTTGGTCAGCGAGTTCGGGCTGACGTACATCGGCACCGGCGTCATGCTCCGCGATGCCATCGCTCGCGGCACCGAAACCGGCAAACACATCGAGCCACTTCTCAAGCAAGGGTTGCTCGCGCCCGATCCCATGGTGAACGAAGTCGTCGCGGAGTTGTTCCGCAGCGAAGGCCGCCCGACCTGCTTCGTCATGGACGGCTACCCGCGAACCTACTCGCAAGCCATCGCGTTCGATGCGTTGCTGAAACAGCAGTATCTATCACTTGATGCGGTTGTGAATCTCACGATTCCTGACGACGAAGTGGTGCGGCGGATCAGCGGTCGGCGGTGCTGTCCGAGCCTACAATGTGGCATCTGCTTCAACGTGAATTTCCGACCGCCGCAAGTGTCCGACAAGTGCGATCGCTGCGGCTCAACCCTGATCCTTCGAGACGACGACAAAGAGGAAACCGTGCGTCGGCGGCTCGGCGAATTCCACAAGAACACAGACTCGCTGTTAAGCCACTACCGGCAGAAAAAACTCGTCCGCGATGTGTCCGCGACCGACCCCGTGGATGTGATCTTCGAGAACATCATCGCGGCGCTCAGGGGCGACCCCGATGGGGTTGCCGCTAAACATTGACGCAATTCCACTCCCTGAACTCCGCGTTCGTATAATTCCGCAATCCGAATTCCACTCTGCGAATTTCCACGATGCTCCGCGCGAACAACAACCGTCCACCCGAACTGAAATCCGATCGCGAAATTCAATTGATGCGTGAGGCCGGCAAACTCGTCGCTCGCGCTTTGCGGATTTGCCGCGAGATGGCCAAACCGGGCGTGAAGACCATCGACATCGACCAGGCCGTCGAAGCGTTCTACACGAAACACGGTGCCGTTCCGCTGTTCAAGGGCTATCCGGGGAAGACGCCGTTTCCGGCGGTCACGTGCCTGAGCGTGAACGAACAGGTGGTTCACGGCATCCCCGGTCAGCGGGTGCTGAAGGAAGGCGATCTGTTCAAGGTCGATACGGCGTGCCGGCTCAACGGTTGGTGCGCCGACCGTGCGATCACGATTCCGATCGGCACCGTTTCGCCCGAGAAGACTCGGCTTCTCAAAGTCGGCCTCGAAACGCTTCAGATCGCAATTGATCTGCTGCCGAAACGCCGCTGGTGGAGCGAAGTCGCCAGCGCGATGCAGCGGCACGTCGAGCAAGCCGGGTTCAGCGTGGTGACGGCATACGTTGGGCACGGCATCGGTCGCACGATGCACGAGAACCCGCAGGTCCCGAACTACGTGGATCGCGAGACTCGTAAGACGGATTTCAAGCTGGAGGCTGGGCTGACGCTCGCCATCGAGCCGATGGTGAACATGCGGCGTGCTGAAGTGGACACGCTCGGCGACAGTTGGACCGTCGTGACGCGGGATCGGATGCCGAGCGTGCATGTCGAGCACACGCTGGCGTTGACAGCTCAGGGCGTGCAAATCATCACCGCCGACGAAGGCGCATTCGACGACGAACCAGCCACAACACCGGAACCCAAACCAGCGAGTTGAATCACTGTTTTTGCCGCTTGCGGCGTAGCGTTCCAGGGAGCGCTACGCCGCAAGCGGCAAAAACCCTCACCACGCCGCGCGGTAGATGTCGAGGATTTCGCCCTCGTTCTGCGGCATCCGGGGGTTCACTCGCATCAGGCGTTTAATCGCGAACGCCTTCGCCGCGAAGCCCGACAACATCTCTTCCTTCACGCCGAGATCACGCAACCTCAGCGGGATGCCGATGTCTTCTCGCAACTTCTCAATCCCGCGAATCGCGGCCTCGGCTGCTTCTGGCACGTCATCGTTGTGAGCGTTGCCAAGGAGCTGGCCGATCTGTGCTGTCTCCGGCACGCGATGCAGCAGGTTGAACCGCATGACGAACGGCAGCAACAACCCGTTCCCCGCGCCGTGCGACACGTGAACGGCCCCGCCAACCGGATACTCCATCGCGTGAACCAACGCCACGCCCGCGTTCGAGAACGCCAGCCCGCCGAGCGTTCCCGCGAGCGCCATGCCATCGCGAGCTTCGAGGTCGTTGCCGTCCTTCACCGCACGCCGCAGAAACTTCCCCACAAGCGTGATCGCACGCTGTGCCATCGCGTCGGCCATCGGGTTCTTGCCCTGATAGACCGACTTCTCACCGCTCGGCAACGGGAACATCTCGTTGTCCACGGCACAGAAGCCTTCGATGGCGTGCGTCAGTGCGTCGATGCCAGAATCGGCCGTCACCTTCGGCGGGCAACTCACCGTGAACAGCGGATCAACGATCGCGAAGTTTGGTCGCAGGAACGGGCTGAGGCACGATACCTTGATGTGGTTCGCGGTATCGGTGAACACGGCAGCGGGCGACACTTCCGAGCCGGTGCCCGCCGTGGTCGGAATGCAAATCAACGGCTTCACCGGCCCCGGCACACGGCTATCGCCAGGGTAATCGAGCGGATCGCCGCCATGCGCGAGGATCATGGCGACGAGCTTCGCCGTGTCGATGTTGCTGCCGCCGCCGAGACCGATGATGACGTCCGGATTGCTGGCCCGTGCTGCCGTGATGCATTCGCGAACCAGCTCCACGCCCGGTTCCGGCGTCACCTTGTCGTACACATCGAAGGCCACGCCCGCAGCCTGAAGCGGTTCCACGGTCTGCGCGAGAAGTCCGGCCTTCACGAGAATCGCGTCGGTGACGATGAACGCTCGCTTCGCCCGAACTCGTTCGCAGGCGTCTTGCAGGTGGTGCCGAACCGCGTGCCGACCGAAGAACAGCGTGCCCGCGGAGGAGAAGGACCAAGTTCTCATGAGGGGATGGGGGGCAGGGGATAGGGGTTAGAAAGGCCGTGGCCGTGTCTGTGGTTATATAATCTCCACATCGCGATTGGGCTGCTTCTGCTGTTCTATCCCCTATCCCCTAGCCCCTGTCTCCTCATATGCGAATCGGCATCCTCACCATCTCTGATCGGGCCAGCCGCGGGGAATACGCCGATAAAGGCGGACCAGCCATCATCGAGTTTCTGCGTGAGGCGCTGAGTTGCGAATGGCAACCGCACGCTCTCATCATCCCCGATGAGCAAGATCAGATCGAAGCGACCCTGAAAGCGCTCTGCGACGACGAGGGCTGTTGCCTGGTCGTCACCACCGGCGGCACCGGTCCGGCGAAACGCGACGTGACGCCCGAAGCAACCGTCGCGGTGTGCGAGAAGATCCTGCCCGGCTTCGGCGAACTGATGCGGGAAGTGTCGCTGAAGTCGGTGCCAACGGCGATTCTCTCGCGGCAAACGGCGGGCACTCGCGGCAAGTCGCTGATCGTGAATCTGCCCGGAAAGCCGACCGCGATTCGCGAGTGCCTGCTCGCGGTGATGCCCGCAATCCCGTACTGCATCGACCTGATCGGCGGGCCATTCCTGACGACAAACGAATCCGTGGTGAAGGCGTTCCGACCGAAATCTGCGTGACGCTCCTCTTCGCGTTGCGGCTAAACAATGGGGTGTGACATGCGATTGTCATTCGCGTTGATGTTGGCGTTCGTGCCGTCGGTCGCGTTCTCGCAGACGAAAGATATCGACGACGCGATCAGGGCGAAACTCCTGACCGCGAAATGGGTGCTCACTCAGGAATCGCCAACGGGCGGATTCTACGTCGGGCCGCTGCCGCCAGAGGTCGCGGATCGATCCAAACCGCAGCTCCGAGCAACCTCAGCAGCCGTGCGGACGCTGAAATATCTGGGAGTCGAGATTCCGAACAAGGACAAGCACACGACGTTCGTGCTGAAATGCTTCGATCCCACGACCGGCGGCTTCGCGGAACCGGGCGGCAAGCCCGACGTCACGATGACGAGCATCGGCGTGATGGCTGCCACGGAGTTGAACATCCCGCACGAGAAGTACGCGAAGTCGATGGACTATCTCAAGGAGAACGCGAAGACCTTCGAGGATGTGCGCATCGGAGCTGCGGCAGTTGAAGCGTGGGGCGTGAAGGATTGCCCGTTCGATCTGAAGCCGTGGCACGAGACCGCCATCAAAGACATCAGCACCAAGTTACCAGCGATCAACAACGGTGGAGCGCGAGCGATTGGCTCCATTACGGCGTTCACGCTCAGGCTTGGCCTCGGCAAAGAAACCGACTCGAAGCCAATGGCGATCGCTCAACTGATGGATCGCGGTCAACTCGCGGACGGCGGATGGAGCAAGGAAGGTGAGAAAGCGTCGGACATCGAAACGACGTACCGCGTGATGCGGGCGTACATGCTGCTGAAGGAGAAGCCGAAAGACGTGAAGAAGGTTCGCGAGTTCGTTGAGTCGCATCGTAACAAGGACGGCGGCTACGCGACCAAGCCCGGCGACAAGTCGAACATGGGCGGCGTGTACTACGCCACCATCATCACGAAATGGCTCGACGCGATGGAGAAGTGACGAGGCGAGAAGTTGCTGGAATGAGTCGCAGATTCGGGTTCTTGGTATTAGCCGCTTGCGGCGTCACAGGCTGCGGCCTGCGAAGCCGCAAGCGGCGAAGAGCAAATCATGCTGTCGCAACGCGGCCAGCTTCCTTGTCCTTGCGAGCCTGGACAAAGGAGTTGATGCACAGCGCCAGGAAGAACAGCGACGTGATGGTCATCAGGTATCCCGCCATGACCGCCGCTTCCCCAGTGTCGTTGTGACGCATCATCACGGGAATCATCCCGCCGATGGAGCCAAGAACACTCGCCAGCGCGGCTGCGTGCATCGCATGCTTGCGGGAATCAGGCGCGACAATCGAGGCGATCCCCGCCAGCAGGATGACTGCTCCGATGCCTGCTGGAATCAGGCTGGTTGGTGCGTGGGGTCTAGCAGGGTCACGCACTGCCTCGCCCTCCGCAACGTAACGATCTCCGTTAATGATGACCACTGCGGGGGGTTGGGCTTGTCCGCCGCCCAGCATGTGGGGAGCGAAGTAAGCAAACACTCCCAGTGCAACGAGCGTGATTCCGAAGATCACGGCCATCGTTGGCATTGTGGATGCAGGGGCCGGTGCTGGCGAGGGCATCGACATGGAGGCTCTCCGTTGGGTGATTAGTCGCGATGGGCGTGGTCATTATTAGCACGCATCCGCCATCGCCGCCAGCACTCGTTTCACAAGTTCGTCTGATCCTTCGAGATCAATGTCCCACGCATCGACGAAAACTGTGAAGATGTCGATGCCCATCCGGAAACGCAGCAACCCCGTCGGCAGCGGCACTTCCATGTCGAATTCGTCTTCCGGAAATGCTCCGAGTTGGGCGAACGCTTCGAGCAGCGCGGCCTGAGTTGCGTAGTCTTCGCGTGGGCAGATATCGACGCGCATTTGTGTTATCGCTCCGCGTCGCGACTGATCCATGCACCCGCTGTTTGCAGTTCCCCGGTGGGGAAAAGGTCATTGGAACAGGCCCGGAATAACTTCCCGGTATTGGCTTTTGGTTTTGACCTCCCCCACAAGAGGGAACCACGGTTTCCCAAAAACCACGGCGATCAACTGAACACGTCCTGCGAGTACCGAATGCTCTTCTCCAGTTCGGTCAGCCATTCCTGAACCTGATCCGCTGTGCAGCCGGTCAGTTCCTGGTGCATCCGCCCGAATGTCTCTCGCACGGCGGGGGCCATGTTTCGACCGTCACCGCACACATAGATGCGTGCCCCTTTCTCCATCAACCCCATGACCTCAGCACGGTCTTGCCACAGCCGATGCTGAACGTGCCGCACCTCGCCGTTTGGCACCGCCGAGAATGCCATCCGCAACTTAACGATGCCTTCAGACTCCCACAGTTGCAGTTCGTCCTTGTAGAGGAAGTCTTCGTCGGGGTGGTGGCAGCCGAAGAAGAGCAGGGCGTCGCCCGGTTGCCCCTCGTCGGCCGCACGCAGGGCACGCTCCTGAAGGAAGCCACGGAACGGTGCGACACCCGTGCCCGCACCCACCATGATGATCGGCGTTTCGAGCGTGTCGGGGAGGTGGAACGCCGCCTGCGACGGGCGAGCCGTGACGGCGACCTTCATGCCCGGCCGTGCGTTCGCGAGGTAGTTCGACGCCACCCCGCGGAACACGCCATGCCCCGACCACGCCGGAGCGGATACCACGGCGATCGTCACCGTGCAATGTTCTGGGCTCCATCGCGGCGACGACGAAATCGAGTATTGTCGTGGTTTCAGCGGCGGCAGCATTTCCAGCAGCGAACCGAACGCCACGTCGCACGACGGGAACCGCTCCAGCAGATCGGGCACGCTCACTCGCTTGCCCAGCACCTCCGTCGCGTACAGCTCATCCGAATCCGCCAGGGCTTCGAGTGCCTTCTTCTGCTCCGGGTCGGATGTCGAAGCAACGAGCTTCTTGATCTGCTGGCGGGTCGCGGGCAGGCCAAGTTCAACGAAGCTGGCAAGCAACTCGCCCGCCAAGACCGGTTGCCCCGTCGGGAAGAACGTCTGCGTGCCGGTCGAGGAGCGAACAATCACCTGAGCATCGTAGGCCAGCCCGAAGCGTCGCAGCACTCGGCCAACACTCTCGGCCGGGTTCGACGGCAGCACGCTTACGTAATCCCCGGCTCGGTACGTGACGCCAGCCGGCAACGCGATCTCGATGTGCCGCCGCGAGCGACCGGCAGCCGCGGCTTCGGCGCTCGCGAGTTCGTGGTTGTCGATCACCTCGCCGCGCTGGAGGTTGTTCTGCCGCAGGATCGGATCGCGGGCCCCTTCCACGAATTCCAGATCGAGCTTCGGTGCCGGTGCCGCCTGCACTTCCTGCCGACCAAACGCCGACCCGATTGCCGTCCAGAACGGTACGTACCACTTGTCGAAGTCGCCGAAGAAGTCGCCGCGAGCGTCGGCCGCACCGCGATCAAGCAACCGTGTCGCCCCAACCGCGCTAAGCTTCTCGTCGATGAGCTTCGGGATGGCCTGGTACGTCCGCGACCAGTCCTTGTTACCGCAACCGAACACCGCGAACTTGACGCCAGTCAGCGCCCCCGCCGCGAGTCCGTTCATCCACGTCACGAACTCCTTGGCGTTGTCGGCAGGGTGCCCCTCATACGACGCCGTGACGATGACAACCGCTCCCTCTTTCGGCAGGTGCCCGGTCGCCGAATCGAGCGTGCCAATCGACGACGCATACCCCTGTGCCTTCGCGTCGGTGGCGATTCGCTGGGCGAACGCCTCGCACGATCCGCTGTTGGAACCGTACAGCACCTTCAGCGGAATCCCCACTGCGCCTACGGGAGTCGCTGCTATTGGTTGTGTGGCGGGAGTCGTTCCCGGCGCCGCGACAGTCCCACGAGCGATCACGACATCGCGCCGCTTCGCCTTCATGAAGAAGCCATCCGGCTTGATTGTCAGCACTTCCTTGATCTTGAGTTTGTACGCGGGGTCAGCCTTCGACAGATCGAACCGCTGGAGAATGCCGGCCATCGCGAGCATGGCTTCTTGCAGTGCGAACGGCCTCCCGATGCACGCTCGCTGACCGTTGCCGAACGGCTTCCACGCATTCGGTGGCAACTTCTCGAACAACTCCGGTGCCATGCGGTCCGGCTTGAACAGTTCGGCATCATCGCCCCAGACCTTCGGGTCGCGGTGCAGCGACGGTAGCAGCACGAGAAGCGTCTGACCTTTCCGCACGGGGTAGCCGCCGATAGTCGTTTCGTCTTCGTATGGCTGCAACGCGAAGGCTGGTGCGGTCGGCCACAGCCGCAGTGACTCCTTGAAGATTTGGTCGATATAGACGAGCTTTTGCAGGTGTTCGTAACGCGGGATTTCGTTGCCGAGAACGCGGTCCACCTCGGCCTGTGCTTTCGCCAGAATCTCTGGGTTTTCCAGCATTTCGTAGAAGGTGAATGTCAGCAGACCGCTCGTTGTTTCGTGTCCGGCGGTCAGGAACGTGGTCATCTGGCAACGAATGTTTTCATCGCTCAGTCCGCGGCCGGTCTTCGGGTCGCGCCCCGCGAGCATCAGCGCGAGCAGGTCTTTCTTGCCGGCAGCGGTTTCGCCCTCGGCCTTGCGATGCGCGATCACTTCGTTCGCGGTCTGGTGCATGAGTCGGATGTCCTCGGCACGCTGGCGAGCCTTGAACACCATGAGCCGCGTCATCAGTGCGGGTCGCCGCGATCGCGGGCCCGACTCCAACAGCACCCGACCCATCGCGTTGATGTAGGGGTGCAGTTCCTTACCGTAGAAACTGTTGAATCGGTAGCTGAACGCACACAGTGCGATGGTGTCGAGGGCGAGGCGGGTCATCTGGTCGGCCACGTCGATGCGGCCGCCGTCGCCGTGCCTTTCCCAGTGCAGGAGCATCTGCTCGGCGATATCCCACATCGGGTCGAACAGGTTGCGGAGCGAAGCCGGGCCGAACGCGGGCATCAGGATGCGATGAGCCAGCCCCCAGTTCGGTTCCTCGGTGCGTGCTGTGAAGAGACCATCGCCGGACACTTCCCGCTGCTGCAGCAAGATGCCGTGAACTTGTTTGTCGAATCGTGTTTCGTCGCACAACTCGTTTACGAGTTCCTGCGAACTCACAACGATGAGTTCCTTCCCTGGGAACTGGAGCTTGTAGATCGGGCCGTATTCCTTTGCGAGTCGCATCATCGACTGCATCGGGGCCTTCGAGTCCATCTCGGAAGCGTTGCCGAAGAGCAGGTGCGGCTTCGGCTGGGGAATCGTTTTGGTCAAGGGCGTCTCCGGATGAACATTCAAGGTGTCGAAATCGAGAATGAGGTCACTTCACCGGTGTAATCACCGGGCGAGGATACGCGGTCGGATCGGTCAACGATCGGACCATCGCTTCCCCCGGCACGTAAGAACGGATCGTCAGGTAGAACCCGCCGGGAGGAGAAGGAAGCCAGTTCGCTTCCTTGCCTGCGCCTGGACTGTCTTTCTGAACGTAGATCGTCAGCGATCCGTCGGCGTTGAGCTTCATGTCCTTATTGTCGCTGCCGAGACAGTAGCGTTCGAGCTTGTTCGGAACCGTGTAGTTGTTCGACAGGTCGTACATCGTTAGCGACCAGAAGCCAGGCTTGCGGAACGGCGGCGGTTCCTTGAACGTCACAGTATACCGCTTCGCTCCGGTGAGGGCTTCTTCGTTTCGGTCGCGGTACGCCTGCAAGTAGACAGCCTCGCGGGGCACGTTCGCAGTGAGTGAACTGCGAGCGATGACAGCACGCGACAGATACTGTGTCTTGAACTCGCCGGTCCACGGTGGCGAACTGAACCAGCCCCCGACATACAGTGCTCCTGGCGACGCGGTGTGGTTCAACACCTCGGGAACATCCGTCGCGGCTTTGGCCATCGCCTTGAGCGTGATCGGGTCGACAGTCGACCGATCCCAGACCTTACCTTGCTCGAGTCCGAGCGTCTTGAACATCGGCACCAGCGCCGCGATCTGCTCCGCAGGCGGCGGGTTCTCATTCATCGCGTTCGAGAGGATCTCCCAGAACTGGAGCGGATCTTTGAAGTCGAGCACGCTGGCCGAGAGCTTTGGGTTGGTCAGCATCGGGGCCGCGTAGTTGTATTTCAGCGGTGGCAGAGCGGGCTTGTCGGTGAACTTGGCCAACCCCTGAACCGTGATGCCGTTCAGAACCTTCTGCGCTTCCGGCAAGTCGGGCTGGTTGATGAGATGCACACGCGGTTGAATCAGGATCCATCGTGTCGGCGAGTCGATCCGCTTGACGCCCGCTGGAAGTTCGCCCTTCCACCCAGGCGCAACGAGCACGAACTTACCGCCTTCGTAACCGGTCGCAGTGCCGCCCGCGTAGGCGAACGTGTTCGTCCACAGATCGACGATCTCGACCATGTAGTACCGGCCACGCGAGTCCGGCACCGTGAGGATGATCGGCTCCGGGCCGAGATCGAGGAACCCGAAACCATAGACGGTGTTCACGTTTGGAGTGACGTAGCCGGCTTCCTCGGACAGCTTCGGCGTGGAGATGTTCTCCATTCGCCAGAGCGAGTTCGGTGCGGCCTTCGCAGTCGGGCAGAGCGCGTCGTTGTATCGCAGGTTGTACATCACCACGAGCGGGTAGCCCCAAACCGCGGCATCGACTGCCGTCGCCGAAGCAAGCGTTTCGCGAGCGTGATTTCGTGCGGTTGTGGGATCAACCTTCTTCGGCGGCTCAGCCCTGAGCGTGACGCCCATCCCGACGACAGCAACAAGCAAAGCAGCGTGACGTGTTCTCATGGATGAACTCCTGAGTTTCCAGGTCTCCGCCGTTTGCGGTTTCGCAGGCGTTGGCCTGCGAAACCGCAAACGGCGATATCACTTCTTGCGGGATCGCATCATGAAAATAACGGCGACCAACCCAATAGCCGTCACGCCGGTGCCCAGGAAATAGCCGTCGGCGATACTTTGCGCTGCGGATTGTTTCAGTTCGTCGAGAGCTATGGGCCATCGGTCGCGGACCGCGTGAGCATCCTTTTCTTGCCCACGAATCGTACCGAGAAGCAGCGGCTCCAGTTCCGCACGCTCCACAGCCGAGTGGGTGTTGCGATCAGCGATCGGTCCAAGTTGCGGCAACTCCTGAGCGGCGATCATCATACCGATCACAGCCATGCCCATCGCGTTGCCAAGCTGACGTACCGTGTCGAGCAGCCCATACGCCTGGCCGCGTTCGGAGGCCGGTACGCGAGACATGCCATCAGTGTAAGTCTGCGGGAGTGTCAGCCCAAGCCCCGCGCCAATCATCACCATGCACGGTGCGACCCAGGTGAAATTGCGAGTCGGAAACGTCTGCGTTTCCAGCAAGAAGCCGAGCGTAATCAGTGTCATCCCAAGGACGACTGGTACCTTCAGCCCGAATCGGTCGAACAGGAGCCCGCCAACCGGAGCCATGAACATCCACGGGATCAGCAACAACAGCATCGACAATCCAGCCTGCATTGGCGGGAAGTGCAGAATGCTTTGCAGGTAGATCGCGATGAACGCCGACTGGCCGATCAATGCGAACTGAGCGCAATACAGCACGATCGCGTCGGCGGCGAACGCTCGGTTGAAGAACATGCGAACATTCAGCAGGGGTTCGGCGAGTCGAAGCTGGATTGTCGCGAACGCCGCGAGAATCAGTACGCCAACCGCCATCAGTCCGAGGGTGATGACGGGTGAAACATGCGTTCCGTGGCTTTCCTGCAAACCATAGACGAGACTCGTGATGCCCGCCATCAGTAGCAGCGTGCTGCCAACCCGAAACGACTGGACGGCAACAGGTGGATCGAAAGGCTTGGCGACCCGCACGAGCACGAGAACAACGACCGAGATGGGTATGCTCACGAGGAAGACCGCTCGCCAGCCGATGAACTCGACGAGGGCTCCACTGATGATCGGGCCCATCGCCATGAAGATGCTGCTGATGCCAGTGTAGATGCCCATTGCCCGGCCGCGTTCCTTGGGGTCGAACGCTTCGGTCACGAGGACCGCGGCAGCAGGCATCATCAGTCCGGCTGCCACTCCTTCGAGAACACGACCGATCACCAGCACGGTGAAATCCGGAGCCGCGGCGCATGTGATTGAGCCAATGACGAACAGGAGCAATCCGCCAGTGAAGACGCGAACTCGGCCGAAGCCGTCCCCAAATCGTCCGCCGGCTGCCACGGTGGTAGCCAGGGCGAGAGGCAACCCCGTGACGACCCACTGAAGGTTGCTCTGCGGCAGCGAAAACGCACGCTGGATGCTCGGCAGCGCAACACTGATACCGGTGCCGTCGATCATGAACATCGACAGTGCGCCGGCCATGGCGAACAGCGTCCACCAGCGGCGAGGGTCGGGGTTGGGCATCTGTTATCTCAGAAGAACAAAACGTGCAAGATTCTGTATGCGGTGAGCCGGACCATGTCTTTGTACTGTGGAAGGGCACGACCCCGTCAGTGAACCGCGATTACCTCAAAATTCTCGGCAACACCACGACCGCTCTGTTCCGAAATCGATTCTTCGAGGGCCTCAGGTCGAAGCTGCGTACATGACGCCAAACCCATTCGACCCAAGCCCAAATCCAAGCGTCCTCACGGTGGTCAACCCGGTCATACCAGAATGACCCACAAATACCAAATGTGGAACGATGCTTTCACTGCGCGGCCATGCTACGATCAAACCCGCCGGCCGGCGCTGGTGTTGAGCTGCCCCTCTTGGTAGAATGACACGAATCTGTGACACGTTTTCTGAAGCAATTTCGATTCTCTCTGTAGTGCCACATTTCCCTTGCGTAATAATTTCGAGTTCGCTGGAGTGCTCTCCACGATCTCAAAGATTCCAGGGTATCCGAAATGATCAGCGAGATTGTCATCGGGGGACGCTCGTTTCGAGTTGTTGATGATGCGAGCAAGCTGATCGGAGCCGCTGCCCTCCAAGAGGCGGGACGAGTCTCCGAGGCGGAATTCCTCTATCGTTCGATCGGGCAAGATGCTGCGGGGAGAGTTTGCGAAAGACAACCTGCCCGAATTGTTAATGGGATCGTCGTCCCTTGGCCATCAATTCGACTCGTGACTGCCGTTCACCAGGAGAAAGGTAAAGTGGTCAACGTCGTGACCGAGTTTGACGGGATTTCGAGCGTACGATGGTCTGAAATGAGCGACGCTCAGCGTGTGTTGGCGGAGAAGTTGGTTGCCGAGATTCACGCTGCGGATATCGAAGTTGCTCAGGCACCGGAATGCGTCCGAAACCAGTTCTGGCAAACGCTTCCGGACGGAATTAATCCCTCGGATTACGCACAGGTGGTAAGAGACTGGCTCGAGGCGGCGCGGCGTGATGTCGCAGAATTAGGACTGGCCTAACACGGTCGCCTCGTGAGAAGAATTCACTTCAACCGATCTCATCGTCGATGAGACTGGCACAAAGTTCGCTACATTTCCGAACAGGTCCTTGCCTCTGGAGTATCCTCGCGGGCCTTGGAACAACAGTGGTCGGCCTCTCACACCGCGCACTCCTCCCTCTGTGATCCAAGTCAAAGCAAAATTTGTAATGGCGAACCCAAGGGGCCATCACAAATTTGCCTTGTCGCCGAGATAGACTTATGACCGTTCGCCCTCCAGGTGCTGCGGATGCGAAGGTCCGAATCGCCTGGAGCAATCAGCCTGCGATTCCTCTTGACGGGTCACGGGATCATCTCCCCACAACCGCAGGCCAGCGTCGCCTTTGGTTGCTCGACCAAATTATTTCCAACCCCGAAGTCTATAACGTCTACTTTTTGCTCCGCCTTCGAGGCAGGGTCAATGCCCTCGCCCTGCAGCGGAGTCTTGCGACTGTGGTCGCTCGCCACGCAGCACTGCGCACTCGACTCGTCAATGTCGAGGGAATCCTTTCCCAACTGGTAGAGCCTCCGAGTTCGGTGGAGTCGCCAGTCATTGACCTTCGAGCGCACCCCGCAAGTGAACGGTTTGAGGACGTACGAGAAAGGGTTCACACTGACTCGAAACGACGGTTCGATCTGGCCTCCGGCAACCTCTGGACTGTTCAACTCTACTTACTGGAGGAAGAAGAGTCCCTGCTTTGGGTGAACTTCCACCATTCGATTATGGATGGTTGGGCCGTGAGCATCTTTTTTCGCGAACTGAGCCAGTGCTACGAGGCATTCTGCGTTGGGCGTGAGCCATCGTTGTCGATATTGCCGATCCAGTTTGGAGACTTTGCCGCGTGGCAACGTGAATACGCGAAGACTCCTGAATTTCAGCATCAATTAGAGGGATGGAAGACTCGGCTGAACCTCCCGCTACCGCCCCTGGATCTCCCAGTTAGCAAAACACGCCCGACCTCGCAAACCTTTCTCGGTGCCACCCACAAGTTCGCATTCCCGTCAGAGTTGGTGGTGGCGATTGATGAACTCGCGAGGCGAGAATTGGCGAGCCGATTTCTGGTTGGGTTGGCAGCATTTCAGTCGATCATGCACCGTTATACAAGGCAGGAGGATCTGCTCATTGGCGTCCCGGTCGCCAACCGTCAGCGACCCGAGACCCGCGAAATCATTGGGTTTTTTACCAACACATTGGTGTTCCGCACGAATCTCGGAGGCAATCCGACATTTCGCAATCTCCTTGCACGAACACGTCGGACCCGCGACGAAGCATTCACAGGCTCCGACATCGACCTGGAATCACTTGTCGAGGCAATTCAACCAGCCCACGACCCCTCACGCCAACCATTCTTCCAGGTCGTGTTTCAGTATCAGAACATCGCGATAACCCCCGATCGAATTGGTTCCCACACCGCTGAGGTCGTGCCCGTTCACAATGGCACCGCGATGTTCGATCTGCGGATGGTGCTTGAGGATTCCTCGGACGGGGGCCTCTGGGGATGGATCGAATTTAACACTGCTCTCTTCGATAGCCCCGTCATTGAACGGCTCGCGAACCACTACCTGACATTCCTCCAGGCAGCTTGCACAGAACCGGACAAGACAATCGGTGAGCTGCCGCTGTTGACACTCAGCGAGCGGGAACAACTCGTAATTGGGTGGAATAACACACTGGGTCAATACCCGATGGATCTCTGCATCCATCAACTCTTCGAGGAGCAAGTTCGTCGTCAGCCCGATGCTGTGGCGGTGATCGCGAATGGTCGCAAGTGGACCTTTCGCCAACTGAACGAGAAAGCCAATCAACTCGCTCGGCATCTCCAGTCTCAAGGGGTCGGGCCAGGCACCTTTGTTGGAGTTTGTCTCAAACGATCCCCGGAAATGATGACGGCGATCTTGGCTGTACTCAAGGGGGGCAGTGCGTATGTGCCCCTCGACTCAGTGTACCCGCGTGACCGGCTGGCGTTCATGCTGGGAGACACGAAAGCCGCAGTCGTGTTGACGGAGCAGTCTTTAATCGAACGCCTACCCGAAGGGGCGGCACAATACCTGTGCCTGGATCTGATTGGAACCGAGTTGGATCGGCTCGATACCGAGAACCTCGGTCCCGTGAGCACGCCCGATGACCGTTGTTATGTGATCTACACTTCAGGCTCGACTGGCAGACCAAAGGGGGTTGTCCTGCGACACCGAGCTGTGGTGAATACCCTTGACTGGGTCAACACAACGTTTGGAGTTGGCCCATCCGATCGTGTGCTATTCGTGACTTCGTTGAGCTTCGACCTCTCCGTCTATGACATTTTTGGTGTGCTCGGCGCCGGTGGCTCTGTTCGCGTTGCCGACGAGGAAGAACTTCGCGATCCCGTTGAACTCATGCGAATCCTGCGGACCGAGCCAATCACAATTTGGGACTCGGCCCCTGCTGCCTTGCAACAGTTGGCTCCGTTTTTCGCACAGGATCGGGGCGGTCAACTCAGGCTGGTGATGCTCTCAGGCGACTGGATTCCGGTATCGCTACCGAATCTTGTGCGCGCTGCATTTCCGCAGTCCAAGGTGATGAGTTTGGGAGGTGCGACCGAGGCCGCAATCTGGTCGAACTGGTACCCGATCGGTCATGTCGATCCATCATGGCCGAGCATCCCTTACGGCAAGCCTATTCGCAATGCCCGCTACCACATCTTGGATGATCGACTCCAACCCGTTCCAGTGGGTGTCCCCGGAGAGCTACACATTGGCGGTTTGGTGCTGGCCGATGGGTACTTGAACCGCCCGGAACTGACGGCCGAACGGTTCATCCCCGACCACCTCACTCCGACTTCGCCTCCTGAACTTGGCCTCCCAAATGCGCCCAGGCTCTACAAGACTGGCGATCTGGCACGTTACTTTCCAGATGGGAACATCGAGTTCTTGGGTCGAATCGATCAGCAAGTGAAAGTCCGCGGCTACCGGGTTGAACTTGGCGAGATCGAGACTGTGCTCGCTCAACACCCCGCGGTACGAGAGGTTGTCGTCAAGAATCACCGGGATGACGCGGGGCATGTGTACCTGGTGGCGTACCTCGTGTTGCGACCGTCGCTCGCGCTGAACTCGGCCGAACTCGCGAAATATCTCAAGGCCAAACTGCCTGAGTACATGGTTCCGTCGCAGTTCATGGTCCTTGAGTCCTTGCCGTTGACTCCCAATGGCAAACTGGACCGTGCTGCGCTCACGCCACCCGAACTCGTAGTCACCAAGTCAGAGACAGAATTTAAACTACCGACAAATGACGCCGAGAGAGCATTGCAAGCGATCTGGGAAGAAGTTCTCAAGGTCCGACCCATCAGTGTGACTGATAGCTTCTACGACCTCGGTGGTCACTCGCTGATGGCCGCTGTCCTGATGGCTCGTGTTGAATCTCAGCTCGGGCACCGACTGCCGCTTGAGTTGTTGTTTTCCACCCCCACAGTGCGCGGGCTTGCAACGCTGATCCAACGCAAACTGGAACTGGGCCGTGGCTGCCTGGTCCCTCTTCAAACCGAGGGGATAAAGCCGGCGCTGTTCCTCATCGCGGGGGCAGGGGGGCACGTGTTCGCGTTCCATCAATTTGCGAGGTTACTCGGCTCCGACCAACCAACTTACGGTTTGAAAGCTGTCGGGGTGGATGGGTCGGAGCACCCGCTGGAGAGCATGAAGGAGATTGCATCTCGGTATCTGAAAGAGATCCTCCACAGCCGTCCGAATGGCCCGTTCATCATTGGAGGCTATTCGATCGGAGCGATCATCGCCTTTGAACTGGCTTTGCAGTTGCGGGCGGCTGGTATGGAAGTGCCTCGCGTAATCGTGTTCGACATGTTGGCACCGGGCTATCCGCGAAAGCCCGCGTTACCGCGACGCACCTGGTCTCACTTGGTCCGTTTCGTGATGTCGCGAGGCAAGATTGCCTATCTCAAGGATCGGTATCGCCGGCTACGGGGGCGGGTGCTTGGGTTGTTGAACCTGCATCGACTCGATGCCCCCGGCGTGCCTGGCATGGACGTGGTCCCTCAAGAGAATCTCAAGCGAGTTTGGGGCGCTCTCACAAAAGCCCACGAACATTACTGGCCGTCGGGCATGTACGATGGCCGCGTGGTTCTCTTCGCCTCCAACACTCCCGAGGACTGGCCCGGTTGTGTCTTCGACGACGACGCCAAGGGATGGAGTCGCTGGACAACCGGAGGCGTCGAGATTCACACGGTGCACGCCGGGCACCTCGAAATGTTCCACGAGAGCAATCAGCGTGTCATTGCGGCGCTGTTGCGCGAAGCGATCGCGAAGATCGGCAAGTAATCTCAGGAGAGCCTACGATGCGAGCAACACCGACCTCCAACGGCAGCCTGAGTAGTATCCTCGCAGTGTGCCTATTCGGTGGCATTGTGGGGTGTTCTCCCGCCCCCTCCGCGAACTCCACTGAGGGCGCCATCGACGCACCTCCAAGGCATTCCGTCTCGCATGGTTTGGGTCTCCACCTGGCTGCGGTTCAGGATTGGTCTCGGGAATGGGCGTTCGTGGACGCCTTCAAAGGGGCTCGCGAATGGACCCCCGTCGGTGGGGACGGGAAGCTAGCGTTCGACAAGAATGGCAACCCTCTGCTGGGTTCCGGACAAACTGCGTGGACTCTTCTCCTCCGCGAACTTGGTGGCCACTATCCGGCCGGCAAATACACCGTGACCTGGAAAGGGACTGGTGAGTTGGAGGCTCGGCGTTGGGATGTCACTCGTGTGATCGCGACCGCGAAGGGTCGTGCTGAGATCGACGTCCGCCCGGATGATGGAGGCATCCAGATTGATCTTAAATCGACTGACCCCAAGGATCCGATCCGGGAAATCCAGGCGTGGATGCCGGGGTTCGAGAACGCCAAATCGCCGTTTCATCCGCTGTTTGTCAAACGCCTCACACCGGCGAAGGTCGTCCGGTTCATGGACTGGCAACGGACCAACAACAGCACTCTCTCGAAGTGGGCCGACCGACCCAAACCCACCGATCCCACGTATGCCACGGAACGCGGCGTCCCTGTCGAGATCATGGTTGCGCTGGCCAACTCAGCCAAGGTCGATCCATGGTTCTGCATGCCCCACCTGGCTGACGACGACTACGTGAAGAACTTCGCTCGCATGGTCAAAACCGAACTCGACCCAAGCCGGACGGTGTATGTGGAGTTCAGTAATGAGGTCTGGAACTGGCAATTCAATCAAACATCCTGGGCTCGCGATCGAGGCAAAGAGCGCAAGCTTGGTCAGCCAGAACATGCGAGGTGCTACTCCGAGCGAGCCATTGAGGTCATGAAAATCTGGGAGCAGGAGTTTGGGCGAGATCGGCTCGTTCGCGTCCTCGGGTCACAGGCGGCGGTGCCATGGTTGACTGAGCAAATCCTCACCTGGAAGGATGCCTATAAGCACGCCGATGCTCTCGCGATCGCTCCTTACTTTGGACACGAATACGGCGACCCGAAGAAAGTCGATGCCACAGTGAAAATGTCTCCGGCCCAATTGCTGGATGCGTTGGACAAGGAGATTGATGGGCCGAATCGGGACGTGATCAGGAAACAAGCAGAAGTCGCGAAGAAGTACAAACTCGGTCTCATCGCCTATGAGGGCGGTCAACATCTCGTGGGGCACGGTGGCGCGGAGAATAACGCCGACCTCATGAACCTGTTCCATGCGGCGAACCGAGACCCACGCATGTATGACCTCTATGCCAAGCACCTCCGACACTGGGCTGATGCCGGAGGTGAACTGTATGTGCTCTTCAACTATGTCACGGCCCCTGGGAAGTGGGGCTCATGGGGGCTTTTGGAGTATCAGGATCAACCCATTACCGAGGCCCACAAATACCGGGCATTCGTGGACATCGGGAGCAAACGATAGTCTCAGGTCTTACCGTGGGGTGTAGGTCCAACTCAGGATGTCGAGATTTCCGGCCGTTGACCCTGTGCCCCCAGTGAACCCAGCGTAGGCGGTTGGTCCAGCCACCGCTGCGATGTTGACCTTGGTGTTAAAGGTCACGGACTTGGCAAGTGTCACATCCGTCAGCGTCACTTTGAGAGTCGTTCCGTCGTAGCTCATCTGCGATCGGAAGATGTGCCCACTGCGAAGATTCAACCCGGTGCCTGCCAAACTCAGTTGGTTGACGATCTGGCCCTCCGAGTCCACAGCGATTCGTCCGTTCACGACATCGAACCGAACCGCCACGCCGGGCCGAATGTTCGTGAAGCCGTGTCCTTCGTTCCAGTTGCCGAGAGCGGTCGTCCCCTGGCTTTGCAAGGCGAAGGTGAAGCCGTTGCCGATGTTCGCCGAGTTTCCACCAATCGCACCAAGCCGGAACCGGAACGAGTTATTGAACTTGGTTACCCCAACCTTTGTCTGCGTGAAGGCGCTCCCGGCCTGATACTGACCGTTGACCAACCGCAGCGAAGTTCCCGCCATCGTTGCGGCCCCGTTGCGAGTCAGGCTCGTCAAGGATGTTCCCACTGGCAGCGCGATGGTGATTGCGGACGTTGCTGTCTTGCCCGCAGCGGCGGCGGTCACGCTGGCAGTCCCGGCGGTCGCTGGAGCCGTGTACACACCAGCCGCCGAGATAGTCCCCGCACCCACCTCGGACCACGTGACACCACTTGGGGTCATGGCATTGCCGAACTGATCGGTTCCACTGGCCACGAACGCCTGGGTGGCATTCGCTGTCAGTGAAGTGGTCCCTGGAGTGACCACCAGACTCGTGAGCGTCTGGGCGACAGTGACAGGAACTTCGCTGTTTGCCGTGAGGCCGCTCGCATCGGTTGCCTTCACATGGAGAACGTAGTTGCCGGCCTGGCTGAAGGTGGCAGTCGTTGCTTTGCCCGCGTTCGAGCCCGAGTAGGTGAAACTCACAGCACCAGGCCCGGAGGCCATCCACCAGGTGTAGGTCAAAGTGCTCTCGCCGCTGTCATCCGTGCCTACCGCCGTGATGTTCACGGTCTTGCCGGTAATCGGTGAAATTGGCGCGGTGATTGCAACTGTAGGAGCCTGATTCGGCAGCGGCGAAACCGAAAGCGGAGGCGACACAGGTGGGGGTGACACAGGTGGCGAAACTGGCGGCGAAACCGGCGGCGAAACCGGCGGGGAGACTGGCGGTGAAACCGCGCCGCCATTCGGAGCATCAAACTTCAGCGAGTAGAGCGTGTAGCCCGCGTTCACGATCCGAACACGGACAACGTTCAACCCTTCCTGGAGTTTCACAGACAGAGGCACCGAGTCCGCGAAGTCGTTCGGCGACCACTGGCTATCGTAATTTGGACCCGTCACAGGTAGCGTGAGTGTGCCCGCGTCCTGACCGTTCACCAGAATCTGAATCTGACCGCCCGCATCCACAGCCGCATACCGGACGCTCAGTGAGTAAGTCCCAGACTGCGGTGCTCGCACCATGTAATCGCGGGTGTCGTCGTTCTTCAGATAGCGTGGATAGGGGTCTGTGGTTGTGGCAGCGCCGACCGAGTTCGTTGCCAGCACTTCGCCGCTGATCGCGGTTCCAATCGTCGGAGCGACCACTGGAGCCTGCTGCACTTGCTGAATCCCCAGAATCTTCGGAGCGCTCAGGTTGTTGATGTCGTTGGTCATGCCCCAGGTGCCATACTGCGTGTCGTAGTTCGTCGGACCGGCCATGAACCAGTTGAACAGGCCACCACCACGAGCGTACCAGTCGTTCATGTACTTCACGGTCAGGTCTTTGATCCGCGGATCAAGCGATGCGGCCTTCTTCGCCGCGATGTTGTTCGGGCCGAATGTATCCGGGCCACCCTCGTAAGCCAGATTCGCCAGACCATAGTAGGTCGAGATCGCGGCTGTCTGGTCGAGGACCGGATCGTTTGCGTCGATCGCTTTTGAGAGGTCCGCGAGAATCTGATCGACGGACAGGTTGGTCTGCTGGTCGTCGTCGCCAATCGCGAAGTAGGGTGCGCCCGCTGTGCCATAGAGGAACTGCTTCGGATCGCCGTAGGTCTTCTGGATGAAGTCCAGTTGCGTCTGGAGGATGTACGGCACTGCCACCTGCGTGGCGAGAACTGGCCGAACCTGATTACCAATCGCGTCCTGGCCCCAGACCGTTGCGAACGTCTTGCTGATCTCCGTGATGCGGCGAGCAGTGCGGCGGAAGGCCCAATCCCACTGGTTCGCAGCAGCAGTCTCGCCGGGGTACGCCAGGTTCGACCCGCCGGCCTGCACTTCCGCGAGGGCAGCCTGCATGTTCACGTTGCTCTGCGAGAAGCCACCGTTCCACACCTCGTTCGAGTACTCCAGATACACAGCACGGTCTGGGTTCAGCGACGACTTCAGCAAGTTCGCGAGCTGCGTGACGTAGGCGTCGTTCGCCCCAACTGGAATGTTGATCCACAGATCCTTGCCGGTGAGGTTGGCGAGTTGGATTGCGTATTCCCAGGCCGCACCCTTATCGGTCGATTGAATGGCGTCGGTCACCTTGGCGCGAGCGCCCCAGTTCACCACAGCGTTGTTGTTCGTCTGGACGAAGTCCATGAACCGCAGCGTCGTGTAGGGCTGAATCGTTTTCAGGAAGTCGTTCGTAAATACCTGCGTGGTGTCCGCGGCGTAGCCTGGGCGAATGAGCTTGATGTCTTTCACTCCGGTGCCGACGTTCTTGAAGTTGAGCCCCAAGTACCAGCCGCCGTCCGAGTCGCTCGCGTTCAAGGTCACGTCAGCGGTCGTCTGGTTGGTGGCTGCGTTGTACACGACGTTGGAGACTCCACCCTGGCCCGCCCACATGGAGAGGTCCGCCTTGCCGGTGAACGACAGCTTGTAGACGCCGTTGTAGATGTGAGCGGTGTTCAAGAAACCCGACTGGAGGATGGTGTAGAAGTCCTGGGTTGGCCAGCCGTTTGCATCAGTCATTGCCGGTTGCCCGGTGCTGATGCTGGTGAACTCGCGAGCCTGCTTAATCATGTCCACAAAGACATTCTGCAACGACCAGTCTTTGATGCCGTCGATGTTCGCACCGACCGGCACGGTCGAGGCAGCCGTGACGCTGCTGTACTTCCCGATCGCAAGTCCAGAAGTCGAACCGGTCACGAGTCCGCCGTGAGCATCGCGGTTCATCGTCGGACTCGCCGTGCCAACCAGCTTCCAGGTTCCATCGGCCCCGGTATCGGAGACGTAGCCCGAGATCAGTGTGCCGTTGCGAATCAGCTTGACCCAGGGTTGCGCACCCACCGCGACGGCGGCGCTCTGAGTGACCCCCACTCCCGACCCTTCGCGAGCTAAGAACACGGCCTGCCCTGCTGTCACGGTGACGGACGCGAAGGCATCGCTGGCTCCCGTTCCCGCCCGGAACATCACGCCGCCTTGTGCGCCGGTGCCGGAAAGAGAATCGACTCGGGCGATTACGTTGGCATCGCCCATGATGGTCTGATAGGCAAAGTGAGATAAATCAGCGGCGCCGGCGAGCGAACCGGCACCGCTGACGGTATAGACGCCGGTCGTGGCAGTCAGAGACCCGGCAGCCGTGGGGCTGCCAATGTCTTGATCTAGCCAACCGTTATCGGCGTATACCTGACTTGTGGGGATCACAGCATTCGGCGTCGAAGCGCTGGACCACGCCAGCTTGATGTTCGACGCGCCCGTGCGATCCACGTATTCGAGTTTCAGATCGTAGACTTCGCCAGCCGTGAGGCTGATCGTTCCTGTCCAGGTGTTCGCGGTGGTGGCGGAAGCCGAGTCGATCAACTTCTGGCCGTTCACCCACAACCGCACCCCTTCATCCGCCGTCACCGAGAATGTGTAAGCCTCGGTGTACTGAGCCTGCACCTGCCCGGTCCAACGCACCGAGTACCCGTCGGCCGGCAGAGCCGCGACCGGAGCTGCAGTGCCCCAGTTGAAGTTGACGCTGGCATCGGTGCGAGTCGCGGCGAGTGTGGAGAAGTTTGAATCGCTGTAGTAGTTCGCAACGAGACCGGTTCCGATTCCCAAAGCTGCGGGGACTTCTCGGCACTCGAGTTGCTCAACTGAAAGTAAGCGAGGGTTGGTACGAATTGGCTGAGTCGTTTGGAAGAGGCTGGCCACCCAACGGGACAGAAAACGACGCATCGAAAAACTCCGGAATCGGTGCAGGCGAAAGAGGCACGCCGGAACGCCCTCAACAAAGGGGTTCTGACGTGGAAGCCAAATGAGCGAAGGGGCGAGCAAGTACGAGGCGTCCCGATGCGGCGCAAAACGCCACATTGAAGGCAGTTCGGGGCGAACTTTGAGGGGCGAGAGCCTTCCCAAAGGAAGGTGGGCGGAAAGTGTCTCGGCGAAATCTCAGTCGAGAGGCCGCGAAGTCAAAACCAAATCCATACCGTGGTTATTACCACAGTTTCAGCCGTCATCTGATCTCCAACGCTTCGAGGACGACGAGCGGGAAACGTTAGAGTCCCAAATTAATAGAACAGAAAAAAGGTGAAATCCGACCTGAAATTGGCATCCGAGTCTGCTTGTGACGATTTTGCCTGAAAATCTAGGCGTTTTGGGGGAATACTGAGGGGCAAAAATCTTTCAAATTTTTCCTGCCCGATCTGATTTCATCTCAATTATCCCCAGGTCCACTACTCTCCGCCGGGATGTGAACTCTCACTTCAAACATTAAAAAAGCCCAATTTGCGCAGGCTCTTGCCGTGATCCGAGAACACCACTTCTCAAAATTGTTCTGGGGGCATATTGTCCTGCCAGCATGAATTGCGTTTGCGGTGCGATTATTGGAAGTGATAACTGAAGGCCGGAGAGTTTCGGCTGGCGCGGTTCCGAGCTGAATTGATGGTTCCGAACGTGGCGTGCGAACAGCGTCCGGAATTAAACGCGATCCCATTTCTGCGACTTGTCGGCTCGTTCAATCGAAGCAACCACCTGCCGAGCCAGCGACTCGATGTTGCTTTCGTGAAAAATTTCCAGATGGCCGAGCGGAACGGTGTGAACCTCGACCAAGCGGTTGGTGTACTGCTCCCAACCAAGATCCGCGTCAACGTGAACGACACTTTCCCACACGTCTATCGGCAACTCAGAACGAAACAGTGTGACGCTTCCGTTGAGCCGTCCTTGTGGGTGATATCGTCGCGTCGCTCGTTGCATTGCCAACCAGACGGCGCGGATTGATTCTTGAGGCAGCGAGTCGAGCCCTGGGTGATAGGGGAAGAGAACTCGTTCGAGCCCAAGGAGCCGCAGAACACGGTTGCCGATGTTGCGGAACCGTTGGGCCGCATATCGGAAACCACCCTGTCGGCCAAATAGATTGCGAAGGTGAAGCCGAAGTCGTCGCAAGGTTGACAGCCGAGTCTGATAGCCCGGCGCCGGCATATCAAAAACAATTACAAGCGGCACCGTGTGGCCAAGAGCCTCAAGTTGGAACGCAACCTCCAAGGCAACATGGGCTCCGACCGAGTAGCCAGACACGACGTATGGCCCCTGTGGGCGAGCAGCGGTGATCTCGCGAACGTACTCCGCCGCTATCTCCTCGAAGGACTCCAGCGGTGGGCGGTTCCCATCGACTCCGATCGCTTTGAGTCCATACACCGGATAGTCCGCGCCGAGAAGTTTGGCGAACTTCTGGAATGTAAACACATGACCACCAACGCCAGCGATCATGAATAGAGGCGGTTGAGTGCCCTCGGTGTGAAGTGGTACGAGCGAGTGCTCGGAACCAGCCTCCAACCCGTGCTGAATGAGGGTCGCCAACTTCTCGACCGTGTTCGCCTCGGACATTGCTCCAAGCGGGATCGTAAACCCCAATTGCTGACGGATGCGAGACACAATCTCGGCTGCTTGGAGCGACGATCCGCCAAGTTCAAAGAAGTTGTCCGTGACACCAAACCCGAGGCGACCAAGAACCTCCGTCCAGATACTCAGCACATCTTTCTCGGCATCGGTTCGGGGCTGAACACTTTCCTGATCGGAAGTGAAGAGAGCAGGCTCAGGAAGATTTCGGCGATCGACCTTGCCATTGGAGGTCAGTGGAAGGGCATCCAGAAATGTGATCGACGCTGGAGTCATGTACGCGGGCAGATGCTTGCGCAGGTGTTGACGGAGTGTCTCAGGGTTCTGCTGTTCCCCCGCTCTGAGCACAACATATGCAGCCAACTGTGGGGGCTGGCCCCAAACCTTCACGGCCGCGGCAGCGATAGCGGGATGGGAAGCGAGCGCCGATTCCACCTCCCCGAGTTCGATCCGGAAGCCACGAATTTTTACCTGATCGTCACGCCGACCCAGATATTCAAGCACGCCATCCGCGCGCCAACGCGTCAAATCGCCAGTCTTGTACATTCGCGCGACGTGAGACACGAAGGGATCGGGAACAAACCGTTCTTCGGTCAACTCGGGACGATCAAGGTAACCAAGAGTCACTCCGTCGCCACCAATGTACAACTCGCCGACTTCCCCTGGTGGGACAAGTTGCATTGCGTCATTCAGGACATAGAGCCTGGTGTTCGCGATAGGTTTGCCAATCGGAACGTCGCCAGTTTCGGGATCGTTCGAGCCGTAGTCGTGGACACAGCAACCCACGACGGTTTCGGTCGGTCCATACTCGTTGACCACGCGAGTCTGTGGAGCGTGTCGTCGCCACCATGCAGCCGCAGCGGCTGGCAGAGCCTCACCGCCAACAACGAGAACCCTGGCCAAACCTGCCGCTTGACGTGGATCAAGGGTTCGACTCAGAATCGAGAGGTGAGCAGGTGTGAGCTTCAACAGTGTGAGATCGCGATGGCGGGTCAATGCGTCCAGCAGGGCATCGACCCCCGCATCATCCGGCAGAAGGTGGACCGGCTTACCGACGATCAAGGGGACGAGCAGACTGGTCACAGTGAGATCGAAACTGAGAGGCGAGTGAACCAAAGAGCCAGTTCCTTCGTCGGCGTTGTAGGCTCGCGCTGCCCATGTGAGATAGTTGACCAGACCCCGGTGATGGACCATCACGCCTTTCGGGCGGCCCGTCGATCCGGAGGTATGGAGGACATAGGCCAAGTGATCTGGGCCGCAGCTCACGTCGGGAGGTGTTGACGGCAGCCTGTTCAGAGAGGCAGTTGAGGAGTCGAGATTGAGAACCGGAACACCTTTGGGTGGAACAACGATCCCACTCGCAGACTCCACCCCCAACACGGCACGAACATTCGCATCCGCCACGACGAATGCCAGTCGCTCCGGTGGATGGGAGAGATCCAGAGGGACATAAGCAGCTCCAGCCTTGAGCACCCCCATTAACCCGGCGACGAGGTCTGGGGACCGTCCAAGTGCGAGCGCAACACGATCATTGGCTCCGACTCCGAGGTTACGGATCGCATGAGCAATGCGATTCGCTCGCGCGTCCAGTTCGGTGAATGTTTGGGATGAATTGCCGGCAGTCACAGCAACGTCATTCGGAGTTCGCGTGACCTGTGCTGCGAAGAGATCGTGAGTACAGAGATTTCTGGGATAGTCCGCTGCGGTCGCATTCCAGTCTTCAAGAAGCCTCTGTCGGTCGGCCGGCCTCACAAGGTCAAACGGGTCAGCGGCAGCCTCCAAGGGGGCTGTAGGATTGGTGAACAGGCCTGCGGTGGCAACGACTCCAAGGCCAGTATGACCGGATAAGTCGTTCGCCGCCGCGCCGTGAAGAGTGTCGTTGTGATTTGGAGTTCGCATAGTAATGAAGGACCAGCGATTGCTACTTCAGATCGGCGAGGATGGTTGCAATCACTGTGCCAACAGGACGTTTGGCGAGTCCCGACACGAGATGTGGCTGAACAAAATATGGGCCTGCATCACGACCTCATTTCGGTCATTCCACGGTGACGCTTTTCGCGAGGTTCCGGGGTTTATCGACATCGCAGCCACGCAGGACTGCGATCTCGTAAGCCAGCAATTGGAGTGGGATAGCCGCGACAATCGGTTGGAGGTACTCGGGGACATCGGGAACAGTGATGACATCATCGGCGACCGCCGCAACATCTCGATCGCCTGGACTACAAACAGCGATCACCGGCCCTCGCCGAGCCTTGATCTCCTGCATGTTGGACATCACCTTGTCGAATACGTTGCCTCGCGGTACCAGGAAGACGCTCGGAGTGTGTTCGTCCACCAATGCGATTGGCCCATGTTTCATCTCGGCAGCGGCGTACCCTTCTGCGTGAATGTAGCTGATCTCCTTCAATTTCAACGCCCCCTCGAGCGCAGCCGGGAAAAGATATTGGCGTCCCAGATACAACACGTTGTTCGCCTCTGCGTACTTCCTGGCAATTCGCTTCACATGATCGTGGCAGGTTAATGCCTGCCGAAGCGTGTCGGGAAGCGCCCGCAACTCCGCGATGATCCGTTGCCCCTGGGTGGTGGACAAATGCCGTGTGCGTCCCAAATACAACGCGAGCATCGCCAGCACCGTGACCTGCGATGTAAATGCCTTCGTGCTTGCCACCCCAATCTCGGGGCCAGCGTGAAGATAGACGCCACCACACGCTTCACGGGCAATGCTGCTGCCAACGACATTGCAGATCGCGAGCGTGGTATGACCCATCCGATTGGATTCACGCAATGCGGCGAGCGTATCGGCTGTTTCGCCTGACTGCGTGATTGCCAACACGACCGTGTTGCGATCAATCGGCGGATTGCGGTAACGGAACTCGCTGGCGTATTCCACCTCAACCGGCAAGCGGGCAAGTTCCTCGAAAAGATATTCCCCAACGAGGCCCGCGTGATAGCTTGTTCCACAACCGGTGATGATGATGCGGTTGATCTGCCTCAGTTGCTGAGGCGTGAGGTTGAGACCGCCAAAGTGGGCCGTGGCGTCGTCATCGGCAAGTCGGCCTCGCATGGCATTCGCGACCGTGTCTGGCTGCTCGTAAATCTCTTTCAGCATGAAATGTGGATAGTCACCCAACTCCGCACCGCCATCACCCAGGCATTGTTTAATGTCATGGACTGATGCAGAGACCGGCGTGAAGTTCTGATCGCGAACTTCCCAATCCTCGCTGGTCAGAGTGCAGATTTGTCGGTCGTTGAGATAGACCACTTTGTCCGCGTAGCCAGCGAGTGCGTTCGCGTCAGAGGCCAGGTAGGAGCCGTCTTTGCCAACCCCGATAACCAACGGGCTTCCCAGTCTCGCCCCCACGATGACACCCGGCTCCTCTTTGGACATCACCGCGATGCCATACGTCCCTTTCACGAGCGATAACGCTTGTTGAACAGCCTCCGCGAGATCGCCGTGGTAGTAGTTCCCGATGAGATGGGCGAGAACCTCTGTGTCGGTGTCGGAATTGAACTTCACGCCTTGCGATTGCAGTTGTTGCTTGAGCAGCGAGAAGTTCTCGATCACACCATTGTGGATGACCGCGAGAGTCCCGGTGCTATCCATGTGTGGGTGAGCGTTGCGATCCGTTGCACCACCGTGGGTGGCCCAGCGAGTGTGGCCAATGCCATGGCAACCCGGAGCCGGACGCGCGGCAACGAGCTTCCCGAGTTCGGCCAACCGACCAGCCTTCTTGCGAAGATGGAATTCATTGCCCGTGCCTGTCACCATGCCAGCGCTGTCGTATCCGCGGTACTCCAGCCGACTCAGACCTGCCAACAGAATGGGTGAAGCCTCACGACGTCCCGTGAAGCCAACAATCCCACACATTGGCAGTCCTCCAGGCTGAAATCGAGCAATCTTCACGACGCAGTCAAACCGCAACTGGCTCCTCGATGACCATAAACCCACAGCCCTCATAGAGAGGTCGGAGTTCCGATTTGCTCGTGAGCATGACGTATGGCACACCGCGTTCAAACGCTTGATTCAAAGCCTCCGCGACGAGTGCAGTTGCGATTCCCTGGCCACGCGCATCGGGCCGGACCACGACGTAATCGAGTTGCCAATTCACGGGAGCGTTGACCAGGAGAAACCCATCTACTGAGCCATCTGCTGCACGATGGAGGCACACGAACCGAACTCCGGACCAGATTGCGAGGAACTTGGACCGAGTCCGGAACTGCGTTGCCACGAGATCCCAGAGTTGCTTGCAAGCCGGCTCGTCCGTGAGGAAGTCCGATACCGGCAGGAAGTCGATGGGTGTCTGAACATGCTGTCGTTGAACTGGCCGACAAATGTATTGGATCTCAGATTGGGCTGTCATTGAAACACCTGGATAGATGAGCGGAGAGGTGTTGGTGGTTGTTCTGCAATTGTGATGCCTGAGTTTCATTTGCAACTTGGTTCGCGCTGGGTCCGAACCCAATCCGTCTGGGGCTTCGCAAAAAAACCGAGATAGAGCGGGATCTTCCTCACGACATAGAGAGGAGTTCTGAGCAGAGTTCCCAGTGGAAGTGTTGCGCGACCAAATCGCATCCAGGCTGAGGTCAACCCCATGACTGCGAAGGCGATCATAGTGGCAAGTACGACTGCGGGGACCGGCGATCCCCAGAGGAGACCCCAGGCAATGAGCACAGCGAGACTCACTCCGGACACCATCAGCAATGCTGACAGCGGGGGCACGCCGAGTTCCAATGCCAGCGCCAACGGTGCCAATCGACCTCGGATCGCTGCCCGAAGTAATCGCGGAACTCCAGCAAGAATCACCTGTAAATGTCCATGTTCCCAGCGCCGTCGCTGAGTCCCTGCCGCCTGATCCGCGAGCGGGAACTCGGCGTCCACCTCGACATCAGGGGCGAACATGGGTGAGTGTCCCGCAATCACGAGATCGACCGCGAGTTGCATATCCTCGACGATGTGACCATGACCGAGTTTCGCCTTTGCGATGATTTCCCAGGGAAACGCCATACCCGTTCCGGTGAGCAAACACGGCAGTCCAAGTCGGTGGAGGCCCAGGGGGCGGACGACATTCTTGATGAGGAAAGCGAACGCCGCTATGCGACGTTCTGCTCCCGCTCCCGACGGCGGGTTCATGCGATACGCGGCTTGAATCGGTCGCTGGTGGGTAAGTGCTCGCTCGACGAGCCGAGCCAATCCACCCGGAGCGAGCACACAATCTGCATCGAGAATCACCACCACGGCGGGTGGATTTGAGCGGAGCGAGTCGATGCCGAACGCGAGAGCGTATCCCTTCCCACGACGAGATGCATCGAACCGTTCGACAACATCAACTCCATGAGCGAGGACAATATCGCGAGTGCGATCAGTGCAGTTATCCGCAACGACTAACACCCGGTCTTCTGGTCCAAGGTTCATTGCGACGGCGTTAAGAGTGCGAGCCAGCCCCAACTCTTCGTTGTGTGCGGGGATCAAGACCACGCACCTCGCGCGCGTGGTCGTTTGCCGCTTTGGGGTGCGGATACGCCTGCAGCTCGCGACAAAGCACTCGATTGCGAGGATGCCGAGAGGGACCGAGCAGACGACGGCGAGGGTCCACGCGACCGGTTCGAGCAAGTCCCAGTTCATTGCGTCACCCTTGCCGGCGCGAGTGGTGGGTCGGATTCAATCGCTGTGTCGCGAGTGGGCGCGGTCGGAGCCGCAAAGAGAGCTGCCAGTTTACTGGCCTCGTGCGCCGCATTGTGGGCCAACTGAACAGCTTCCGATCCCGCGATTCCCATCGTTTCCAGTTCGTCAGGTGTGTACTCCAATGCTTGCGTGAGAGCTGCAACCAGTGCCCCAAGATCACCCGCAGGGACGAGCCAGCCGTTCACTCCACCACGAACCAATTCCGGAATCCCCGCGACGTATGTCGTCACGACGGGGCGACCCATTGCGAGTGCTTCCATGAGCACCACGGGCAGACCTTCCGCGAAACTTGGAAGTACAACCACCCGCGCTGAGGCAATCTCGCGACGGACCGCGTCGTTACTAAGCCAACCCGTGATGCGAACTCGATCCTGAAGACCATGCTCCCGAATCGCGTCTTCGATCATCGGCCGCATGGGCCCATCACCAGCGAGAATCAATTCGAAGTTGTGACCCATGGCCGCAAGCCGAGCGGCCGCCGTGATGAGCAAAAGTTGCCCCTTTTGTTCGGCAAGACGCCCAACGCAGACCAAACGGGTATTGCTCGATATGGGGAGTGGTCCACCTTCAAGGAATGCCGCATCAACACCGCAGCGCACGATTCGGATCTTGCTCCAGTCTTCCAGGCACGCCCATCGAAAGAGCTGACTTCGCCCAAACGAACTGATGGCCACCACAAACTCAGCTCCGGCGATCTTTTCGCGGAGTGAGAGGGCATCTGGGCGGTCGAATTCTTCAGGCCCATGCACGGTGAAGCTATACGGCGGACCACCCAGGATGCGAGTGAGAAGAGCAACCGCAGCCGGGTTGGTGCCGAAGTGCGTGTGAAGGTGAGTTGCGTGGCACTCGTGGAGCCAACGCACGAGCAGACAAGCCTCAGTGAGATAGATGAGATGTCGCAGGCGACGGTTCGCAGCACGGCCCATTCGCCACGCAGTAGCAAACGCTCGGACCCATCGCACGGGATGTCGGAAGAACATTGCAATCCCTGCAATCACCAGCGAAATCTTACTCACTGAGAGAATGCTCCGGGTGCGGCTGCATTCCTCAATGTCGGCTGGGTCAACGACATCCTTCCCAGGTGGACGAATTGCGAACCGACACACGCTCACCCCGGCGGCTTCCACCCCAACGATCTCACGCCGGATGAAGCTATGACTGACATGCGGATACTGGTTGACCAGATAGGCGACGATCATGTTGTGTTGGGTGAAATAGAGCGGGGTCAGGAGCACCATTCGATTGCCGCACGACGCACGCCCTCGGTCAGCAGCACTTCTCGGTCCGATACGGGAGCCCAACCGAGAATTCGTTTTGCTTTTGAGCAGTCATAGCGGGCGCGATAGGTGCGGCTCTTCCAGTCGCGGTAACTTGGGAAGCGGCGTTCCGGATGGCGGATTAACCGCTTCACAACCCACTTTCCCATGTCACCCGTGTAGAACCGCAACGGAGAACTCGGTTGCACGTCGATCCAGGTGCCCAGAGCTTCGGACATGGCCGCAAGGTATTCGCGTGGTGTGACGCTCGCATCGGCCGCGAGATTGAAGGACTCCCCCTCGATCCCTTCAACATCCAGGCACCGAATCAGTGCGGCAGCAACGTCGTCGGCGAGGATGAGAGGAACTGCGTTCGTGCCATCGCCCCACAAACGGCAGGTGTCGGGCGAAGCCCAGGAGCCGATGCCCCAGTGGTGGGGGTCGCCACCCGGACCAATCACGATTGCGGGGCGGGCCACCACAACAGGCAAACCGCGTTCCCGTTGAAGAGCGTACAGCACTCGCTCGGCTTCGACCTTGGCCCGAGCATACAAGTTGCGGCGGTGGATCATTGGGTCAAGCGGCGTGGCCTCCGTGATCACCTCATCGCGACCGCTGTAATAGCTGTCGGTTGTGCCGGTGTAAACGAGTCGGCGAACGCTCGCAGCGAGGCACGCTTCACCCACGGCACGCGTGACACCAACATCATCCCGGAGATACTCGGACCACGTTCGGGACTGCGACCGTGCGAGATGAACAACGGCAGGCACACCCTCCAAGGCTCGTGTGAGATCGGCGGATCGAGACAAATCGCCTTGGGCCACCTCAACGCCGGCTTGGCGCAATTCCGCAGGGACCGAGTTCGGATCACGTGCGAGTAGTCGGATTCGCCTGCCTGCACTCACCATCCGTCGGACTAATGCTCGCCCAATGAAGCCAGTGCCGCCGAGGATCAGTACTTCCGGTGAAGACGCAGGGAGTATCGCGACGGGATGAGCGGTGCGAATTGGAGTCGCCTCTGTTGAGGCAAGACCCGCGGCCTGGATAATGTCGTGGCATGTCCGCACGACAGAGGTCGCGAACTTCGCGGTCAACCGCGGGTCTGAGACGTGCGGCAAGTCCGCGTAGAACCGTCGAATTGCACGAGAAATGCTCATCCCAAACAGATTGCCATCGCGGGTGAGTCCAACTTTTGAAAATGCGTAGCGAGCCAGCGTTCCGCGAGCTTGTCGGAGCGTTGTGCGAGCCTCCCGGCGAGTGCGGACATAGCGGTCGAGGTCAGGAGGCAAGTGAGTTCGCCGTCGCAGGATGTAGGTGCCAGCCTCGAAATCAATGGTCGCGGTGCCAGCCGAACCCCGCACTTCGACACGATGCTCGGAGAACCCAGGGCCGAATGATGCCAGTGCGTCCACACACACTCGGCCGTGGAAGCTGCGGATGAGCCACCGCCGATAGAACTTCACACCGTTCGGCAAGAGAATCGGATCGAGAGCCTCGGCCTGAACTCGATCCGGCACACCGGCGAGATCGAGCATATGTGCCGCAATGTGCGGCCCGACTTCAAGCATGATGTTCCCAGGCTGGCGGAACACCCACGCCCCGAATGGCCCAGCGCGAAGTTGACCAAACTCCTTCGCCCAGATCACCGTGATGTGTTCAATACGTCCAAGGCGTCCGGCTGCAAGATCGGCCTTGAACTGCTCGTATCCAGGCGTGAACAGGAAATTGTGACCAATCGCGAGCTTGTTGTTCGCCCCCTCCAAGTCAGCGAGTTGTTGGCACTCGTCGGCACTCACACCGAACGGCTTCTCAATGTAGGCGGCCACGCCGTGCTGATGGAGTATTCGCGCGGCATCTAGGTGCGCGGCCGGAGGAAGCAGAACGTGAACGGCGTCGAGGGGGCCGGTTGCCAACATGGCTTCGAGCGAGGTGTGCGTTTGCTCTGCACCGCAACGTCGAGCGAGTATGGCAGCACGTTCCGCACTTTGATCGCAGACCGCAACCACTTGGGCACCTGGCACGGATTGGAGTGCTTTGCAGTGCCAGTCCGCGATGTACCCCGCACCGAGTAACCCCACGCGAAAGCTGGAGGACATTACACTGTCCCCTTCGATTTGTACTCGATGATTCTGGTGGGGAGACCGCGTGCTTGCCCGAGGTAAAACTTGACCAGGCCCAGCACCTGGGGAACTCTCCCAACAACGCACGAGGTCGCGTATGCGAGGGCGTGACTGCGGTGGAATCCACGCTTTCGGAGTCCACGATAGGTGCGAGCCAGTTGAAGTGGATACAAGGCGAAGAGCCCGAGACTGAGGCCCCCGGTCGGCCAGGCAAGGGCTGCCGCAGTTGCGGGAACGCCGAACCCCCACACAACAACTCGTCGGCGTTCGCGGACAAAGTGCCGTTCCGGCCCGCGACCATGCAGCGCAGCTCCATTGGCATACGCGAAGCCGCATCGGACCGCTCGCTTCCACCACTGACCCGCTCGTGTCATGGCCGCGTCGTGTGTCGCCATGTCGTCGACGAGCCGGACGATCTTCCACCCGATCCGACGCAGACGCAGGCAGAATTCATCGTCCTCGGCAGCGATCAAGGTGGGGTTGTATCCTTCAACTTGGTTCACTGCCTCGACTCGCGCAAATGAGTTCCCGCCGCACGCCTTGATCTCGCCGAGTGGGATATCCCATTCAATGTCACAGAGACGGTTGTAGATTGAAGCTTCTGGAAACCGCTCCCGCAGACGACCACAAACGGCACCCAACTCGGGCCGGCGGTCCAACTCCTTCGCGGCTTGTTCCAACCAGTTCGGAGCGACCTCACAGTCGCCATCAAGGAACTGCACGTACTCGACGTCCGGACTCATGTCGCAAAGCCGGGCGAATCCCGCATTCCTTGCACGGGCAGCTGTGAACGGAATCGACATATCGAGTTCAACGACCTCGGCTCCCAACGCCCGAGCGGCAGCAACACTGCCATCTGTCGAACCGGAGTCCACATACACAACGACCGCTCGGCCGATGACGGACTGGAGGCAACGGACAAGTCGTTGCCCTTCATTCCGGCCGATGGCGACGACCCCCACGCGACTCATTTTTGGGCTCCGGTTCAAGGCACGAGCACGACGGAATGACTTGCGTGCAAAACCGATGCCCACACAAGCAGATTCACTTTGCGACAGCGATTTTGTCCCGGCTTGCGAACTCAACAGACTTCAGCATTGGGAATCACGCCGCACACGGCTCGCTGGCCGTTCGCGAGTCCGGAGGATGCGTGCAGCTTGCCGAATGGGACTCACACGCCAATGTCTACGCGGTGTGGTATCCACTTCTGAAATGGGAGCAGGGGTTTCGGTTCGTGGGAGGCCAGCCAAGCCGCCGGCCAGGAGAATGTAGACCGGATTCAACATCGCATTGAGAAGGGAGTCGATTGTGTAGAGACTGAGAATGACAGCTCCCACAGCGAGCGCCGCTCCCTCGGGTTGTGTCCAAGGCCGTGATCGGTGATTCACCAGCAGCCGAATCACCGGAAGAAGGAACACTAGCCCGAGTGTTCCAAGGCCAATCAATCCACGCTCGCCGAACGTGATAATCCACAGTCCATCCGCGATGGTGACAGCCTCACCATAGTCGTCGTGAACGCGGCTTCGCCCCCATCCACCCCACCCAACGAGCGGCCGCTCAATTGCCTTGGCGATCAGCAAATCCTCATTTTCAAGTCGAAATTCCAGCGATTGACCCCGGTCCGCTCCGACAGTGTTGCCTGTGATCGCCACGATTCCCTGAACATCCCAAGAACCCTCAATCCGGGCAGCAGCATACAGAGGCGGAAGGCACAGCAGGACGAGCACCGGAATCGGGCGACTGATCGTTCGCGAAAGCAGGAGCGTTCCGAACCCCACGAACCCAAGTGCCAGAGCACCGGTGGACCTGCACAAGAGCGACGTGAGGCACAACGGAATCACGATCCACAACCCGCTTACCCACCTCCCACGGCGAATCCCCACATCTCGGAGCGGCCCCACGAGCCACAGCCACGTTGCGGATAGAGCACCGACCATCATCCAGAATCCAAGCGCGAGACCGTGCTGGAAAAACACCATCGGCCGATACCCATTGAACCGGATGCTTTGCAAAAAATCGTGCTGGTGGAACCCATACACCCATCGGTGGAGTTGCGGGCTGACGACCATTTCTAGAAGGCACAAGGGGGCATAGAGGGCCGCACCGATGATGATCGCGAGGATCAGATCGCTCACTTTTCGGGCGTCTGTGATGTAGAGGCGAGCGAGAAGGTAGGGCACACCCCAAAGAAAGACTTCGTCCACGGAGCGGAGTATTCCGTCGTACAAATCGGACGAATCCAGCAGCGAGACCGCGTTCCTCAGAACGCCATTCGACATCGGAACGTAGCGTGAAACGGGATCTTCGTACAGGAGGCTATTCGTCACTGAGGTGAGAACCGGCCCCACAGTCCACGCGATCATCGGGAGGTCGAACCAGCGAGGCCGTGCTGGCAACCAACGACGTCGGTCATACAGCAACGAGCCGATTATCAATCCGAGGCCAATCACGTTCGGTTTGGTCAGCTTGATTCCCGCCACGCTCATGGGAGGCGGAACCCCCTCGATGTATTCCGTGGATCCCAATTCCGGCAGAAATAGCATTCCGAGGACGTAGGCTCCGATCACGAGGCGATGCCCCGGATAGCGAGAAAAGAGTATCACGCCCAGAGCCAGCGTCAGGATTAGTGCGACGTTGCAAAGAGGGATCATGACTGCCCTCTCTCCGTGGCCGTTCGGCACTTCACCATCCGACAGCGAATCCAACTCCGACCATTCTCAGGCCCGATCCACACCGCGGAGATACTGGCCCAGATCAGGATTTGGATTGTTCCACCAGCGATGGGGACAGCAATCTTGCCCGCCTCTCCGGAAAATTCCTCCACCAACAAGTACAGGCCCAGGAGCCCTCCGACGAAGAGCGTCAGGGCAATGTCCTCGGCGACTACTTTGAGCCCCGCACGCTTGAGAAATATGGCGATCACGCAATAACGGATCAATTCGCCAGCCGCCACACCAAGTATCAGTCCGGGAATTCCGCCGATTGAGTATCCACCGAGCAACAACCCAGGCACACACAGGAGCCGCACCCCCTGAGCGGTTGCCAAGGCACGAGTTTGACCAAGGGCGAGCAGAGCCAGTTCGCCTGGAATGATGAGCGAGGTGACCCACGCGGACACAGCAAGAAGTCGAATGAAGCCGGCAGCGGCGGCGTACTGATCGTTGTAAAGGAACCGAACAAACGCCGGGCCAACACAAGCCATTCCCGTAATTAGCAGGCCAGCGGCGAGTATCAACGCCCGATGGGCCCGCAGAAATACCAGAGCCATTGGTTGCCCCTGCCGCGTCGCGTCGCTCATCAACGGAAACACGAGTTGAGCGCCCAACGCCGCCAGGACGCCAGCAGGCAGGGCCGCGATGACCACCGCGATGTGATAGACGCCGAGTACATCGAGCGACAGTTTCCCGACGATCAACCGATCTGCTTGAGCCGCGAAAAACGTACAGCCACTACTCACGAAAACCCAGCCCCCGAAGCGGATCAGCTCGCGCTGCGCCTCAGCGTCCCATGCGAATCGGTGGCGGACAAGAGCCCTCAGGGTGTAGCTGAGGACGACTTCTCCGATCGCCGCAACCACAGCACACATTGCGATCACAGCGAGTTCCAAGGTTCGGGCTTCACCACCCGGCCAACGCTCACGAATGAAGGCGATGACCACCAACACCGTTGTGTAAGCGCCGATGTAGACCCCCACTTCCCGGCGAACGAGTGGTCCACGCCGAACGTCGCGGCTATACGTCCACAGAGCTGTTGAAGAGAAGCCTGTGATGAAGGCCGCCGTCCCGGTGAGTGGGATCAACCAAAGCAAAGCTGGCTCGGCGTAAAACGCGGCCATCGGCCACGCCAGAAGTGCTGACCCGATCCACAAGACAGTTCCACGGATCACTTGCACGGTCCACGCCGTGTTCAGAAAGGCGACGTCTCCACCGCGTGCGTGCTGGATGATGCACTGTCGGATTCCCAGATCTGAGAACATCTGAATTCCCTGGGCGATCAAGCCCACGAGAGCCATCACCCCCAGTACTTTCGGAGCCACCATCTGGGCCAGTGCGACGTTGAAACCAAAACGAAATACCTGCGACGCCGCGTAACCGCCCACGGTCCAGACTGTCCCACCAACAACTCGCCCTCCACTCATCGAATTACCTCTGGTGAGAGTGCAGAGTGACGCGTCAGAAAGTTGTAGCGCACGAAATCTCTCAGCAAGTATGGAGGGTCCTGCTCGGGTTTCCCCTGGAGTCGTCGCCGCAGCAACCACGTCGCACGAGCGAGAGTCCATCCCAGCGAGGCCAACCAGGTTCGCCCCCATCCGAGATGCTTGAGGAAGTACCGTCTCCTCGCCGCGAGCCAGTACGTTGGTATTTGCCGTTGTTGCTGTTTCGAATTATTCATGCCTGTCGCCTGGCCCACGAGATGAACGACTCGGCTTTCTGGGACATACCAGCATTCCCACCCAGCCGTGCTGGCCCGTCGGCAGAAATCAACCTCCTCGAAATACAGGAAGTACCCCTCATCCAGAAACCCAATTTGCTCGAACACGGCCCGACGTACCAACATGCTCGCCCCTGAGACCCAGGCCGCGGAGTGTTCTTCTTCCCGAACGGCTGGAGCCACAACAAAGCGGGCCAGCAGACGACTCACGAGGCCGAGGCGCAACCCGTTCTCAAACTCCGCAGCCATCCCCGGAAAGCGAAACGCAGAGCGTTGTGGAGTCCCATCTGGGTTCTCAAGACGGCTCCCAGCGATGCCTGCGCGCGGATGGGCTTCGAGGAACGCTACCAGCGAGCGAATCGCCCCAGGCCGAACAACGGTGTCCGGGTTCAACAGCAGGACATACTCCGACATGGCTTCCGATGCGAACACATGGCGGAGAGCAACGTTGTTCCCAGCAGCGAATCCCCCATTGCGCGACGCGACAAGCAGCTCGACCCAATCACCCCAGCCGTTCTCCTGCACCGCCACACGGAGGCGATCCGCCGAGCCGTCGGGCGAAGCGTTGTCCACCAACATCACCTTGACGCCTCCCTCTTGAACAACGGACCGGAGACAGTCAATCACGAGATCGGCTGTGTTGTAGTTGACGATCACCACCGTCACACGAGGTGAGCACTTCTCGCTTGTTTCCTGGGTAGCAGTGGCCCGCGATGTGCATGCTCGCGAGCCGTTGTCGGTTTCATTCTCACGCTCACGTTGGAGATCGCCGGTCATGTCTCTCTCGTCGAAAGTTGGACTACCCCCACCCGTCAAGATTTGGGGGCTGCCTCTCACTCCTCTAACCTTCAATCAGACTCTCGATGCCATCCAAGGGCTGATCGCTGTCAAGGAACCCGCCATCGTCATCACTGCCAATCTGCACTACGCCATGCTGTCGGCCCAGGAATCCGACTTGCCCCAGATCAATCAGAATGCGGCGTTCATCGTCGCGGATGGAGCTCCACTTGTCTGGGCTTCCCGACGCTCTCGGACGCCGCTGCCCGAGCGAGTCGCAGGGTCCGATCTCGTCCCGGCCCTGTGTCGCCGCATCGCCCCCAACCATGGTCGCGTGTTTCTCCTCGGTGGTGCGCCCGGCGTGGCGGAAGCAGCCGGGAAGATTCTCATCGAGCGGTACGCTGGCTTGCAGGTTGTCGGAGCAGAGACGCCTCCGTTTCGGCCACTCTCGGAGGTCGAAACCGCCGACCTGCTCGTTCGCATCCGTCAAACCAAGCCGGATGTTCTGTTCGTTGCATTCGGACAGCCAAAGGGAGAGCGATGGCTGACCTCTCATCTCCATGAACTAGGAACGCCAGTATGCCTTCAGATCGGCGCTTCGTTTGACATGCTTGTCGGTCGGGTTCGGCGTGCCCCCAGGTGGGTTCAACGTCTGGGATTCGAGTGGGCCTGGCGCATCGCCACGGAGCCGCGTCGTCTTGGTCCACGTTACGCTCAGGACGCCTGGTTCCTCATCCGGCAACTCTTCTTCCGTGCTCGTCGCAGTCGAACTGTTCGCGGGAACTAGTATCTCTTCGGAGAAGGGGAGTGCTTCCTCTTCTCCTTTCGCCGCTCGCACGATGGCACCGACCCAGGGAACACCCGCCTTCCGAATCGAAGCCACCGCACTCTTTGCCGTGGCGGACTCTTCACAACCGCGGCCACAAATCACGACAGCACCATCCGCATAGCTCGCCAAAATCTCGGACCCGAGCGACCGATCAAGTGATGGGCCGAGCAGAAGCACCCGATCCCACTGTTCGGCAAGTCGGACGAGGAGCTTTTGCATCGCCGCGGACGCGAGTAGGTCCGGGTCAGGGAAGCACTCGCCTGGCGGCAGATAATCCAGACCCGAGAGATCGGTTTCACGGATCAACGCAAGCTCGTCTGATACCTGACTCCGAAGGTAATTCGTGAGACCAAAATGGACTTCTGGGGCAATGTGAAGGGGGTCGGAACTTGGGGTTGGGCAGACCTCATGAATGCGGGCATCGAGGATCAACACCTCTTCACCGGCCAAGCTCAGGTAGCGGGCGAGTTGCCAGACCACGTCCTCGGACTGAACTGATTGATCCGCAGAGGCGCACAGGATCAACCCACCCGATTGGCGGATGGAATCTCGAAGCTGAAGCGCAAGCCGACGAGATTCCGTCGCTGCACGAATAGTTCCGGTCGTGTCCGCCTCGACCCTTGCCAGAACGGGAAGGCCATAGGTTTGTTGCGTGACTGAGCGACCCTGTGTGAGCCAGGCATGCCCCATGATGCCGACCAGGAAAAGCGACATCAGCCCTGCGAGTGTGAGCACCCCGAGTGTCTTGCGGTTGGAGGTGGGTTGAACTCCGACTGCGGCAGGTTGAGCGACAATAAACTCCGAGATTGCCCCATCACGTAACCGCTCCAGAGCCTCAATCCGAGCTCTCACTCCGCGATATTCGAGTTCCGTCAAATCCACCTGCTTCCGAGCCGCTTGTTCGATCCCACTGAGTTCGCCAATCCGAACCAAATCCCGATGGTTGTCATCCATCCCCTGCTTGATAACAGCTGCTTTCGCCTCAAGTTGCCCTTCTTCCTCCTCCATCCGAGCAATGACAGTGCGAGCGTGACGAAGTGGTAGCTCGGCCATCTCCAGTTTGATTTCCTGAGTCGCCTTCACTGCGCTGGCGTGACGCACAACCAGCAGATCGAGTTCCCCGCTCAGACGCGAGTGGTCCAGTCGCGATCCCACACCGCTATCGAGGAGCTTTTGAGCGTTCGCGAGTTCTTGCTTCTTGGAATCGATCTCAACATCAATCTCCTTCACCCGATCCTGGTGGACTCGAACCGAATCGAACAACGCCTGCTTTCGCTCGCGGTACGTGGCATCTTCGTCACTCAGAGGTTTCCCCGCGGCTGCGGCTTTCTCGATAGCCTTGGCCCGAGCCAACTCGCGGCGGCACACGTTCAGCTTTTCGGCGATGTGATTGGACTCCGTGGTCAACGCCGTTGCAGCGGCTCGGTTCCGCTCGGTTTCTGCAACGAGCCGAGGTTGGTTGATTCGATCTGGAAGCGCCGAGTAAGCTGCACGGGCGGCGTCCACCTTCCGTTTTTGATCCCCGACTTCATTTTGAAGGACGGTCAGAGTCTCACGAATCTTGGCTCGGCGAAGTTCCGATGTGTCCCGGATGTAGGCATCCATCAATCGATCCACAATCGCTCGACCAGCCTCCGGATCGGGCCAGTCAACCGAGAGGCGAACAGCGTCCACATTGGCTTGCTGATTCACCTTCAGAGATCGTTCGAGAGTCCGCACTGAGACCGGCAAATTGAGGTCGCGGGCAACCTGTTCGAGTCGCTGCGGCGACTTCACGAGGCTAATCAACGTCTGGGGACTGGGAGGAGTGTAATCCCCATGGGAAAGGCCGCCCAACGAGAGCGGCGTATAGATGATTGTCCCTTCCACCGGCCACAGTTTTTGGCTGCAAGTGAGGGCAACCGTGGCGGCCGCTGTCGCCGAGAAAATGAAGCAAAACAGCGTGATTTTCCAACGGCGAAGAGGGGCCGAGAGAAACGCTGGAAGCGCTTCCGAGCGGTCGGAGTTGCTGTCCAAATCCGACGGGACGGGCATTCCCTTAGGTTGAATCATCGTCGTTATGCCACGGTAGGAATTATTGCCGGCGTGTATCTCTCAAGCTCCCGCCTGCCGTGGCGGGATCACGACCGTTTCCCGCACAAGGCGTGCCGATCAAGACTCACGGATTTGGCCACACGAGTGGTGACGGGAATGTCGGATCGGCGGTTTTGATGCGCCCACTTCTCAACTGATGGAATGGTGGTGCCCGCCATCAAGCGACACTTGTTCTGGCTGGAAGGTACTCTGTGCCAAGCAGCCATAAACTCCGTTGAAAGACGGGAAAACTGAGGCTGTTGGCATGAAGATCGCGTCCAAGCCGAAAAGCCTGCGTTCCCCTGCCCGCAGCAGCGGAAGAGAAAACAATCGTCCTAAAAAACGAGAATATATATGCACACCAACCTCTGCTTGGCCACTTCTGACATCTCAGACTTCTCCCCCATGTCGAATCCTCCCAATGTCATTGATGGGTTGTCGATCCGTATCTCCGAGCACTCTTCCTCCATCCTCGCAGGTCTGGAACGGGCACGCATCTGGTACACCCGAGTGGTCTGCACGACACAACGTCACCTCTCCGCACGTCTGAAACGGGCCGGAGACTTCGTTGGAGCAGTCACATTGCTTCTGGTTCTCAGTCCGCTTTTGCTCGTGATCGCGGGACTCATCAAACTTACCGACGGTGGTTCTGTGCTGTTCTGGCAGACTCGCGTTGGTCGTTGGGGCCGCCCGTTCTGGTTCCCCAAATTCCGATCAATGGTTGCAAACGCCGAGCAACTCAAAGCCCGACTGCTGGCTTACAACGATCATGGCAACAGCGTGACATTCAAGATGAAACGTGACCCGCGAGTGACCTGGATTGGGCGAATCATTCGCAAGGCGAGCATTGATGAGTTGCCCCAACTCTGGTGTGTGTTGAAAGGCGAGATGTCGCTGGTTGGTCCTCGACCCCCGGTGCCGCAGGAAGTGGCAAAGTACACCATGAAGCAACGCCGACGGCTGGAAGTGTCCCCAGGGCTCACCTGCCTTTGGCAGATCAGTGGACGTGGTGATTTGCCGTTTCCTCGGCAAGTTGAACTCGACATTGAGTACATCGAAACGCAATCACTTTGGACTGACCTGCGGATTCTCGTGAAGACCATACCGGCCGTCGCCCTTGGCCGCGGTGCCTACTAATGCCAGTCTCAACACAGCAGGGGTTCGCACCATGAAAGCCTTGTTGCTCGTCCCTGGGCAGGAGAGCACTCCATGCCCAAGGGTGCCATGCCTGGCGTTGTTTCCACTGTTGGATCGCCCATTTCTCCAGCACATTGTTGAAGCGATTGCCAGGCGAGGCATCCGCGAAATTCTGCTCGTTCACGGCAGTGGGTCCGAAGCGATCAAGCAATTTCTGGGGGACGGAACAAGGTGGGGATGCAAGTTCTCCTTTCACCAAGTAGCCGACTCAAGCCACCCTGAACCTGAACTGCGAGCAATGAGTGCTCTCAAGGGGCCAATTCTGCTTGGTCGCGCAGATCAATTGCCTCCGCTGCCCACAGTCCTTCGTCAGTCTGAGCCAGGGCTCCTGTTCGTAACGGAGGGCAACTGGACGGGCTGGGCCGTGTTGAGCGATGCAGCGCTTCTCAGCGTGGGGGTCGGTTCGTCCCTTGCTGAACATCTGATTTCTCACGAATTGCCGCAGGTTGATGTTGGGGAGTCGATTATTCTCCGCACGCTTGCGGATGTGCCTTCCGCGCAGCGTCTCCTCCTCCTCGCTCAATTCGCGGGAGTCCTTGTCCCAGCACATGAAACTCGACCAGGGTTTTGGATGGGTCGTAACGTGCGGATCGACTCAAGCGCGAAGTTGGTGCCTCCCGTTTTCATGGGAGATAATTCAGTTGTCGCCTCTGGGGCGAAGATTGGCCCAGGGGCGGTTATTGGGGCCGATTGCATGCTCGGCCGAGATTCTAGTGTTCAAGAGACAACTGTGTGCGCGGGAACCTACGTTGGGCCAGGCGTGGAGCTCAACGGGGTGATTGTCGACGGCCGAAGCCTTGTGAACCCGCAGCAAAAAACGACTGCAATTGTTGATCGACGCCTCCTTGACCGTCTTTCGCCTGGGGTTCCGCTGTCAGGGAGTGTTGCTCTCCTGCTCGCGGGGATCGCGGCTGTTTGTGCTGTACCGGTGGTCGTTGCAACCGCCCTCTGGCGCCGCCGACGCACTCGTCCTCTCCCCATTTCATCGAATTTGCCTGGAACCAAAGACGATGTCGTTGCGGACGGAAATGCGCGAAAACCGTAACCACTCAGTCCGAAGGATTCGCCGATGATTCCGCTGTATTGGAAGCATGCTCTGATCAGAACGCCGTTGGAACGACCCGCAAAGCAACTCCAGCACATATTGAAAATGTGGCGAGTTCTCCGCCATCCTGGGCTTCATAACATTTACACCGAGGAGTATGAAATCGAGAAACTCTTCGATATGGTCCTGCGTCCGAATTCTAATTGCGTTGATGTTGGCGCTCATATCGGTTCGACACTTAGCTCTATTATTCGTCGCGCTCCGAACGGCAAGCATATTGCGGTTGAACCTGTATCCCGCAAGGCCGAGTGGCTGCGTTTGAAGTTTCCCGAAGTCGATATCCGAGCAATCGCTCTCGCAGACACCCCAGGAACCAAACGGTTCCTCGAATGCAAAGAATGCTCGGGCCTGAGCCGCCTCTTGCCTTCTGGCGCACCTTGCGAGGGTGAAACCACAGTCGTATGCGACTGCCTGGACAACATTATCGACCCACACCGGCGCGTGGACTTTGTGAAGATTGATGTTGAAGGTGCGGAACTTCTTGCGCTTCGCGGCGGATCTTCGCTCCTGCACCGCGATCACCCAATCATTCTCTTTGAAAGCTCACCAGAGGGTGGTCGGAAATTTGGCTATAGTTGCGACCAGTTATTTCGCTTATTGAATGAGAGATTCGGCTACTCGATCTACCTTATCAGAGATTTTCTGAAAGGTCGAAATCCCATTGCCGTGGACACATTCATTCACAGTCATAACTATCCATTTCGAGCGATGAATTACGTTGCAGCCGTGTAATTTCAATCCCATCCTGTCCGACGATACTAGAGAAAATCCCATGCTAGCACAAGCTCAAAGTGTTGCAGCTCCACTCTGTCCCATCACTGGCGATGAGATGCGATTTTGGCTCCATGTCCCTTGTGATTGGCGACGGCCGCAAGTTGCGGAATCATATAACGTGTACTGGTCCGATGCTGCTCACTATGGACAACTCTTCCCGCGTCCTTCGCGATCAGAAGTTGCTTCGTATTACGACATCGAATACTACACTCATGCGGATGAATCGCAGCCTCGTGTACCCCGGAAAGCTGGCTTCTTTGGCCGCCCTCGGGAACATCTCGCATGGCGCCGCGATGTTGGAACCGACCTCACTGCGGCTGCACTCTCGAAGTGGCTTCCAGTCAGCGGCCAGGGAAGCGTGTTAGAGATCGGTTGTGGGGATGGCAAATTGCTGTCTGAGATGATCGCAAGCGGCTGGGTTGGTGTTGGTGTGGAGCCCGACTCACAAGCTCGCAAAGTGGCGATTGCCCGAGGCTTGGAAATCCACAATGGAACCGCCGAAGACCCTCCGCCAGCACTGACGACAGGGCAATTTGATTCGGTCGTCATGCAGCATGTGTTAGAACATTGCCTGGATCCACTTCAGGCCATCCGTACTGCTGCATCTTTCACCAAGCTCAATGGTATTGTTATTGTTGAAACTCCTAACAATACAGCAACAAGCTGTCGCATTTCTGGCGCGACTTGGCCTTGGCTCGATGTGCCACGGCATCTCAATTTCTTCACTCCGAAAAGCCTTTCCGCGATGTGCCAAATGGCTGATTTGGAGATCATCTCAATTGAATATACTGGATATATTCGTCAGTTCCAGACTACCTGGATCGAGATGCAGCAGTCGATTATTGACGCATTTTCGAATCGCCCGGAACTATCCGCCTCGCTGTGGAGTTACCGTCATCATTCACAATGGAATTTACTCATCCAGACGATGTTCTCCCGCCCGGAACTCAAATACGACTCCGTCCGCATCGTCGCCCGGCGAACGACTGCATCGGAATCCTCAACGTAAGACTCCTCCGAACTATTGCGCACATCTGTATGCAATTATGAGCGTCGAAGCGTAAGCTCGGCAGGCGGTGGTTCACAAACTGGACTCGGCACACGGTGAGTGGTACACTTGTGGTCTGCCTTCCGCCACTCATCCCGCCCGCCTACGGCACGCTCTCATGCGAAGCGCAATCTCTGCCGGCTTGCTTTTGATGTGGGGCGCAAATCCCGCGACGGCCGCCGATCCCGTTACGTTTGAACAGCACGTTCGACCAATCCTCAAGGCGTACTGCCTCGACTGCCACGGAGCCGGCGACAAGATGCCCGGTGGTCTCGATCTGCGCTTGAAGCGATTCGCACTCGCTGGCGGGAAAAGCGGTCCTTCCATCGTGCTCAAAGAACCCGCCAAGAGCCTGCTCATTGAGCGGATGAAGTCCGGGGAGATGCCGCCCGTCGGAAAGAAAGTGCCTGCCGAGCAGATCGCGATTATCGAGAAGTGGATTGCCGCTGGTGCTCCAACTGTGCGTGACGAACCCGCGACGCTTCCCGCTGGTTTGGGCATCACCGCCGAGGAGCGAGCATACTGGTTCTATCAACCACTCCGCCGACCCACTGTGCCCGAGATTCCCGAGGCGAAGACCGAACTCCGCTCCGAGATCGACGCCTTCGTGCTGGCGAAACTTCGTGAGAAGGGGCTGAGCTTCAACCCAGACGCCGACCGTGCCACACTGATTCGCCGGGCCGCGTTCGACCTCACCGGACTGCCGCCCACCCAGAAGGAAATCGACGAGTTCCTCGCCGACACTTCACCCAACGCATACGAGAAGTTGCTCGATCGGTTGCTCGCTTCGCCTGCTTACGGCGAACGCTGGGGTCGGCACTGGCTCGACACCGCCGGATACGCCGATAGCGATGGAGATGGCTCCGTGGACACCGTGCGGCCGTATGCGTGGCGATACCGCGATTACGTCATTCGCGCACTCAATGCCGACAAGCCGCTGAACCGTTTCGTGATCGAACAACTCGCGGGAGATGAGCTCGTCCCGCGACCGTGGTCGAACCTCAAACCGGAACAGATCGACCTGCTCGCCGCCACCGGCTTCCTTCGCACCGCACCCGACGGCACCGCGAGTGGAGGCACGCCAGCCGACGCCGAACAGGTCGTCACCGACACGTTGAAGATCGTGACTTCCAGCCTGTTGGGCACGTCCGTCGGTTGTGCTCAGTGCCACGATCACCGTTACGATCCAATCCCGCAGGCGGACTACTACCAACTGCGTGCGGTCTTTGAACCGGCGCTTGACCCTGGCAAGTGGCGTCGCCCTGCACAACGCACGGTGTCCCTGTACACAGACGCCGATCGCACGAAAGCTGCCGCCGTTGAGGCCGAGGCCGCGAAGATGCAGGCCGACTTCAATCAGAAGCAGACCGCCGTTGTTCGCCAGGTATTCGAGATGGAATTGGAGAAGTTCCCCGCAGATGATCGACCCAAACTGAAGGCAGCGTTCGACACCGCCGAAAACAAACGAACCGCGGAACAGAAGAAGCTCGTCGTCGCGAATCCGAAACTGAACGTCACGCTAAATGTTCTGTACCTGTACAACATCAAGTCGACCGATGAACTGAAGGCGATGCAAGCGAAGATTCAGGCGAAACGTGCCGAGCGCCCGGTCGAGGAGTTCGTCGCGGTGATGGCGGAAGTTCCTGGCCGTGTACCAGCCACGAAGCTGTTTCACCGTGGCGACGCGAGACAGCCCAAAGGGGCCGATTTGCTGCCTGCCGACCTCACAATCGCGGCACCCGATAGCAAGCGGTTCGAGATCGCCTCGAAGGACGGGAACACGTCGGACACGGGGCGCCGGCTTGCGTGGGCCAATCACCTGACCGACGGCACGCACCCGCTGTTCGGCCGCGTCATGGCGAACCGAATCTGGCTGAATCACTTCGGTCGCGGGATCGTGGACACCCCCGGCGAGTTCGGCAAACTTGGTCAACTTCCGACGCATCCCGAATTGCTCGACTGGCTCGCGATGGAGTTGCCACGCCAGGATTGGAGCCTCAAGAAGTTCCACAAGCTCATCATGATGTCCACCGTCTACCGGCAGTCCTCGAAGCGAGAATCGGCGAAGGACGCGGTTGACCGTGCGAACGCACTTTACGGACGTTTCCCCGTGCGGCGGCTCGAAGCGGAAGCCCTGCGAGATCGCATGTTGCTGGTGGCGGGCCGGCTCGACCGCACTCTGTTCGGCCCAGCGGTGACGGTGGTCGAAGACGCTGCCGGACAGGTTGGAACGCCGGACGATAAGCCACGCCGCAGTGTCTATTTGCAGGCACGCCGCACCAAACCGGTCGCCTTCCTGACGGCGTTCGACGCCCCCGCTGGCGAGTTGAACTGCGAGCGCCGCAACGCCACGACCTCATCGCCGCAATCGCTGATGCTCCTGAACAGCGACTTCGTGCGGAAGCAAGCCGGCCACTTCGCCGCCCGCGTGAAAGCCGACACGAAGACCGACACGACACCCGAGCGACTTGTCACGAAGACATGGCACCTCGCGTACCTGCGTTCGCCCACCGCAGACGAGTTACGCATCGGCACAACCTTCCTCAAGAACCAGACGACGGCACTCGGCGGGAAGGCGAAAGACCCCGAGCTTGCCGCGCTCACGAACCTCTGCCAGCAACTCCTCGCCTCGAACGAGTTCCTTTATGTCGATTGACACACTGCCCGCAACGCGGCGAGCGTTCCTCACGGACACCGCGGCCGGTGTCGGTTTCTACGCACTCGCGCACTTGCTTCAGCGCGACGGGTTGCTCGCCGTCGAAGGGCCAAGCAAGCCGGGCGAGAATCCGCCGCTGAGCCTCGCCGCCAAGAAGCCGCACTTCGCTCCGAAGGCGAAGGCGATGATCTCGCTGTTCATGCACGGCGGGCCGAGTCACGTCGATCTGTTCGACCCCAAGCCGGAGTTGACGGCGCACAGCGGCCAGGAATATCAGGGCGACGTGAAGTACAGCTTCGTGAACCGTGCGAGCAAGAAGCTGTTCGGCAGTCCGTGGAAGTTCGCGAAGCACGGCAAATCTGGCACCGACGTTTCGGAGCTGCTGCCGCACACGGCCGGCATCGTGGACGATATCACCGTAATTCGGTCGATGCACACGGGCTTCAACGGGCACGAAGTGTCGATCCGGTACTTTCACGGCGGCATCGCTGGCATCACCGGTCGCCCGACGATGGGAAGTTGGATCGTCTACGGACTCGGCAGCGAATCGCAGAACTTGCCCGCGTACATGGTGCTGTCCGATCCGGCTGGGCCACCCGTGGACGCGGCGCACAACTGGAACTGTGGCTTCTTGCCGCCGCTGTATCAGGGCACGGTTCTTCGCCCGCAGGAGCCGCGAATCCTCAACCTCGACCCGCCGCCCGACGCGGCCGGCGACATCCAGCGACAGAACCTCGACTTCCTCGCCGCACTCAACAAGCAGCATCTCGCGGCCCGCCCCGGTGAGGCCGATCTCGAAACGCGCATTGCGAGCTACGAACTGGCCGCTGCAATGCAGACTGCGGCAAAGGAAGCGCTCGATGTGTCGCGCGAGCCGGAGCGCGTGCGGAACCTGTACGGCCTGGACCGCCCGGAAACGCGAGAGTATGGCACCCGCTGCTTGATCGCACGGCGACTCGTCGAGCGTGGCGTGCGGTTCGTGCAGATCTTCCTCGGGAACCAACCGTGGGACACGCATACCAACATCCGCACCGGGTTGCCCGCGATCTGCAAGCGCACGGATCAGCCTGCCGCGGCGCTCGTGAAAGATTTGAAACAGCGAGGGTTGCTCGATTCGACGCTCGTTCACTGGGGCGGCGAGATTGGCCGGCTGCCCGTGTGCGAGGGCGAGCTGAACGCCACTGCGGGCCGCGACCACAACGGCCAGGGCTTCACCTGCTGGCTCGCGGGTGGCGGCATCAAGGCCGGCATGACTTACGGCGCGACTGACGAGGTCGGTCACAAGGCCGCCGAGAACGTGGTCACACCGAACGATTTCCAGGCAACGATTCTGCAACTCCTCGGCATCGACCACGAGAAGCTCGTCTATCACCACGGTGGGAAGGCTCAACGCCTGACCGACGGACGCCCGGCTCGCGTCGTGAAAGAGATCCTCGCCTGACCGCTGCGGCAGCTTGCCCAAGGGAACACCATGAGACGATGCCTTTCCGTGATGGCGTGTTCGCTCGTTGTCATGAGCGCGTTGACCCACGCCGCCGAACCCGCGATGAAGCCAATTCCGGGGGTCGGCCCCGCAGGCGAAATCGCGAAACTGCACACGGGCTTCAAGTTCACCGAAGGCCCCGCCGCCGACGGAAACGGGAACGTGTACTTCTCGGACATCCCGAACAACCGCATTCACAAGGTCGATGCCGACGGCAAACTCTCGACGCTGTTGGAGAACAGCGAGGGCTGCAACGGTCTCATGGTCGATGCTCGCGGTCGGCTCATCGCCTGCCAGGGGAACGCGAAAAAGCTGATCGCACTCGACGTCGAGACGAAGAAGATCAGCGTGCTGTCGGATGGATTCGACGGCAAACCGCTCGGCACTCCCAATGATCTCGTCATTGACCGTACCGGCGGCATCTACTTCACCGCACCGGATATCTCGGCCGTGTTCTACCTTCCCTCCGCGGGCAAAGCTGTTCGAGTCCTCGACGGATTACCGCGGCCCAATGGCGTTCTCCTCAGCCCCGACGAGAAGATTCTGTACGTCCTGCCGTCGGGTTCGGCGGATGTGCTGGCGTACCCCATCGAACGGCCCGGCACGATCGGCAAGGCGAAGGTGCTGTGCAAACTGGAACAGAACCCCAAGCAAGCGAGTCGGCTCGGCGGCGATGGACTCACCCTCGACACACGCGGCAACCTGTACCTCACGAAACCCTCGCTGAAGGCGATTCAGGTGGTCAGCCCCGAGGGGAAGACGTTGGGGCTGATCGAATTTCCCGAGGAGCCGTCCAACTGCACGTTCGGCGGGAAGGATTTGAAGACGCTGTACGTCACCGCCCAGAGTTCGCTCTACACCGTGAAGATGGAGGCGACGGGTCACCGTTTCGGCGCGACGCGGAGCGAGGAGCCATTGCCCGAGGCGTGGGACTACACCACCGCGATGAAGAAAGTGGCCGGCAAGTTTCGCGGGAACGAGGGCGTCGTGATTCACCTCGGCGGGTCGATGACCATCGCGAACCCTTACGGCACCTGGCCTCGCAGCGGGAAGGGCAAGACACCCGACGATACCGCGATTCTGAAGTGGATGCACACCGAGGCGAAAGACAAGACCGACGGTTGGTGGCTGTGCCGCACGGAACTCGAACACTATCGGGCGTACACGTCCGAGAGCGGATTGAAGTCGGCCATGCTATTCGACGGCGGCAAGCGTGGGCTGCCCACCCTGGAGAAACTGCTCGACGAGTACAAGCCGCGAATGGTGACCATCGAGTGCGGCATCTACGACGTTGAGGACGGCGTTTCGCTGGACGATTACCGCAAGAACATGGGCAAGGCTCTCGATCTGATTCTGGATCGCGGAGCGATTCCCGTGCTGAACACGATCCCGCCTTTCAAGGCTCAACTCGACCGCACGAAGCAGTTCAACGACGCGCTGCGGGAGTTGTCGAAGGAACGCGGAATCCCCGTGCTCGATCTGGAGCGAGAAATCTTCACGCGTCGTCCCGAGGACTGGTTCGGCACGTTGGTGGATCGCATCCACCTGACTGCGGGACAAAATGGCGGCAACCCCGGCGCTGAACCAACAGCGGAGAATCTGCGGAAGAGCGGCTACCAACTCCGAGGCTGGCTGACAGTTCGCAAGGTCGCGGAGATCAAGCGGCGTGTGTTGGACGATCAACCGTGATCGCTTGTGTTGCTCACTCCGATTAACAGATTGACAAGTCGCTTGCTTATCGGCTTTCACCATACCTTCGCGCTGCTGCGGAGGTATGATTGCTTTACCCACCGGGCGGTATTCGCCCTTAGCGTTTCGCGACGGACGACACCCCAAATAAGTCTTGCCGCATTCACGCACTGCGGAGTTCGCGAGGTTCAACGATGCGACGAGTCCGAACGCTTGCCATCGCGACAGGAATTCTCGCCTCGCTGCTGTGCGAACTGCGTCAGGCTCGCGCGGCCGAAGACACGGTTCGTCAGTTCATCGACACCGAGTTGAAGGCCGGTTGGCAGAAGAAAGGGATCACCCCCGCACCGCGATCCCCCGACGCCGAATTCCTTCGCCGCGTCTATCTTGACCTCGTCGGCACCGTTCCCACTTACGACGAAACCGTGGCGTTTCTTTCCGACAAGGAACCCAAGAAGCGCGAAAAGCTGATCGACAAACTGCTCGCGGAGCCGCGTTTCGCACGCCATCAAGCCGACGTGTGGGATCTCGTACTGTTCGGTCGGCACCCTGGAAACATCGACGCCACCCGCAAACGCGACGGCTTCAAGGTCTGGCTCACGAAGCAATTCGCCGACGGCGTCGCCTACGATCAACTCGTGCGGGAACTGCTTCAGGGCGAGCAACCCGGAAGCGAGCTGTTTCAGGTTCAGTTCCGCAATCAGCCCGAAGAGGCAACGATCGCCGTCAGCCGAATCTTCCTCGGCACGCAGCTCGGGTGCGCGAAGTGTCACGATCACCCCTACGACAAATGGACGCAAAAAGACTTCTACGGCATGGCGGGCTTCTTCGTGCGGATCGTCGTCGAAGAGGCTACGGCTGGGAACGTTAAGACGTACACCATCGCGGAGAAAGCCAGCGGCGAAGTGCTGTTCAGCGGCGCTGCGAAGGATCAACAACCCGGCAAGAAGGGCGAGCCGGTGAAGCCGCGATTTCTCGGCGGCACGGACCTCGCGGAACCACCCACACCCAAGGACGTGAAGGAACCCGCGCCGAAGGCCGGGACCAAGCTCCCGAAGCCGCCGTTTTCACGCAAGCAGAAACTCGCGGACTGGGTGACGTCCACGGATAATCCGTTCTTCGCGAAGGCGGTCGCGAACCGCGTTTGGGCGCAGTTCATGGGTCGCGGCATCGTTCACCCGATCGACGATTTCCAGAGCGAGAATGTTCCGTCGCATCCGGCGTTACTGACGGCGCTCGCGGAGCGACTGACCGCGAAGAAGTTCGATTTGAAGTGGTTGATTCGCGAGATCGTGAACAGCGAAGCGTATCAGCTCGCGGGTTCCGGTGCGGTGACGGATGCGTTGCCCAAAAGTTTCGAGCGGGCACGGGTTCGTCCGCTGATCGCTGAGGAGATTGTGCTCTCGCTGCGAACCGCCACAGCCTTCGACCTTGGCAGCAAGCCCGACGAGAAATCGCTGAACCCAGACGATTACTTCCTGCGCCACTTTGGCGAACCCACGAACGGTCAGGGTGACTTCCAAGGAAGTCTCAGCGAGCATCTGTTCTGGAACAACGCGGAACAAGTGCGGGTCTTCGCTCGTCGCAAGAAGGGCAACCTCACCGATCAACTGCTGACTTCAACCGACCCGTGGGAGAAGCGAGTCGATCGCCTGTTCCTCACGCTGTTGAACCGCCCAGCGAAGCCAAACGAGATCGCGAAGTTTGTGGAGTTCCTCAAGAGCGATCCGAAGCCCGACGCCCGCGTTGAGGATGCCGTCTGGGTGTTGCTGACGAGTTCCGAGTTCCGATTCAACCATTAGATAGTGGCGTCGGAAAGTATCGAACACGGCGAGGTGGCCTGGTCCGAGTCCGAGCGCCAGGCGAGGATCAAGCGTGCCCCTCGCATGGCGCTCGGGCTCGGACAAATTGTACTCAACGATGTCGTTCATTCTGCTGCCGGTCCGAATCCAGAGCACCGACCAGCCGGGAGTATCCCATGAATCCGATTTGTCGCGTGGGCGAACACCTTAGTCGCCGGGCGTTCCTCAAAGGGGCGGCCGTCACCGGCAGCGGTCTCATCCTCCCCAACTGGGGCGGGTTGGCTCACGCGAAGTCAGCCGCGGAGGGTGCCACCAAAGCCAAGAAGCGTTGCATCCTGCTGTGGATGAACGGCGGCGCAAGCCAGATCGACACCTTCGACATGAAGCCCGGTCGCCCAACTGGCGGCCCATTCCGACCGATTCAATCGAAGGTCACCGGGTTGCAGGTGTGCGAGTATCTGCCGAAGGTCGCGGCGGTGGCCGACAAACTCGCAGTGATCCGCAGTATGCAGACGCACTCGCCGGACCACCCGGACGGCATCTATCACATGCACACTTGCTACAAGATGTCGGAACGCACGCCGCACCCCGAACTCGGCGCTGTGATCGCGAAGTTCAACGGCGATCAGGCCAGCGACCTGCCCACATTCGTTCGCATGGGGTCGTGCGGCAACGCTGGTTCCGGTTACCTCGGGCCAGCACACGAACCGTTCGGGCTTGGTCGCGATGGCAAACTCGGCTCGTTCTCGACGCCGTATCTCGCGGACGACGCCGAGAAGAAGCGAGCCGAGTTGTTCCGGTTCGTGGAATCCGAGTTCGCGGCGGATCACAAGGCCGAGCCGTTCGAGAGTCACCGCACGGCGAAGGAACGAGCCTGGCGACTCCTCCGAGCCAAGACGGTGTTCGACATCTCGAAGGAATGGCCAGCCGCGAAGGAACGATACGGCGACAGCGAGTTCGGTCGCGGGTGCCTCATGGCTCGCAAGCTGGTCGAAGCCGGCGTTCCGTTCGTGGAAGTGGGGCAAGAGAACTACGACAGCCACGCCGACAACTTCGTCTGTCACAAGGCGAACATGCAACTGCTCGATCCGGCGTATAGCGGGTTGCTGACCGATCTCGCGGAACGCGGCCTGTTGCAAGACACGCTCGTCGTGTGGATGGGCGAAGTCGGTCGGACACCGGGGATCAACAACCGGGCGGGTCGCGATCACTTCATCCGAGCCTGGACAATCGTCCTGGCTGGTGGCGGCGTGAAAGGCGGGCAGATCTACGGTTCGACGGATGCCGACGGCAAGGACGTGAAAGAGAACCCGGTTTCCGAGGGCGATCTCTTCGCGACGATCTACAAGGCGCTCGGGATCAACCACAGGGCGAAGCATCTCTCGGGCGTGCGACCGGTTTGGCTGACGCCGGAAGGATCGCAGCCGCTGCAAGAGTTGCTGGGTTGAGCGGAAACTTAGCCGCCGCTTGCGGTTGCGGCGAGTTGCGCGAGCTTATGTTAAGATAGTTAATCTGGGTTATTTGCGACCTTTCCGGACCTGCCTTGAGTCGCGTTCTCCGAATGCTCGCAGCCGTAAACAACCTGGGAATCGTGAGTTAGATTGCGATTCAGGTCACTCTGATATAGTTTCTTCCGGACAGATGAGATGGTTCCGGAGGTGGGGTGTGGATGTCGTCCGGAACCAATGAGAACCGCCCGGACGACTTGACAACGCCAAGGAGATTCGCCGTGCCCGACCTCACAAAGCCGACGCAATCTTGGACGCTCACCTGGGATGCGGACTGGGTCACGTCGGTCGCGTTCATCGGGGGCACACGCAAGGTTGCTGCGGGGAACAACCGCGGCGGCATCCTCGTGTGGGATTTGCCCGAAAAACCAGGCGGCGATGCTCCGAAGCCGACGTTGCGGCTCGATGGGCACACGAACTGTGTCTCGAAGCTCGCGAGCACTCCGGACAGCAAAACGCTGCTCTCGGCGAGTTACGATCACACTGTTCGACTCTGGGATACCGCAGCCGCGACCACGGGCGAAGAAAAGCTCGTGCTGAACGCGATGGCGATCGCGGACGCGGAACGCCGCAAGAACAACGGGGCGAAGGTGCCACCACCAATGCCCGCGACGGTCAGCGTCGTGAAGGCGTCGGAGGTCTTCGACGCCCACAAGGAATGGGTGGTCAATCTCGATCTGACGCGAGATGGGCAAACCGTCATCAGCGGCGACGACGGCGGCCACGTCATCATCTGGGATCGTGCCACGAAAGCAGTTCAGAAACGCTGGCAAGTGAAGGGCTGGGCTTACGCTCTGGCGCTGTCGCCGGACAAGAAGCAGGCGTGCGTCGGGGAACGCTACCCGCTCGTGTTCGATAGCGGTCGCCATGCCGCGATCAAGTTGTGGAACGCGACCACCGGCGAAGCGACGACCGATCTGTCGGCCGAGTTCAAGGGCATGCACATGGCCGCAGCGGCGTACTCGCTCGACGGCAAAGTGCTGGCGGTTGGTCGCGGTGGCGAATCGGACGGACCGAGCGGCATCGTGACATTGCTCGACCCGTCGAACGGCAAGAAGATCAAGGCGCTTGCGCCGGGGCACATTTCCGGCCTCACGGATATCGCCTTCCATCCAGACGGCAAACACCTTGCATCGGCAGGCCGCGACACGGTTGTCCGCGTCTGGGAAGTGGCGAGCGGAAAGCTCGTGTCGGAACTGGGCAAGTCACGCGGCGGGCAGTTCAAGGATTGGGTTCACGCCGTCAGTTGGTCCACCGACGGAGCGTGGCTCGCAGCCGCAGACATGGCCGGTTCTGTCCAGATGTGGCACTTCCCCAATTAACCCAGCCGCCGTGAGACCTGTTCGCCGCTGGCCGTTGAGTGATCGCGGTCGTGCCGGTCTGATCGTCTGGCAACCAGTTCCGCCGAGGCTCGGAACGGATCGTGGACAAGTCGAACGAGTGTTCGGGCTGCGTCGGCTTGCACAGAAACTGTGCAACCAGATCATGTCATCAGCAGAGATTGCGTTTCATCCGGGCAGGGAGTCACGCCACGTGACCCATTTTCGAGCCTTCGAAGCTCATTTCTGCAGAGCTTGCACAGATTTTGTGCAATTCGACCCGTTCGGTTGGGGCTTCCGGAAGATGCCAATCTCCTGTCTGGCTCAAAGCGGTCTCATTTTGAATGAAATTCCAGCGAATTGCTGCACTACACATGCTGCCCGGCGGGGTTTAGGGTTGAGAAGGGTGCGGTCGAGAGGTCGGTTGGTCGCAATAAAACGTATTGGCACGGAGATTGCGTTAAGAATCCCGAGCCTGAATTGTAGCTTTCCGAAATCGTATTTGTTTCGCGCCTCCCGGTGGGCAAACAAGTACGGGGCAACCCGTGAGTTAAAACCTCGATGAAAATATCACCTGTCCCAGTTATCGTCGTGGCGTTGATTTCCCTCTCCCTTCCTGCTTGTCACGATACCCACGCGGCGGATGAACACGAACACGTGGAGCACCATAAGATCGTGCTCACCAGCCCCGAGGCCAAGGACGTCACCATCACTCAGCGGTACGTCTGCCAAATTCACTCGCAGCGCAACACCGACATCTGCGCCCTGCAGAGTGGGTACCTTGAAGCGATGAATATCAAGGAAGGGCAGGCGGTGAAACAGGGCGATGTGATGTTCCAGGTGATGCCGGTTCTTTACCAGGCGAGGCTGGACGCAGAATTGGCCGAGGTTCAGGTCGCGCAAATTGAGTACAGCACGACCAAGAAGTTGGCCGAAGGCGATCGGCCGGTGGTCTCGGAACGAGATTTGGCGTTGCACCAGGCCAAACTGGCAAAGGCTCAAGCCAATCTGGCGAAAGCACGAGCTGAGTTGGCCTTTGCCACCGTGCGAGCGCCTTTCGACGGCATCATCGACCGTCAGCTCAAACAGCAGGGCGCCTTGGTCAAAGAAGGGGAAATCCTCACGAACTTGTCCGATAACAGCGTGATGTGGGTTCACTTCAACGTCCCCGAGGCCAACTACCTCAAGGACATGGCCACCCTGGCGCTGGAGGAGAAACGAGATCAGCAACCCGACCCCTTGGCCGAACTGAACCGAACGTCGAAAATCGAACTCCTGCTGGCGAGTGGCAGGAAGTTCCCGCACCTGGGCAAGTTCGGTTCGCTGGGAGGCAAATTCAACAACGAGACCGGGAACACCGATTACCGCGCGGACTTTCCGAACCCGGAGCGTCTGCTGCGTCACGGTCAGACCGGCACGCTGTTAATCCACCGAACGTTGCCTAACGCCATCGTGATTCCTCAGCGCGCGGTCTTCGAGGTTCTCGATAAGCAGTACGTCTACGTCATCGGCGCGGATAACGTGGCGCATCAGCACCTGATCACGATTCAGGACGAGTTGGATGACATCTTCATCATCAAGAGCGGAATTAGTGTGCACGACAAAATCGTTCTTGAGGGGGTCCGCCAGGTTCACGACGGCGAGAAGATCGGGGATTCCGAGTTCCGGAAACCAGAAGAGGCACTTTCGAATCTCAAAAATCACGCGGAATAGTTGGAACTACGCAGTGTCGGTTGGCTGGGACACCTGCCACCCAACCCACACTGCGTAATGCCGCTAGAGTAGCTGCCTCCGACTCCCACTGATCTGGAGCCTCACGAGATTATCTCGGAACCATGTTCACAAATATTCTCTATCGCCCGGCCTTTGCGATCGTCATTTCAATTCTCCTCTTGTTCCTGGGTGTGCTGGGAATCAAGACCCTTCCGGTAGCACAGTTCCCCGACGTCGCGCCGCCGACCGTTCAGGTCGCCATTGCTTATCCGGGTGCGAGTGCCAACGTGTTGGTCGATTCGGTTCTGATTCCGTTGGAGCAATCGATCAACGGCGTTCAGAACATGCGTTACATCTTCTCGTCCGCGACCAGCGCTGGTGAGGCAACGATCCTGATCTACTTTGAGCCGGGCACGGACCCCAACATCAACGTCGTGAACGTGCAAAACCGGGTCAACATCATGCTGAGCCGCCTTCCACCGCTGGTGGTGCGGGAGGGCATCCTCGTCAGCCAGGTTGTGCCCAGCATGTTGATGTACGTCAACATTTACAGCACGGACCCGAACGCCGACCAGAAAGACCTTTTCAACTTCGCCAACGTCAACGTCATGCCCGTGCTCAAGCGTATTCAGGGCATGGGTATCCCCAGAAACCTCGGGAACCGGACGTTCGCGATGCGGATCTGGCTGAACCCAGACCGCATGCGCGCCTACAAGATATCCACTGAGGATGTCATGAGGAATCTGGCGGAGCAGAGCATAATTGGTTCGCCCGGACGGCTCGGACAGGCCACCGGCCAGACATCGCAATCGCGCGAATATGTGTTGACCTACATCGGGAGGTACAACAAGGCCGAGCAATACGCGAACGTCATTCTGAGGGCAAACCCCAACGGCGAGATCTTGCGGCTCAAGGACGTCTGCGGCATCCCGGACCCGATCACCCCTGGGGCAAGGCAGGCGTTCCCGGCAGTCATTGGGGGAGCTGGCGAGGCGGGGTTACCCAAGCCACCACCACCGGGCATTGAACTGGGCTCCGAGTTCTTCGACATTTACTCGGACATCAACGGCCACCCTGCGGCATCCATCATTCTCAAGCAAAGTCCTGGCTCCAACGCCGCCGAGGTCATTGAGGAAATCAAGAAAGAACTTGAGCAGATCAAGAAGGATACGTTCCCTCCCGGCATGGACTACGAACTCGCCTACGACGTCTCGCGCTTCCTGGACGCCTCCATCGAAAAGGTGCTCCATACGCTGCTGGAGGCGTTCATCTTGGTGTCGTTGGTGGTCTACATGTTCCTCGGCGATTTGCGGTCCACGTTGATCCCGATCCTCGCGGTTCCGGTGTCGCTCGTCGGGACGTTCTTCATCCTGCAGTTGATGGGTCTCTCGATCAACCTGATCACGCTCTTCGCGATGGTGCTCGCGATCGGGGTCGTCGTGGACGACGCACTCGTGGTGGTCGAAGCGGTCCACGCCAAGATGGCCGCGAAACACCTTTCGCCTTATCGCGCGACCCAGGAGGTTCTCCACGAGATCAGCGGCGCGATCATCGCCATCACCATGGTGATGACGGCCGTCTTCGTTCCGGTGACGTTCATCCCCGGTCCGGTCGGCACCTTCTACCGTCAGTTCGGCATCACGATGGCCACCTCGATCATCCTCTCCGGTCTGGTGGCCCTGACGCTGACTCCTGTCCTCTGTGCGATGATTCTCAAGCCCCACGATCCGAGCCACGGGAGCCACGCGAGCCACGACCCGACCCACGTGAAGAAACGACGGCGGATCGGAATCAAAATCATTCTCGTGTATATTCTCGGCGGGGTGCTGGTCTTGGCACCAATCACTTACGTGGCGTGGTACCTGTGGGGTGCGGTCGGCTTCCTGTTCATCGCTCTGCCCTTTGTTCGGGGAACCTTTGACCGCGGCGTCGAATGGGTCACGAACAGGTATGCCGGGTTCCTGCGACAGATCGTCACACTCCGTGCGTTGAGCATGGGCGTGGTCGCAGCCTTTGCCGTCGGTGTTGTTGCTGTCAACCTGAAACTCCCGACTGGCTTTATCCCGGGCGAGGATCAGGGCATCATCTACGCCGTCATCCAGACGCCGCCAGGCTCCACGCTTGAGTACACAAACTCCAAATCCCACGAACTCGAGGAGATCTCCAAAGAGGTCGAAGAAGTGACCTCCGTCACCTCGTTGGCAGGCTATGAGGTTCTGACCGAGGGCCGAGGCTCGAACGCGGGGACTTGTATTATCAACTTGAAAAACTGGTCCGAGCGTAAGCGAACCGCACGCCAGATCATTGAAGACCTTGAGGAAAAAGCCCGACGGATGACCAACGTGAAGCTGGAGTTCTTTGAACCGCCCGCGGTTCCTGGCTTCGGCGCGGCGGGTGGGGTCTCCGTGGTGCTCCTCGACAAGACGAATACGTCCGACTACGCACGGCTCGGAGAAGTGAACGACAAGTTCATGGCAGCGTTGAAAAAACGCAAGGAGCTGCAGAACCTGTTCACCTTCTTCGCCTCCGACTATCCGCAGTATGAACTGCTCATCAACGACGATGCTCTCTATCAGAAGGGTCTGACGAAGGCCAAGGTGCTGGACAACCTCAACATTCAAATTGGGAGCACTTACGAACTGGGCTTCATTCGCTTCAACCAGTTTTACAAGGTCTACGTTCAGGCCACGCCGGAGTTCAGGCGGTATCCCGAAGACTTGAAAAATCTGTTCGTCAACAACGAGCGTGGGGAGCCAGTCCCGTATTCCGCGTTCATGGAGATCAAAAAGAAGCAGGGCTTGAACGAAATCACGCGTTATAACCTGTATCCCTGCGCCACCATTCAATGTGCCCCATCCGCCGGCTACAGTAGCGGGCAGGCCATCAAGGCGATCCAGGAAGTCGCGGAGCAGACGCTCCCGAAAGGTTACGGCCTCGGTTGGTCAGGGCTCTCTTACGACGAGTCCAAAAAAGGCGTCGAGGTGGACATCCCGCAGTTGGGACATTTCGAGATCCCTCCGTCGGTTGTCATCTTCCTGATCGTCGTGATCTTCGTTTATCTGGTTTTGGTTGGGCAATACGAGAGTTTTCTCCTGCCGTTGGGTGTGATGCTGTCGCTCCCGGTCGGCATCTTCGGCTCATTCTTTTGCTTGAAGTTAATGGGCTTGGCCAACGACGTGTACGCACAGATTGGTCTGGTCATGTTGGTCGGTCTGCTTGGCAAGAACGCGATTCTAATCTTCGAATTCGCGGTGCAGCGGCGTGCGGAGGGTCTGCCCCTCAAGGATGCGGCCATCGAAGGTGGAAAGCTGCGATTCCGCCCGATTCAGATGACTTCCTTCGCCTTCATTGCTGGTCTGCTTCCGTTGGTCTTCGCCGAGGGTGCTGGGGCGATCGGAAACCGCACCATTGGGACCACAGCGGCCGGCGGCATGCTCTTGGGCACCGTGATCGGCGTGTTGATAATTCCAGGTCTCTATTACTTGTTCGGCAAGATTGCCGACGGGCGCAAGCTCCTCGGGGATGAGACAAGTTCACCTCTCAGCGAGGTGTTTGAACACCACGCTGGACACGGAGCGCATCCGGAAGAACACCACGAGGCAACGAGCAGTTCCGGATACCACGGTGCATCTTCCCCGATAACCCACGAGGCAATCAGCGAGTCAGAGCACCCAGCGACGAGCCCGGAACACGGAGCGACGAGTCCGGAACACCGAGCAACGAGTCCGGAACACCCAACGCCCGACTCCGAACTCCCGCTGGCCGACCCGGAAAACCCACCGACCGAACCGGGATAGCAGCGTTTGTTGTCGTCCGATGCGTTTCGAGCCTGAAGCTTGCCCGTCACGACGGGTGGGCTTTGGGTCTGCTTTACCCATCTTGCCTAGACATCACGACTCGAAGAATCTCACTTGTTCTCTGTAGTTTCCCGGGCCGTATAGCCGATACATTCCGTGCGACCGTTCGCAAGACGCGAGCATTTGTCCGCTCAAGGAGGAGGGGATGAACCTCTCAGTGAAATTTCCGAGCACAAAGCATCAGAATCGCATGATTGCGACAGCGATCATAGGCGGCTTGTTGCTCGTTCTGCCGGCGTGTCGAATTCCGGCTCTCCGTCAAGCAGAGCCGGCACCAGGTCAGCCAGCCGAGTTCAATATCGCAACCAGTAACACAGAAGCCGCGACTCCGCTCGCTGCAGTTGTCGGTGGTTTCGGTGCTGTAACTCACCCCACCGATGCCGTTCCGACGAGTACGGAAACCTCAGCTCAGCTCGGGGTCGAAGAGTTTTACAACGATCCAATTCTTTCGCAATTGATTCAGCAGGCGGTGGCCAACAATCGAGAGCTGAAGATGATGACTGAGGAAGTTCAGATCGCCAGGAACGACATTCTGGCGAGAAAAGGTGCGTATCTTCCGTTCGTCACTCTCGGGGTCGGTGCGGGGTTGGACAAGCCCAGCCTCTACACACCGTTGGGGGCTGCTGAGGATCAACTCCTGACTCCCCGTGGCGTCCATTTTCCCGATCCGCTTGGGAATTTCATGGGAGCCTTCAACTTCTTCTGGACACCCGACATTTGGAGGGCGCTGCATAACGCCAGGGACGCGGCAACCCAGCGTTACCTCGCAGCCAGCGAGAGGCGTAGTTTCTTCGTGACCCGTTTGGTCGCGGATACAGCGGAGAATTATTACCGGCTGATGGCACTCGACAAACGACTTGAGGTTCTCGATCAAACCATTGAGCTTCAGGAGCAAAGCTACGAGATCGCCGTGGCCAAGAAGGCTGCGGGCCGCGGTACCGAGTTGGCCGTCCAGCGTTTCCAGGCCGAGCTTCGCAAGAACCGGAGTGAAAAGCTGATCGTGAAGCAGGACATCGTCGAGGCCGAGAACCGCATTAACTTCCTGATGAATCGCTTTCCGCAGCCTGTCGAACGCACGTCTGCGGTATTCTTTGATCTGACCATTCACTCGTTGAGTTTAGGACTGCCGGCGCAACTGCTTCAGTACCGTCCCGACATTCGCCAAGCCGAGCACGAACTGATTGCTGCGGGGCTCGACATCAAGGTCGCTCGGGCCCGTTTCTTACCTGCGGGGGCCATCACCGCTGGGGTGGGTTACCAGGCCTTCAACCTTCAGTATCTGTTCATTAGTCCGGAAGCCCTGATTGCCAATGTCGCTGGTCAACTGGTCGCACCGGTGATCAACAGAGCAGCGATCAAGGCCGATTACATGACCGCGAACGCCAGGCAATTGGAGGCCATCTATAACTACCAGCGAGTCATCCTGAATGCCTTCACTGAGGTCGTCAACCGCATGTCCATGGTGGAGAACTACAACAAGAGCATTATTATCAAGAAGCGGCAGTTGGAAGCACTTGAGACATCAGTCCAGGTCGCCAGCCAACTTTTCCAGGCTGCCCGAGTCGAATATATCGAGGTGCTCTTCGCGCAGCGTGACCTTCTGGACGCAAGAACGGTGTTGATCGAAACCAAGCAGCGGCAACTGGCTGCTGTCGTCAACACTTATCAAGCTCTCGGTGGCGGTGCGATGTTGCCGAGTCCAACTCTGACCCCACCGCGAGTACGTGTTGAATATGGCGACCGCCGCTCGAACTGGGCAGCGTTTTGCCAGCGAATCCTGCACCCGTTCGCTCAATAAGAACCGACTGGCTTTCCTGCCGAGCCCTTAGCTGTGGCTCGGCGGGAGCCTCGCCCCAAAATGCAGTACATCCGCGGCCGCGTACTTCGCGGCTACTTCTTTTCACCCAGACCGTCGATCAACGCCTGAATCCCGGCCTTTGCCACCTCAACGTCCTGCTCGCCGGTTCCGCCACCCACACCGACCGCACCAACCACCTGGCCGTCGATAACGATGGGCACGCCGCCCTTGAGCGTCGTAATCTTGCCGCCGCTGGCCGCTGCGGCGTTCTGGATACCCAGGCTCAACAGAATGTCCGGTTCACCCTTCGCCGGCAGCGTGCCCGTTTCTTGACGAAATGTTGCTGCCGAGATGGCCTTGGTCAGAGCCGTGGCGGCGCTCACTGGCCTGGCCCCATCCATCCGAGCGAACGACAGCAAGTGGCCGCCGTCATCGACGATTGCGATGTTGCACTTCAGCCCCATCGCTGTTGCCTTCTTCTTGGCAGCGTCCAACACGGTCTCGGCACCAGCGAGGTTTAACTGCACGCGGTCCCGCGTCACCAGCGCCTTCTTTTCCTGGCAAAACGACGATGGCGTAAACGCGAGGACGACCAGCAGCACAAGCACGATTCGAGCAGGATGCATGATGACTTTCCGAGTGAAGAGAGGTTCCGGGATCAGCGTGAGTTGAGCCTGTCCGGAGGCACCAGTTCGTAGACCGCAATTGGCCGAGCGTTGCCCCCGTCGCCGATCGACCACCGCGAATGAGTGACCCGCCATCCGTCAGCTTCCATCCCCTCCAGCATTGGCAGGCTGTCGGCTCGGTACGGATCGGCCAGCAGCACTCGCCCACCGGGAGCGAGGCTGTTCTCGAAGATTCGCCTCAGGTGCGAGTGGAGTGTGTCGGCGTAGAGGATGTCGGAGCCGATGATCCAGTCGTAACGCCGGGTGTCGTCCCAGGCGGTCCAGTCGGCCAGACGGTATTCGATCCCGGTTGCCTGATTCCGCTCGCCGTTCAGCCGACAGACGTGCAGCGCCAATTCGTTCCGATCTGTCTGGGCAACCATTGCACCCAGCGACGCGGCCACGATCCCTGGAAGACCGGTTCCGGCTCCCAACTCCAGAAGACGTTTGTCGCGGAACTCGTGAGGCCGGGTGGCGATCTCGTGAGCGAGGGCGATCGCCGCCGGCCACAGAGCCACCCCATACGGCATCTGGTTGGCCTTATCGGCCAGGTACCGGGCCTCGTCGTCTCGGCTGACGATCGCAGCGGTGTACACGACGGACCACTCTTTGCCGCCAACCGCCAGTCGGCACTCGCCGAGCGAGAAGTCCCCGGCGGTTGTGCGGAGAACGGAGGACGGATCAGTTGAGGGGTTTGAGGTGGGACTTTCGCTCACTTCTTCCCGCCGGGTTGCTTCGCTTCGGTCAGCAGGTACAGCGCCGATTCGGTGCGAACGATCAGGCTATCCCCCACCGCCGCAGGAGTCGCCTGGATACGCCCACCGAGTCCGTTCTTGCCCACTTGCTCGAATGTGTCCGTTGCCTTGAACAGCACCGTCTTACCGTCGTCGGCGAACGTGTAGATCGTGTCACCCCGAACCAGTGGTGAAGTGGTGTAGGTGCCGGGCAGGCGCTCGGTCCACTTGAGTTCCCCCGACTTGGCGTCCAGACACGTTGCCATCCCCTGATCCGACACCATGAACAGCAAGCCACCGACGACCACCGGAGATGGGACGTTCGGCACACCCTTCTTGAAGCGCCACGCCACGTGCGTCGCGGTCACGTCGCCCTGTCCGTCCGGGCGAATCGCCATCAACTCGTGGGCGAAGTACCCGCTCGACACATACACCAGCCCGTTCGCGAACACGGGACGAGGGACATTCGAGAATCCGGTGTAGGTGACTCGCCAGAGTTCCTTGCCGGTTTCCGGGTCGTAGCTGTAGACGCACTGAGCACCGGGGATCACCACCTGATCTTGCTTGCCGACCGTGATGAGCAACGGAGTCGAGAAGGCTCGGCGTTCGTTCGCTGGCCGCTTGGCCGCGGCTTTCCGTTCGGTCTTCCAGGCCACTTCTCCGGTCGCCGCGTCGAGCGCGACAACGAACTGAGCGTCCGCTCCGTCGCACGGCAGAATCACGCGGTCCTTGTAGGGAATGGGGGAACTGCCCGGCCCGGTCTCGTAGTCCACTTTCAGCGAGTTGATCTTCCACACCACTTTGCCCGTGACGGTATCGACGCACCCCACGCCGTCGCTCCCGAAGGAGGCGACCAACCGCGTGCCAACGATCGCCGGAGTCGGAGATGCTGGCGTGTTCCGTGCGTGCAGCGAGACCGCCTTGGCAATCGCGAACAGTTCGACGTCGTGCTTCACCTCGCCCGACCGCAGATCCACGCCCACGACCCGCAGGCTGAACCCCCCGCCCATGACCGGGATGGCAGTGGTCACCCATGCCTTCCCACTGGCAACCACCGGAGACGACCAGCCTTTGCCAGAGAGCGGGGTCTTCCAGGCGACGTTCTTTCCCTCGCCCCAAGCGGTCGGGATAGCTCCCTCGACGAGTCCCTGCCCGCTTGGGCCGCGGAACTGTGGCCATGGCGCCGGTTCGTTCGCGGGATCGGCCGCGTCTGCGGGATTGGCGGCATGAATCCCGAGTAGACAGATGAGAAGTGCGAGGCGAGACATCAGGACAGACTCCGGAAGCAGAAAACGAGTCCCGTCGGTCATGTTATGTTGTCACAGCCTTACAGGCTGAAAGGAACGTGTCCGAAATAACATCCCGGCCCAAATGGTCGGACTTGGTTTTGACCTCCCCTCTTGTGGGGGAGGTCGCTCCGAGTCTTCGAGGAGCGGGTGGGGGGTGAAACCTTTACAACTGTTGAGGCCTTCCCCCCACCGTCTCGCACAGCCTCGCCACCTCCCC
>JAIOPV010000065.1 GCA_021413735.1 Planctomycetota bacterium
GTTGCGGTTCGCCCTTGCACAATCTCGACAGCACGCGCAAGGAACTCGCGGAACGCGGGTGTATCGATCTCCGCGAGCTTGTGAACGACAATCACGACCTGCTGAATCCCTGGACCGGCGATCACCTCCACACGGTTGCTATCCCGTGAGAAACCTTCCAAACCTGGCGTATCGCTGAGCGGCTTCAGCCCGAGTTTCGCCTCAAGCTGATCTTGCTTGAACGGTCGCCCCGGCAAGCGGAACACGAGTTTGAAGTATGCCTCGTGTCCTGTCATTGCGTGGAGGAACCAACCGTCGGACTTCTTAGCCAGCGGAATCTCGACGATGCTGCGATGGTTCCAGTTCGTGTCCGAGAACGTGCCGAGCTTCTGGATTTCGTCGATCACCCAAGTCAGCGCATTACCGTCCCACTTGCAGGGCTTGCCGGTGGTGGTAACGCGGTCTTGGGTGTGCCACTTCGGACCGTTCGCCTCCCAGGGCAACTTCTGATCCTTGCCGACCTCGGCAATGTCCATGTCGCCATCACGAGCCTTGAGCGTCGCCATCGGATCGAACTTCACGCGCTCGAGGTGTGGCCCGGCTTCGAGGACGCCTTGCAGAATGCGCCCCGTGTGTGTCGCGGCGCCGGTCTCGAATTGCTGCACCACGGCTTCCGGCGTGCCGTGCGCGACGACTTGCCCGCCGCGAATGCCCGCATCCGGTCCCATGTCGATGACCCAATCCGCCGTCTTGATGACGTCGAGGTTGTGTTCCACCACCACGACTGTGTTCCCGAGATCGACGAGCCGATGGAGCACGAGAAGCAGCTTCCGAATGTCGTCGAAGTGGAGACCGGTCGTGGGTTCGTCGAGCAAATAGAGCGTCTTGCCGGTGCTTGGGCGAGCGAGTTCCGCAGCAAGTTTCACACGTTGAGCTTCGCCGCCAGACATCGTGGGTGCCGGTTGCCCGAGTGCCATGTAACCGAGGCCAACGTCGTCGAGCGTCTGAAGGATTTGACGAATCTTTGGGATGTTGCCGAACAGCTCAAGCGCCTCGCCGATTCGCATGGTCAGCACGTCGGCGATGCTCTTGCCGTGGTACTGCACCGCGAGCGTTTCGGGGTTGTAGCGTGTGCCGTGGCACGTGTCGCACTCGACCCACACATCTGGCAGAAAGTGCATCTCGATCTTTTTCTGCCCCATGCCCTCGCAGGCGTCGCAACGGCCGCCCTTCTGGTTGAAACTGAAGCGTCGCGGGTGGTAGCCACGCACCTTTGACTCGGGCAGTCGAGCGTAAACTTCGCGGATGAGGTCGAAGACGCCGGTGTATGTGGCGGGGTTCGACGACGGCGAGTTCCCGAGCGGATCCTGATCGACCGCAATGATCTTGTCGAGGTGTTCCAGTCCGCGGATGTCGTCGTGGGCGGCCCCGGGCGTTTGAGCGCGGTTCAACTTGCGAGCGAGCGTGTTGTACAGCACCTCATTGATGAGCGACGATTTCCCCGAACCGCTTACGCCTGTGACCGCGACGAACGCCCCCAGCGGAATATCGACGGTGACATTCTTGAGGTTGTGCTGCCGGGCACCGACGATGCTGATTTGGTTCGCAGACGCGGGCCGCCGGTTCGTCGGTACGGGAATCGACAACTTCCCGCTGAGGTACTTTCCGGTCAGCGATTTCGTGTCCTTCAGCACTTGCTTGGGAGTGCCGCACGCTGTGATTTCCCCGCCGTGATCGCCCGCTCCTGGCCCAAAGTCGAGCAGATAATCCGCAGCAGCGATCACTTCGCGGTCGTGTTCGACGAGAACGAGGGTGTTGCCGAGATCGCGAAGCCGCTTCAGCGCCTGAAGAAGTCGTTCGTTGTCGCGTGGGTGCAAGCCGATCGTGGGTTCGTCGAGAACGTACAGCACACCCGTGAGCCCACTGCCGATCTGCGACGCGAGGCGTATTCGCTGAGCTTCGCCACCGGAGAGCGTTGGCCCTAGGCGCGAGAGCGTGAGATAATCCAGTCCGACATCAACCAGGAACTTCACGCGGTTCGTGATCTCGCGAATGACTTCCCCCGCGACCTTCTGCACGGTCTTCGTGAGGCCGAGGGTCTGGAACATCGTGAGCGTGTCGCCCAGGGGCTTATCGCAGAGTTGCCCGAGCCGCAAGCCTGCGAATCGCGTCGCGGCAGCGTCGGAACGAATGCGAGCCCCACGGCAAGCAGAGCAGGGGACTTCGTCAACAAGATGGTCGAGACGATGACGATACACCCACGAGACGCGAGACGCCTCGTCTATGGCGGGGAACAGCCCCTTGTACTGGAACTTCGCCCCGTTTAGCCGCGACGCGGAGTCCTCGGAGCGGAGCGATCGTGTGCGTTTCACGCTCCGCTTCGAGGACTCCGCATCGCGGCCTAGCGAAATCCACGCTTCGCCGGTGCCCTGCGTGATCGCACGCTGGTGTTCCGGCGTCAGCTTTTCGTATGGCGTGTCGACGTCGAAACCGACGTGCTTCGCAAGTGCCTCCGCGAAGGGCAACCACGCTGAACTAGCCTCAAGTGACGGCCACGCGGTGACCGCTCCCTTTCGGAGTGACAACGCGGTGTCACCGATGAGGAGATTCTGATTCGCCCCGCGTTGGAAGCCAAGCCCCTCGCACGTCGGGCACCATCCGAGTGGGCTGTTGAACGAGTAATTGTGCGGATTCAACGGCTCGAAGCTCAGGTTGCAGTGTTCGCACGCCAGGTGCTGCGAGAACTTCTCGACCCGCCATTTCGGTTCGTCCTTGTCGGCCTCGACGTGCGCAATGTGCATCACGCCACGACCCAGATCGAGCGCCTGCTCGACTGCTTCTGCGATGCGGGTTCGCGTGCCGGGCTTCACCACGTTGCGGTCGATCACCACTTCCACCGCGTGCTTCCGGCGGTGGTCGATCGCGGGCGGCTCGTCGATGCCGTAACTCTTGCCGTCGACCCGCATCTTCGTGTAGCCGGCCCGGCGAATCTCCTCCCACAGCGTTTCGTACTTCTCCTGCCCCGAGCGCTCGAGCGGTGCCATGATGTAGAGCTTGCTCCCCTCGGGCAGTGACAACACCTTGTCAACGATCTCGTCAGCGGTTTGCGTCCCCACCGCCCGGTCGCACTTCGGGCAGTGCCGTTCCCCGAGGCGTGCGAACAGAATGCGAAGGTAGTCGTAAACTTCGGTCACGGTGCCGACGGTGCTTCGCGGGCTTTTGCTGGTCGTCTTCTGCTCGATGCTGATCGCCGGCGACAGACCCGTGATGTGTTCGACCTTGGGCTTCTGCACCTGCCCTAGGAACTGCCTCGCGTAGCTCGACAGACTCTCGACGTAGCGTCGCTGTCCCTCAGCGTAGATCGTGTCGAGTGCCAGCGACGACTTGCCCGAACCTGATGGGCCGCAGAACACGCTCATCTTCTCGCGGGGCAAGCTCGCCGACACGTTCTTGAGGTTGTGCTGACACGCACCCTCGACGCAGAGATGAGTGATGTATTTTGTGGGTTGTGGGTTGTGGCTTGTTTGTCGGGTTGGCTTCTTTGCCTTGCCGTTGGTCTGCTTCGGCTTCACGCCGAGGAGCGGAGCCAATGCTTGTCCTGTGTACGACTCCGCGCACTTCGCGATCTTTTCCGGTGTACCCGTTGCAACAACGCGACCGCCACCAGAGCCGCCGTCAGGCCCCATGTCGATGACCCAATCCGCTGTCTTGATCACATCGAGGCTGTGCTCGATCACGAGGACGGTGTTGCCTTGCTCGGCGAAGCCGTGCAGCACTTCGAGCAACTTCCGCGTGTCCTCGAAGTGCAGGCCGGTCGTCGGCTCATCGAGAATGTACAGCGTTTTGCCGGTGCCTTTGCGGACCAACTCCTTCGCCAGTTTGATGCGCTGCGCTTCGCCACCAGAGAGCGTCGGCGATGGCTGACCGAGCTTGATGTAATCCAGACCCACATCGTGTAGTGTCTGGAGCATCGGGCGGATCTTCGGGACGTGCTCGAAGTGCTCGAGTGCTTCCGCGACTTCCATTTCGAGCACGTCGTGGATCGACTTGCCACGGTACCGCACTTGCAGCGTTTCGCGGTTGAACCGGCGACCCTCGCACACGGGGCACTGCACCCACACGTCCGCGAGGAAGTCCATCTCCAGCTTGTTGGAGCCGTTGCCCTCGCATGCTTCGCAACGGCCACCCGGACGGTTGAAACTGAAGCGGCCGGGCTGGTAGCCACGAACCTTCGCGTCCGGCATCGTCGAGTACAGCGAACGGATTTCGTCCCAGAGCTTGATGTAGGTCGCTGGGTTCGAGCGGGGCGTGCGGCCGATCGGTGTCTGGTCGATGTCGATCACCTTGTCGATATTCTCGACGCCTTCGATTCGCTCGCAACTCGCGGTGGTCGCAAGTTCGGTGTTTTCTTCGTCGGCCTCAGCGTCTGCGTTGGTTTCATCAGGGGACTTACGTCCCCCGTTCGCCAAAGCAGAAGAAAGAGCGCCGCGAAGCACATCGTTCACGAGCGAACTCTTCCCCGAACCGCTGACGCCCGTGACGCACACTAACTCGCCAAGCGGTATGTCGACCGTCACATTCTTCAGGTTGTTGTGCGTCGCACCCACGATGCGGAGCGACTTGCCGTTGCCCTTGCGGCGATTCGCTGGGATCGCGATCTCTTTCGCACCCGTGAGGTATTGTCCCGTCAGGCTGGCCTTGTTCGCGAACACTTCCGCTGGCGTGCCTGCCGCAACCACATGACCACCACGAATCCCAGGACCGGGGCCGAAGTCCACGAGGTAGTCAGCCGCCCGCATCGTCTCTTCGTCGTGTTCTACAACGAGGACGGTGTTGCCCATGTCGCGAAGGCGTTCGAGACTCGCCAGGAGCTGGGCGTTGTCGCGTGGGTGCAGCCCGATGCTCGGTTCATCAAGGACATAGAGCACGCCAACGAGTCCGCTACCAATCTGACCCGCGAGGCGGATACGCTGGGCTTCGCCGCCAGACAGCGACGGGGCAGGGCGGTCGAGCGAAAGGTAGTGCAGTCCGACATTCAGCAGGAACCCGAGGCGACCGCGAATCTCCTTCAGCAACTCGCCGGCAATCACTTGCGACGTATGCGAAATCGTCTTCTCGTACTCCGCGAACCACGGCACAAGTTCGCCGATGCTGGTGTGGCCGAGGTCGATCAGCGTGCGACCGCCAACGCGAACATTGCGAGCCTGCGGATTCAGTCTCTGCCCCTGACACGCCGAGCAACGCACGACCCGCATGTACTTTTCGAGTTGCATCCGTCGCGGGCCTGCTGCCGTCTTCTTGAACTGCGAAAGCATCTGCGGAACGATGCCTTCCCACTTGCCACCGTGCTTCCAGACCTTGCCGCCACGCTGCTTCCATTCCCAGACAATGTGAGTGTCGCCGCTGCCATTCAGGATGAGGTTTTGGTGCAGTGCATTCAGCTTGTTCCACGGCGTTTTCAGCTCGATGCCGAGCGACTTGCCGACGCCCTCGAAGATGTGTTTTCGCCAGCGACCCATGCCCTTCAGCGGACCCACCAACGGAATCGCGCCGTCGTGGAAGCTCTTGGTAACGTCCGGAATCAGCAGACCTGCGTCGAACGTGAACTTGTTGCCGAGGCCATCGCACTCGGGGCACATGCCGTGCGGACTGTTGAAGCTGAATAGTTGCGGCGTCGGCGGTTCATAGCTGATGTTGCAGGATGTGCAGGCGTAGTGAGCGGAAAGGAGAATGTCTTCGGCGAGCGGGGGACGGGAGTCCCCCGGTTCTTGGTCGGGATGACCGGGGGACTCCCGTCCCCCGCTCGCCTCAGATTCCACCGAGATGATGAGGTTGCCCGCCGCCAAGTTCAACGCCTGTTCGACGGCCTCCGCGATGCGGGTTCGCTGTTTCTGATCGGCCTTCAAGCGGTCAACCACAATCTCAATGTTGTGCTTGATCCGCTTGTCGAGCTTCAGGTCGTCGGTCAACTTCACGTGCTTCGCATCGACACGAGCGCGAACGTAGCCGCGCTTCACCATGTCCGCGAAGAAGTCCTTGAACTCGCCCTTTTGCCCGCGAACCACCGGAGCCAGTACCAGGAACCGCGTGCCTTCCGGCAGCGCCAGGATGCGGCCAATGATCTGTTCCCGCGTTTGGGCTGTGATCGGCCGCTCGCACTTCGGGCAATGTCCCTGACCGAGCCGCGCATACATCACTCGCAGGAAATCCGAGACTTCCGTGATGGTGCCCACGGTCGAGCGGGGATTGCGGCCTGCTGTCTTTTGCTGAATGCTGACCGAAGGGGAGAGGCCGCCGATGTAATCGACGTCTGGCTTCGGAAGCTGCCCCAAGAACTGACGGGCGTAGCTGGAAAGGCTCTCGACGTAGCGGCGCTGCCCCTCGGCGTAGATCGTGTCGAATGCGAGCGAACTCTTGCCGGAACCGCTGACCCCCGTGAAGACGATCAGCTTGTTCCGAGGCAGTTCCAGGTTCACTTCGCGAAGGTTGTGCTCGCGCGCACCGCGAACCACGATGGTCTGTGTGTCCATTCCCCCCGCTCCTCCTGAACCGGGCGCCCCCAACGAATCCCCACAGTAGTATACGGATGATTCATCCGAACGAAAGTCGGCTGGGCAAGTTCGGCACCCAAGAAACGTCGCGGAATTGATTCCGGGCGACTTCCCTACCCCACCCCCGGAACCAACCATTTCAGACCCGGAACCACGATTTCAGCTCCGGAACCACATCATTCGCCTCCGGAAACGAACGATTCACTCGCTGAACCGCACACCGAGTCTCGAAGGGCCCAGAACGTTCAATCCCACCCATAACAATCCACCACCAACACCCTTCCCACAATTCCGCAGCACCACTAACCCTCACGACGTGCTATAACTTTCAGCAGATCACAATCATTTTCGAAAATGGTGGCTAGTTCCCGGACAGTTTTGGGAACTCCGCCGGTACCAGTCACGTCGAACCCGGTAGAGCTACGTGAGCGACGACGATCGCCAGCTCATCGCGGAGTGTCTGGGCGGCCAACGGGATGCCTTCGGAGTGTTGGTTACCCGTTACCAGGCAAGGCTTTATAACGCCGCGATCCGACTGGTGGATAACCCTGAAGACGCTGCCGACGTCGTGCAGGACGCATTCTTAAATGCGTTTCAGTCACTGCATAGTTTCAAAGGCGACGCGGAGTTTTTTACCTGGCTCTACCGGATTGCGTTCAATACCGCAATCAGTTTGAAGCGGAAAAAGCGGGCGGCGGTGAGTCTCGATGCGGTCGGTCCCGACGGCGGAATTGACCCCGATGATCCCTCCGAGTATGTGAAGCCTGGACTGGCGCTTGAGCGAAGCGAAGACGAACGGCAGCTTCAGGACGCGATGGTTCGGCTGTCGCACGAGCACCGGGAAGTGCTGGTGCTGAAGGATATCGAAGGAATGAGGTACGAGGATATCGCGGAGATCCTCAAGGTGCCGATTGGGACAATCCGAAGCCGATTGCACCGCGCCCGCCTGGAACTCCGCGAGTTGTTGCAACCCACCGAGACCGACACGGATCCGGAAAACGAGGAACACAGTTAACTCTCACTGAACCGACCGTCTTGCAGATGTGCGGCGAACGTGCGGGAGCTGAAGCAGATGATTACCGACGACCTCCTACAACTGATAACCGCTGGCATCGACGGCGAATTGACGCCGCTCGAAAGCCGTCGTCTCAGTCGTTTGCTGAACTCCTCTGCCGAAGCCCGCGCGATCCATTCCAAGTTGCAGGCCGATCGCAATAAGCTCCAGGCACTCCCCCGCATTGCGCCGCCGCCCGAACTTCAGAGCCGCGTGATGGCTCGCATTGCGTCCCTCACGCCGGTGCCTTCGCGCCTCACGAAACTTCCACCCCGCCCGAATACCAGCCCGAAAGCCGAACCCGCCCGGAAGTCACTGCCGTTCGCCCCGAAGTCGCCCCGATGGGTGCCGGTGGCGATCGCAGCGAGTTTGCTCCTTTGCGTCACAACCGGATCGTTCTTGTTCTTCAATCAGAAGAACCCTCAACAAACTGTTCGAAGCACAGCGCGCGCACCTCTTGGGAATCACAGTGGGGCATCGGATCCCGCCTGGGCGAAATGGCTCCCGGCCGAGAGTGCGCCGCGTCCGTCGGCTCCGATCGGTCGCGACCTTCCGCCTGTTTTTGAACACACGATTGTCCGGAAAGACACGCCCGTTGGTCCGGCTCCCGTCGTAATTGCGATTGCGCCAACACCGCGAGCGGTTTACGACATCTTCACGCACCAACCGCTTCCCGAAACGCATTTCGAGACGGTTGAAGTTCGGATTCCGTTCCTGAAGTTGGTTGCGGATTTCGACCGCGAAGACACCCGCGAGCAACTTGCGAAGGAACTCAATCAACCGACCTCTTACCGGATAGACCTGTTTACGCGAAATCCAGTTCGTGCGGTTGAGTTGTTCCGAGAGGCTTCAAAAGCTGCTGGCGTGAACCTTCTGATTGACGCGAACACGCTGACCCAACTGCAGAAGCGAACCGCGAATGCGAGCGTGATCTACACCGAATCGCTGACTGCGGAAGAGATCGCCGCTCTGATTGGCAAACTGAATGCGGAAGATGCGAAGGTTTCGCCGCATGTGTTCGACATGCTTCATGCGTTGCCGGCTTCGCCTCACGATGCCAGCGACCTCAAGGGCATCTTCGGCATCGACCCAGGACTCTTCAAGCGTCCGGCCGACAAGGTGAACGAGAAGAGCGAACGCACGCCGGACCCGAGCAAGCCGTTGAGTGCTGGCACGGCCGATCAGATCGTGAAGTCGGTGCTGTCGGGGCCAACGAAGCCGGGCGAGAAGCCAGCGGTGCTGCTGATGTGGAACGTGGCACAGGGTCGCCCGATTCCGCAAGCGAACTCGGCTGAACTGAAGCAATTCCTGGCGAAGCGTGGCGACCGCAAGGCGAACGCAGTTCCTGTGATCATTGTCATCCGACCCGGCAACGGGTGATCATTCACCCGATCGGTCGTGATGCCGCGTCAGCCCTGGGAAGTCCACCCGGGGCTGACGTGTTTTTGTGGGGTAGGGCGGGTCTGGAAACGCTGGCATCCCTGAACGTTGTTCCGACTCACAACTGGACAGCAACCCCCCCAGAAAAAAGCGAAATATCTTGCAAGCCCGTCTGGCACAAACTATTCTTGTGGATGTTTGATCGTGTACAAAAGACCCCTCTGGCGGACATTTTCCACACGTGACCGGATTGAGATGTTTTGTGCCGCTGTCCTTCTTGGTGGTTTGCGGCGTGGTTCCCATTTTCTCCAGCGATTGGAAGAGCCGTCCACATGCGCGGATCGAGCCGTCTCAGGAGCCGACGGAGTCTCCCGAGGGGGCTCAAAAGCCCACTATGCCCACGGAGCCACTCGCTGACGTTCGCAAAGCAGAGCGGAGTCGACGAGCACGGCGGCCCGCTGGCGATCCAGAGCGGAGGAACGGCTGGACAATGCTGTTGAACTACGAGGGAGTGTTGAAGGGATGGGAAAACTATCTCGCGCGGCAGAGCCCCAAACCTGCTGAGCCGAGACCGCCGACATTATGCAATTCGATCGAACCCACCCCGAAACGTGACGTCCCATTTTCCGGGCCAGAGCGCGTCCACCACCTCACGGTCGCCTTGTTCGAGAGCCAGTCAGGTTTTGGCGCCGCGCGCATGAGCGTCACGGCGAACAATCGCGGCGTCGTGATGGCGTCGGGGATCGTCGACCGCGTCGAACTCGTCAGTCTGCTGACCGACTATCAACCGTCCGTGTATGTCCTCGACGAGATGCCGACGCCGGCGCTCGCCCGTCAAGCAAAACGCCGGCCACTCGACGAGTTTGAACGCCTCGGCCTCGACGCCGTGCGGCGCGGCGAGGAATTGGTTTGGACCCGAGTGGCACCAACGCGGATGTTTGGGTCGATCCGAGCGAGCACGGACTGTCTGGACTGTCACTCGACCGCCAAGGAGGGCGAACTGCTCGGCGCGTTCACGTACTATCTCAATACACCCGTCGATAAGGTGAAGGCTCGACGCTGACTCAGGGTAACCAGTTCGTAACACTCCAGCACACAACCCATCGCTTCCGCATTCTCCTCCGTCTTATAATCAGCGGCGTTCTCGCCGATTGTCTCGTCCATTGGAGGTGAATCATGCGGTTCCTTCGCTTCACAATCCCGGCCATCGCCGTCCTGCTGGCCGCGTCCAGTCAGGCACGAGCCGTCGGCCTGCTCATGCCCGACGACGTTAAACTGCCACCACTCGCGATGGTGAACCACAAGGTCACCGTCTCCATCGACGATCAGGTCGCCATCACCACCGTCGAGCAAACGTTCCGCAACCACACCGACCGCAACCTCGAAGCCACCTACATCTTCCCAGTCCCCAAAGGTGCGAGCGTCGACAAATTCACCATGTGGGTCGATGGGAAAGAGCAGGGGGGGGAACTCCTCGACGCCAAGAAGGCTAACGCGGTCTACACCGAAATCGTTCGGCGGACACAAGACCCTGGCCTGCTCGAATACATGGGCAACAGCATGATGAAGTTGCGGGTGTTCCCAATCCTGCCGAAGTCCGACCAGAAGTTGAAGATCAGTTTCAAGTCGGTTTCGCAAAAGGAAGGCTCGTTCGTCGAGTACATCTACCCGCTCAAGACCGACGGCAAAAGCACCAGCACTCTCGAAGAGTTCTCGGTGAAGATCAACCTGAAGTCGCAGCACGCGATCCACAGTATCTACAGCCCGACGCACGCCATCACCACCGTTCGCAAGGGCGACAAGGAAGCGAACATCGAGTTCGAGAAGAACCAGGCCGTGCTCGATAAAGACTTCCAACTCTTCTACGGCTTCGGTGACAAGGACATTGGCCTCACACCGCTGATGTACAAGCCGATCGGCGCTGAAGACGGCTACTTCATGTTCCTCGTGTCGCCGCAGGTCGAAGCGGAAATGAAGCGCATGCCGCGCGACCTCGTGCTGGTTCTCGACGTGTCGAGCAGCATGTCGGACATCAAGATGGCACAGGCGAAGAAAGCTCTGAAGTATTGCCTCGGGCAGCTTCACCCCGAAGATCGGTTCTCGGTCATCAAGTTTTCGACTAGCGTGACCCCGTTCCGCGACAAGCTCGTGCCAGCGAACAAGGACTACCTCGAAGCCGCGATCAAGTGGGTCGACGGGTTGAAGCAGCAGGGTGGCACCGCGATTTGGCCAGCTCTCGACGAAGCCCTCGGCCAGCGAACCGATGACGCCGGCCGTCCTTTCAACGTCGTATTCTTCACCGACGGCCTGCCGACCGTGGACGAAACCGACACCGACAAGATCGTGAAGAAGACACTCGCGAAGAACAGCAGCAACACTCGGATCTTCACGTTCGGCGTCGGTGACGACGTGAACGCCGCGATGCTCGACCAACTTGCCGACGCCACTCGAGCTGTCAGCACGTATGTTCGCCCTTCGGAAGACATCGAAACGAAGGTGGCGAGCCTGTACGCGAAGATCAGCAACCCCGTCCTCACCGACGTGAAGCTGACCGCCGGCGAAGCGGTTCGGCTGCACGAGATCTACCCGCCGAAACTGCCTGACCTGTTCCACGGCACGCAGTTAGTCGTCATCGGTCGGTACACGGGTTTCGGCCACGTTGCGGTGAAGATCAGCGGCAACGTCGGCGCCGAGAAGAAGGAATACGTTTACGACGTGACCTTCCCCGAGAAGACGGCTTCGGATACGGGCAAGGATTTCGTGGAACCGTTGTGGGCACGCCGCAAGGTCGGGTTCATCCTCGATCAGATCCGAGCCAACGGCGAGAAGGACGAACTCATCAAGGAAGTCGTGATGCTCGCGAAGCGATACGGAATCGCGACGCCATACACGAGTCATCTCGTGGTGCCGGATGGTCTCATGCCGGTGGTGCCGATCACCCCACGACCTCCGATCCATCACGGGAAGTTCCCAATGCCAGCGCCACCGATTGCTGTTCCGCTGGCAGGCGGTGGTTTCGGTCCAGCTCCGGGTCTTGCTCCGGCAGCGCCCGGGGACAAGCCGCGACGAGTCGAGGACTTCGCGAAGGATCAGGCCAAGGGCGACGCGAAGGGTCTCGGTGCCATCGCGAACAACCGCGGGGAAGCGGCCGAGCGCCAAATCAAGGACGCGACCGCACAACTGGCGGCAGAGAAAGACCCAGAAAAGAAGGCGAAACTGACCGAGGAAGTGCTTCGGTATTCGCAGCAGAAGCAGACGTGGGATCAGTCGAACACCGCGTTCAAGGGCCGTCGCGATGGCTACCAGAGCGGTCAACTTGGTGTCGATCTGGCGTGTGCCTCGAACAACCTTCGCAACCAACAGCGGGTCAGCCTGACCGCGAACCGTCAGGTTCAAGGTCGAAACGTGCTGGAAGTCGGCGGCGTGTGGATTGACGATGCGTACAAGGCCGAGACGAAGTCGTTGACCGTGAAGGCCCAGAGCGATGCGTACTTCGCGATTCTCGCGGCACACCCGGAGATGAAGGACGTGTTCCGTCTGGGGAACTCGGTCGTGTGGATCAGCCCGAGCGGCACTGCTCTGGTGATCGACCAGAACGACGGCAAGGAAAAGATCGACGCACAGGACATCGAGGCTCTGTTCGTGAAGAAGTGATCGCTTCCTGTGGCGCGATCGGCTAAACTCCCAAAGCCCACCGATTGCCATCGGTGGGCTTGTTGCATTTTCCACGGAGCCTCCCCAATGAATTCCCACCCAATTGACCGCCGTTCGTTTCTGACATCTTCGGCGGCCGCTGCTGGCTTGCTCGCGTTGCCAAAGCTGGCAGTCGCAGAGGAAAAGAGCAAGATCAGCCTCGGCGTGCAGAGCTACACGTTCCGCAACTTCGATCTCGAACCGGCGCTGAAGCGAATGAAGGAACTCGGCCTCAAGAACGCCGAATTCTATTCGAAGCACATTCCCCCCGATTCCAGCCCTGAGAAGTTGAAGGGCATTCTCGATCTGTGCAAGGAATATGAGGTCACGCCGGTTGGTTTCGGCGTCTCGGGCTTCGGCAAGGATCACGAGAAGAACAAGAAGCTGTTCGAGTTCGGCAAAGCGGTCGGGCTGAAATATCTGAGCGCAAGCCCCTCGATGGACGCCTTCGATAGCCTCGACAAGCTCTGCGAAGAGTACAAGATTGCGATCGCGATTCACCCGCACGGACCGTCAGGGAAGGGCCGCGATCAGTGGTGGTCGGCCGAGATCATCATGAAGGCGGTGAAGGATCACAACAAGCTCATCGGCGCGTGCCTCGACACGGGGCACCTTCTGCGGATGGCCCAACTCGGGGAAAAGCTCGACCCCGCCGAACAAGTAAAGATCATGGGCGATCGCAACTTCGGAATGCACTTGAAGGATCACGATAACAAGAAAAAGGAAGACGTCGTGTTCGGGGATCCGAAGGGGACACTTGATGTTGCAGCAGTGTTCAAGGCGTTGAACGAAGTGAAGTTCGCGGGTGCGGTGTGCATCGAGTACGAAGCGAATCCATCGGACCCTTCGCCCGACATGAAGAAGTGTGTCGCGTATGTTCGGGAGACGGTGAAGAACCTGGGCTAATCCCAGATGGGTGTCGATTCGTATAATGGGGGACGGGGCACCCGCACCCCCGCGGACCGACCGCGGGGGTGTTCGTTTCTCTCCAATACACCACCTGTCTGGTGGCAGATGAGGGCCGTTCGCCCATGACTCCTGAGGAAGTCGCCGAACTCCGAACGAGGAGGTACAACGGCACTGTCGTGTATCTCCAGAAGCTCCATTCCGATCTGATGGTAATGCGCGTCAAACCGGACTTTGACCGACCCGCGCACCAAGCAGGGCAGTATTGCACACTTGGTTTGGGCTTTTGGGAGCCGCGAGTCGAAGGCTGCCAGCTCGAAGCCCTCAAGCCGGAGGAATTGTCGAAGGTGGTTCGGCGGGCATACTCGATGAGTTGCCCTGTGGAGCTCGAGCCTGGGAAGTTATACGATCCAACTCCGACTGACTGGATAGAGTTCTACATCGTCCTCGTGCGTGAAAACGCCGACGGTCGTGTGCCAGCGCTGACTCCACGGTTGTTCGCTCTCAAGGAAGGGGATCGCATCCAGATCGGGGAGAAGGTTGCGGGGCACTACACTCTCGACCCCGTCCATCCCGGCGACAATGTGGTGTTTCTCGGAACCGGAACTGGCGAAGCGCCTCACAACTATATGCTGTGGGAGCTACTTAGCCGAGGACACACGGGCAAGATTCTCTCCGCGTGCTGCGTGCGATTTGGTCGCGACCTCGGCTACGTCGAGTTGCATCGTCGGCTGATGGGTGAGTACCCAAACTACAAGTATCTCGGCCTGACGACTCGGGAAGCGGGCTTGACGAAGAAGGTGTACATTCAGGATTTGATTACGGCTGGTGAGTTGGAGGATCATCTCGGAGCGCGACTCGATCCGAAGAATACGCACGTATTCCTGTGCGGTAACCCGAAGATGATTGGTGTGCCGATCCGCGACAAGGCAACTGGAAGCATTACGTATCCGCAGCCAACGGGAGTCATCGAGATTCTGGAAGGGCGGGGCTTCCAGGCCGACGTCTCGGCCACGAAGTTCAAAGGGAACATTCACTTCGAAGAATACTGGTGAGGTGTGCCGATGGCCGACGTGATGGAAATGATAGGCGGCTACCGCCTGCGGAACATGCTGCAAACTGGGCAGTTATCGCAGGTGTTTGAGGTGGTGGAGCCAACGAGTAATCGCCACTTCGCCATGAAGTTGCTGCTTCCGGAAGCAGCCGGCGTGACCGAACACCGGAACATGCTGTTCAATGAAGCGGAAGTCGGGGAGAAACTGACGCACCAGAACGTGATCCGAATTTACAAAGTCAGCCGGAGCATGACGACGCCGCACTTCATTATGGAGTTCTTTCCTTCCGGCAGTTTGCGATTGCGGCTTCAAGCAAAGGAAATGGGCTTCGTGAAAGAGAATGCTCGGAAAATCTTCAAGGGGACAGCGACGGGATTGGCTTACATGAACGCGATGGGCTACGTTCACCGCGACGTGAAGCCAGACAACATTCTGGTGAACGCACTTGGGGAAACGAAGATCATCGACTTTGCGATCACAAAAAAGATACCGAAGGGGATAAAGCGGTGGTTTTACCGCAAAAGCCGACCACAAGGAACGCCGAGTTTCATGAGCCCGGAGCAGATCAATGACGAGATGCCCGAGGCTCGACAAGACATTTACAGCTACGGTTGTACACTGTACGAACTGACGACGGGGCGACCTCCGTTCCGAGGCAGTACGACGAACGATCTCCTGAGTCGGCACTTCAAGGAGAAGCCCGCACCGCCATCATCCTACAACGCGGACATCACGGATGAGTTTTCGCAATTCGTGTTGAAGCTCATTGCGAAGAAAAAAACGGATCGCCCTGCGAATTTCCACGAAGTCCTGATGGCACTGAAGAAGGTGAAGCAGATCTTCAAGTCGGTGACGGACAAGCACGACGAAGAAATGTGACAGATCAGTAAGAACCGAAAGCGCAGAAGAGGGACAGGAATGACAGTGCCGGCGCCGCTCCCGTTCGAGCAAGACATCCACGACATGGAGGAGCAGTTGGCGCGGCTTGAAGCGTCAGCGGAGGCAGCGGGGAGTACCGAGGCAATCCGTCGGATGCGGAAGGAATTGATCACATTAAAGCGCGATCGTTATGCGAACTTGAAGGCATGGGACACGGTTCTGGTCGCGCGTCATCCTGCTCGTCCGCAAACGATGGACTATGTCGAAATGATGCTCGACGAGTTTGTCGAGTTGCACGGAGATCGGGCGTTTGGCGACGATCGGGCAATTCGGACCGGTTTCGCTCGACTCGACGGAGAGAAGCTCCTGCTGGTCGGACACCAAAAGGGGAAAACGCTCGCGGAGCGGCAGCAGTGCTATTACGGTTGCGCGCATCCCGAGGGATATCGTAAAGCGCTGGCGAAAATGCAACTGGCTGCGAAGTATCGGCTTCCGGTGGTGTGTCTGATTGACACACCGGGGGCGTTTCCGGGAATTGGGGCCGAGGAGCGCGGCCAGGCTCAACTGATTGCGACAAGCATTCTGGAGATGTCGCGTTTGCTGACGCCGATTGTCTGTGTGGTGATTGGAGAAGGCGGTTCTGGAGGCGCGTTGGGGATTGGAGTGGGGGACCGCGTCGGGATTCTCCAGCATGCTTATTACTCGGTCATCAGCCCCGAGGGGTGCGCGGGGATCCTCTGGCGAAATGCGACGGAAGAAACGAAGCCGAGGGCAGCCGAGGCGCTCGGATTGACGTCAGTCCAGTTGCAACGATTGGGAGTCGTCGATCATGTCATCCCGGAACCGCTCGGAGGCGCCCACCGAGCACCGCGAGAAATGGCAAACACGCTGAAATTGTCACTGAGTCGCCATCTTCGCGAATTGGCACAAATCCCCCGCGAAAGCCTCCTGGCGGGCAGATACTCGAAAATCCGGGCGCTGGGCGTCCTGGGCTGATTCACCCGGCTCCGGCCGTCCGAGACAATTCCAAAATCTGAACCGCATTTCTAATCAATACATAATTGACATTATCGGACACTACTCGGCTGACGGTCAAACTGGGGCGAACTGAGTCTGCTTGGTAACGTCCGATAATGTATCTTATGTATTAATAAAGATCGAGTTCACGTGGGTTCTGGCCAGCGATCTTGCCGGTCGTTACGATTTCTCCATGACACACACACCACCGCAAACTCTTCCGAATCTCGCCGTGGGAATGATCGGCTTCGGCATGATCTTCGACGACACCTACCGCCCTTTCTTCGAGGCCGTTCGCCGGACACCGCTTTACACGCCCGTGACCGGTCCGATCACCGTGTCGCTGACTGCCGCAGCATCACGTACGGGAACGCGGGTTGCACGTTATCTCGACGACCCAGCAGCTTCTCTCGGAGTCTTCCAGAACCTCTCGGGATCAAACGCTATTCCGGAGCTCCTCGAATCTGGGGTCAGAGCTGTTTGTGTCGCGACGCCCGATGATCGCCACTTTGGCCCCGCCCATGCCGCCCTGTCCGCCAGGAAGCATGTTTTGATCGAAAAGCCCTCCGTGCTCAACCTTTCCGATCTTGACAACTTGGTTGCTCTTGCTGAACGCAACGATGTTCTCGCCAAGGTCGTTTATCACAAACTTGCTGACCCAGACCACAAGAAGCTCCACACCCTCGTTGTCGATCAGGTTCTCCAACATGTGAACAACGGCTATTGCTCCCTTCTCGAACCGAAGTCCATCAGTGGTGGCCAATTTTCGGAATGGATTCGCGGACGCAACCCCGGCACATACGTCGCCGTCCACTACCTCAAATTGATCGACTTCACCTTTGGCCCGCTGTGGTCTCTCGATCGCATCTCCGCGACAGGGCAGCGAGGGCTTGTTGGCTCACCCGATGGTCCGACCTGGGACTCGGTTCAACTCCAAGTTGTGTACCGTCACCCCGATGCTCGCGAGGCTGCGTTCGACATCCACACCAGTTGGGTGACCCCTGATAACTTCCCTGGCTACGTCGAACAGGAAGTGCAATTTCGGTTCGACAATGGTGTTTGGAACGCACACCAACGCAAGAGGGGCGTCGAGTTGACCGTTGAAAATCGCACGCCGAGCGAACTCAAGAACACTCCGAACTATCACTACAACGGCACGTTCCTGGAACCGTGGGGCGAACGTTCACAACGCGGGTACGGAATCGAGATCATCGAACGCTTCTTCCGCGAAGTCGCATTCGTCGAACACGGCGGCCCCGCCGACCAGCGGCCGGAGCGACTTCGACAGATGCGCAGCCTGACCTACAACGACCTTTCCGCTGACCGGAATTGCGTCGCGATCGTTCAGGCGATGGAAGCCATCCTTGCACGAGCCGCGGCCGGCATCCCCGGCAGTCTCGTGAAAGTGAATGGCCCCGAAGGCGGCCTCGCCCTCTTTGAACCTGGGAACGCCAAGCCGACTATCCTTTACTCCGGGCGGGTGTAATTCCCCGCCCCTCACGGCGGGTTCCCATGGACACCAAACGCAGCGTTAAAGTCAGTAAGTTTCTTTCGCGAATTCTCCGCCACGCACCCGAGGATCTCGGACTCACACTCGAATCCGGTGGGTGGGTTCCGATCGGCGATCTTCTCGCGGGAGCCAGCAAGGTCGGAATGCACCTCACCCGTGCTGAACTCGATGAAGTCGTTCGATCCAGTGACAAGCAGCGGTTCGCCTTCGATGACACCGGCACCAAAATTCGAGCCAACCAGGGGCATTCCACCGAAGTCGATCTTCAACTCGAACCCGTCGAACCGCTCCCGGAACTGTTCCACGGCACCACAACGGCAAACCTGGAAGCGATATTGCATGACGGCTTGCTGAAGATGGCCCGGCACCACGTTCACCTTTCGGCTGACACCCCCACTGCCCTGAAAGTTGGCGGTCGCCACGGGAAGCCAGTCCTTTTGCACGTTGACGCGGCCCGAATGCGGGCCGACGGTCACATCTTTTTCCTGTCGGCGAACGGGGTTTGGCTTGTCGATCACGTTCCGCCGCAATACCTTCGTGTGATGACCCCGGAGAACTAACCATGGCGACCATCCACCACGCCGGCGAGCCCACCGCGAACTCTTCCCGCGAGAAACTCGCCCGCGTCGAACCGAAATCACTCCGCACTTTCACCCCCACACAGGCCGTCATCAGCCGAAGTGCAGGGGTGTTTCACTGGACGGCCGACGGTCGCCGATTGTACGACTTCTCCTCGGGTGTTCTCGTCTCGAATCTCGGACACAACCCGACCCGCTGGATGGCTCGCTTTGCTCAACTCATGGGCTGGCCCGCGGGTGGCTTTCCCACCTCCGGTGCGCCCGAATACACGCCTGCTGTCGCGATGACGGCTTACAACGCAGTCACGCCCATCGAGATCGAAGCCAGCGATCGACTTCTTGCTTCGCTCCGCCGATCCCCGGGCGGCGGGCGAATGGAACAGGTGATGTGGGCCGCATCCGGGTCTGAGGCGATTCAGAAAGCACTCTGGGCTTCCGCAGCTCGTGACCGCACACGACCGATGATCCTTGCGACGCGTTTCGGCTTCCACGGCAAGAAGGGTCTCGCGAACGCGGTCACCGGTTCCGAAACCGACTCGGAACGCGACCCGCGAGTGCGGTTCATCTCGTTCCCGATGGCCGAGTGCCGCGATGTTTCGATGCGAGCGGATGCCTTCGATCCGGCACCGTATGAGCGAGAACTAGCCGCCCTGCTCCATCAGTTTGGACGCAAGATCGGCACGCTCATCACGGAACCGTACCTCGGCGGCGGCGGCTCCTACCACCCCCCAAAAGCGTATCTGCAACTTCTCCAAAAGTTCTGCCGCGACAACGACATCGTTTTCATCCTCGACGAAGTGCAAGCCAACTTCGGCCGGACGGGATCGCTGTACGCTTACGAAGCATATGGCCTTGAACCCGATCTCGTTGTTCTCGGAAAGGGACTCGGCAATGGCGTGCCGGTCGCTGCTGCTGTCGGTCGCGCCGACATCTTCGGCGCACTCGACTACGGCGAAGGTTCCGACACCTGGAGCGCGAACCCGCTCTGCTGTGCGGCCGTAATAGCCACACTCGACGAGTTCGAGAGTCGAGATGTCCTCGGCGGTATGAAGCCAGCCTCGAAGCTGATCGAAACTGCTCTGGTTGCGCTGAAGGAATACCCGTTCGTCGCTCAGGTTCGCGGAGAGCAGGGCGGCATGGTCTGGGGCGTCGAGATGAAGGATCACGCCGGGAAGACTGCCGCGGAATGGGCGAACGCGTTCGTGCTCGCTTGCTACACGGGTGAAGGCAAAGGCGACGGCGTCCACCTTCTTGGGCCTCTCTCGAAAAAAGTCGTTCGCGTTTCGCCACCGTTGACCATCACGCAAGACGAAGCCACGGCTGCGGTATCTATCATCAAGCAGGCTGCCGCCCGACTCGCGACGAGTCCTCACGCAATTGCGGTTGGCTGACCCCGGAGGTTGCATGTCCCTCGATTGGCTATCCGATGTGCTGGCAACCGTGGCCAAGACCCTCGGTATGGACTCTTGGGTGCTCAATGGCCTTCTCGCGGTCGTGCTTGTTTGCGCGATGTGCGGCATGCTGGGGGCAATGGTTGTCGGCAATCGAATGGCCTTCTTCTCCGACGCGATGGCTCACTGTGCCTTCGCGGGCGTTGCTCTTGGCTACCTGAGCATCCTCTTGTCAGGAAGCGACAAGGCGACAGCAACGTGGGTTGTGCCGCTTGTTATGGTGGCCGTTGGGGTCGGGGTCGGAGCCGGAATGGTTTACGTCCGCGATAACACAGGATTGGCACACGATACCGTTATCGGAGTCTTTTTTGCGCTCGCGATTGGCTTTGGTGCGATGCTCTACAAAGTTCTTTCCGAGCGGTTCAACTTCAACCCCGAGTCGTTTTTCTTCGGGAACCTCGTTCTTCTCCCGATCGAAGAGCTCTTCCCTCTGATGCTCTTGGCTGTGATCGTCACGCCGCTTTTCGCCTGGCGATACAACCAACTCGTGTTCGCCAGCTTCAACCCGACGCTCGCTCGAACTCGCGGGCTGACCATGACATTCAACAACTACCTCTTCATCATCATCCTTGCCTTGGTTGTGAACCTGTCGATCAAGGCAGTGGGAGCGTTGCTTATCAATGCGATGCTCGTGGTTCCGGCTGCGTCGGCCGCGAATTTGTCGCGGAATCTCAGGCAGATGTTCTGGCTCACCTTTGCGTTCTGCCTTGGGTCGGGACTGCTCGGTTTCGCAATCCGGAACTCGGTGCAACTCAGCGTTGGGGGAGGGAAACCGATCTCCTTCGGGCCAAGCGGGCTGATTGTCGTCATGAGTGTGTTCGTGTTCTTCGCAACGATGGTAGCTGGGGCCGTGTGGAATCGCTTCGCGCCGGTCCTCGGATTCGCCCCCCTGCCCCTCCGCGGTCTCCGCCACATGCACGACGACACTTGTTCCGACGACCACGGCTCCGGACAATGCCCGTGAGGGCGAACCAGTCTTCACGATCCAGCGTAGAAATATCGTTAGGGTACCTCGCAACCGGGTAACGCAGTGTCGCAGCTCACGCCGGAAGAAGCAGTCTCCCTGTTCCTCATCAAATTCCTCGCCATCCTTTGGGAGGCGATGCCGTTCATCGTTCTGGGTGCGGTCATCGCCGGCATCCTTGAGGAATTCCTGCCGCAACAAGCGATCACGAAGTTCTTGCCGAAACAGGTCGTTCCAGCCGTGATGATTGGTGCCGTCCTGGGGCTTGTCTTTCCGATGTGCGAATGCGGCATTCTCGTTGTCATGCGCCGCTTGCTGCGGAAAGGCTTGCCGCTTTCGTGCTGCATCGCGTACATGCTTGCGGGACCGATCATCAATGTCGTGGTGATCTTCAGCACCTGGGCTGCTTTCGATGGGCATGGCATCGCTCGCGAAATGGTTGGCCTTCGGGTTGGTTTGGGTTTCGTCGTGGCGTGCCTCACGGCACTGATCGTTCACGTTCAGTATCTGAAGCACGGCAATGCCCTGCTCACCGAAGTCGCGATACCGCAAGCGGAGAGTGTCCCAGTGACGGATATTGCGGACTCTGTGGCTCCGGTGAAGAAGCCGTTCGGTCGTCGGCTCGCGAACATCTCGGCAACGAGCATGCACGACTTCGTCGATATTACGCTGTTCCTGACGCTTGGGGCAGTGCTGGCTGCGACCGCGAAGCTCTTCATCTCGACGAGCGAAGTTGAAACGCTCTCGAAGGATCAGCCTTACCTCGCAATCCCTGCGATGATGCTGCTCTCCTTTCTGATGTGCTTGTGCAGCGAAGCGGATGCGTTCGTCGCCGCGAGTTTCACGAAGATGCACGTTTCGGCGAAGGTCGCGTTCCTCGTGCTTGGCCCGATGCTCGACATCAAACTGATGCTGATGTACACGCGGGTCTTCCGTCGTCGGCTCATCCTCACGATTGCCGCGAGCGTCGTGACGTTCGTGTTTCTGCTGTCTATTGTGGTTCACCTTGTTTACCAGGCGAACGGCTGGGCTGGCGTTCCGAACTAACTGGCCCCTTCCCTTCGCGCCCGAGGACACCGATCATGGCTCATAGTCATTCGCCTGGCGAGTCGCTACGGGACTACTTCACCGAACAACTCCTCGGGATCATGGTCTGCGCCGGACTCGGTTTCGTCGCGGTCCGGATGTACACAAACGGGATGTTGAACTTCATCCTGGCGAAGCCGTTCCACATGCCGGTGCTGCTTGGCGGCCTTGCCGTCCTGATTGTGATCGTCCTGCTTCGATCAATCGCGGTGTGGCGTGAAGCTGGTGCGTTCCAGGCGCCCGCCTACGACGGCCCCGAATGCAGCCCACAACACGTTCACGACCTGACGTGCAACCACGGCGACTCGTACCCCGGCCAAACCGACGAGGACGGCGAACACACTCACTCGCACGACATGACCTGGATGTTCGTGACAATGCTCATTCTGGTGATCCCGATCACGCTGTTTGTCATTGGGATGCCGAACAGCAGCATGGCCCGTCTCGCGGCGATCGCCGAAGCTAAACTCGACGGTCGCAACAGCCCTGCGGAGGAATCGCTCGGCGGACCCAACCTGAAAGAAGAAGCGAAGGGCGCGACCGTTGAGAGCGAAGAGAAACAATCTGACGGCAGCAGTGTGCGAATTCTGAAGGCAGCATCCGGACTGCGATTCCGTGAGACTGTCCCGGTTTCGGGGGAACCGAAGTACGCTCTGATCGCGGGAACTGGCAGCGAGATGCGGTTTAGCGATTTGAATGATGCCGCGTTCAACGAAGACAAACGGAAGAGTCTTGAGGGACAGACGGCGATCATCGAAGGACGCTTCAAGCGGCTCGGCGACAAGGAGTTCACACTGTTCCGTCAGAAGCGAACTTGCTGTGCCGCGGATAGCGTGACTCTGAAGGTGCGAATCGTGGTTCCGCAGGCATTGAACAACATCAACCCCTACGATTGGGTGCAGGCGAAGGGACAGATTCAGTTCATCAAGTTGCCGGGGGGCAAGGCAGGAGCCGAGACGTACATACCCGTCATTATGGTGGCGGATATCACCGACGTCAGCACACCGCAGCCGACGAACGAGTACGAGGATTGATTCGGTTTGGTGAGCGTCGTGCCGTCAGGCCGACGGTGTTTTCAATCTGCAAAACACCGTCACGACGCTCACCAAAAATCACTTCCCCGCGATCCGCAGATACGCAAAGAGATCGGCCACGTCTTGCGGCTTCAATTCCTTCTCCAACCCGACCGGCATCAGCGATAACGTCGTCGCACGGAACAGCGACAGATTCGTTCGCAGGATGACGTCCTCAGCTCCCTCCGCACGGCGAACCGTTATGCTCGTGGGAGTCTCGGCAACGACGATGCCTGTCAGCACTCGCTCGTCGGCTGTGCCGATCTGATACGTCAGGTAACGCGGATCGACTTCGCGGTTCGGATCGAACACCGAGACGAGCAAATCCTCGCCGGACTTGTTCCCGAGAACCGCTAGCAGATTCGGCCCGACTTCATGACCGACGCCATCGAGTTTGTGACACGCGGAACAGTGCTTCACGAACAGCAGTTTACCCGGCTTCGCGTCACCCTTGAGTTCGAGAGCTGCCGCATACGATGCCACAACCTTCGCACGGTCGGCGTCGAGAACCTGCTTGAAGACCTCCCCCGCCCGGAGTTTCACGGCAGCGTTGGGATGTGCCTTCAACTGCTGAATCTGTGATGGCGACAGTGCCGCAGACGCCACGGTCTTCTTCTCCACAGCGGCGAGCAGCGAGAGAATGCGATCGGGTTTCGCGAGCATCGCGTCGAGTACGACAGCCCGAACGGAGGGGCCGTAGCCTTTCCAGTTCGCGAGGAGATGTTCGCTGACCTTTGGGTCGGAGTGTGCCGCGAGGGAACGCACCGCAGCGAGTTGCACATCACCGGGAAACGTCGGCGACAGTGCTTCGGAGAGTGCCGGTCCCGCGACCTCGAAGGGAGCGTAAGCGAGCAACCCCACTGCGGCGACACGCTCCCCTGCCCCGCGTTGCGCGTCCTTGAGAATGGTTGCGGCCTTCGTGAACCGCTCGCGGAGGCTCACCACCATTCGGTCGCTTCCCTTCGGCGGGTTCGCGAACCATGCGGGGAGCGTCGTCTTCGAGCTTCGCATCCCCTGCCCCAGACCTTCGAGTATCGCGGCGTCAACCCCGACGGCGAGCTTGTCTTCCACGATCATCCCCAGAGCAAGAACCACCTCAAGATGGTCGCCTTTCGTTCCGATCAGGGCCGCGACACGCACGATGAGTGGAAGGTTGGGCTGCTTGCGGGTCGCCAGTTCCTGGAGAAGTAGTTCCTGGCAGTCTTTCGCGGAACTCAGCGCTGCCGTGACTGTCCACGGATCGCCGCTGTCGGTCTCGAGGATCTTTGCGATATATTCCGCCTTGGTTTGGGGTGCTGCCATCTCCCCCGCATAAAGTGCGAGCTGGAATCGAACGCGCGGCGAGGGGTCTTTGAGAAGCATTTCCGACACACTCGGAAAGAGCTCCGCAAGTCGGAGGGCATTTTCACGCACCCCCGCTTCGGGGTCTTTCAGTGCGGCAGTCACGTCGCCGTTACCGAGCATTCGGAAATAGTTGAGTGTCCACATGAGATTGACGCGACCGGGCTTGCCCGTTGCTTTTGCGAGCCGAGTTTGAAGTTCAGGAACGACCGCTTCCAGGTTCCTTTCCACGATCAATCGTTGTGCGGTCAGCCGTCGCCAGGGAATACCGCTCACCAGTTCATCCACGAGTTGAGCGGGCGTGTGCTTCGACAAGTCCGGCATCTTCGATGGCTTGAAATCGGTCGGCGTGATTCGCCAGATCCGACCGCGGCCACGGCTTTCGAGGTCGAGTTGCTTCTTGATATCCTCCGGCAACGAGATCGGTGTTTCGATCACCTCGCGGTAGAAGTCGAGAACGTAAATCGCGCCGTCGGGACCCGTGATGAGATTTACAGGGCGAAACCATGTGTCGGTTGAGGCGAGGAATTCGCGGTCGGGGTACGCACGCACAGCCGTGAAGACCGCCCCGTTCTCCTTCAGCAACTCGCGATGAATCAGGTTGTTCGCGGGGTCGCAGACGAAGTTGTTGCCGTAATACTCCTTCGGGAAGAGGTCGGCGGTGTAGATCAACGGGCTGCACGCCGACGTGAAGTAGCCGCCGGCGACGAGTTCCGTTTTCGGGAAACGGCTGGCGTCGGGGGCCCCTGCCCTGCGGTTCGTGCGCTCGACTCGCCACGGCTCGAACGGCGAAATGCGAAACACCTTCGCGGCGGCTCCGTGTTCGGGGATGTCGAGCGTGACCGCCGACACCGGCAGATACGGATTGCGTTTCAGGTAGTGATCGGGCAACACGATTTGCCGTAGGTGCTGGCTGTTCGTCGCCGTGAACCAGCGTTGGAAGTCGTCGGCGGCGAGTCCAAACTGGCCACCGCTGCTCGTGGGTTCGAGGCTCCCGGGAACGTCCGGCTTGAAGCGAAACCCACGATTGCGGAGAGCGATTGCAGGCATGTCTGGCTTCTCGACGGACTTGATGGTGCCGCCGTCGCTCCCTGCGCATCCATAGATCCAGTTGTCGAGCCCCCATTGCAGGCTGTTCACCATCTGCTGGATGTTTGCGAGGTTGAACCCCGTGTACAGCACCGTCGTCTTGTCAGCCTTGCCGTCGCCGTCGGTGTCTTGGAGGTAGATCAAGTCCGGAGCGACCGCGACGAGCAGCCCGCCCTTGTACGGCGTCACCCCCATCGGGAACCGCAGTCCTTCCGCGAACGTGTGGCACGTCTCGAAGACGCCGTCGCCGTCCTTGTCGGTGAGGCAGCGAATGCGTCCGCGTGTCTCCTTCCCGGTGCCGACGCCGCCGTTCGGGTAGCCTCGCATCTCGCAGACGAACAGCCGGCCTTTCTCGTCGAAGCACATCGCGACCGGATCGACGACATCCGGCTCCGCCGCGACGAGCGAAACCTTCACGCCTTCGGGCACCTTGAACGACGCGAGTTCTTCCTGGGGCGTGAGTGCGCTCGGTGCCTTCGGCAGCTCGCCGGCCTTGGGCTGCTGGGCTAACGCTGTCGTGCAGCAAAATCCTGCGATGCCGCAAGCGGCAAGAAAGGTCAGTTCGCGTATCATTTCGCCTCCTTCGCCTTGAGCAATTTTCGCATCGCCTTGAGCATGATGTCTTCGGAATCGGGACCCGCCAGCGTGACCGTCGGGGGAGTTACGTCGCAGGAGAACGTCGCGAGATGCAGTGGTGGCATTGAAGAAACTCACCGCGGAGGGCGCAGAGGAAAACGGAGAGCAGCATTATGCCATGTTCTTCTCGTCTTGTCTGTCTTCTCTCTGCGTTCTCTGCGCACTCGGCGGTGAATGTTGCTTTCTCTGGAACGGAACGTACTTCCACACGAGCGCCAGCAGAATCAGACTACCGCCAAGGAACATTGCGGGCGTCGGCGTGTCGGTGTGCGGCGTCAGCAGGTATGCCCACACGGGATTCAGGAGCGGTTCGATGAGCGTGATGATCGCGGCTTCCTGTGCTGAGAGCGATCGCAGACTTCGCGTGAACAACCAGTACGGTACGCCCATCTGCAATACGCCGCACGCAGCGAGGACAGCGAACTGGGCCGCACTCGGAGTCGTGACCCACGCCACGAAAGCAGTCGGGCCGTCGGCGATGAGCATGTACAGCCCGAGCATGATTGCTGTGCCGAGCAGGTTCAACGCGACGAGCCACACAGCCGCGTGACCCCGCAGTACCCGCAAGAACAGCACGACACCGGCATACACGACCCCGCTGCCGAGACCCATCAACAGAACGAAAATCTCCTGGCGTTCCTGCTGGGGAGTGGAAGTTGCGGGCCAGCCACCGGCCACAATCACGACAGCTCCCGTCGCAGCCAGGAACACCGTCTGCCAACCGCGTCGGTCGCCAGATTCACCGAGCAGCACCACAGCGAACACGAACACCCACACCGGAGCCGTGTTCTGCAAGAAGATCGCGTTCGCGGCAGCACCCAAACCGAGCGCCGAAAGATACAGCCCGCTCATCACGGTGAACGTGACAACCATCGGAATCATGACGGGGCGGAAGGTGTGCTGTCCGCGTCGAACGAGAGCGAGCATGAACAAGCCGCCGAAGAGTCCGCGATAGAAAGCGATCAGCAGCGGTGACAATGCTGGCGACTCCAGCCCCAGGCCGAGCGGTTCGCGAAGCAAGCGCATGAACACGCTGCCGGTACTCCAAAGAACCGCAGCCAGCACCAGACACAATCTCGCCCCGGCAGTGGATTGCACCACAGCAGACATGCATGCGACCCCAAATCTACCGGGATCGGCTCAAATTGAGGCGGCCAGGCAGTGCAGAAGATTATTGTGGTTCGACGCAGGAAGACCACAGGGAATGCTGGGTCAGCGCAAGTGAGCAGCGCGAATTGTGCGAAGGCGACCAAGAAGCGGCTTCGGAACGCCGTTGGCGTCGATGAGACCGCCGCATGGTGTGAGATGCGGGTCGCCATCCGACCAGTGATCCCAGGTCACGGCGCGAACGTGCGGCGTGCAGAGCCCAAGAGTCGCGAACGACGCACCCCATTCCGACTGACCTTCCGGCGATGGACCCGTGCGAGAACTTGGAGCCCACACCGATTGCCCGTGATGTGCCGCGACGGCGTCTGGTGCTGGCGAAGAAGGCAGGCTCAGCGCCAGTTCCAGCGGTCGCCCAAGAACCGTGAACAGGTTGATGAGGCGTGCGGTGTCGAGCAGGTCACGCGGGAAGCTGCCTCGGGGTGTCGTCGCGATGCGAATTTCCAATTCGACCGCCGCGACCTTCAAGCCTGTGCGGATCAGATCGTCGGGGAACGTCAGCGGCGAAATGGTGTGTTCGTCCTTCACCAAGTAGTCGCCCCAGGGCTGCGCCACGCTCAGGATCAATTCCAAGTTGGGGTCGATCTGATTCGCCGCTTCGAACAAACGGAAGGCGAGCCGGAGGCGTTCGTCGTCGTCGAGGCCGAGCGAGTCGGCTTGGTTGAAGCCAGCACACACAATCCAGCGTGGCACATCGGCCTTATATCGGCGGATCGCCGTTTCGAGGAAATCGCACATGAATGCCGCGAGTGTGGGCAAGTCCCCTTCCCAACCGGCAGCCCAGATCGGCAGCATTCCCGGAGCCAGGTCGATGATCGGGCCAATCGTGATCGGCAGCTTCGCGGCCTTCGCAGCAGCGACGGCAGCATCGGTGTCCGACCAGTCGTAAGCCGATTCCTGCGGTTCGACATCGCGCCATCGAAGCGCAATTTGTGCCGCGTTGAATGTGCGTGCATACTCGGCACCCATCGTGCCCCAGCCGCGCATCGTGCGAGCCGCGAGCCGTGTGTCGAGCATTTCCTCTTCTTGGTGCCGCGTGTCAAAGAGTTGTTCAGCGAACTCACGAGCCAGCAAATCCGCGAGCGCGAAGCTCTGTTCGAGCACCCGTCCGGAGAGATTGTCCGACTCTGCAGCCGGAGCTTGGACGGCTTTTCCAAACATCCGGGTCGCTTCAACGAGTCCACGGTCGAAATTGTGCGGCGTGACGAGGCCAATCGCCTGCCAATCCGCCGACTGCGTGCGAACCTGATTGAGCTTCCCACGAGCCAGTTCAAGGAGCAAGCGATACGGCTCGGCTCGCTCACGAAGAGTCGGACTGGCCGCGACGAGAGTACCGAAACCGCCGACTGGCCAGGGCATCAGAAGATGCCCGCTGTCCGCCAGACTTTTTGTGAGAATTATTTTGCCGTCACGCACTTCGACAGCAGTTGCGTCGATGGTTTGCTCAAAACCGTGCGCGAAGGACGCCCGGCGCAATGTCGCCTGAGCGAGCGCGGGCATTGGGTGCGGCAGGAGAAACGAAATCGACCCCATAGCCGGGAGGACTCAACGGGGATGACCGGGATACAAAGGAGAATACAGTAGTTCTGCCCAGACCACAATGGTGAGGGGAAGACTCCCGGCCGAGTGGCAAAATTCCACTCAAACCCGAGGATCGCTTCCCAACGCCGTGATTGCAATGCCGTAACGATCTGCCAGTGCTACGGTTTGGGCCTCGTCAAGAAGAATAGTCTGACCGGCTTCAATGGCAAGAACGCGCGCACCCGCACGATGCATCGTCTCAATCGTTTCGGTCCCCACTGCGGGAACATCAAACCGTCGATCTTGCCCCGGCTTCGCCACCTTCACCACCACAAAACCCGAACGGGAACACAACTCGCCGGCGCGTTCGATGGCGCGATCGGTTCCCTCGATGGCCTCGACCGCCAGCACAGCCCGTTCGCGGATCATTACGCTTTGACCGATGTCGAGTCGGCCCATTTCGCGAGCCAGTGCCCAACCAACCGAGATATCTTTTTGCTCGGTGGCGGTCGGTTTCCGGCGAGTCAGAATTCCCTCACGCACAAGCAACTCCGGAAGAAGATCGAGGGAGGACACACATTCCAGTCGATGCGCCCGGAATTCCGAAATGAGACCCAACAGAAGCGAATCGTCGTTGTTCGCTCGCCGTTTGCGGAAGAAGTAGAAGCGAACCATTCGCCAATCGGGCACCAACTGAATCCACCGCCACGGCTGATAGATCATGTGCTTGTGAAACTTGCCCGCCATCGTCCAGCGTTCGACACCACCCCGCCGAAATGTCCGTATCAGAAACCCAAGCGACGCCCGGCGAAGCGTGTGAAACTCCGTGCAGATCTCTTTCAACGCGGGATCGGCCATCCCCGCAACACCGATGCACACGACGGGAATGCTATGCTCGCGTGCTTTTTCCGCGAACGCGATGGGGAACCGCCCGGCGCAGGCAAGCAACCCAACGGGACGTGGTCCCATTGGCTTCGTTACGGAACTCGCTCGCTGAGTGCGAAGTCCCGCCCAGCCGGGGAGACACAGCATTTCAAGTTTCCTCAAGACCCAGATGCTTCTTGATCCGCGTGACGTCCTTGCGGATCTCTGGCAACTTATCCATCGTCATCAGTATGCGGACTTGTTCCTTATGCGGTCGCGCCGGCATGCCGAGCACCCGCGCACCAGAGGCGACGTTGCCCGAGACGCCGCTCTTGGCCATGATCGTGACGCCGTCCCCGATGGTCAGGTGATCCGCGACTCCGACCTGCCCCGCCATAATCACATAATCACCCGTGCTTGTCGAACCCGCGATACCAACCTGACTGCAAAGGATGTTGTGTTTCCCGATTGTGCAGTTGTGCCCGATCATGACGAGATTGTCGATCTTCGTGCCGGCACCAACTCGAGTTGGTCCGAATGTACCGCGGTCGATCGTCGTGCAGGCACCGACTTCCACATCGTCTTCAAGTTCAACCCACCCCAACTGCGGCACCTTGACGTGTCGCCCGTTCTGCACGCGATAGCCGAAGCCATCGGCTCCGATCACGGAGTTCGCATGAATTACGACGCGATTCCCGAGGACACACTCGTCATAGAGCACGGTGTGCGGGTGAAGGGTGACATCTTCGCCAAGTTTGCAGTACCGACCAACGACCACGCCCGCATGGATCGTTGTGTTCGCGCCGATCTCGGTATGTTCGCCGACAACCGCGAATGGCCCGACACGCACACCCGGAGCGAGTTTCGCCTTTGGGTGAACATGCGAGGCCGGGCTGATGTCCGGAGCCTGTTCTTGCGGCCGACCACGAAGTTGCTGAACCACTCGGGCAAATGCCATGAGCGGATCTGCAACCCTGATGATGGGCCGGCCATTGACCGGAACCGACAGTGGCACGATCGCAGCCGACGCCCGGCTGCCGTGCCAGGCCGTCAGATGTTTGTCGTGCTCAACAAAGGTAATGTCGCCAGGCTGAGCCTCGGCGAGTGTGCGCGCATTCGAGATGGGGAGGTCGCCGTCACCGAGGACTTCGCCCCGCACCCACTCGGCCAAATGCCGGACTGTGATGGTCACGGTGGGCCTCTTCTTCCCTGCTTGCCGCGGAACCCGCTTCCGTGGGGTTTGGCGGAAGTTACCGAACGCTGGCAACCGAGGCAAGAGCAACCGTCTGCTCTGGCCGCACGGAAGCTGGCTGTCCGGTTACTATCGGTCGAAAACGCAGGATATATGCAGCGAGAATCTGCGCGATTTGAGTGGAAACAGTCTGATCGCGGTGGTTACGTCGGGGAAATCCCTTCGCTCTGTGCGAACTGCTCGGCGGCTGTTGGGCCTGCTGGCGTGTCGATAACGCCAGTACCTGCTGTCGCGCAAGCCCAGATTACCTTGGCCCACGCTGCGTTCATCGCTGGGTCCGCGTTTCCCCAGACGACGCACATGAGGACGCCAGCCCCCCGGCGAATCGTGACCATTCCTGCTGCGGTCCCGACGCGAAGTTCCTTCCAGTTCTCGGCTGGGTCTTCGTCGGGGAATGCCGGAAGACCGTCGATCATGCGAAGTTGGCCGGTCTCGCCGACCCGCACGAGTTGCGCACGAATGGCTTCCCATGCGGGAGTTTCGGCTGTCGGAAAGCGAATCGTGCGGTCGAGACCCATGCTGCACCCGATGGCCAATTGAAGAAGCCCACCCGTTTTAGCGGATGGGCGAGTTGCTGACTCACTTATCCTTACCGACCAGAATCTCTTCGAGCTTCTTCTTCTGGTCGGCTGTCAGAACTGCCTTCAGTTCTTTGTCCTTCGTCGCCTTCAACTCCTTGATCTTGGCTTCGAGTTTGTCGATCTCGTCGTTGTACTTGCCCTGGATCTTGTAGATGGTCTGAACTTGGTCCTCGGTGAGGCCAATTTTCTTCCAGTTGTTTGGCAGTACGCCCTTCGCCTTCACTGGCGGATCGTCCTTCTTGGGTTCTTGCCCAACCAGACCGCCTGACAGCACGAACATTGCAGCGAACAACACAACAGGGGCGAGACGCGACATCGTACACCTCGATCCGCTTTCTGGGAGTAATGGGGTTCTGAACAACACCTATTAAGATGTACACGTTATCCGCGTGCAAGTGAAAAACCGTCAGTTCATCGCAAATCATGCCTTGACGAGTTTGTCCCATAACTCCTTGTACTTTTTGAGGAATTCGGTGCCTTCCGCGACGGGGTATGACTTCCCAACTTCGCACATGGTGTAGCGATCGTAACCGATGCCGCGTAACAGCGAGAACAGTTCGCGATATGGGTACTTTCCGTTCGCGTCGTTCTCCAGATCGTTGATGTGGCACGACCGAATCCACGGCTTCAACAAGTCGAACGACGCCTTTACAGATTTGTTCTCGATGTCGGTTGGGTTGGAGTTCCACGTCAGCCCGACAGACTTCGATTCGCAAGCGTCCATGAATGACTTCACGTTCTTGGGAACCTGCGTGACCGCTCCGTGAACTTCGACCCAAATTTCGACGCCTGCATCTGTCGCAGCTTTGCCGCACTCCGTGAGCGCTTTGCCGATCTGCTCGAAGGTCTTTTGCGGGTCCGCGTCTTTGGGCACGCCATTGGGGCGAACCTTCACGCCCTTCCCGCCGAGATCCTTCACGAGCCCGACAAATTGTTTGCAGTCCTCGATGTTCTTCTTCACGACGGCAGCATCAGCGGCGTGAAACTCGCAGACGCTGCCACAACCCCAGAACACGACGCCCGAGTCCGCGAACTGCTTCTTCACAGCGGCCCGCTGTTCAGCGTTGAGCGACGGTTCGACGCCATGTTTGTGTGTGGTTCGACACTCCACTGCGGCAATGCCGACTTCCTTGCACACCTTCAGGATTGTGGGGAGATCCCACATTGCAGGGACGTTATAGGTGACGAGGCCGAGTTTGAACTTGGCAGCATCGTCGGCACTTTTGGCGGGTTGGGGGAGCAAGCCCCCGGTTAATCCAACCGCTGACGCAGCAACAAATTCACGACGAGAGAGAGTGTTCATGGCTGACTTCCGGGACAATGTGACGAGACCGATCTCATGATGGGGATTCGAGATCGGTTCGCAAGAGAAAAAAGTTTCGACTTGGCACAATAACTCCACCGTGGCGCGCACCGTAGTTGGTGAGAGGTGTCTGGCAGCGTCACCTCTCAAATGTGGGAGCGACTCAGTCGGGCCGGTTGGTTCAAGGGGTTGGCAGCGTCCCCTGAATCGGCCGGCCCGACCGTCCATTTCTGGTCTCCCCTTCACTTCCCCATCAGCAGATCTCGCTCAGTTCGCAATTGATTGATCTGCGATTCCAGAACAGTGATTCCTTTGCGTGGTGGTTGCCATTTTTCGAGCAACTCAACTGCTGGCAGAAGGGCTTCTTTCTGTCCCGACAGCACCTTCAAAAGCGCATCTTGCTGGATGTTGAACCAGGCTAAACCATCGGCTTCCGTCGCGATGCGACAATCGAGCGTGGCGATCTGGTTTTGGAGTGCAGTGACAGTTTTGAGGGTTTCGAGAGCGCCCAACGGCGTATCGAGAGCGACCTTTTGGCCTCGCAACTCCTCATCAGCCTGTTTCAATTTGCCGCGGAGAGTCGTGCGTTGGGTTTCGCCTTCTGCTCTCGCTGCTGTGGTCTGTGCGAGTTTAACTGCGAGTTCGCGACTCGTTTTGCGGAAGAAGGCCAGTTCGTTCTCGACCCTGACATCGCCCTTTGCAACCAGATCGCCGTAACGCTTGATTGTGCTGGCGAGTATTTCCCGCTGCTTGCTCTGATGGATCTCCTGCTGTTTCAGGTCGGCAACGACGCTCTCCAACTTTGCGATCTCGATGTCGATGCCAGCACGGCTGCGTCTGGGCGTCATCTGTGTTGGCTGCATGACGGGTTGCGGAATCGGAGCTGGTTCGGGAATCGTGGGAAGCGCAGGCGGGGGTTCGTCGGATCCCTCGTCGCGGAGAACAAACCAGAACACTGCGCCGCTGACAACCATGACCGCGGCCCACCCGAGAACGAGCAACGGGAACCAGGATGTGCGTGGCATGACTCGTTCCTTGTGTTCGCGAGTTTACTTCTTGCCCTTCTCTGGCACCGACGTGTGATCGTGGACGATACGCCATCCGTCTGGCGTTTTGCGTAACAAGAGCGTGAAGCGGCCGGTGTCGATTTGCTCCCCACGAACAAGTTTGAACTGTCCGCGCACCATTGCAGCGTCAGTTCCGAAACTCTCGGTGTGTACCTCGTCGAACGAGAGTGTCCCCATCTTGTCCTTGCCTTCGGCCTGGTAACGCTTGATGTACCGCTCGCGGGTTGCGTCCCAGCCCTGTGTGATGTTGCCCCCTGAGATGAACGTCAGCTTTTCGTTCTTCCAGTAGCCTTTCATGAATCCGTCGATGTCACCTTTGTTCCAGGCCACAACTTGAGCGTCGAGGACAGCACGAACGTCTTTCGCATCGCCACCGGGCGGCTCGGTCTGTGCCGATATCGCGACACCAAGACTCCACATCAAAGCGAGAACGACGGAAGGCATGATTCGGTTCCGTGAGGTGACACTGCCCGCGAGATGACCCCTAATAGCATACATGAGCGGGTTTACCTCGACGCCTCCGAGGGCTAGAGTGAACTCACCCTAACACAGGAGCCAGACATGACGCAGGCCGCACTCGACTGGTTGGGCAAGAATCACGAAGAAATCGTTCACGGGTTGGCAGACCTCGTTGCGATTCAAAGCATCAGCACCGACGGCGAACACCATGCCGAGATCGACCGCACCGCAAAGCTGACCTGCGACATGATGCGGCAGGCCGGTCTCCATAACGTCGATCTGCTCAAGGTCGGCGGTTCGCTGCCCTACGCCTACGGCGAATGGCTCGATGCCCCCGGCAAACCGACGGTGTTTCTGTATGCTCACCACGACGTGCAACCGGTGAACTTCGTCGAGCAATGGCAGTCTGATCCGTGGAAGCTCACCCGGCGCGATGGTCGCTTGTTTGCTCGCGGGGCCGCAGACGACAAGGGTGCAATTTCCGCGTTGCTCGGTGCGATCGCCGCGTATCGCAAGACTGGTAACACGCTTCCCGTGAACGTGAAGATGCTCGTCGAGGGCGAAGAAGAGATCGGCTCGAAATACCTGTTGAAATTCTTCGAGGCACACAAGGAACGAATCAAGTCGGACGTGATTGTGGTGTGCGACACCGAGAACATCGAGGTCGGCATTCCGAGCCTCACGTATTCACTGCGTGGAATCGTCGGGGTACAGGTCGATGTCAGCACAGCCAAGACGCCCGTTCACAGTGGAATGGCCGGAGGTGCCCTTCCCGACGCAGCGATCGCGTTGAACTCGATCCTCGGTCGGCTTTACTGGAACAACGGTGCGCTGCCGATCCCTGGCATGTACGATCAGGTTCGCACTCTCACCGACAAGGAGCGGGCTGCGTTCGCCAAGTTGCCATTCAATGCAGACAAATTCCGGCAGGGTGCTGGCCTCGTGCCGACAGCTCGGTTCGCGGTCGAAGAGGGCTACAACACTTACGGCCAAACCTGGCGACGGCCCGCAGTAACGGTCATCGCGCAGGAAGCGAGTTCGATCAAGGGGGCGTCGAATCAGGTGTTGCCGAAGGCGTCGGCGATTGTGAGCTGCCGAATTGTGCCAGATCAGAAGCCGGAGAAAGTGCTCGCCGACCTGACGGCATTCTTGTCGAAAGACCCGCCGTGGGGTTGCGAAGTGAAGGTGACGCCCGCCGGTCCGCCGGTCGATTGGTGGATGACAGACCCGAACGGTCCGGCGTTCGAGGCGGCGCTTGCCGCGATGCGAGGCGGCTACGACCGTGACCCCGTGGCGATTGGTTGTGGTGGGAGCATCGGATTCGTTGGCCCGTTGTCGGCGCTGTTCAACGGTGCCCCGGCGCTACTGATGGGGATTGAGGATCCAGCGAGCAATGCTCACGCGCCGAACGAGAGTTTGCATGAGGGCGATTTCAAGAAACTGATGGCGTCGCTTGTGCGGCTGTTCGACAACCTCGGCAAACTCACGCCGGCCCGTGTGAAGTAGACCCTTGGTATTATTGCCGCTTGCGGCGTCGCGTCAGGAGGAGCGCAACGCCGCAAGCGGCAAAGACCACACCATTTCTCAACTCTCCTCTGTGACTCTCTCAGGCAGTTGCCAGTCGATCGGCGTTTCGCCCAACTTCTTGAGGGCAGCGTTGATCTTCGAGAACGGTTTACTCCCGAAGAAACCATTCGCAGCAGACAGTGGCGACGGGTGAGCCGACTTAATCACCACATGCCGAGTTTCATCGATCAGTTTGATCTTCTTCTGGGCGTAGGCTCCCCACAGCAGGAACACCACCGGCTGTTTGCGTTCGTTCACAACCGTGATGACGGCATCCGTGAACTTCTCCCATCCTTTGTTCGCGTGCGAGTTCGGAGCGTCGGCACGGACGGAAAGGCAGGCGTTGAGCATTAAAACGCCTTGCTTCGCCCACGACGCGAGATAGCCGTGCTTTGGCGTTTTGAGGCCAAGATCGTCGGTCAGTTCCTGGTAGATATTCCGCAGCGAACCAGGCAAGCGAACGCCAGGACGGACCGAAAAGCACAACCCGTGCGCGTGCCCCGTCCCGGGATAGGGGTCTTGCCCGAGGAGGAGAACTTTCACCTGATCGAGCGGGGTGTATCGGAACGCGTTGAACACGTCGGCTTCCGGTGGGAAAACCGTGTGCGCTGCTCGTTCCCCTGCGACGAATTTCTGAAGATCAGCCCAATACGGCTTGTGGGTTTCGGGAGTGAGCGCGGTAAGCCACGACGGTGCGAGGTTTGCCGGGAGTGGGAATTCGGGTGGTTGTTTGGTGTTGGGAGTGTTCTCCGCGACTTGGTTACTGTCTTCGTTGAAAAGAGATGGAGTTGTAGCTTGTTTCTTCTTGCCCATTGTGCCCTCGGGAAAAGTGGTTGTGGATACTTTACCCGCACAGTTGCGAATCCGCACTGTCGGCAGCGTCGTTTCGACTTGACGTGGGGTGAGGATCGCGTAAAAAGTGATTGTCAGAAGCGCGTTTAGCTCAGTTGGCTAGAGTACTACATTGACATTGTAGGGGTCACTGGTTCAAATCCAGTAACGCGCACTCAACACGAAGGCCGGAATCCACAAGGATTCCGGCCTTCGGCATTTAAAGCATTCGACATCTCAAACGATGCCGCCATGTTGCGGGACTGGTCGGGCACAGCACCGGACGAGGACACTCTCCCAAGGAAAAGAACCGCCCAGACCGGGGAAACGAGGGCGCTGGGCGGCCTCACCCAGTCTGAGCGGCGTTCCGAGGGCAAACCGGAACGTGAGTCGGCTGTCTTTGTGAAATCGGTTCGTAGTGGGGCGAGGTTGGCGGGCAGCAAGAAGGGCGGTCGGGCAGGTAAATGAATCGTAGCAGATGTTCCGTGAATATGGTGCGATTTTGTACGATTGACGCAAGGCGTGATGAATTTCCGCGTTGCGCGCGGGAACGGCTTGCAAGCCACAGTTTTTTCACCTCCGAGGTGTTGGGTCGGGTGCGCTCAAAGGGTATCATTCTCTCAGACCGGCCGCGGTTGTCACACTGAATGGGCGACAGTGAGATGATTCAGCGGCCGGTCGTTCTTTGCGCTCACAGATCACCTCAACACTCCCACACTCTCGAACTGGCCACTCGCAACCCTTGATAATCGAAAACCACTCCACCTGACGACCCAAAAGCACAGTCCCTATAGCCGTTGCAATCGGTTTTCGCCGCCCAAATCCCCTTCGTTCCCGAGAATTACCTTGTTTCTGCTTGGCTTCCTCGGATGGCCTCCGGTACTTTGACGTTGGTGCTTGAGATTGTGGTGGAGTGTTTGGGGAAACTCGCGCAGTTGCTGACCCAAACCAAGCGAGATCACCCCTGTCGCCGACCACACCAACTTCTGATCGTGAGGCCGCGCCGGTTGTGGCTCCCCCTCTGCGGAGCGTTCACACGGCCAGTTTCCCCGCGTTGCTTCGCGAAATTGGCGCATCCCTGCTCGTAACGACCTACCAAGCGGGCAAGCTCGTCATCCTGCGTGCTGAAGACGACGTCCTCAACACACACTTCTGTGGCTTCAGCCGACCGATGGGACTTGCAGTTCGTGAAGGTCGTCTCGCGATCGGAACATCCGTCGAGATTTGGGAGTATCACGATATCCCAGCTGTCGCTCGCAAACTGGAACCCGTCGGCAAACACGACGCTTGTTATCTGCCCCGATCCAGTCACGTGACCGGAGACATCCTGATTCATGAAATGGATTGGGTCGGCGATGAACTTGTGTTTGTAAACACTCGCTTTTCCTGCCTTTGCGTGCGAGACTGGCAATACAGTTTTCGACCGATCTGGCGCCCCTCGTTCGTGAGTGCTTACACACCCGACGACCGATGCCATCTCAATGGCATGGGGTTGAAGGATGGTCGGATTCAGTTTGCGACGGCGCTTGGTCGCACCGACACTCCGGGCGGCTGGCGCGAGAACAAGCGAGATGGCGGTCTGCTCATCGACATCCCTTCTGGCGAAATCATTGCCCAGGGGCTGTCGATGCCGCATTCGCCTCGCTGGTACGACGGCCAACTTTGGGTTCTCGATTCGGGGACAGGCACACTCGGCGTCGTGGATCTCGGCACGGGCCAATATCGCTCAGTCGTCCGGCTCCCTGGGTTCACGCGCGGGTTGGATTTCTGGGGGCCGTTTGCGTTCGTTGGTCTGTCGCAGGTACGTGAATCCGCCGTCTTCAGCGGCATTCCTTTAGTCGATCGCCTTGAGAAGCGTTCTTGTGGTGTGTGGGTCATTGATCTACGGAGTTGCCAGGTTATCGGCTGGGTGGAATTCGAGGATGCACTGCAAGAAATCTTCGCCGTGCAAGTGCTGCCCAAGAAACAATTCCCCGACGTGATCAACGACAAGAACGAGTTAGTCATGCATTCGTATATCTTGCCGGATGAGGCGCTCGCCGAGGTGCCTGCGGTCTTTCAACGACGAGAGAATCCCGTAGGGAGTTCGTCGAGTTAAAGGCGTTTGAGGGAGGAACTCGGACGCTCGGGAGTTGAAACAGTGGCTTGAACGGCTCAATTCAAACTGCCGGGAGCAGGCTGCGAGTTGAAGCCCGGATGACCCGAAGAACAAGAAATTCTGTCAAGAAAGCAATCAACCTGGTTTTCGATGAGGTAGGGTGAACCATCAAACCTCCAAAAACCGGATTAACTTTCCAAAATTCTTAATTTGATGCATCATGCACTCCATCTGAGGATCCCCCATGCCCTCCCTCGCTCGTTGGCAAAATCTCGTGTCCTGGTTCTCCCGTCCTTCGCGTGCTTCTCGGACCTCGCGAGACCGTCTTCGTCTTGAGGATTTGGAGGATCGGGTGGTTCCTGCAGGGTGGACGGGACTGACCAACATCCCCGCGAGTGGGAACGTCGGAAATATGACGCTCCTGACGGATGGCCGAGTTCTCGTTCACAGCAACTTTGGGGCGTACGCAAACGCGGACCAGGTGTTCGTCCTCACGCCAAGTGCGACAGGGAGTTACGTTAATGGAACCTGGTCGCAGCTTGCCTCGATGAGTCTTCAGCGTCTCTACTTCGGATCGAACGTGTTGCCAGACGGGCGCGTCTTTACTTTGGGTGGGGAGTACTCAGGCTCTTCGCTGACTCAAAACTTCACCAAGACGGGTGAGATCTACAATCCACTCACCAACACGTGGAGTGCGATCGCGAACTTCCCCCGCGCTCAGTTCGGTGATGATCCCACAATCCTCCTTCCGGACGGGCGTATCCTCGCCGGTTACATCTCAGGGCCCGAGACCTATCTGTACAACCCGGCGACGAATACCTGGTCACAGACCGGAACCAAACTCCGGAACGACCAAAGTGACGAGGAAACTTGGACGCTTCTGGCCGACGGCAGCGTCCTGTCTTACGACATCTTCGCGAGTATCTCCGACGGGACTTTCGGGCACGCACAGCGGTATATTCCTGCGACCGGCAAATGGGTCGATGCTGGCAACCCCCCTGTGGATCTCAGCAGCAACGCCACCGGGGATGAATTCGGCGGTGCCCTGCTTCTCCCCGATGGAAGGGTTCTCGAGATCGGGGCGACGGGCAAGACTGCATACTACACCCCCTCGACCAACTCCTGGACAGCAGGCCCGACGATCCCCAACGGACAAGGGGCAGATGACGCGCCGGCCGCTCTCCTCCCCAACGGCCATGTTCTCCTATCCGTTGACACTCCGCCCTTCGGCACCGTCGTGGCCGGGACCACGGTCTATGAACTCGATCCCATCACAAATATCTATACAGATGTCACGCCGTCTATCACCGGTCTCAATATGATGGGGGCCGCGTTCACTGACAACTTCCTCATGTTGCCAACAGGGCAAGCTCTCTTTTCCACGGGTGGCGGGAAACTCGCAGTCTATGACGGGACCGGAGGCCCAAACAATGCTTGGCGACCAACAATCTCCACCGTCGTCCCCACCGGCGGGACGACCTTCACCTTGACGGGAACCCAGTTGACAGGGCTTTCCGCTGGCGCGTCGTATGGTGACGACTCGGAGATGGATAGCAACTACCCAATTATCCAACTGACCGATGGAAGCGGGAACGTCTTCTATGCACGCTCGCATGATTGGACACCGGGCGTTGCGACTGGTGCAGCAGTCGTGACCACACAGTTCGATCTGCCCGCAGGGTTGCCCAATGCCAGCTACAGTTTGCGAGTCATTGCCAGCGGGATTGCTTCGCAGCCATTCACCTTCAACCCATTCGCACCCCTTGTCACGGGCGTGACCTCCTCGAACGCCAACGGAAGTTACGGCCTGGGAAGTACTATCTCGATCCAGGTCACGTTCAACGATGCAGTCACGGTCGATACTACCCTTGGCACCCCAACACTGACACTCAACACCGGTGGCACGGCCACGTATGTGTCGGGAAGTGGGACGAACACACTGACGTTCAATTACGTTGTGGGGGCAGGGCAGAACACTGCGGATCTGGATTACACTTCGATCACAGCCCTGGCACTCAACGGTGCCACCATCAAGGACACGGCTAATGGCCTCACGGCAACTCTCACGCTCCCGGCGCCTGGGACAACCGGTTCTCTCGGGGCGAACAAGGACATCATCATCGACACGACTGCTCCGGTAATCACGAGTGTCACATCGACCACGGCCGATGGATTCTACAAGGTTGGCGCGACGATCAACGTCACCGTGAACTTTTCCGAGTCTGTGACTTTGTCGAGTGGGACACTTACGGTGAATCTGGACACAGGCAGTTCTGTGATTATCAGCAGTCCTTTCACCGGTCTCAGCGCAAGCGGGACTTACACCGTGGTTGCGGGACAGAACAGTGCCGACTTGAACTCCCGATCGCCACTCATCCTCAGTGCCGGGGCGACTCTTGTCGATGTTGCAGGCAATAACGCCACACTGACTATTCCCGTCGGTCAGTCGCTCGCCGATCTGAAGGCAATCGTTATCGATACGCTTTCTCCCACGGCCACCATCAGTGCCCCCTCGGCCAGCTACACGGCAAGTGCCTCGGTCACGTACACGATCACGTACACGGATACGAACTTCAACGCCAGTACCCTGACAGCCGAAGACATCACGTTGATTACAACGGGCACAGCAACAGGGACAGTCAGCGTCAGTTCTGGCACGGGCAGTACGCGGACCGTGACGATCAGCGGCATCACAGGAAACGGCACCCTCGGCATCTCGGTCGCTGCGGGAACTGCAAATGACAAGGCGGGGAATCTCGCTCCCGCCGCAGGACCGAGTGCAACCTTCGTTGTTGACAATATCAAGCCGACGGTGGCGATTAGTCCCCCTTCGAAGTCGAAAACATCGACCGGACCGATCACGTTCACAATCACCTATTCGGATGTCAACTTCAACGTGAGTACGCTGACCGCGGCCGATATCACGCTGACGAAGACGGGGACCGTCGCCGGGACCGTGAGTGTGAGTCCTGGCAGTGGAACCACGCGAACCGTCACGATCAGCAACATCACTGGGGATGGTCGATTCAGCATTTCACTTGCTTCGGGCACGGCCAATGACAAGGCCGGCAATCAGGCCCCAAGTGCTGGCCCGAGCGGCACCGTTTCCGTCGTGAACACCTCGCTTCTGGCGGTCGGGGGTGCGAACGGGAGCGTTCGCATCTTCGATGGCAAAACGGGGCAACCGCTCTCGAATTTCCGCCCGTTGGATATTCCCGGCGTCTCGCAGTACACGGGACTCGTTGAAGTTGCGCTCGGTGACATCACCGGCGACGGAATCGCCGACCTATTCGTCGCTGCCGCAAATCCTCTTGGGGTTCAAGGGCTCAATGTGACCAAGACCGCCGAGGTCTACGTGTACGATGGGACCACGCTCACCAAGGGGACAACTCCCACTCTGATCCGCGAGTTCACCCCATTCGCGACCCACTACGGACCGGGATCGGATGGAACACTGGATGTGACCGGCATCTACATCAATGGCCTGAACATTGCGGTGGGCGACGTTAATGGCGACGGGATTGCCGATCTCATCGCAGGCACACGCGGCGGTTCGGCGGCGGGCGGTGCCCCTGAGTCCGGTCGCGTCGTCGTCATCAATGGTTCCTCGCCCGTTGGTTCCAATACGGTCATTGGCTCGATGACACCATTCGGGCAGACCTATGTGAAGGGCGTGATCGTCGCCGCTGGAGACCTCGATGGTGACGGTCGTGCTGAGGTTGCCGTCACCCGCGGTGGCCCCGTCGCTGACAGCAACCCAAACCAAGAGGTGAAACTCAAGGCTTACAAACTCACTGGGAGTACGCTCGCTGAACTCAATCTCTCCGGCGACTTGTCCAATCCGCTCGCTCCGTTCACGGGTATCAATGGACCCAATGGTGAGGTTCTGAGCCGTGATGCCCGCCTTGCCTTCGTGGATCAGAACGGCGACGGAAAAGATGTCCTGGTCATCTCGATTCTGGATCAACTGACCGATCCATCGAATCCCCAAGTCCGAATCGCGGCATTCACGGTGAGTGCCGCAACCGGGTTAGCAACGGCAGTGAGCACTGGATCAGGACCAAGTCGCAGCTATCTCGTCGACTCGCACGTCACGAACCACGCGATCACGCACGTCTCAGTGAATGGGAACGACACGAGTTCTCTGGCATTGCTGACCGAATCCGCGACATCCGGAATTCAGTACTTGAACCCGCGTACCGGAGCAGTGCTGCCGGGTGGATTTAGCCTGAACGTGGCGACCGGCGGAGTCGCTCTCGACGGAAACTGAGTCAGCGTTCCAGCGAATGCGCCTGAACCGGGAGCGTGAGTGATGGAGTTACCAACTCTGTCGCACGCTCTCGGATCGTCGGATCGTCTGTCACCGTGAAAACGTGCTTGACTGAGTACATGCAAACGTTCGACCTCCCGGCTGCGGCGGCGGTTCAGGATTTCTCCGTTCCCACCAAGCGGTGATCTGCGTATGAGCGAGTCTCGAAGTCCCACCCCCACCGCTGCTCGCAAGTTCACGTCGCAGCCCACTCCGACCCCGGAGGATACAACCAGTTGCAACGCACAGACCAAGAGACTCATCCTTGAAGTCTGCTGCGAAACATTGGCCGATGTTCTTGCAGCGGAAGCTTGCGGAGCCGACCGCATTGAACTCTGCTCGGCCCTCGACATCGGCGGACTGACGCCATCCCTCGGCCTTCTGCTCGCGACGCGGTCGGCCGTTTCGTTGCCGATGTGGGTGATGATCCGCCCACGCGGTGGCGACTTCGTTTACTCGACCGACGAAGCTGACGTAATGGTTCGGGACATCGAACTGTGTCGTGGTGCGGAACCAGCCGGTTTCGTGTTTGGTGTGTTGCACCCCGATGGACGTGTCAACCGCGATATCTGCCGGCGATTGCTCGATGCTTGCGGGAATATCCCTGCCGTGTTTCATCGAGCGTTCGACCGCACTCCAGCGCTGACCGAGGCAATCGGCGCTGTAACCGAACTGGGCTTCCGACGAATTCTGACCAGCGGTCGAGAACCAACTGCCGCTGCGGGAGCACGAACGATTGCTCGTGTGCGAGACTGCGCCGCGGGGTTGGTCGAAGTTTTGCCATGTGGTCAGGTGCGTGCAGAGAACCTCGAACAGTTGTTGCGAACCACCGGTTGCGATCAGTTTCACGGCTCCTTCTCCGAGGTGGTCCCTGTCGGAACGGAAGAGGGCTACCGGGGCTACGGTCAGCGGATGCGAGTGAGTCGGGAGCAGGTTGCAGCGGCGCGAATTGAACTGAATCGGCTTGCGGAACTGCTTGCCACCGAGGGGAACAACCGGCGCCGATTGGCTCACAAATGACCGAACGGTTTTCCAGATGCTATCATCTCCATCATGACCACGACCGAAGATGTGTCGCGGGAAAAGTTCCTCGACATCGCCGTCCGCAGCCGAATTCTCGACGCTGCCCAACTCGGGCGTGCGGCGGCACGTTTCCATGCTGCATCTGCTCGTGAACTCGCCGATGCCCTCGTAAAAAGTGGCGATCTCACGCATTTTCAGGCAGGCAAGCTCGTTCGTGGTCGATGGCAGGGATTGGTCATCGGACCGTATCATCTTCTTGCGCCGCTCGGTCGCGGTGGCATGGGCACGGTGTATCTCGCACGCGATACCAGACTCGCGGAACAACTCGGAGATGAGGTTCTTGTCGCATTGAAAGTGCTTCCGCCAAAGGTTGCTCGCGATGAAACTCGTATGCTCGCCCGATTCCATCGCGAGATTGACCTGGGCAAGCGAGTGAATCATCCGAACGTGGTGCGCACGTTTGCGGGCGGTGTCGCCGATGGGGTCAACTTCCTGGCGATGGAATATGTGCCCGGAAAGACCGTTGGGCAACTCGTCGTGAACGGTGGCCGTCTTGAGGTAGGGGAAGCAGCACGGCTGTTCGCGGACGTTGCTGCGGGGTTGGCTGGTCTTCATGATCGTGGTCTCGTTCACCGTGAT
>JAIOPV010000066.1 GCA_021413735.1 Planctomycetota bacterium
CCGTCGCCGCCGAGGTGTCGCTGAGATTCGACACACCAGCAATGTCATCTGTTACCACCAGAAGCGAAACAAGCAGGCCGCCAAGTCCCACAAGAAACAGCGGCATAAATGCATCATCTAGACCCGCGCTGTACAGTTAGTTGGCGACCATGACGCCTCGCGTTGGAAACGATGCGGGGCTTTTTCGTTCTCGGTGCGACCAGCACTGGCAGACCAGCGGTCTGCCTCACTTCACGCAAACCGTTCTCGAACCACTTGCGGGCCGGCGGTTTGAAGGAGAGGATAGAGGTGTAAGCCCTGCCGTCGGTTATTCACGCCGAGAACATCTCATGACCCGATTCACCTCAAAGAAGCTGTTGCTGAGTTTCGTTGCTATCGGTCTGCTTTCGCTCGTGGCCGCACCCGCACAGGCTGGCGATAGCGTTGCTCCAAAAGCGGAAGAAAAAGCCAAGTCACTGGTCGAACGCAATCAGCGCATGATTACGGTCTTCGCGCACCCGACCTCCAAATTCCACGACATGAAGTACCTGAGTACCGAGAAGCTCAAGGACGGGTTCAAGGTGATCTACGAAGTGAACTACACCGCCTTCCGTGGCTACGGTGCGAAGTTCTACTCGAACCTCGCGTTCACCTTCGACGACGACGGCTACTACAAGACGGTGGAAACGGCTGGTCGGAACTGCACGGTCGCGCCGTTCACAGCCACGGACGCGGCACTCGGCGTCATTCAGGCTGTCATCAAGAATGAACCCGAGCTGCGTGAGAACTTCGAGTTCTTGAAGATCTTCGAGAAGTCCGACGCTCGCGACATGCTTCGGTTCGTGCTCCTCTTGTCACGCTGAATAGCACACACTATCTCGCCTTCCCAAATTGCCGCGTGCATGTTATCGGCTTCGTCGGAGTATCCAACTTCCGACGGAGGCCGCCATGCGGAAGCTCGCGATTCTTGCACTACTGCTTGTGGCGTTCCCAACTCCGGCGAGTGAATCGCTCAAAGATTGCTGGCGAGAACGCGAGTTCAAGCTTGACGAGAACTCACGGCGAGCCACGCACGTTATTGTCGTCGATGCGTGCGGACAAATCCTCGATGTCTGGAAAGGCGATGCTCATGTCGGCGACTACATTCCGCTCGACAGAGTTTTGGCCCCTGCATTTCCGCGGCTGACAGATACCCGAGAAATACGTCTCACCGACCGCATCGCTTGGAGCGAGTCCTGGCTTGATAAGCCTGCTCGTCGGGAACGGATGATCCTCTTCCTGGTGAAGCGACCGGCACCTTGTACTATCGATCCTTACTCGCGGCATTCCACTCGCCGAGGCAGTGTCATCGGCACGCCCGGAGGGATTATTGAACTCGGAGGCTTCCAACCTGGGGATGGCGCGTTCGAATCATCCGAGGAATTCTTCATGAATTCCACAGGCGGGTTGGATCCGGAAAGAGAGCGTCGGAAGCAACTCGAAAACCCTTTCGCTACAACTGCAACTGATCGCGTTTACCACTTGTCAGGAGCATACGTTCCTCTTGAGTTCCCCCGAGGATCGTTCCGTGGTCGGAAACCACCGCCGCCGTGCGAGTGGGTGGAGTGCTCGATGCTACTCGTCAATGACTTCGGAAACGTCGTCATCCGTGGTTCGCAAGATGCCGAGGAAGTCCCTTTCGGGAATTTCCAGGGCCGGCGGCAAGCAGCGGTTCCCGCTTGGCGAGTTGTTGGCACCGAACTCAGCGTCCAGCGGAAGGTATGGGAAGCGAACAACCAGACGCGATCCCTCGACTGAATCCCGCGGTCCAACTCGTAGCGGAGATTGCACTTTGCGGAAAATTCCGACCACGTCGGATTTTTCTGACAGATCGCGGCGATTCGGGCCATCATATCTGTTGAAACGAATCGCTCGCGTCTGTTCAGGAGCGCCCGATGACCGTCACCACACACCCCACTCCGGAAACTCTCGCCGCGTTCGCACGGGGCGATTTGCCTTCAGACGAACTCGCGACGGTGGCCGAACACATCGGTGCGTGCGCTGCGTGCTGTGCCCTGCTTTCCCGCGTTCCCGAGGATACCCTCGCCGGGCTTGCTCGCGAGGCTGGAGGTGCCGCCGACAAAGCGGCCACAACCGGCGGCAAGACACCCGGCCCCGCCGCACCCACCGTGAGCCCCCCTGCCGGCTTTGCACGCAAGACTATCGATGACGACGGCATTCCTGAACCACTCGCAGAACACCCGCGATACAAGGTGCTCCGTGAACTCGGTGCTGGCGGTATGGGTGTCGTCTACAAAGCCGAACACCGCATCATGGGTCGGCTCGTCGCGCTGAAAGTCATGGCACCGCATCTGACTGCGAAGGCCGGAGCCGTCGAGCGGTTCCGCAAGGAAGTGCGTGCCGCTGCTCAACTCAATCACCCAAACATCGTCACCGCCCACGACGCCGACGAAGCTGGCGGGTTGCACTTCCTCGTGATGGAGTACGTCGAGGGCACGAGCCTGGATCGTCTCGTCGCGAAGAAGGGACCACTTCCCGTTCCGCTGTCGTGTTCCTTCACGCGACAGGCGGCTCTCGGCCTTCAGAACGCACACGAGAAGGGAATGGTTCACCGCGATATCAAGCCGCAGAACATGATGGTCACCCGGAAAGCTCAGGTGAAGGTCATGGACTTTGGCCTCGCACGGTTCGTTCACACCGACGAAGAGGAAGAAGCCACCCGACCCGGCGGTCGCCTTCCGTTCGGATCAGCCAAGCCGGTCGCCGACCCCCTGACGAATCCGAATCTGCTGATGGGCACGCCGGATTACCTGTCGCCCGAACAGGCGAAGAACTCGCACAACGTCGATTCGCGTTCCGATCTCTACAGCCTTGGGTGTACGCTGTTCTTCCTGCTCACCGGGAAGCCGCCTTTCGCGGATGCTCCGTCGCTGATCGACAAGCTCCTAGCACACACCGAAGATGCGCCGCCATCAATTCGTGAGTTGCGGCCCGACGTGCCCGAAGGCGTCGCTTTGGTACTGGAGAAGTTGCTCGCGAAGAAGCCTGACGACCGATACGAGACTGCTGCCGAAGTTGCTGCCGCGATTCAGCCGTTCATCCGAATCGGTTCGGATGTCGAAGCGAAATCGTTCGAGGACGGCCCCACCGCTCCCGCGTCAGGCGTGGGGCTTCAGTCGCCGGCGGGAGTCGTTCATGGGTTCCCCGTGCTGGAGTCCGACACGGAACCGTCAGCTCGGGATCGAACTTTTGTCGAGACCGAGAAGCCCCGCAAGAAGAAGTCGAAGAAGTCTCAGGCGAAACCCTGGTGGGAGCATCCCGCAGCGAAGATCGGAGCGCTCGCGACAGTTCTGATGGTCGCCGCGCTGGCAATCGCAGTGGTCGGAAAGAAGAAAGACACGCCCACAACGAAGGGCGACACACCGATTGCAAGCGTCACGCCGACGCCTCGCCCCGGACCGTCTGACACAAAGGGAACAAACACAGGCGATCCGAAGAAGTACGCAGAGCCCAAGGACGACCCGTTTGCGAAGGGCGAATTCCCCCCCAAAGGTGAGTTCCCCCCCAAAGGCGAGTTCCCCCCGAAAGGCGAGTTCTTCCCAAAGGGTGACCAATTCCCCAAGAAGGGTCCACCGCCGTTTTATCCCAAGAAGCCCAATGAACTGCCCGTCCTGTTTGTGGTGCCCAGCGATGGAGTGTACGCGATGGACTACTTCCCCGTGCTCAATCGGATCAAAGAATGCGGCATGGAAGTCGTCACGGCCTCCTCGCAGGGCGGCCACGCGACCCTGCTGCGGGGCGAGGGAGGTCCGTTGCGATCATTCCCCGTGGCGCTGTCGTTCACCGATGCGGACCCGGCTCGCTACTCGGCGGTGATCTTCTGCGGCTACAACGTGAACGAATACGTTCAGCCGAAAGGCGATGATTACAGCGTCCCCAAGGCAACTCGAGACTTCCTCGCGAAGATGCGTAAAGACAACAAGCCAATCTGCGCGATTTGTGTCGGCCAGAGGGTTCTCTGGGTCCACGGAACGCTCCGCGAAAAATCCGCCGCGAGGAGTGAGGTATTCTTGCGAGAACACCCAGGCGCCGCGCAAGAGAAGTTGGTGACATGGAAGCACGAAGGAGTCGTCGTGGACGGAAAGGTCATCACGGCAAGCGGACCGTCGGAGGCATTCAACTTCGCCGACGCGATCGTCAAAGCTGTGCGGGTGGACTGATTTTTGTGCGCCAGCCCACGAGGAGATAGCCCGCGAAAGTCACCGGGACGATCCAGGGATTCGTCATCGAGCCTTCGCGGGTGATGGTTGAAATCGCCAGCAGATTCAACGCGAGATACACGCTTCCCACGACTCCCCACAACAATCGCCGGCCGTCGGCCACAAGCCATGTGGTCGCTTGAACCACTGGCACCAACAGCAACACCAGATCGAACCCCCAAGCTCCATACGGCGCTGCAAGTAGCGACACGAGAATCAATCGCGGAAGTTCAGGCAGCCAATTCCAATCGCGACGCCGCAACCACCAGTAGCCAACAACCACCGGAACTGCGATCGCAAGCGGAATGAACATCGCCGCGAACGGATGGTTCGGCAACGCCTGCCGGATTTCGTAGCCGAGCGTGGGGTGTTCCCAATTGTGCAACGTCGGATGCGAGCGAGTGTTTGCGACGCTGGTTCCTTCACGATACAGCGACCACACCGCTGGGTTCCACGCGAGCGGAATCAATCCAAACACCACCAACACCGCCCCGCCCGACAGCACGGATTTCCAAACGGCGTTGCCTCGCAGCGATTGCAGAACCAGCACAATCGCGAACCCGACCAGCAGGTGCGGCTTGATCGCGGTCAGTGCTGCGAGAGCCCCCGCCAGAACAAAGCGTTCACTCTTCACGGCCCACAGAAAGCCCACCAGCCCGAACAGCATGAACCCCGAGATTTGCCCGAGCAGCAACAGAAACGTTGTGGGTGCGAACAGGCTCGCCACAACCACACTCAACCAAGTCAATCGCCGATCCCCGCCAGAGAGTCGCCACAACAACGCAGCCGAAACCAGCACCGCCACGAGGTTCAAGGCGAACCAGATCATCTGACCCATTCGCCACGGCAGCGAGCCGATTATCATTGCCGCGGGCAACGTCCACGGCGGATTCCACATCATCACCGGATCTTTGTACCGCGTGCCCATCTCTTGCTGAAGCGGGTAGAGTACGTCGCCATCGTAGGGGTTCTGGCCTCGGAGCGTGGCCCGCCCAGCCGACCAGTATTCCATGTAGTCGTAGGGGCGGAGAAGGCTTGTGTCGTCGTAGAGTTCGCGCAGTTGTTCGCCGGTCAGCACGACCACAATGACCAGCACGCCGAACGTGAGAATGGTGCGAAGGTTCATGCGAGAACATAGCTCATAATCGCGATGCCCGGGTTCCACATTCTGCGTTCCGCAAAACCGGCATTCATGGAAAAGTCGCGAACCAGCCGCTCCGAATCGCTGTCCGATAATGTTAGCCGTCCGATTCTGTGAGTGGGTCAGGTTGGCCTGTCAGCCGGACGCGATTGGATGAGAACGCGACCTGTCGAGTTCTCATCCACACTAACCAAAGGCTTCCCTGATGAAACGCATCGCAACCGCAACTGTGTTCCTGTCCGCCGCCGCAGCAGGCGCGGGGTACGCTGCATACCCCGAAGAGTTCATGCAGTACGTGGGGGTCGCGGCAAAGGCCGCACTCCGTGTGTGGGAGCACATCGAGGCCAATCCCGGTCCCTTTGTCTTCGCACTTGGCACATTCCTGTTGACCGTCGTGTACCACAAAGCGAGAGGCAAAACCCTCCGTGAGTCGGTCGACGTTGCCGTCACGCGAGTCACGGTGGTTCCCGCACCGAGCCGAGACACGGGAGAGGTTGAAAACCCAGTGGTTCGTCGAGCAAAGGCTCGTGCCACACGAACTCAGTTGATGAGCGACCTGATCGGCATTCAGAACCGAAACCGCAAGCTGCCGGACGAAATTCTGAAGGGCGAAAAGGAAGTCTGCTACACCGAGCAGGCGCGCGACGAAGCCGAGGCGAAGCTGGCCGACAAGCAAGAAGCTTACGAGGCGGCTGTGGCCAAACTCGAAGCGCTCCGCAAGGAGAAGGCAGAAGCCGACGCGGAACTGGCTGCGATTGAAAGCGAAATGAAGAAACTCGCCGAGGTGGCGTAGCTGATCTTGCCCGCGACACGCGGTTCCGGATCTCAGTTCGACTCAATTCAATCCCACTCGCGTCCCAGACCGAACTGCCTTGATACGTTTGCTCGGTAACTCTTCGCACCTTCCGCGTTCTCGTTGAGAACGTCGAACGGGTCAGGCATTCTCATCGCTTGGTGAGCGTCGAGCCGTCAGGCCGACGGTGTTCTGGAAACGCCGTTTGGCTCGTCTGGCACACCGTCGGACTGACAACTCGACGCTCACAAAACTGGCCTCTTCAGTAATCGCCGTTGGGAACGTTCCCGCTTGCGCGAGTAGTGAGTTCTTTCAACAGCGACAGTTGACTCGTATCGGTCAGTCGCAGGAAACGAACCGAGCCGTCGCCGAAGACCACGTTGCAACCGCCATTATGCTGCGATCCCATCGCTGGAATGCGGTCGTAGCATTGCGCCCCGCCAACACCACAACCCGAAAAATTGATCGGCACGTTGCTACTCAGCGAATGGTCTTCCATCGAGTTGTAGTTGCACCACGACCAGCCGCCGACTTTGAGGATCGCGATCTGTGCCGAGACGTTCGCGTCCTTATATGTTCGCTCCGCGAAGAATAACGTGTTACTCAATCCATCGGTGACATCAGCAATCGTCGTTCTGCTATTCGGGTAGAAGGCGCCATCGAACGGATAGGTGATGAGGCTATCGTCATCCATCTGCGTGCCCTGAATCGCCCCGTAATTCGTGTATGCGAACGTATACAGCGTATAGGTAAACGTCGGCGGTTTCGGAAGGATGTCGGATGGGCAGAGCAGCGCCGGCAGCACTTGCGAACCCGGCGATTGCGTCGGATCGCTCGCGGTGGCTGTGTGCGTGTAAATGTACTGAGCACCCAATGGCGTTCCGCCCAGCGTGAAGTTATTGGAGAGCGTCGCCATGCTTTGGTAGAGCGGCCCCTGCTCCAAGTAAGGAAGCAATGTGGTCCAGATGCTGTAGTATTTTCCCGCGTCGGGTGCCGGATTCGGCGCTTTGCCAATCGTGACGATCTTGTTCGTGGCGAGGATTTGCCCACTCGCTGGGCCGACGACCACATTGAACGCAGATGGGAACCGTTGGCTGTTGCTTTCGTAGTTGTGGCTCGCGATGCCGATTTGTTTGAGGTTGTTGGAACACTTCATTCGTGCAGCGGTTTCTCGCACTTTCTGCACGGCTGGCAACAGCAACCCAATCAGAATCGCGATGATGGCGATGACGACAAGCAATTCAATCAGCGTGAACGCACGTGATCGGGCACATGATGGGCACATGGCCGAGCCCTGGAAACGTCGTGGGAATGGTGGGAGTGAAAAAAGGTTCACCCCGGAAGCCTTCGATGCTAACCGGGGTGAATGAGTATTGGAAGAGTCTGACGGTCGTTTTGTGCAAGTCGAGCGGATCGGAATTTACCGAGTCTCCTCCTTGCTCCGAATCTCGCTGGGACGAATTCAGCGACCCGAAATTGCTGACGCCGTCCAGGCACATCTCGTTGCTCAATCCGCCCTTCGCTTCCTGTCCGGGGTGTGACCGGTAACAGAGAATCCGAGCTATTCCGGAATCGGATTGCCATCGCCTCGACAGAGAAGCATGTAGAAAGTCGACATCGAAAGACTATCGGTTAGGAATCGGACGGAGCCATCGCCCATGACGACGTTCATCCCCCCTGTATGGAATGAAAACAACTCGTCAGTGTTGGAGCAGTTAAATTTACACCCTCCCGTGATCGCGGCGTAACTGTTCTCAGCATCACGCGTGTTGTCATTCAGATTCAATCCGAGACGAGTAGTATCGTTGGCCGGAATGGTTCTTACTCCATCCACGGTGATGGAAGCTGATGCGTAAGCGGCCCATGCACCAGCATACACGCCTGCATCAGAGCCAGTTTTCGCCGGGGGATCACCTTGGACGGTGATCTGCCATGTGTTCGGCAGTGCCGAGCATTCGGCTGCCATGATCGTGTTACTCAACCCATCCAGAATCTGGTTCAGCTTGGTGTATGTACTATTCGCAAGAACACCCTTCACTCCCTCCGTACCTGGTTTCGACAATCCAAAAGCCGCCCAATTAGCAGTGTTGTTAGGGCCTCGCTCGATGAATACGTAATCCCCGACGGCCGGAAATTGGTTGTTGGCTTTAAACCACGTATTTTGGACGCTAGACGAAGTCGTTGCGGGCCAAATACGCGGCCCCTGGCTCGCGGGGCACGCAAAAATGGGGATAGGATTTAATGCCATCGGCGCATTTTGGGTGGAGTACCAAGACTGTCGAAAATCATATCCGCCGTTTTGTGTAAGCAAGCTGCCTTGTTCGATATAGGGGAGCAGAATGGTCCAACCGCTCGTGACAGCATAGTCCGTATTGGCCAACGACGCTCCGCCCGCATTCAAGCCGGTCTTTCCCGCTATGATAAATTCTTGCATCCCCGGCATCGGATAAGGCGCCACGCCGAGACCGACATACGATGGAGGCAATCCTTGTTTCACGCCTTCGATGTTGTGAGCTGCGAGGCCGATTTGCTTGAGGTTGTTGGAGCATTTCGCACGCGCTGCTGCCGCACGCACCTTCTGCACTGCGGGAAGCAACAGGCCAATCAGAATTGCGATAATGGCGATCACTACCAACAATTCAATCAATGTAAACCCGCGGCGTGGCAAACGCATAGCAATACCCTCTCGATGAAAACGTTATGATGCGACATCGGGCGTCTAGTAAGGCCCAGACACAAACGTTTCCCCGTCGGGGGCCGGTCGAGCAAACGCCGACCGACGGAACAACTCAACAAATCACTTCGAGTCCAACAACTTGGTCAACGAGTCATCAACCTCACGAATCAACTTCCAGTCAGTCTTGTAGTCAACCGGAGCAAATTTCACTTGTCCCCGCGTTTGGTATACCCTGCCAACCGAGTTCCCGACGAACGAAAACTCCGTGAAGATTTGCTTTACCTTCGTTGCAAGTTCCGGTGGCAGGTTGTACGGCACACCGAAGCACAACGGCGGAAACGATTCTGATTTATAAATGCTGCGGACGGCCTCTGGCTTGACCTGCTTCTCGCCTGGCCCAAGCGTTCGAGTCAGGATGTCACTGGCGACACATACTGCGTCGTATCGCCCGATCGCGACATCCTTGATCGCTCGCTCGTGTTCACCCGTAAATGTGTACCTGTAGTCTCGACCGGGCAGCATTCCGAACTTGTCTTTGAAGATGACCAACGGAGCCTTGCCGCCCGAATTCGAGGACAACGCCACCAACCCGATGTTTTTGCCCTTCAAATCTTCAGGTTTTTGAACCGAGCTGCCCGCGGGAACGAGAATCTCCATCTGATAGGCAAAGTTCCCGTTCCCATCAGCCGGGCAGAACATCGGCACAAATCCCGCCGTGTTCACCGCGGTTGAGACCTGCCCGGTGTTGAAGGCGGTCACATGCAATTTTCCTTCGCCGAGCAACCGTACCTGATCCTGGACCGAGTTTGCCTCGGTGAGATACTTCACTTTCTTTCCGGTGCCCTTAGCGAGAGCATCCATGAAATCCTGCCATTCGCCTTGAGCCGTCTCGGGTTTTTCACCGCCCACGAGCGAGAACGAAATCTCGTCCACTTTGAGGAACTTGGCTGGATCTTTGGGTGGGTCGGCAACGAGGTCGCCGTTTTCGTCTGTGAAACCGTCGGCCAACTTCTGCGTTTTTGCGAGGTTGGTGATGTAAGTTTTCAGCCCTTGCAGTTCATCGGGTGGGGTCGGCATCGCCGTGGAACTGACGTAGGCATACCAACCGCCTGCTCCGACCATCAGTAACACGATGAGCGCAATTGTGAATTTCCAACTGCTGCCCTTCGCTGGAGCAACAGGTGCCGGCGGTGTTTGGTTTTGTGGCGGTTCGTTTGTGGCGCTCATGGACCAACACAAAAAGAAGAATTGGGCGACCACACCAATTCGCATCTTAACTGGCCCAATTCGCGGGTCAAAAGAAGATGCGATGAAGATGTCGCCCGTCGTCGGTTGCGGGGACGAGAAGCGAGAGAGAGGATTGCGGGAGAGGTGTACCGAGATGCTATCCATCGTTTCTGTGAACGACCACACTCTGGAACAGAAAGACGGCCAGGGATAGCCCCGGCCGTCTCGTGAATCACTTGTGGTTTGCTCACTTCTTCTCGTCGGACTTCTTCTCTTCGGGGGGGCGTGTTCGCTTGTCGTAGACTTCCGCCTCCTCCAAACTGATAAGCCCGTCTTTGTCCGTGTCGATCACCTCGAACTCGGCCTTTGTTCCCAGGAATTCAGAACGCGACACGTCGCCGTCGCCGTTGCGGTCCATCTTGCGGAACCACGTCGGCCCCCTCTGCGGAACCTGCACTTGGTTCGGATTGAATCCCGGGTTGAACTGTTGCTGGTTGATGTAGCCGCGTTCCATCGTTCGCGTCAGCCGCAACGAGACGCTCGGCATGATCGCGGCCTTCGTCACCACGTCGCCACCGCTCGGTTCCAACGCGATCAGTCGGTCCCAGGCCGTGCGAAGCTCCCGCACACTGAGCCTGCCATCACGGTTCTCGTCGAGCAGTTGGAACAGCGTCGGCGTTTGCACGGTCGGCGTGACGCACAACGACACATTGCGGAATCCATCCTGAAGGTCGAAGTACGCATCGAACTCGGCCTTGGTGAGCTTGCCGTCGCTGTCGGTGTCCATCGCCTCGAACAGCGTGCGGAGGAACTGGAACTGCACGGCATTTGGCCCGTTCAGATCCTTCTCCAGCACGTGATCCTTGCCCTTCGCGGCCTGCTGGAACAGGTACTGATACTGCGTCTTGAGCGGCGGCAGTTGGTAGCCGACCACTGGCGAAAAGGCCCAGAGCTCGATTGGCTGCCGACCGGTTCGGATAATCAGCCGACCGGTTTCGACCTGCTTGATGGTGAACCCACGATTGTTCGCATCCTCGCGGTTCGTGATGAGCTTCGCGACACAATCGACCGCCTTCGGTGCGAGCGATACCGAGACTTCGAGATCAGCCGGACCCGTGCGCCACGCATCGAGTTCTTCGCCATCGAGCCGACCGTTGCCGTCTTTGTCGAGGCGAGCGAACGTTGCCTCGTCGAAGCCGATTTCCTCGCGGGTTAGCTCGAAGTCGCCATCTTTGTCGTACTTCTTGATGACTTGTTGCGTCAGAGTGCCGGGAACGCGATTCGGTTCGTAGGTCACGACCGTCTGCGAAACCGGGACCACTGGCTGAGGCTGTCCAAACCCTCCGCCGACAGGTCTGATGGGCCGACCGAACCGTGGGTCAAAGAAGTTCGGCACCAGTTCCGCCTGACTGAGACATTCATCCTCGTCGGCGTCCTTGGTGACGAGCAGTTTCTCGGCAGCTTTCACCTCGTCCTTGGTGAGTTGGCCATCGCCGTTCACGTCGAGCAACTTGAAGAGCGCTTCGGTGACAGCGGTGCCGCCAGCGTTATCAGCCGCGGGCGGTTGTGCGCGAAACACGCTCGCGGTGGACGTCTTGTAATACGCCAGGTATTCGTCGAACGACACCTTGCCGTTTTTGTCAGTGTCGAGCCGTTCGAGGGTCGGCCGATCTTGCGGGGTGGGTTGGTAATACCCCGTTTGCATGAGCTGGTTGAGGCCCATGTCTGAGAGGATGGCCTGCACTTCCTTCTCGTTCAGGTAGCCATCCTTGTCGCGATCGCAAGCATCGAACACCTTCTGGAGCCGCTCTTGCCACATCTCGCCAAGGGGCTTCCCTTCGCACTGAGCAGTGACCTTGATGCGAACCGGGCGAGTCGGCGAGAAAACAACGACTTCCTGCGAGTCAGGCACCGCCCACGGAAGTGGTTTGCGAACAACTTCGCGTGGTGCCGGTGCTGCTTCGACGACAGGCGCGGGCACAGCTTCCGGCGTGGCGACCACAGCCCCGCCGAGCAGGGACAGGGTGGGCACAGCGACGAGGCGAATGAACTTGTTCACGCTACGACCTCCTTGATCGGGTTGCAGGGCTTGTCCACGATCCGGATTGGTCGGCCAACGTTCGACGGGTTCGTCTTCTCGTAGTCGATGCCGAGAGCCATGCACAACGTCGCGAGCATGTCGAGTGTCGTCGTCGGGCGTTCTTCGACCGTGGTGCCGTCGGCGCTCGTCTTGCCAATCGCCTGACCACCCTTGATGCCGCCACCAGCCAGCACGGTGCTCCATGCGTTCGGGTAGTGGTCACGGCCACGGCCCTGGTTGATCTTCGGCGTGCGACCGAACTCACCCATCCACACGATGGTCGTCGTTTCGAGCAAGCCGCGATCCTTAAGGTCTTCCATCAGCGAGGCCCACGCGGCGTCAAGCGTGCCGGACAAGCCCTTCACCTGATCGAAGTTCTGGCCGTGCGTGTCCCAGTTGCCGAGGCTCACTTCGACGAACGGCACACCCTTCTCGACCAACCGGCGAGCGAGCAGACAGCCCTGCCCGAACAGGTTGCGACCGTACTTGTCGCGAATCGAATCCTTCTCGGTGGTGAGGTCAAAGATCTTCGCGCCGTCGGACTGCATGAGTCGAATCGCACGGTCGTACGCAGCGGCGTGGCTCTTGGCCATCTGACCGGGGCGACCCGCAGCGAAGTCTTCTTGCATCTCGCGGAGCAAGTCGAGCCGCACAGCGGCGCTGGCGTCGTCAACGCTCTTGGGCTTCGTGAGGTCGGCGACTTTCAGAGCGTCGTCGAGTTGGTTCATCGGCGTGTTGTTGTTGAACGCCTGGTTCTCGCCGACGATCAGCGGAGCGTGAACCGGTCCGAGGAAGCCTGGGCCGAACGCTTCCTGGGCGAAGAAGCGTTGCGGCGCGATGCTCAGGAAGTTCGGCAGTTCGGCTTTCGGGTCGCCGAGTTCCTTGGAGACGAGCGACCCGATGCTCGGGTACTGGATGCCCGCCGCACCTGGGAGTTGGCCCGTGCGCATCAGGTAAGTGCCGCGAGCGTGGTCGCCTTCTTTCGTGGTCATGCCGCGGAGGATGGCGAGCTGGTCGCCGTGCATCGCGATCTTCGGCAGGTGTTCGCTGATCTTCAGACCTGTCGCGGTGGTGTTTACTTCCTTGTAAGGCCCGCCGTTCTCATGGCCGACCTTCAAGTCCCACAGGTCGATGGTGCTCGGCCCGCCGTTCATCCACAGCAGGATGCAGGAGCGTTTCGGCTTGGTCTTCGACTGCTCGGCGGCCATCGCGAGTTTGCCGAGCATGCCCGACATCGAGACTGTGGCGCTGACGGCTCCTGCCCGCAACAGATGTCGTCGGCTCATGAGCGAATCGAGCATGGGGGAACTCCGTGCGTGTGATTGATGTTAGATTTTGGTTAGTGGTCGCCCCAGCGGGGCGACGCGGTTGGTGTTGTGCGGGTGCGTCGCCGCGTTGCGGCGACCGCTAAACGTGTCGCGTTTATCAATGATTGAACAGGAACTCGGGGCTGTTCAGCAGTACCCAGAACACATCCGCGAGGGCCTTCTTCTTGTCGTTGTTCGCTCCGCCGCGATCGACGTAGCTCGTGAACTTCTCCAGTTCCTCCGGCGACGGATTGCGGGCGAACGTCGAGAGGAACAGAGCCGTGATTCGCTGCTTCGTGTCCCAACCGGGCACATCGACAATCGCCGCGAGAACTTCGCCCTTCTCCAAGCTCGTGACGTCCGTGATGAACTGGCCGTTCATCAGCATCAGAGCTTGAAGGATCGTCGTGTTCGCTTCCGTGACCTTCTCGTTCGAGGCGAAGCGATTCAGGAACACACTTCGTGGATTGTTCGGCTGCTGATTGAAGTTGAACTGATTCTGCCGCATAAAGCCCGGCTCACGGTGACCCGTGGCGGCAACCATCGAGTCGAACAACTGAGCCGGGGTCAGCCCCTTCAGGTTCATCTTGGCGAACCGACGCGGATCGGACTGACTTGGATGCGTCATCTTGCTCGACAGTTGATAGGCCTGCGACCGAGTGATGCCGCGAATCAGGGCTTGGTTGTCGAACTTCGCATCGACGAATGCCTTCGCGAGCTCTTCGAGCAGCAGCGGGTGGCTCGGCGGGTTATTGTCGCCCGGTTCATCAACGGGATCTTGAATCCCGATGCCGAAGAAGTGCGCCCACATTCGGTTCACGGCGTTCTGCGAGAAGTACGTGTTATTCGGGTTCGTCAGCCAGTCAGCGAGTTCCAGGCGTGGCGAGCGTTCCGCGGTCCAGTCAGGGCTTGAGCCATCGAAGAACCGGGCAACCACTCGCTTTTCAGTGTTCGTGATCGTGATGCGGTTTTTGTCCGATTGTGGCTGGATCGGCCCAACGAGGTTCGGGCTGTTCGCGGGCAGTGGGTTCATCTCGGCGAAGAACGCGGCGAACTCCCAGAACTGCTCGCGGGTATATTTGGCGAACGGGTGATCGTGGCACTGCGCACATTCGAGTCGCACGCCCACGAACAGTCGGCTCACGCTGCTGCCGAGGTTCTCGGCGCGGGCTTCGTTGGCCTGATAGAACCCGACGAGCGTGGCGTTGTCCGGATCGGTGCCAACCGGCTGCACGAAGCGAAACATCGGATTCTGTGCGTTGACCGTGAACTGAACAGTGAGGATTCGGCGGACGACTTCATCGGCTGGGGTGTTATCGCGGTAACGCATCCGCAGCCAGTTCTCGAACTGAAAGCCGGCGTTCGCGAGTTGGAAGTTCGACATCGTTTGCGGCAGCCACGCGGCTCGCGTCACGGCTGCGAAGTGCCCCGCGTGACCTGGCAGCGTCAGCAGTCGATCGACGAGAGCCGCTCGCTTGTTGGGGTTCGTGTCGTCGATGAACTCACGGCTCTCAGGAGCCTTCGGAGCGCGACCGATCATATCGAGATACACGCGGCGAACGAACTCCGCGTCGTCGGTCTGAGTGGCGGGTTTGATGCCGCGAGCAGCCCAATCGGCGCTAATGTGCTTGTCGATCAGGGCGGCGATGGCCTCTGCTGGGTCGGCCTTTGGTGCGGGTTCGCCCGCGTAAACCGTTGTTGGGATTGCGAGTGCGGCGAGAACCGCCGTGAGCCGGAGACATGCGAACATGGGACGACCTCTCTTACCGGCCGTGAATCTCTCGATCTGGAAAGAAAGACGGACAGTTCAACCGTTCCTAACGCGACGTTTGGAAACAAACACGGGTTTCGCATCGCCGCTTGCGGCGTCGCGCTCTCACAGTGCCAGCGCGACGCCGCAAGCGGCAAAGTCCAACCGGTCAAACATCCGACGTCAGCCGCTTGCGGTTGTTTCACGGGGTCGATACGGTGAACGAACTCCCCGCGAGGTTTCACCGATGCTGTTGCTGTTCACATTCGTTCTCGTGGCTCAACCAAAAGCCGATTATCCCGCGCTGAAACAGCGGTTCCAACGTGGAAATTACGCCGAGGCACGCACCGGTTACGAAACGCTCCTCAAAGAAGAGAAACCCGCCGTTGCGGCGTTCGTCGGATTGGCTGCGGTTCAACGAGCCGAGGGCGAATACGCGAAAGCGTTCGACACATACGAAGCCGGGCTGAAGGTTCACGCCAACGATGCGACGCTGCTCGCGAACCGTGCCGATCTCGCGTTCTTCCAAGGGAAGTGGGACGACGCGAGCACTGACGCTGAAGCCGCCATTATGAAGGACGACAAGAACTTCCTCGCGCGATGGGTGCGGACTCGCCTGCTTCGCGACAAGGGCGACATCGCGGCCGCGAACAAGGAAGTGCGGTGGTTCGTGAAGGAGTATTCCGACGCCAACCAGGCCGACAAGCCGATCACCGACGGCGAGTTGTTGCTGATCGTCGCACAAGCCGGCACCGAGAACGCTCGCTGGAACAACAAGCCCGAGCAGTTCAAGTTCATCCTCGATGAAGTCTGCGGTGACGCGATCAAAAGCGATCCCGACTTCTGGCAGATCGAGGTTTTCGCGGGTCGAATCCTGCTCGAAAAGCACAACCGTGCCGACGCCGCCGACGCCTTCGACAAGGCGCTGAAGATCAACCCCACGGCGGTCGAGGCACTCGTCGGAAAGGGAATGCTCGCGAACGAAGAGTTGAACGCTGTCGCTGCCGGGAAGCTCGCAGATCTCGCGCTCAAGGTGAACCCGAAGCACCCCGACGCCCTGCGTCTGAAGGCCGACACGCAACTGGCCGAGGGCGATTCTGCCAGCGCCGAACGGCTCCTTCTCTCGGCGAAACTCATCAACCCACGCGACGAACTCACACTCGCTCGCCTTGCGGTGATTCGTCATCTGAGTCGCAAGCCCGAGGCGGTTGCTGAGATCGAAAAGGAAGTGGCGGCGTTCTGCACGAAGCCCGGCATCTTCTACACGGACTTCGCCGAGGCGCTGATGGCTCGCAAGCAGTATGCCCGTGCCGAGGAATGCTTCAAGAAGGCGTCGGAACTGCGACCCGATCTCGCGGCCCCGAAAGCCGGGCTCGGACTGCTCATGATGCAACTCGGTCGCGAACCCGAGGCGAAGGTGCAACTCGAAGCGGCGTTCAAGGCCGATCCGTTTCACGTTCGCGTGTCGAACTCCCTCAAGGTTCTCAAGCACCTTGGCACTTACGAAACGTTTGAAACACTGCACTTCGTCATCAAGTACGACCCGAAAACGGACACGATCTTTGCTGCATTCCTGGGCGAAGCCCTTGAGGAATGGCACGCGGAGTTCACGAAGCTCTACGGTTCATCGCCGCCTGGAAAGCTGCTGGTGGAAGTGTTCGCAACACGGGAAATGTTCAGCGGTCGCGTGCTGTCGCTGCCAGGGTTACCGGGTGCCGCTCAGGGTGCAAGCACCGGCCCGCTGATCGCGATTCCCTCGCCGAGAGTTGATGGCGGAAACCGGCCGTATAACTGGGCCACGGTCGCGAGGCACGAACTCACGCACGCCTTCAATCTGACGCAAACGGGCTTCCTCGTTCCGATCTGGCTCACGGAAGGCTTGGCCGTACGTGCCGAGCGCTCAAGGCGATTCGACACGATGCTGCCGTTGTTACGTGACCGCATCGCAGAAGCCACCGCTTTCGATCTCGATACCATTGGTCGCGGCTACCACAACTTCGGCAACCCCTCCGACGTGATGCTCGCGTATCACCAGGGGCTTCTCTACGTCGAGTTCATCGAGAAGAACTACGGAGCCGACTGCATTGCGAAGTTGCTCGACGCCTACAAGCTCGGCCTCGGCACCAGCGACGCGATCCGTCGAGCGTGCGGTGTCGAGAAGGAAGCGTTCGAGAAGGGATACCGTGACTTCATTCGGGCTCAGGTGAAGGCGTTGCCGCGTGCGGAGAAGCCAACGCCGTTCGCGGAACTGGAAACGGCCTTCAAGAAGTCACCCGACGATCCGGACATCATGGCGAAGTTGGCTGCCGAGTACGCCCGTCGCGGCAAGGCAAGCGAAGCCCGAAAACTGGTCGATGCGGCGTTGGTGAAAGAGAAAGGCCACCCGGCGGCGTCGCTTGTGAAAGCGCGATTACTTCAGCGCGACAAGGACACGAAATCAGCGGTCGCGGTGCTGGAAGAAGCGACAAAGGAGAACCCCGAGGACACTCGCTTGTGGGCCGCTTTGGGCAAGGTCTCGCTGGAAGCGTCGGAGCCCGAGAAGGGGACACTGGCGTTCGAGAAGTTGCGTTCGCTGGCGCCGCCCGACACGGATGCCCTGGAATCGCTGGCGAAGTTGTACGCAGCAAAGTCAGCGCCTGAGAAGCTGATTCCGGTTCTTGAGGAGATCGCGAGTCGGACGCCGGACAACATCGCCGTGCGGCTTCAGTTAGCGAAACTGCACCAGGATGCCGGGATGCAAGCAAAGGCGGAACACTGGGCACGCGAAGCGCTGTTCGTGGACGTGAACAACGTGATGGCTCGGGACATGCTGCTCGCGTCGCTGAAGGCCCAAAAGAAAACTGCGGAGGTTGAGAAGATCGAGAAGCGCTACCAGTGATGTCTTTGCCGCTTGCGGCGTAGCGATCTGGGCGCTACGCCGCAAGCGGCAAAGTCCAACAACCCACCCTGTTACCCTCGTCGATCGCGGGCACGGTCAAAGCCCGCCCAAACTGCATCTCGCACCGTGTCCCACGGCAAATGCCCCTTCTCGGACGACCACTCCGACCGGAGTTCCGGTTCGGTCTCGATGAAGGTTTGCCCCGCGTATCGCCCGTCGGCATTCACTCCAAAGCGGAACGCCGCCGCCATTCCCTTTGCGTCGGCAGGGTCGCCTTCCCCTGCCAGGTAATCGTGAACCCAGCCGTCGATGGTCGCGAGATCCGCGAGATCGCCAACGCCCTTTCCGTCCTTCGAGCCTGCTAAACCCTGCGCGGCCTGCAAGAGGGGAAGTTGGCTATTACCTTCAACAGGTGTAATCTCATTCGTGAGCAACATGGCACACCCCTTTCGTGTTGTAGGTGAGAGTTGCAATCCGCGTGCCGTGGCACGGCGGTTGCATTTCCGACGGTGAACTGTCCAATTACCGGAGTCACGCATCATGAAGACTGTGGAACTCCCACAACGTGGCCTGCATTTGGCTTACGACGACGTGGGAACTGGCCTTCCCGTGGTCTTGCTCCATGCTTTCCCGTTCGATCGCGAGATGTGGGCACCCCAGTATGGGCCCCTTTCCACCGAAGATGTTCGCGTCCTCGCACCGGATTTCCCAGGATTCGGACAATCCACGTCAGGAAAAGAAGAGTTCACCATCGACGGTGCCGCCGACGTCATCGCCGACTTCCTCACGGCGTTGAAGATCGACCGTGCCGTGATTGGCGGTCTCTCGATGGGTGGCTACGTTGCGATGGCGTTCGCTCGCAAGCATCCAACTCGCCTGGCGGCGCTAATTCTCGCCGACACTCGACCCGCACCCGATGACGCAACCGCACGCGAAGGCCGCAACAAGGCAATCGCAGCGGTGAAAGCCGACGGAGCTGTCGCGTTCGCCGAATCAATGTTGCCAAAGTTGTTGAGCGAACAGACTCGCACGACGGCTTCGCGAGTGGTCGAATTCGCTCGGAAGATCGCCATTCGGCAGACGGCAGCGGCAGTCATCTCCGCGTTGCTCGCCTTACGCGATCGTGCTGATGCGATGCCTGGGCTTGAGAAGATCACGGTGCCGACGCTCGTTCTCGTTGGGGAATTCGACGCTGTGACGCCACCGCTTGCGGCTGCTCGACTTGCTGCAAATGTCAAGGGAAGCGAGTTGGCTCACATCCCCGAAGCAGGACACTTGAGCAACCTCGAGAATCCGGATGTGTTCAACGCCGCGATCCTCAAGTTCTTGAAGAAGATGATGTGATTCCGCGAGTTCGGCACTTGATGTGCATTGCCTCTGGCGTCAGCGTGCGTTTCACACAACCTAACCAGAGACGAGTTATGGCCATTCTTTCTGAACCGTCGTTCGGCCCCCGAACAGCCCTCGCTTATGTGACCGGCGGTGCCCTCATCGACGTGTGGACCCTCGTTTGGTACTTCACACGCGAATCCCAATTGACCCCAACCGGTCAATTCTGGGTCATCGGACTTGCTCTCACCGGCTTGACGCTCGTGACGCTTGGGTTGTTGCTCGGGCCGCTCGGTCGCCATGCCCGGCAAGCGGAACTTCCCCCGGCCGAAGCGATCCAGGCGGAGGCAAACATTCAGCAGACGGCTGCGGCTCACCCGAACCCGATGGTCGCGACTGGTGTTGGCGCTGCGGCTCCCGTCCAGCAAGGTGGAATGGTCATCCCGAACGCTCCGATTCCAGCAGCGCCTCCCGGTGCTGTGCTGACACAACCTCGTGTCGGCTAAAAGTGTCACGATTCAACGCAGAATCGCCTCCGGAACTCCGGAGGCGATTCTGTTTTCCTGAGATCGACACACGAGAACGGACTACAATCGTCGGAGCCATTCCCATTCTCCCGGAGATGCTTCGATGTCGCACGTTTCGCGTCGTGAATTCCTTGCTCGCTCGGCTGCTGTCGCAGGAGCCGCTATTGCTCCGACATTCGCCAGTGCAGCACCAGCCGTCGAGCCTCTGTTCAAGATTTCGCTTGCGCAGTGGTCGCTGCACAAGGCGTTCTTCGCCAAGAAGGCCGACCCGCTTCAGTTCGCGACGATCGCCAAGAAGGAATACGAAATCGAGGCCATCGAGTACGTGAACCAGTTCTACAAGGACAAAAAGAAGGATGAGGCGTTCCTGAAGGACTTGAAGAAGGTCGCGGACGATGCGGGCGTGAAGAGCGTGCTGATTATGTGCGACGGCGAAGGCGCTCTCGGCGATGCCGACGAGAAGAAGCGGGCGCAGGCTGTCGAGAACCACTACCGCTGGGTTGAGTGGGCGAAGTTCCTGGGCTGTCATTCGATTCGCGTGAATGCCCAGTCCAGCGGCACACCCGAAGAGCAGCTCACTCGCGTTGTCGATGGCCTTGGCAAACTCACCGAGTTCGGGGCGAAGCACGAAATCGGCGTGATTGTCGAGAATCACGGCGGCTTGTCGAGCAACGGCGAATGGCTCGCGAACGTGATGAAAAAGATCAACAACAAGTTCTGTGGCACGCTTCCCGACTTCGGCAACTTCGGTTCATACGACCGCTACAAGGGCGTGGATGAACTGATGCCGTTCGCGAAGGGCGTGTCGGCGAAGAGCCACGACTTCGACGACAAGGGCAACGAAACGAAGACGGACTACCGCAAGATGATGGAACTCGTGGTGAAGAAGCACAAGTACAGCGGGTTCGTCGGCGTCGAGTACGAAGGCAGCAAGTTGCCCGAACCGGAAGGCATCAAGGCGACGAAGAAGCTGCTGGAAGTCGTGCGCGACGAGTTAGCAAAGGGTTGAGGCTGTTCGCCGCTTGCGGCGTAGCGCTCTTTGGAATTGCGATGCTATGATGTATTAGCGAACCCGGAGAGTCACCTATGCCGCTCTATGTCTACGAGATTGTGCTACCAGATGGTTCTGGTGGTGAGCAATTTGAAGTGCTCCAGAAGATGTCCGAAGACGCACTGACGAAGCACCCCGAGACGGGCAAGCCAGTGCGTCGCGTGTTTGCGGAACCGAACGCCCCGCGAGCCTGGACCGACACGCAAGGTGCGGCGAAGATCACCGACAAGAACCTCGCAGCGAAGGGCTTCACGAAGTACGTGAAGACCGGCAACGGCAGTTACGAGAAGACCGCCGGCGACGGTCCCAAGAAGATCCAGAGGAAGTAACGGATCAATCCGAGATATTCGCCAGGAACTCCTCGAACTTGCGACGTGCCTTCAGTTCGTCGTCGAGGAGTTTCTTCTGCTTCTCGGTCAGCACGTCAATCTCCTTCTCCTGTGCCGACAGCTTCTTCAAGTACGTTCCGTACACCTCGGCTTCCTTCGGCGTCTCATGCAGATTCTTCCGGATGCGGTCCTGATCGACGTTCAGCGCGCTCAACTGCGTGAGAACCTGAACCAACTCACGGCTTACGTTGTCCCATGATTCCTTGACCTTCATGGCCGCTTGAAGCTGCGCCTTCAGCTTGGGGCTGGCCTCCGTCAGATTCGTGAAGTAACGAGTTGCCTCTTCCACGTTGTTGCTCAGGAACACTTCGCTCGCCAGCAACTTCTCTTCTTTCACGATGAGCGTCTTCGTTTCGCCGGCTTTCACGGCAAGCTGAAAGCGAAAGACATTCGGCGTGTCTTCGGTTGGCTTGTCCGTGTCCACGAGTTTGAACTGCTCGCTCGTGCGGTTCGCGTGTTCGATCAACACCGTGCGATCCGTCTGCGACCGATTGATGACGCGGTACTTCTTCTCTTCGGTCAGCTTGGCCGTCTGCGTGATGAGGCCCTTCACCGCCTTCACGCTCACAATCTTCTGGCTACCCGCCCCAAGTTGCACATCGACTTCCGTACCCAGGTCGATGGCGTATGACACGAGCCGTTCCTCGTTCGGGTTGACATCCAGCACGCGGGTATCGCCAGCGTAGACGTTTCCCTCGAAGACCGTGATCGGGCCCTGATTCAAGTGGGCACCCGACGTGTTCTTGAACTTCAGCCCGAGCAGCGGATGCGATCGCTGCACGTTCTCGTTGTAAATGCTGACCTTCTGGCCCTCGATGGTCTTGCCGACGATCGGCAACATGGCACTCTTCTGACGAGCGAGGTTCACGGGGTGATCGATGGCGTACTGGAAGGAGTCGCCGAGCGCGGCGGCTGTCGCGGCGTTGCCGACGCTCCCGGTGCCGATGCGTGAGGCGAGTTCCTGACCCACCGAGGCAGCGTGCTGCTTGCGTTCCGCGTCGGACATTCGAGTGTGAGCATTATCCAAGCTCCCTCGCCCGTGACTCCGGCGGTACGCATCCAATTTGATCCCGAGAGGATCCTCGCTCGTGACCCCTTGGTTCGTGTTGAAACTGCCACCAAGCATGAACGACCCCGTGCGGGTTTCCCGAACTGGCCCCTCTCGCTCGGCATCGGTCAGCCCTCCGTAAACCATCTTCTCTTTGTCGTCCTTGAGCATCTCCTGCTCCTTGAGTCGCTTCTGCGTCTTCGCCATCGTCACGAGCGCCCCGATCGCAGGATTATCTGGGGCGAGTTCCTGGGCTCCCATCGCGACCTTCTCGGCTTCCGCGAACTTGCCAACCTTCACGAGTTCGTGGTACTTGCCGAAAAGAGTCTTCAGGTCATCACCCTGCGAACCGAAGACGCCAACGCTGATATCGATGAGTTGCTTGTGGTCGGATGGTCCCTTGTTCAGTGGCACGGCGAAGTCGAGTGCCAGCGGTAATGGCCCCAGTGCGGGAAGGTTCAGGCGAAGTCCGGGGCCAACTCCACTGCGATACGCCACAGGTCGCAGCGACGCGAACAGCTCCGGCTCGACCGTTGGGCGATCCACATACAACGGGTTGTGTAGATCCATCTTGAAGCTAATCGGGCGACCGCTGACCAGTGCCATCTTCACGCCGGCCCAATCTTCGTCCGTCGTGTTCTCGACCATCGCCCAGCCTTGCAAATACGGCTTCTCCTTCTCGGACAGCACCATACGGTAGCTCGTTTTCCAGATCGGAGCCTCGACAACATAACCCACTTGAACCTTGCGTTTGTTGTCGCCAGCGAAGTGCAGGCTCACAGACTTCTTCTGGCTATCGTGGGCGGTTGCCAGCACGTCGAGAGCACGGCGGAATTCATTCTCGATCACGGGGTTCGCGAACTTGAGTTGCTGCACGTCGGCGAGTTTCACACTGCGAAGCCCCTCGGCACACCACAGATTCATGAACGCCGCACCGATGTTCCCGCCGACACCAGCCACTTCACGCAGTTCGACGCCGACAATCACTCCCGAGAGTCTGCCAGATTGGTTGCTCGCACTCGGCGACAGCACGATCTCGACACGTTCGCCGCGCATCTGCGAAACCAGCCCCGCGAAGGTTGGCTGACCATTCAGATTCACGGCGAAGCTGGTGAGCGTGCGGCTGATCGGTTCCTGACTGTCGTAACTGACCGCCGCGACGCGACCGTTGCCGAAATCCTCAAGAATCATGCTCTTCAAGAGGTCGTTGATGTCCTGTTCCGGGAAACTCAGATCGACGCGGGCATCGCCTTCGACGTCACCGCTACGCGAGAAGTAGCCGACGCCACTGTTGAACAGCACCACTCGCGTCAGCGGCAAACTCACGGCCGGTTTCACGTCTTGTCGAGTTGCTTCGGGGGCACCGATGAGCCGATCAGCTTGCACGCCTGCCGCGATGCCCAACGCCACGACAGGCACGCACCACATCAGTTTGTTCATCATCGATCCCCTCCATGAACACCGGAACGGATCGCAATCCCCCGCGACCCGCCAAGATGATATGCGTGCGAGGCTGTTGGTGTCATCGTCAGGTTGCTATCGGTTTCTCCCGCCGGTCGGCAGTGCGTTCGGTACAACATCACATCAAGCGGATTCACTGCGCGGCCAACCGCGCTTCACCGATATTTCACGGGGCAGATCATGTCTGAAGAGCGGTACTTCGTTGGGCTTGATGTTGGTGGCACGACAATGAAGGCCGCTGTCGTGAATAACGAAGGCCATCCGCAGTCAGTCCCCGCAGTCATGGACACGCACGCCGAACGCGGTCAGGATGCCGGGCTTGAAACGATGTGTGCAACAATCCGCAAAGCCGTCGCCGACGCGAAGCTCACGATGGACAACATCGCCGCCATCGGAGTCGCCACGCCGGGCCTCATGGATATCAAGGCGGGTCTGATCCTCGATCCGCCCAACCTGAAGCCGTGGAAGAACGTGCCGGTACGGGATCACATTCAAAAGGTATTCGGCAAACCGACCGCTTATCAGAACGACGCGAACGCCGCGGCATACGGTGAGTTCTGGGTTGGTGCGGCTCAAGAAGCGAAGAGCATGGTGTTGTTCACGCTGGGCACGGGCGTCGGTGGGGGCATCATCATCAACGATGTCATCATCGAGGGCGAACACAGCCACGGCGGGGAACTCGGTCACCTTCGGATCGACACGCCTGATCGTGGCCGCATCTGCGGCTGCGGCGCACGCGGCTGTCTGGAAGCGTATGCCAGCGCGACGAACGTCGTTAAAAGAGCACGGGAAGAAATGGCTTGCTGGCGCGGGGTCTCGAAGTTGCGGAATTACTACACCGCCAATGATGACGTCCTCACGGCCAGGCTCGTGTTTGAACTCGCAGCGGGTGGCGATGACCTCGCTCGCAAGATTGTTGACGATACGGCTTACTATCTCGCGCTCGGAGCGTGTGCGTTGATTGCGACCGTTGACCCCGACATGGTCGTATTCGGCGGCGGGATGGTCGCGGCTGGCGAAGGCTTCCGATCGTTGATCGACGGATACGTGAAACGATACGGGCTGCCCTTCCCGACGAAGACCGTGAAGATCAGTTTCGCCAGTCTCGGCTCGGACGCTGGTTTCATCGGAGCCGCTGGCTGCGCACGATTGCTCGTTCAGAAGAAGTAAGGTTGCTTTCGCGCATGTTCTCTTGTCGTCACAGAGAGTGTCATCATGCTGCTCACCCTCATCACGTTGGTCTGTTCGTTGCCGGGCGCTGACCCGAAGGCAGAGGCGACTCAGTTCGTGTTCCGCAACGCCACGATTTACGACGGCTCCGGGAAACCACCGATCAAAGGCGACGTGTACATCAAGGGTGCCAAGATCGAGGCTGTCGGAAAGGTCGAGAAGATCGCGGGAGCCACGGAAATCGACGCGACTGGGTTGATCCTCTGCCCAGGCTTCATCGACCTGCACACGCACTGCGATTCCGGCATCACCAGCAGCACGGGCAGAGCGAACAAGAACTACGTTACGCAGGGTTGCACGACGGTCATCACGGGCAACTGCGGTTCGGGTCCGGTCGATGCGGGGAAGTTTTTCAAGTCGCTCGAAGACCGCGGCATCGGCACGAACGTGATTCATCTCGCTCCGCACAACAGCATCCGTGCCGCGGTGATGGGCAACGAGAATCGCGCCCCAACAGCCGACGAACTGATCGCGATGGAGAAGCTGGTTGACGCCGCGATGAAGGACGGCACCTGGGGGCTTGCCACGGGCTTGATTTACAACCCCGGCACCTACGCGAAGACGGAAGAGATCATCGCGCTCGCGAAGGTCGCGGGGAAGCACAACGGGATGTACGCGAGCCACATTCGCAACGAATCCGGCGGCTTGCTCGACGCCATTGAAGAGGCCGTGAATATCGGCAAAACGGCGGGCTGTCGGGTTCACATCTCGCACATCAAAGCATCCGGCAAGTCATCTTGGGGCAAGTCGGGCGACGCGGTTTCGCTCATCGAGAACTACCGCAAGAAGGGCGTCGAGGTGACCGCCGACCAATACCCGTACATCGCGAGCAGCACATCGCTGCGGGCCACGCTGTTCCCCACGAAGTACCGCGAAGGCAAAGAGAAAGACTTCGTCGCACGGCTCGACGACGAGAAACTTGGGCCGAAGATCAAGGCCGACGTCGATAAGGCTCTCGGTGGTCGCGACGGCGGCAAACGCATCCAGATTGCTCGCTATTCGCCAAACGCGAAGTGGCAGGGCAAGTCGATCACGGCGATTGCGGAGGACGAGAAGAAGGAACCGATCGACATCGTGTTGGAGATCGAACGCAATGGCGGCGCGCAGATCGTGAACTTCGGCATGAGCGAGGACGACGTGCGGGTTTACATGAAGCAGTCTTGGGTCGCGACGGCAAGCGATGGCGGCGTGCAAACTCCCGGCGACACGGTTCCACATCCACGCAGTTACGGCACCTTCCCTCGCAAGATCGGGTTCTACGCTACCCAGGAGAAGCTGGTGAGCGTCGAGTCGGCGATCCGCAGTTCCACTGGCTTGCCCGCCGACATCCTCAAGCTCACCGATCGCGGTTATGTGAAGCCTGGATACTTCGCTGATCTCGTGGTGTTCGATCCCGAGACCTTCCGCGACACGGCGACGTTCGACAAGCCGCATCAGTACGCGACCGGCCTGAAGTGGGTGCTTGTGAATGGTCAGCCGGGGATTCGCGACGGCAAATACCTGGACGACGTTCGTGGCGGTCGCGTGCTGCGTCATCCGGGGAAGTGACGACCTTCTGAATCAGAAGTCGCGGCTGTAGCCTGCGGTCCACCCGCCATCGACCGTGAGAATGTGGCCGTTCATGTAGCTGTTCTCGGGGTCCGCCAGAAACAACGCCGCGACCGCGATCTCTTCCACGGTACCGGGCCGACCGAGCGGAACGTGATCGAGCATCCGTTTCACGGATTCCTTGAACAGCCCATCGTCGCCGTAGAAGAGTTTGCGTGTGCCTTCGGTGAGCGTGGACCCCGGAGCGATGCCGTTCACGAGAATGCCGTCTGGTCCCAACTCCAGTGCCATCGCTTTCGTGAGGTTCACGACGCCGGCCTTCGCCGCGACAAACGGCGACTGCAACCGCAATGGCACCAGCCCCGCAATCGACGCGATGTTGATGATTCGCCCCGTCTTCTGCGTCCGCATGACCGCCGAGCACGCCTTGCTCATCTCGTAAAGCCCGGTGAGATCGACGCTGAGAATGCGGTCCCATTCTTCTCGCGGGAACTGGTCGATGGTCACGCGGTGTGCGAACGTGTTGACACCGGCGTTGTTGACGAGGATGTCGAGCTTGCCGCACTCGCTGAGTATCTGCTTCACGACGACGGCGATTTGGTCGGGCTTGGTGACGTCGAGCCGCAGACCGCGACCGTTGGGGGTCTTCTTGGCGGCGGCTGCTGCTTCGTCGGCGCTGAGGTCGGTGTAGTAAGTGGTGCTGCCGTTGATGGCGAAGCGGTCGGCGATGGACTGCCCGATGCCGCGTGCGGCTCCGGTGACGAGGCTGACTTTGCGGGAGAGGTCGCAATTCATCGTGGCTCACCTCGGTTGCTGACGGCAGGAGAACGTCATTCAGGTGTTTCTTATTGGTTCCGGGCCACATACCCACCCCACGTCCGGAACCAACCGTTTCAGGGCCGGAACCAACCGTTCCAGACCCGGAACCATCTCATTCGCCTCCGGAAACAAACGATTCCCGTCCGGAACCATCGTTCAGCCCCGGAATCATCTCACTCGTCCGGAAGAAACAGCATCAGAATGTGGGTAGTGAGAAGGAGATTCGACTCCTGTTCGCATCACGAAGCAATGGAACGCGGATCTCGCGGATGAAACGCGGATCAAGAGGATCAAAATTAAGCCAGAAGAGGGATTAACCCCAGAGCCACTATGACTCTGGGGTTAATCCCTCTTCTGGCTTGATCCGCGTTTATCCGCGTGGCTTCATCCTGCGTCATCCGCGTCCATTGCTTCCGTTCTCCTCACACTTCGCGGATCGGTCGCGGGTCGTCGAGTAGGTACACGGGGCGGCCGCTGTGGTCGTTCAGCGTCGTTTGCGGGTCGATCTCCAACACGCGATACAGCGTCGCCAGCACGTTCTGCGGCGTGTAATGTTCGCCAACCGGACGCTCGCCGCGTGCGTTCGTCGCGCCAATCACCTGACCCACTTCCAACCCACCACCAGCCAGAATCGCGAAGCCTGCCTGCGGCCAGTGATCGCGTCCCGCCATCGTGCCCTTCTGCGTACCGACTCGCGGCGTGCGACCCATCTCGCCCCAGATGCACACCACCACATCGTTCGACAAACCGCGGTCGTGCAGGTCCGTCAGCAGGGCGTGAACCGACTTGTCGTATTGCGGCAGAATCGCCCGCAGGCACTCGAAAACGTGGTCGTGGTGGTCCCACTGACCGTTGCACTTCGACGCCATGCCGTGATTCTGCGGCGTGATCGACACCACCGGAACGCCCGCTTCCACGAGCCGACGAGCCATCAGATACTCGGTGCCCTTGCCGTAACGCTCCCGCACCGCGAGCGGTTCCTTCGACAGATCGAACGCATCGCGGGCCACGTCGGTCGTCATCATTTCTAGCGCTTGGGCTTGGAACGCATCCATCCCCGCTCGGCTGCCCTTGTGGTCGTCGAGTTCGCGACGAGTGGCGTCGAATGTCTTCAGCAGCGTGCGGCGTTCCCCGAGTTGTTCGAGGCTCACCGACTTCGACCGCCCGAGGCTCGCGCCCTTTTCGCCGTGGATGTACGCTTCGTGTGCTTTGCCGAGGAAGCCGGGGCCGCCGACGTGGTTCGCGTCGCCAATGTACACATACGGCGGCAACGGACTGTGCATGCCCGCGTCGGTGCGAAGGCGACTCACGATCGACCCGATGCTCGGGCGATTCCCCTTGAGAGCACCGGTGTAGAGTTCGGGTGCGGTGTGGCCTTCTTGCTGGAACTTCATGTTCCGCACAATGGCGAACTTGTCGGCGATCTTCGCGTGCAACGGCAGCATCTCCGAGATGTGCATTCCGTTGACGTTCGTGCGGATCGGCCTGAACTCGCCGCGATATTCTTCGGGGGCGTCGGGCTTGGGGTCGTACATGTCGATGTGCGATGGCCCGCCGTTGAGGTAGACCATGATGACGGCCTTGCCGCGTGTGGGGCGTTCCTGTGCGGCCCGTGCCCGCAGCACATCGGCGAACGTGAGCCCACCCACGGCCAGCGTTCCCGCCGCGAGGAAATTCCGACGGGAAATGCCATCGCAGGTCGAACCCGCTTCACGCCCCGAGAAAAATGTGAGCATTGGGTGGCTCTCGGTTTTCACCCCGAAGGGGTGGGACAACATAGCCCGGGGCAACGCCCCGGGAATGCGAACCAATTTCTTCCACCCTGAAAGGGTGGGACACGCTTTGTCGCACCCTTTCAGGGTGCATTAGCCTTGTCACAACGAACCTGGGGCGTTGCCCCAGGCTATGTTGTCCCACCCCTTCGGGGTGAAATCAAAAACGCCAAGTCACGCAAGCGCTTCCTTGATGAGCGGGGCATCCTCGACGATCAGTTTCACAGGGCGGTTCGCGGGCGTGTGCACGATCGTTTCCGTGTTGATGCCCATGAGGTGATACAGCGTTCGGCCGAAGCTCTCGACCTTGTAGAACTTGTCGGTCACACGCTCGCCAAGTTTGTCCGTCGCACCCACAACGCAGCCGCGGTTGAAGCCGCCACCAGCCGCGATCACGAACTGTGCGTAATCCCAGTGATCGCGCCCCGCACCCGCCGCCTTCGGGTTGTCGATCTTCGGCTTGCGACCCATCTCGCCGAGCGCCAGCACGATCGTGGAGTCGAGCAGTCCACGCATTTCGAGATCGTCGATCAGCGCCGCGAGCCCAGCGTCGAACATCGGAATCTGCTGCTTGCCCGCGGTGAAGTTGTCGCCGTGCCAGTCCCAGTAGCCGAGGTTGAAGTGAACCACCGGCACCCCCGCTTCGACGAGTCGCCGTGCGAGCAGGAAGTGGAGGGGGTCACCGATCGGATACTTCGCCTTCGACGGCTTATTGCGAGTGAAGCGGTCGACCGACTTCGTGGGTTCCTTCGAGATGTCGAGTGCGTGGCGAAGTTTCGGCGAACGCAGCAGATTGAACGCCGTTTGCTGATTCTGGTCGAGGCCCGCGACGACTTCATCCTGCTTGTCGAGGCGACGCAGTTTCGTGTCGAGAATCCGCAGGAGGTCGGCGTTTTTGTCGAACGCGGGCATCTCCAGTTGCGGCGTCAGCATCTTCGTGACGGCGTCCTTATCCTTCATCGGGTTCATGATGAACGGCGAGTGAGCCGGGCCGATGAAACTGCTCGAAAGCTCGTTGTGCGTGTGAACGTCGATCTCGTCGAGGACCGCGAACGTGGGCAGGTCACTGGGACCGGGCCGCAGTTTCGAGACGACGCTGCCATACATGGGGTAGGCATCTGTGCCGGTCGGCAGACGCGGGTTGCCGGTGTTCCAGTAGAGCGGAGCGCGGGCGTGGTCGCCTGGCTTGTTCTCGGTGGTGACGGAGCGAATGACGGTGTATTTGTCAGCACGCGCCGCGAGTTGCGGGAGCAGTTCGCCGACCTGCAAGCCGGTGACCTTCGTCTGAATCGGCTTGAAGATGCCGCGGTATTCTTCCGAGGCATTGGGCTTCATGTCGAACATGTCGGTGTGCGGGGGACCGCCGCCGAGCCAGCACACAATCATGTGTTTGGCCTTGGCGTTGTTCGCGGATGGTGCGGCCTGGGCACGAAGCACGTCGAGCGTGCCGACCCCGCAAAGGCCGAGGCCACCGAGTTTGAGAACGTCACGGCGATTCATGGAGAGTCCTCGAACTGTGCCCTGGTTTTCGCCCTGAAGGGGCGGGACAACATAGCCTGGGGCGCAGCCCCAGGTTCCCAGCAGATACCGCAATGCACCCCAACGGGGTGCGACATCAGCGCCTAATCCCACACGTAACGCTCGTCCCATTCCATCCCGTGTTTTCGCAGCAACCCCAAGAACTCGTCCTTGAAGTTTCGGGTTTTGTGGTGTTCTTCTTGGTTCGCAATGTAAGCGGCCACCTGTTCCTCGTTTGAGCGGCTCACGGAGAACGCCCCGTAACCGGTCTGCCAGTAGAAGTTGGGGTGAACCTTATCCTTCGCCCACTTCGACGAGCTTTCTTTCACTTTCTGAACGGCATCGCACAGCGCTATCGTTTTTGCCAACACGAACAACAGATGAGCGTGGTCTGCAACACCGCCAATCTGAATCGCTGGGCACGAGAATGCGTTGAGCGTGCCTGCGAGATACGCGAACACCTCGTCACGAACCTCGGGGCGAATGAACGGTTCCCGGTTCTTGGTGCTGAACACCAGATGAATCACGTTTCGGGAGAGTGATTGCGGCACGGGTTGGCTCACGTTGTCGCACCCCGTTGGGGTGCATTGTTCGTGCTCTCCGAACCTGGGGCTGCGCCCCAGGCTATGTTGTCCCGCCCCTTCGGGGCAAAAACAGCGTTCAATGTTGCAACAAAAACTCACGGGTGTTCACCAGGCTCCACAGCACGCCCTGCAAGCCCTTCTCGGGTGACTCCGCAGCCTTCACGAACTTCACGCTGGCCTCGCGTTCGGCCTCACTCGGCAAGCGGCTCAGCGTCGCCAGGAAAAGCTCGTCGATCTTGCTGGCGTCGTCGGTGGTGGCCTTCGCCAGCTTCGCCACGCGGCCGGTCGGCTCCTTGATCTTCTCCCACATCCGCGGGTGGTTCGCCAGCGTCAGCACCTGGAAGATCGAGCCGCTGCCGTCGCGTTCGCAATCGCATTGCACGGCCGCGTTGCGCCTCGGTCGGCCAAAGTTCTCCAGCACGAATGACACAAAAGGATTCTTCGGGGTGAACGGCACCTGCACCGCGTTCATGTCGTCGGGCCAGTGCTGATACTTCATGTCCATCTTCTCGGCGGTGCCGGTCGCGGTGTTCACGGCATCGAGCAGCACCTCGGCGGGCAACCGACGAATCGCGAAGTATGCGTAGTTCGCTCGGTCGCTACTACTGCCCTCGGCTGGCGTGCTGCTCTGCTGATATGTGCGGCTGTTCAAGATCGTGCGATGAAGCCATCGCAGGTCGTACTTCGACTTCACGAAGCCGTCGCACAGCTCGCGTAGCAGTTCGGGGTGCGTGGCCGGGTTGAATGCCGACAGGTTATCCGGCGGGTCGATGATGCCGCGACCGTGGTAGTGGGCCCACACGCGGTTCACGATCGCTCTAGCGAAATATGGGTTCTCCGGCTTCCGCATCCACGCGACGACCAACTCCCGCGGGTCGCGGTCGGCAGCCACCGTGACCGGCTCGCTTTCGCCCAACAGTCGGAATGTCTTCGATTCGCGGGTGCCGAGCGTGCTGGTGACTTTCGCTGCGGTTCCCGGCGGAAGCAGTCGGCACTCGGCCTGCATGATGCGACGTGCGATCTCGGGCATCATCTTCGCACGCTTCTCCATCGCCGTCGTTTCAGCCTTGAACGCTTCGGTCATCGCCATCGGGTCTTTGGCGTTGGTGAGTTCCTTGCGCTTTTTCACCTCAGCTTCGAGGGTCTTGGCATCGTCGTTGAACTTCTTGTAGAACGCGGCCGCGTCGGGGAACTTCTTCTCGTTCTGATCGCCGAAGCCGACGGTGCGAACCCGCATGAAGAAGTTCGCGAAATCGAGGAGGTCGAGTTGCTGCCAGTTGTCGTGCGGGTGGCGGTGACACTGAGCGCATTCGAGCCGCAAACCGAGGAAGGCGTGTGCAACCTGAAGCGTGCCACTGACGCCATCGGAACCGCGACGCTGCCAGAACAGATCGAGCGTCTTGCGTTTCGCGTACAGTTCGAGATCGGGCCGCCCCGGCGAGTAGCCCTCGAACAGCGACTTCACTTCCGTCGCGTACTCCTCCATGCTGCGACCTTCCTTGCTGGTCGCAAGAAGGATGCGTTCGACAAACACGTCGTAAGGCATGTTCTCGCCCAGGCGAGCGCGAACCCACGCCTGGAATCGCGGGGCGTCGGCTTCGAGCGAGAGCGCATCGGCATACACGCCGAAGTCGGCCGCTTTCAGGAGATCGCAGAACTTCAGCGTCCACAGATCGGCGTGACCGGGCCGCGTCAGAAGTTCGTCGATCTTCTTGGAACGCTTGTCGGCAGAAGTGTCCGCGAGGAAGTTTCGCACAGCTTCGGGCGTCGGCAGTTCGCCGGTGGCGTCGAGATGAACACGCCGCAGGAACGTGGCGTCGTCGCACACCGCAGCAGGCGGGAGATTCAATCGCTTCAGCTTCGCGAGAACGTGCGTGTCGATGAAGTTGTTCGGCTTCACATCCGGGAACGCAGACGCCGCGGGGCGTGGCACGATGACGCGGGCCGCTGCGGGATGCGCACGATAACGTACCATCAACCCCGCATCGCCGACGCCCACGCCTGTGACGCTTCCGGCGACATCCACCGTCGCGACGGCACGATCCAACGACTCGAACGAACAGAACGCAGTCACGTCTTCGGTGCTGCCGTCGCCGAACGTCGCTTCGACTTTGAGGCGGAAGGTTTCGCCTGGCTTGGTCACGGATTCCGAAGGCGATACTCGCAGTTCTTTCACCCGCGAACGGGCCGCGTCATCGGCGACAGCTCCCGCTGCGATCCACTTCCGCAGCACGTCGTATTCGGGGCTGCCGACACGCAACCGCACGCCGCCGCCGTGATCGGCTTCGCCCGTCGCCTTCTTCAGAAGCAGACTCGCGGCTGGATCAGCGAAGTTCAGTCGACGCCCGCCGAACTCACGGAGCAATCGTGCGTGATCGCCAGCAGGGTCGCCGCCGAACAGCGCCAGCCGAAAGCCAGCCTGCCCCTTCACGGCACCGTGACACGTTCCGCCGTTGCAACCAGCTTTGCTGAAGATCGCGGTGACGTGGCGTTGATACGAAGGGGAATCTGTTGGTGAGGCTTGCCCGATTCCTCGAAGACTTGGAATAGGCGTGCCCTGGGCACGGGAGTACCCCGGCGCGGCAACGAGAACGAGCAGCGAGAACACACGAATCGTCATGGACGGGGGCAAGGTGGGATCCCCCAATTGAATGAGAAGCAGCTTGTTGAGTTCTCATTCACCCAGTTGGCAGGACTGATTGAATCGCGTGCGATTATCGCACAATCCCCGGGCCGGGTGCAACAAGAAGACTCGAAATTGTGGTCGGGCTGCGTTTCCCTCCGTGGGAAAGATCGAATCCCGCAACGCAGCGTGTGCTAGAACTGTGGGTGAAGTCTCGCGTCGCAAGGCGTGAGCTTCCTCAAACTGGATCGAGACAACCTTATCGCTGATGGAGATTTCGTGTCTGAACCCACAAAGTCGCGGTGGCGGCCTTATGTCGCCATCCTCACGCTGGTGGTTCTGTCCGGGGTCGGCGGCTTTTACCTCGCGCGAATGCCGATCTTCCTCAACCCCAAGATTCAATCCGACGCTCAGGATGCTCACTTCGAGTTCGTGAACACCTGGGATGGGGTCCAGATCCTGCAATACCCCAATGATCTGGTTCTGTACCAGGAAATCATTGCCGAGCAGGAGCCAGAATGGATCATCGAAACCGGCACACACGCTGGCGGCCTCACTCTATATCTTTCGGGGGTTCTTCAGTCGATCAAGCCAGACGCCAAGATTCTCACGGTCGATATTGATCCGACTCGCTGGAATCGCACCACCAAGGAAACCATCAAGAACCCGAACGTGCGTGCGTTGCTCGATCGTGTCGAGTTCATCGAAGGTGGAAGCACCGCCCCGGAGGTGATCGAAAAGATGAAGCAGCGTATCGGCACGAGCAAGAAGGTCCTCGTGATCCTCGATTCGCTGCACACGAAAGAGCACGTCATGAGCGAGATGAAGCACTACGGCGAGATGGTTCCGCCCGGCTGCTACATGATCGTGACCGACACGCACCTCGACTCGCTCTGGGGCGAAGTTGGTCCGAAGGCCGCACTTGATGCGTTCCTCCCTGGCCATCCGGAATTCGTCGCGGACCGTTCCCGCGAACGCTTCGTCGTGAGCGCCAACTTCGGGGGCTGGCTCCGCAAGAAGTAACGACCGCTCACCCCGCGATGTCGGGCAGCCCCAGTTTCGCGAGATATTGCCGTTCCTTCACACGCATCTCGGCTGCGCTTGCATCGTCGGTGTCGTCGTAACCGCACAGATGCAACGCGCCGTGGATCGCGTACAGCAGCAACTCCAGATTCACATCGTGATTGCGGTCCGCCGCGTACTCTTTCGCGATCTCGTAACCGATCACGACCTCGCCTTCGAGTTTCTTCGCCCCCGCATCCGTGTACGGAAACGTCAGCACATCGGTGGGTTCGTCGTGTTGGAGAAACTGCTTGTTCAGCCGGTGAATGTGCGGGTTATCGACGAACGCGAGCGTGACCTTGCACGCCTTCACGCCCTCGCCCACGAACACAGCAGAAGCGGCGTCCTTGAGTCGCTGGAACTCCAGCGGATATTCGTAGGGATTGGCAACAGAGACTCGTATTGTCGCGGAAATCGGGTCACTCCGGTGGGTTTGCAGACTCAGGAAGTCTCGGCGACGCAGCAATCGTATTCTATGTTTCCGTGATGAAATCACTCACCACGATGGAACGGCGAACATGGGCGAGGCTCCGTCTACACCCTCAAGCGTCGCCACGACAAACGCAACACCCACGCCGCAAAACGGAACGTTGTTCCTGATTAGCGTCATCGGGTTGTTTCTCGAACTCCTGCTGATCCGGTGGGTCAGCACCGAGATCCGAATCTTTGCGTACCTCCAGAACACTGTTCTGGTCGTGTGCTTTCTCGGTTTGGGTATGGGTTGCTGGGATTCCCGCAAGCCATTCACGTTGCGATCCATGCTCGTGCCGTTGATTCTCCTCACGGCCCTGCTCGCAGTGCCAACCACCAGGGTGTTCCTGGGCGACTCAATCACCGAACTCCTTGGGCAAATCGGCGGCATGGAACTCTGGGACGGCGACGCGACATCGGATTGGCCGGTCGTTGCCATCGGCATACTGGGGCTGTCACTCGCCGCGGGTCTGCTTTACCTCCTGTGGGCGACCTTCGTTCCTGTCGGCCGGTTGCTCGGGCGACTCATGGCCGACGACCCCCGCCCACTGCGGGCGTATTCGGTGAACATCGTCGGCAGCCTCATCGGGATCTGGCTGTTCGTTGCCTGTAGCGCTCTGGGTCTGCCGCCGGTGGCGTGGTTCCTCGTGTTCGCGGTCGGAGCGGCGTTCCTGCTCGGCAGCGGGGGCAAGTCGAAGCTCGTCGATGCTGGACTCCTCGCGGGAATCGTCGGCCTGGGCATCCTCGCGGGCACCGAACCCGGCTGGCCCGAAACTCACTGGTCACCCTACCAAAAACTCACGCTGCTGCCGGTCGATCATGTTCCGGAAGCGACCATCTGGCGCAAGTTGCGAGGCGAACGCTTCCCCGGTATACAGGGCAACGGAACGCACTTCATTGGCGTGAACAACGTCGGGTATCAATCAACGATCGACCTGAGCCGCGAAAACGTCGCTGCCCACCCGGAGAAATTCGATCCCAAGCCCGATAAAGCCGGCAAGATGCCGACCGACCAGCATGGGTTCTCGCAGTACGATCTGCCGGCGAAGTTGCACTCGCATCCGCGTTCGATGCTGATCGTCGGCGCAGGCTCGGGTAACGACGTCGCTGGTGCTCTCCGGAACGGTGTGGAATCCGTGACGGCCGTGGAGATCGACCCCGTCATCATCGACATTGGAAGACGCGTTCACCCTGAGAAGCCTTACTCCGACCCGCGTGTAACGGTGGTGAACGACGACGCTCGCTCGTTCTTCGCGACCACCGACCAGAAGTTCGACGTCATCGCGTTCGGGCTTCTCGATTCGCACACGTCCGGCTCTGCGATGGCAAACACTCGCCTCGACCATTACGTCTACACACGCGAAAGCCTCACGCACGCCAAGAGCTTGCTCAAACCTGGTGGCGTGGTTGTGCTGAGTTTCCTGGCGTACAAGCCGCACATCGCGGATCGGATGGTGCGTGCGTTGACCGAAGTGTTCGGCGAGAAACCGCTGGTGTTTTATGTGCCTTACAACGCCTATGGTTGGGGCGGGCTCGTCTGCGTAGCGGGCGATCTCCCCGAAGCCCGGAAGCAGATCGCAGCGGATCCGAAGTTCACAGCGCTCATTCACGAATGGGAAGCAGGACTGCCGTTCGAGTTGCCCGGAACCACGGAGGTTCCCACCGACGACTGGCCGTATCTCTACCTCGAACACCGCCAGATTCCTCCGCTGTATTTCTTGCTGTGCATCGCACTGGTCGGGTTGTTCATTGTGGGGTTGAAGCGTCTCGATTCGCCGCAGATTCTTCGCGGATGGGATCGCACGCAGACTCACTTCGCGATGCTCGGAGCCGGGTTCATGCTGCTGGAAGTGCAGAACATTAGCAAGGCAGCGGTCGTGCTCGGGAACACCTGGGTCGTGAACGCTGTCATCATCTCAGGCGTGCTGTTCATGATTCTGCTGGCGAATGTGCTCTCGGGTTGGGCGAAGCGTTGGCCGATCTGGCCGGTATATGTCGCGCTGGTGGGAAGTTGCCTCGGGCTGTACTTCGTCGATCTGTCTCGCTTCGCCTTCCTGCCTTATGCGACGAAGGCGATCGTCGTCGGGTTGCTGACGAGTTTGCCGATGCTGTTCAGTGGCTTGGTGTTTGCGAGATCGTGGGAGGCGGCCGAGCGCAAAGACGCTGCGCTCGGAGCGAACCTATTTGGTGCGCTCCTCGGGGCGATGCTTCAATCGGTAACGTTCGTGATTGGCGTCAAAGCACTTCTACTGATTGTGGCAGGCTTTTATCTGCTGGCGGTATTGACTCGACCCAAACCGAATCCGTTGTCCACCGGAACCGTTTAGAGCAATTTTGGAAAAGATGTAGCAGTCGGTGAACCGCGACCGTGAGGGAGCACGAACTCGCTTCCTTGCGGCGCGGCTCGCCAGGCCAGAGGACTGTGCCACCAAAATGGGACACAAACAGCGGGTGAATGGATCAGAGGTTAAGATATCATGACGCCGGCGTTAGTCGCCGTAGCCGTTCGGGTGGGTTCGGTGCCAGTTCCATGCAGTTTCCACAATCGACCGCAGATCCGTGTACTTCGCGACCCACCCAAGTTCGCGGCGAATCTTGTCGGCGTTTGCCACTAACTCCGCAGGGTCGCCGGTTCGACGCGGTGCCTCTTTCACGGTGACCTTCTTGCCGCTCACTTCCTCCACCGCTCGAATCACTTCGCGGACACTGTACCCGCGACCAATGCCGACGTTGTACGCCTGCCCGGTTCCCGGCGTGATCTTCTCCAACGCCAGGATGTGAGCCGTCGCAAGGTCATCGACGTGAACATAATCCCGCACGCAGGTGCCGTCGGGTGTCGGGTAGTCGGTGCCGAAGATCTCGATGTGTGGACGCTTGCCCATCGCGGCTTGGATCACCAGCGGAATGAGATGCGATTCAGGGTCGTGGTATTCGCCGATGGTGCCGTCTGGAGAAGCCCCCGCAGCGTTGAAGTATCGCAAGGCGCAGAAGCCAATCGGATACGCCGCCGCATAATCCGCGAGGGCGCGTTCGACTGCGAGCTTGGTGTTGCCGTAGGGGTTGATTGGATTTCGCTTCTCACTCTCCGTGATCGGCACCACATCAGGCACGCCATACACGGCGCAGGTGCTGGAGAAGACGAACTTGCCGATGCCGTTGCGTCGGCAGCGATCGAGCAGGTTCAGCGAGTAGATGAGGTTGTTCGTGTAATAGCGGGCCGGTTCCTTGACCGAATCGCCAACGTACGTGAGCGCCGCGAAGTGAACGACCGCGTCGATTCGGCTCGTCATCAAGAGTTGGTCGAGGTGGTCGATGTCTCGCAGGTCGCCAGTGACGAGCCGTTCTGCGGGAACAGCAGCCTTGTGACCTGCGCTGAGATTGTCAAACACGGTCACGTCGTGGCCGCGAGCCAGGAGTTGCTTGACCGTGTGACTGCCAATGTAACCTGCACCGCCGGTAACGAGAATTCGCATGGCCGCCTGTCGTGTGATCTCGGAGTTTCGCCGCTTGCGGCGTAGCGTCACAAAAATCGCTACGCTGCAAGCGGCGAGTCAACCACGTCGTTATATGGCCCGGCGTTCTCAACGGATCACTTCAACCACTTGTCGCCGAACTCAAGGAATACCTTCCAGTCGTCGGAGTTCATGGAGTGCTTGCCCGGACGCTGGAAGAACCCCAGCCGTTCGGAAGCCAGCTTGCCGGTTTCGGGCATCTTGTCCGCGACGATCGGCTTCGCGAGATCGTACAGTTCATACGCCGGGGCCGCTGCTTTGAGCACGTCGAACTGGCCGCTCGGGTTCGCCCACTGATCTTCCTCGGCGTTCGTCATCAGCACGGGCCGCGGAGCACAGATCGCCACGAGATCGTTCTGGTCGAACGGCAGCTTCGACGTGTCCGCGCCGAACTCCGCGAAGTTGCCACAGAACCAGTGCGGAAACGCCTTCGTGATTCGCGACACAGGCTCGGCCTTGTCGTTCTTCGACCGGCTCGGGCCAGCGCCACCGCAACCCGATTGGTGCGGAATCACAACGGCGATTCGGTCGTCGAACGCACCGGCGAGCAGAGCCGTTTTGCCGAGACGCGAGTGACCGACAACCGCGATCTTCTTGGCGTCGATGTCCTTGTCGGTCACGAGATAATCGACCGCACGATGAACACCCCACGCCCAGAACATCACGGTCGCGGTTTCGGCAGGATCCTTCTTGCCGGCGGCGACGCCGAGCGTCTTCCGCATGCCTTCCTGAACTTCGGGTCGATCGGGTTGAATGTCGCCGCTGTAGAATGTGGCGACCGCGTATCCCTTGTCGAGTGCCTGCTCGAACGGCCACACGTCGAGAACCTTGCCGCGACCGGCAGCGCTGGCCTTGTTGTCCTTCACGCCGGGACGGCCGGCGTAGCACCAGTCGGGAGTGATTCGCACACGTTCATCGGCCACGAAAGCGTGATTGCCCTCGAAGTTCGGCCCCACGAAGCACGCGGCTGGCGTCTTCCCGTTGGGCACAGCCATGAGCAGGTAAATCTTCGGCCATTCGGGTGGTCCGAAAGTGATTTCCACTTCGCGAAGTGTGCCTTTGCCGCCGAACGCTTTGGCATCCTCGAACAGCACCTTGGCGGTGACCTTCTCGGGCTTCGCGGGGAACTTGCCGTACATGTAGTGCTGAAACAGCTCCTTCAGCTCGGGGCGGCGCTTGGCTTCCCAGTCGGCCTTGGTGGTGATCTTGGTGCCGTCACGCATGACGACCGGGCTTGGCATTTCCGGCTGCGACGGCAGCTTGTTGGGTGGCGGGAAGTCCGCGGTGAGTGCGAATGCGGTCACGGCGAGAACTCCGAGTGGCACAAGCAAAAGACGCATGTGGCTAACTCCTGTTGGGGAGAGATCGTGCTGCGTCAGGATACCCCGGAGTGCCGTCGCGTGCGAGGAAATGCCGTCATTCAAGATACGTCCGAGCCCGAGCGCCAAGCGAGGGTTTAGCTTGTCCCTCGCTTGGCGCTCGGGCTCGGACCAAGAATCCAAATCAACCGGATTTGGTATCAGTCGGTGATGCAGAGTTCTCGATACAAGTTGTGCGTGAACGTGGCGTTGTCGCTCTGGAGGTAGTGCATGGCACCGCCCATGCGGGAGTAGCTCTTGCAGAACCGCAGGTAGTACGCGGCGTGCGTCTTCGGTGGTTCGCCACTCGTCCAGTCCCAACCGCCGCCGTCCTGCAAATCGACGACGTAAATCGTGTGACTCTTCACAACATGGCCACCCGATTGCAGCCGCAGGTTGTTCACGCAACTCAGACTCTTCTCGAACACCTGCGGTCCCATGATCGCCGACCCAACCGACAGCACCACGCCGCCGTCGAGGCCATTCACCGAGCCGCCGAACAGCTTGAAATCCCACTCCGCAGCGCGACCGATCGCACTGCCACTGAACACCGGGTGATTCGCGATGATGTCGTAGCCGATGCCCGGGTGAACGGTCACGGGTATGCCGTGCTTGTATGCCTGTGCCAGAATCGACGCATGTTTCCAGCGGTGCATGATCTCGACGCGGCCCGCAGCCCAGTTCTGCGTTCGCATCGCTTGAAGCAAATCAGCCCGTGCCGACGTGAGCGGATCAGCAGGATTCGCGGCGATCTTCGCCGTCAATTCCGCGACTGTAGGCAGCGTTACGCCGTCTTCGTGAATGAGCTTACCGAGACCGCAACCGTAGCCGAGGCCGTCGAGAGCACCTGCCATGATGGCGAGGTGAATGTTCGTGGCGGTTTCGTGCCAGGTGCCGAACGTGCCGCCGGAAACGCCCATCTCGACGCTTTCCGTGCTGGCACCGAACCAGGCATATTCCCAGTCGTGGATCGTGCCAGCGCCGTTCGTGGCGAGATGCGTCAACCAACCACGTGCCATCATCCGTTCGAGAATGCGGGCCGTGCCGTTGCGGAGAAGATGCGCCCCGTAAATGAGCATCACCGACGCACCGCGTTCGCGAGTCGCACGGATGTTCGCGGCACACCTCTTCACCAGTGTCGCATTGCGTTCAGAACACGGCTTCGGTGGCGAATCGGGGTCGATGAGGATTTCGTCGGCGCGAGTGAGGCTTTCGCGCTCGGCGAGCGGGAACACCTTCAGCTTGCTCAGATCCAGCGGTTGCACGGGCACGGCAACTCCTCATTGGTATTCGCCGCTTGCGGCGTAGCGCTCTTCAGAGCGCTACGCCGCAAGCGGCTCAAGACGTCAGCTCACCGGGGTCGGTTCGAGCAGTCGGTTCCACCGACGACCGGTGCGGGCCTTCCACTCACCCTTGTGATACGCATAGCCAAGAATCAACGGCACAGCCAGCGTGGCCTCGCTGTAAACCATCTGCTCATACGCCAAGTCAACCTTGCCCCAGCTTGATGCTTCCTTCAGGGTGCTGCCCGAAAGCGCCCCGTCTCGCACGTCCGCGACCGTCACCTGAATCGCGTACTTGTGCATCGGGACTTCCTGACCCATCACATCCGCTGCGACCACGATATCCTGGGCAAAGTTCTTCGGCACGCCGCCGCCGATCATGAACAGCCCCGTCGATGGATTCGCGATCTTCAACTGCGTCAGTTCGTAGAAGTCCTTCGCGCTGTCCAGCGACAGCTTCGGACCGTCGCCGCGTGCGTGCTGGTGGGCGACCAACCCGAAGCCCGCCGAGCAGTCCGAGAACGCAGGGCAGAAGATCGGCACGTCCTTCTTGAAGGCTTCGTACACGATGCTGTCGGGTGTCTTGCAGCCGTTCTTTTCGAGGTACGCACCCATCGCACGGATGAACTCACGCGACGAATGCGGACGCGGTTCGAGATCGTCGGTGATCTGACGCGTGGTGTCGTCGCAGACGCGGAGTTCGTCTTCGTCGATCAGCGTGTCGTAGATGCGGTCGATGTGCAGGTCGCGAAGCTCGGCGTCGAACATGCCGCTGCGAAGCTTCTCCTCGCCCATCCAGTGACGGAAGCCGAGCGCCTCGAAGAAGTCTTGATCGACGATGTTCGCACCGGTCGAGACGATCGCGTCGATCATGTTGCAGCGAATGGCGTCGGCGAATACCTTCTTCAGACCGGCGCTGATGAGCGAGCCGGCGAGGCACAGAATCACGCCGCAGTCCTTGTCGGCAACCATGCGGTTGGTAATGTCGGCAGCACGAGCCAGGTCGCGAGCCGTGAACGCGGTCTTGCTCATCGAATCGACGAGCGGGATCGGGTTGAACTTCGACATGTCGATGTGTTCGACGGGCGTGTGCAGGTAATCGCGTTTCGTCGCCATGCGGGAACTCCTTTGGGAAGTGGGTGGTCGCTGAAAACGAAAATGCCACCCAGGGCGGCCGCTACGGTGTGGCTGCCAGTGGGCAGCTCACCCGCCATTGCGGACGTGGGTGGCTTGACGGGTGAATCTTATACGTCGGTCCGCGACAGTCAAGAGAATGATTGGTGAAGAATGCCGCAGCTATGCGGTCGCGGCGCGCCAACAGGAGGCGACCCAGCGGTGCCGTTCCCGTTGCCGTTGAGCATCGGAAGCGGAATGATCGGCCGAAGGCTGTCGCCGTCGGTCCCGGCTTCCCCGCCGCAACTGTCACGAACAACCCGCGGCTTGCGACGTGCCATCCGCTCGTTGTCCTGCGGAATCAACGCTGTCTTGTCGCCTTGTAGAAGACCGCTCACGCCGCGAGTCTGAGTCGGGTCGATCGTGCCAGGCTTGTCCTCAGCCTGATAGCGAATGAGCATGCCTTCGTAGTTACGCAGAATCACGGCGTCGTCGGACATGCTTACCAGGTAGTTCGGCATCATCGGAATCTTGCCGCCGCCGTGGGGGCTATCCACCACATACGTCGGAATGCCGATGCCACTCATGTGACCGCGTAGCCCTTCCATGATCTCCAACCCCTTCCACACAGACGTGCGGAAGTGACCGGCACCCGTCACGGGGTCGCAGTGGAACAGGTAATAGGGGCGGACTTTGATGCGTAACAACCCACGAAGCAGCTCGCGCATCGTGGCGAGGTCGTCGTTGACGCCCTTGAGCAACACCGAGTGGTTGTTGATCGGCATTCCCGCCCGAAGGAGCGACTTACAGACGCGAGCCGCCTCGGGAGTGACTTCCCGTGGATGGTTGAAGTGCGTCTGAATGTACACCTTCTCGGCCGAAGCGAGCAAATCAAGAAGCTCGTTGTCGTAGAGTCGCTGTGGCAGAGTCACCGGAACGCGAGTTCCGATCCGAATCACATCGACGTGGTCAATCGCCTTGAGGTTGTCGAGGTAGAAGCGGAGTTTGTTGATCGGCAGCGTCAGCGGGTCGCCGCCCGACACAATCACATCGCGAATCTCGGGGTGATTGCGAACGTACTGAATCATCCGTTCGTCGTCGGCGCTGACGCCTTCCCACCCGCCGCGAGTCAGAGTCGCACGCTTGCGGGTGCAATACCGACAGTACATGGTGCAGTTCGGCGTCGTGACCAGCAGCACACGATCCGGGTAACGGTGCGTCAGTCCGGGAACTGGCGAGTCCTTGTCTTCTTCGAGGGGGTCGTCGAGTTCGTACCCCGATGGGTTCTCGGCTTCCAGTGGATTGGGTACCGACTGAATCCGAATCGGGTCAACCGGGTTCTCGGTGTCGATAAGCGAGAAGTAGTACGGTGGGATCGCGAGCTTGTAGTCGCCTTCCAGGCGGCCGATGGCTTCCAACTCCTCAGGTGAGAAGCGGAGGAGCGTCCGGAGTTGACGCACGGAGCGGATGGAATTTTGGGTTTGCCAGCGCCAGTCGTCCCATTGTGAGTCGGGAACGTTCTCCCAGATGGGATGGCGATTCGGGCGACTCGGAGGCTCCTCGTCCTCGAACCCGCCCGAGGTCGGATGACCAGCGGAGGCGAGCGGTCGGCACGCGTCGGGCTCGAACATACGGCAGATGACCTCTTCGGGTCGGCTGGTCCTGGGTCGCATCGAACGTTGGATGCGGCTCGCAGGTGCGTTTCATCATGCTGCACTGAGCACGACAAGCACGCTATAAAAACGAATCGTAACGCAGGGTCTGAGAAAAACAAGTTGTCGGTACACCGATAGACCCATCTTTCGGCGCTTTTCTCGCGCCACCATCATTACACACCGAATGATTCCGCGCAATACAAGTCCGGTGTTTGGTCCGGAATCGTCTCCGTGAGGTCGTATTCGTCACAACTGTGATTGACTCGCGGAATACCGCATCTTGACTTTTGGGTCAAGGCAAAGATGAAGTGAGTCGTTTCGTTCCAGGGCGATTCCGTGTTTCGGATTGGGTTTGTGAATCGCACGCCTTCCCTTGCAGTCGGGGTTCGCCAAAATGCGGTGGTTTCAGGGGCGAACCCCGACTGCCAGCGAGGGGGTGGCGATTGCCCATCTCACACCAATGTGAAACACGCAACCGCCCTGCGGTCTTGGTTGCTTGCCTCTCGCATGGCCGGAGCGGCGCGATACACTGGATGCAGACTCCTCGGCCAGGAAGGAAAGGATCATTCATGTCGCGGGTTGCAATCGCACTAGCCCTGTTGTTTTCGCCGACCGTCGTTCGTGCTGATGATGCGAAAAAAGACACGAACGCAGAGTTGGTGAAGACCGCACAGGCTGTCTTCAAGGATCTCAAAACCGTAACGCTCGAAAACGGATTGCGAGTCTACCTGCTGCCCGTGAAAGGGGCACCGACCGTCTCGGTCATGGTCGCGTACAAGGTCGGCAGCGCAGACGAAGAGAAAGATCAGACGGGGCTTTCGCACTACCTCGAACACCTGATGTTCAAGGGCACCGAGAAGCTGAAGCCCGGCGACATCGACCGCATGACCCAACGCAACGGCGGCGCGAACAACGCCTACACCACCGAAGACATGACGGTCTATCACTTCGACTTCGCCGCGGATCGCTGGCAATCGGCACTCGATATCGAAGCGGACCGGATGCGGAACATTCGCATCGACGCGAAGCACGAGTTCGAGCAAGAGAAGGGCGCCGTCGTCTCAGAGTTGAACGGCAACGAAGATCGCCCCGGCGACCTCGAATACAAGGCGGTTCTGGCGTTGCTTTGGCCGAAGGAGTCGCCGTATTCGCACCCGGTCATCGGGCAACGCGAACACGTCCTCGGGGCCACCGCGGAGATCATCAAACGGCACTACGACAAGTGGTATCACCCGAACAACGCGGCTCTCGTGATCGCTGGCGGGTTCAACGCTGATGAAACGCTCGCCAAGATCAAGACGATGTTCGGCTCGATTCCCAAGGGCGATCTGCCGAAGCGCAAGGTGCCGACTTACTTCAAGGAACGCGCCGGGCCGGTTCACAAGGAATTCGAGTCGAAATTCGATCAACCTCGCATGGTGATGGGCTTCAACACGGTTGCCGTGGGCACCCCGGAAGACCCAATCCTCGACGTGATCCAGTACATCCTCGCGGATGGCAAAACCTCGCGTCTCTATCGCAAACTCGTCGAAGATGAGCGAATCGCATCGTCCGTGGATGCAGGGAACTACGCGGGCCGCTACCCCGGTTGGTTCTCGGTGAGTCTCGATCTGTTGAAGGGCAAGGACCGCAAGAAGGCCGAGGAGATGGTGTTCGCGGAGTTGGAGAAACTGGCGACCGAGCCGATTTCCGACGAAGAACTGAATCGCGCCCGGAAGAAGTTGCTCGCACGCTTCGTGTTCTCGCGTGAGAGCGTTCACAGCCTCGCCGACGCGATTTCCCGCACCAGCACTTACCCAGGCGGCGACGATGTCGCCAGGTTCTTCGCGGAGTATCTCGACCGAGTTCTGAAGCTCACGAAAGCGGACGTGCAGCGAGTCGCGAAGGAATATCTCGCTCGCAAGCAGGCGTGCGTCGTGTGGAGCGTGCCGCCAGAACCCAAGGGCGGAGGGCGGAAGGAGGAAGGCGGAAAACAAGAGCCGAAACGCGCCGCCTCCTCTTCGTCCGCCTTCCGCCTTCCGCCTTCCGCCTTGAAAGAGGCGGCCGGTGCTGGTGGCTTCTCGCTCACCGACGCGAAGCGAGTTGTCCTGCCGAACGGCATGGTCGTGATTCTGCTCGAAGATCACAAGTTGCCGGTGGTGGTTGGGGCGGTCGAAGTCGCCGACGTGAGCCTGCGTGAACAAGCCGAGAAGAACGGCATCGCCGAACTGGTGGGCAGCCTGCTCGAAGAAGGCACCGCCAAGCACACCGGGAAGCAAATCTCGACGCTCATCGAAGACACGGGCGGCAGCCTGTCGATCGGCAGTACCGGCGGATCGTTCAAGGTGCTGACGCCCGACACCGATCTCGCATTGGGGCTATTGTTCGAGTGCCTGGAGCATCCGAGCTTTCCAGCGGAAGCGTTTGCTCGCCAGAAAGAGCAGCAAATCGCGGGCATCGAGGACGCAGCGACGCAACCACACTCCCGCGCGTCGGACGCTTTTCACGCGCTCGTTTACGGTAAGCATCCGTTCAGCAGACCGCACAGCGGTACCCTCGCCACTGTTGAAAAGCTGACGGTCGAGGACTGCAAGGCGTTTCACAAACTTGCCTTCGCGCCGAACTTCACGACGGTCGTTCTCGTTGGCGATTTCAAAACAGCCGACATGCTGAAGAAGATCGAGGCGCTCACGAAGGACTGGAAGAAGTCGGACCTCGGCAAGCCGGTCGTCGAAGCCCCGCCGAAGATCACGACTGTTGTTGAGAGCATCATCAGCGACCCCACGGCTGCACAGGTTCACGTGTTCATCGGGCAACTCGGCATCACTCGCGACAACCCGGATTACTACAAGTTGCTCGTGATGGATAACGTTCTCGGCACCGGCCCCGGCTTCACGGATCGCATGTCATCGACGCTGCGGGATCGGCAGGGGCTGGCTTACACGGTGAGAGCGACCATTGCGAGCGGGGCCGGGAAGCAACCTGGCACCTTCACCGGGTATGTCGGCACGTTCCCCGATAAGTTCCTCGATGTGAAGCACGGCTTCCTTCGCGAGTTCAACCGCATTCGCGACGAAGCTCCGACGAAGGAAGAGGTCGAGGACGCGAAGAAGTATCTGCTCGGCAGTCTCCCCTTCCGTTTCACAACGATGTCGTCGGTAGCAGGGCAGCTTCTCGCGGCCGAGAAGTACGGACTTGGGTTCGACTTCATCGAGAAGTACAAGAAGGAAGTGGCCGCGGTGACGCCGGAAGATGTGCAGGCGGTCGCCAAGAAGTACCTTGATCCGAAGACGCTGACCATTGTGGTGGTCGGCGCGATCGACAAGGAAGGTAAGCCGCTCCGTAAGAAGTGATGTCGAAGGTTGTCTGAGCCCGAGCGCCAAGCGAGGGTCAAGTGTCCCTCGCTTGGCGCTCGGGCTCAGACAATGACCGAACTGCCGTTCACCGTTCGACGTAGAATTGACCGAGGCCCCAGTGCGTCCTCAGAGTCGCGGACATGAGCCAGAACATCAACGACCCCATCGCGAATACCCCGGCGGCTCCTCCGGCGAGTCCGCCGACGCCAGCACCACAGCCCGCACAGGCAGGCGGGTTGAAACAAGCCGTGAAGATTGCGATTCCCATTCTCGTGCTGATGGGGATCATCTTCGCCATTACGTTCTCTTCGCAGTACGCACCTCCACCGCCAGATGAGATCGTCACCGCGAATAAGCTGAAGGAGCCGCCGTTGCGGTTCTTCACCAGCGCTCGCCAGTGGAATCCGTTCGGCAGTCCGCAAGATCGCGCGTTCCCAGGCTTCTACGAAGTGCAGGCGAATGCCGCTGGCACGCCGAACGGAGCCTCGTTCTGGTTCGAGAACCGCAACGACAAGTCCGTCACGATGCAACTCAAGGGCGTCAGTTGCGGTCAGTGCAGCGGTGGCCGCGTTGCTCCGATTCCGCAAGACGTGACCAAGCAGATTCTCCAGATGACGGCCGTTTCGAGCCTTCCAGGTGGGCTGTTCTCGGGGTTGCCGATCGGGATGGTTGGCCCGGCTGCGAACCTCTCTGAAGATCGACTGGCCTGGCAATCGTACACGTTCCGCGATCACCCAAAGGCCGAATACAAGGTGCCGGCGGGCGGGAACTCCGATGGCTGGTCGCCACAGTGGGGCATTCTCGAACTGCGGTTCTCGGTCGGAGCGATCGGGCCGAAGACGTTGTCGGCGGAGTTCAATCTCCAGATCGACGGCACCCAACAGATCGGAACCGCTCACTTTGATATCGCGTTCGAGGGGGCCGAGCCGTTCGAGATTTCGCGATCCGTGATCGATGTCGGCGAACTGCAAGAGACGTCGCCCGCCACCACATACGACGTCCTCGTTTACTCCTCAACACGCGGCAAGAACGGCACCGGCCCTGGCGATCTCGCCGTGCCGCAAACCGACGTGCAGTTCCCCGGACGCACCGGCAGCGACCCCGTGCCGTTCGTCTCCGTGAGTGCGCCCGTTCGCGTTCCCGAATCAGAACTCGATGAGATTCCGAACAAGATTCAGAAGGCCGTTCGCGTCGAAACGGCATACCGAATGACCATCACCGTGACCCCGAGGGTTGGCGAGAATCGAGCCGATCTCGGACCGTTGGAGCGAGACGTGCACATTTCCACTGCGGACCTGCGGAAGACGGTGCGGGTCAAGGGAATGGTTCGCGGCGGCATCTGGCTCGACAACAACTTGAAGGAAATCGAACTCAACTACAAGTTCCCTGCTGGGGTGCCACAGAAGCGCGTGACGGTTATTACGGACCAGTCCGATCGGGAACTCGTCGTCGTGACCGATGATCCCGCGACCCCTGAAGGCTTGAAGATTGCGCTCAAGAAGCAACCTGCGGTTCCGGATCGCGCCTACTACGACCTCGATATCAGCATTCCCCCAGGCGCGAAGTCGGGAACGTGGAGCGGGTTCGTCGTGCTTGAACTCAAGGGGACGAAACCGCAACGAATCCGCATTCCCATCAAGGGCAATGGCACGCAGTGATTTGGTTGATCGCCGGCGTGACCCGCATGACCGGCGCAGCTTACCTGGCTTCCGCCATTCCGCTAACCGCGCTCGTGCGATCTCTTCATTCAGTCCCACCGCAGTGCCGAATCGGAGTGGGTGAGCCACGGAACCCGGAGGAGGAACGCCATGACCGAAGCGAACACCACGCCAGCCGGGCGAGGAACTGTGCTGCGGGTACTCGGGGTCGTCGCGCTTGGCGGGATCGTCCTCGGGTTAGCCACGCTCGGCACCTGCGGATGGAGCCGAAATCCGGCCGCGATAAACGCACCCGACAACGCCAGCGACAAGAAGATCGACGAGAAGGAACCAACCATTGACGGTCGCCCGTTGTTCGCCGACTGGCCCAAGCAAAAGCCCGATGCCGCCATCATTCTGACGGGGCAAACCTTCGGCTTCCTTCAACCGTGCGGATGTAGCCGACCGCAACTCGGCGGCCTCGAACGTCGTGCGGTGTTCCTCAATTCGCTCAAGGCCAAGGGCTGGCCGCTCGTCGGTTTCGATCTCGGCGACCTCTACCCGCAGAAGTCCGCAATCGACGATCAGGCGAAGATGAAGTACAAGCTGACGATGAACGCCCTCCGCGACATGGGTTACATCGCGGTTGGCGTTGGCGAGAGCGATTTCGCCGCGGGCCTGGATAAACTTCTCGGGGAATATGCACTTCAGAAAGACCAACCACCGTACATGCTGGCGGGGAACCTCCTCGGGGTCTCAAACGGGAAACCGCAGCCTCGCGAAGATAAGTATCCGTCGCCACACAAGAACCGTCAGTTGATCGGTGTCGCCGAGGTTGCGTCTGTGAACGGCATGCCAATCGGAGTGGTCGGTACCGTCGGAAAGTTGCTTGCAGCGAAGCTCGAAAAACTCGACACGACCATCACGTTCGCGGATAACGGCGGGCTCCTCAAAGACGCCGTCACGGCGCTGGCAACGCAGAAGACCGCCGTGAACGTGCTGCTGTATCAGGGTACGTCGGCAGAAGCAGGGTTGGTCGCCAATGCATGGCCACAGTTCCAGATCATCGTTTGCCAGGCCGACGACCCCGAACCGCCACAGTTCCCGGTGCAGGCCAACGGCGGCAAGACACTCATCATTCAGGTCGGGCACAAGGGGCGATACGTTGGCGTGGTTGGCCTGTTCAAGAAGGCTGGTGGCGGCTTCGATATGAAGTACCAACTCGTGCCGATGACGGAGTATTACATCACCGCTGGCAGCGAGGAAGAGGCTCGCAAGGCGAACGCCGTTCTGCCGCTGTTGGAGGCTTATTCCGAGAGCGTGCGAGATCGCAAGTTCCTGCAACGGATGCCGAAGGGACCACACCCAGCGCAGATTCAGGAACCGAAACTGAACCTCAGTTATGTCGGCTCGGCGAAGTGCCAGAACTGCCATGCCCCGCAGTTCGCCAAGTGGCAAGGAACACCGCACGCCAAGGCACTCGACGCCCTGGAGAAGATCGCGAAGCGGCCATCGCTGCGGAACTTCGACGGTGAATGCGTGCAGTGTCACGTTTCCGGGCTGAACTACAAGACCGGCTACGTCGATCAGAAGGAGACGCCGCAACTTGCCCATGTCGGGTGCGAAAACTGCCACGGCCCCGGCAGCGGCCACATGACGAACGACAAGAACCTTGGCTTGCAGGCTCTTCAGATGCCGTGGGCACAGAAGCCGGGCGAACGCTTACCCGACATTGCGCTTATCAAGAAGATTGGCGCGTTGCCGTCGATCGATCGGGGGAAGGAGCCGCTGAAGCCGCAGGAATCGCGGATCATCAACGCGGTGTCGTCGATGTGTGCGAAGTGCCACGATCACGAGAACGATCCGAACTTCGACTTCTTCACGTACTGGCCGAAGGTGTTCCACACGTTCCCGAAAGCGGCACCTCCCGTCGAGAACCCGAACCCCGTGCCGTAATGCAGTCTTGAGGAGTGGTCGCCCCGCTGGGGCGACCGCTTCATTTCGATCAACTCACTTGATGACCTTGCACTTCGGCAACACTTTCTGAAACTCTTCGACTCCCGCGTCCGTTACGCCAGACTTCCCCACGGTCAACTCGCTTAACCCCCTGATTGATGCGAGCACTTTTAAGCCAGCGTCCGTGACCTTTGTGTCATGCAGGTTCAGCTTCCTGAGTTGCGGCAACGCGACGAGTGCTTTCAAGCCCGCATCGGTCACCTTGGTCTTGGTGAGCTTGAGGTCGGCGAGATTCGGGAACGCCGCGAGATGCTTCAAGCCGTCGTCGGTTACCTTCGTTCCGTGCAAATTGAGGGTGACCAGCTTCGTCAGTGGCGCAAGCTGCTTCAACCCCGCGTCGGTCAGTTCGGTGAAACTCATTCGCAATTCGGTGAGATTCGTCAGCGATGCGAGATGCTTCAATCCCGCATCCGTCAAACTCGTGACGCCCACGTTTAGCGTGGCCAGTTTGGTGAGGGAGACGAGCTTCGCGAGCCCTGCGTCGGTTACCTTCGAGTAAGAGAGATTGAGGATGCGGAGTCGCTTGAACCTTGCGACCGTCTTCAACCCTGCGTCCGTGATTCCGGGGCGGTTCACGATGAGTTCGGTGAGATTTTCGAGTGCTGCCAGTTCACTCAACCCCGCGTCGGTGATCTGCGTATCGGCCAGCCGAATACTCGCAATCTCGCTGGGCTTCGATGGCCGGCCACCGTCTTGTTTGACAGCCTGTGTAAGCGCATGAAGCAGATTGATCTCCCGTAACGTCGCGAGCATTTTGTCCGTCAGCTTGGTGCTGTTAAGTTCGAGTGTTGTCAGGTTCGTGAACGGGGCGAGTTGCTTCAGCCCCTCGTGCGTCACTTCAGTGAAGGCCAAATAGAACGCGGTGACATCCTTACTGCTGGTCGGTCTGCCACCGAGCTGAGTTTCCGCTTGCGTGAGAGCGTGAAGGAGATTGATCTCGCACAAGGCAGCAATCGCCGCGTCGGTTACCTGACTGTCCCACAAATTGAGTGTCGTGAGCTTTGTGAGCGGGGCCAAATCGCGTAGCCCCGCAGCCGTCACTTCAGTTCCACGAAGGTCGAAAGAGGTGAGATTCGTGAGGGCCGCGAGTTCCTTGAGCCCCGCGTCGGTGACTTTCGTCGAACCGAGATTCACCGCAACCACGGGCTTACCGGAAAGCAGTTCGTCGCGCGAGACGCTGCCACCCAGTTTCTCCACGAACGCGACGGCTTTCTCTTCGGCGTTCGCCCCCCAGAGCAGCCTCCGCAGCATGGTTGCCCTCGATTCGGTTGAATGAACGCCGGGCGACGTCTGGAACTACCCGCGGATACCACTCCTCACGCATACGAGACCACAGCCTGTTGCGTGGTCGGCGGGAGTGCGTGAAATTCGCTGCGGCTGAACCCCGCATGGGCGAAGATCTCGTCGTATTCCTTGAAGGTGTAGGCGTCGCCGTGAGCCGTGGTTGCCAGCATCGTTAGCGCGAAGGTCGCTGTCGATGGCGGTGTGACGCGGTTGGCATCCGGGATGAACTCCAGTGTGATCGCACGGCCACCGGGCGCCAGTGCCGTGCGTGCTTTCTTCGCCAACTGCTTGCACATCGGTACGTCGAAGTGATGGAAGAAGTTCGTCAGCAGCACGACATCGTATGGCCCGCCCCAGTCGATGTCGAAGGCGCTGCCGGGCCGCAGTGAATGACGATTCGCCACGCCCACACGCTGGGCGTTCTCGGTTGCAACCGCCAGCACATTCGCCCAATCAATCGCCGTGATCTGAGCCTGCGGATATTGTTGAGCGACCGCGATCCCGAACAAGCCGTGGCCCGCAGCGACGTCCAACACACGCAGCGGTTGCTGGCGATCTCCGCCCACGAGGTCGGTCAGAAGCTTTGCGGGCATCTGCATCATCGGACCCATCGCCCGAGCGAACGCGACCCAGATCGGGTTATCGTGCGAAACCGTTCCTTCATCCGAGATTGCCGTTCCACCACGACGAACCGCCGGCGTCAACTTGTGGAAGCTGTCCAGTATTTCGGGCGTCAGCATGAAGCTTGTGACCCCCCCGAGATACGCGGGCGACTTGCGATCAAGGAACACGGCGCTATCCGGCGTGAGTTCGTACTGATCGTTATGCTTCTGGAGAAAGCCGAGGATGGTGAGGTAATCCGCCAGGATGCGAACGCCGCGTGGGGACGCTTTGCAAGTTTCCGCGATCGCCGTTGCTGTTCGTTGACCGGTGGCAATCGCCGTGAACAGATCGAGTTCGATTGCCGTTCGCAGGGCTTCAGTGCGCTGGTAAGCGCCGAGGGTGTCGAAAAACAACGCGGGCGACGGACCTTGAGCTGCCATTATGGTTGCTTCCCTTCAATGCACGACGGTGGGCGAGCGTCGTCATTCTAGATTCGGGAAGCCGAGCAGCCACAATCGCGTTGTCATCCTCTTGTAAATACCGCCATTTGACTCGGACCGCCGAGGATGGGGTCTTCGTCGCCAAGCGGAGAGAGCCGCACCGTGTAGCTGTGCTGGGAACACACGCTGTTGCACCAATCTGCGAACTCGGCTCGTGTCCACTCGAAGCGGTGATCCGCGTGCCGGAACTTGCCGGCGGGCAGTCCCTCGAACTTCACGTTGTACTCACGGTTCGGCGTTGTCAGGATCACCAACCCCGGCCGCGTGCAGCCGAACATCACTCGCGAAAACGCTTCCAAACGCGGCGGATCAAGGTGTTCGATCACTTCCACGACTGCCGCGGCGTCGAAGCCTTCGAGCCGAGCATCGCGATACGTCAACGCGCCGTGCAAGAGCTTCACACGCTCACGCTGCCCGTCGAAGAGTCGCTGCCGATCGAGGCGTTGCCGTGCGATTTCCAGTGATCGCACCGACACATCAAGCCCGACCACTTCCGTGAATCGCGGATCGGTCGCGAGCAACCGCAGCAACTTCCCCTCGCCGCACCCCAGATCGAGAACTCGCTTCACGCCAGCCTCTTGCAGCACGGCCAACACGGTCGCCAGCCGCCGCTCGTGCAGACTCACCTTCGCTTCAAGCCGCTCCTCCGCGAGATCCTGATCGGCCGCGACTTCATCAGGGTCGGTGCCATCGTCGGCCGCCATTCCCGCGAGCGCCGACTTCACGAGTTTCCCTTGCCGCTTCAGATAGCGAGCCGTGATCTGTTCCTTCTCGGGGTGTGTCGCGAGCCAGCCTTCGCCGTGCCGGAGCAGTTTCTCGACTTCGTCATGCGTCACCCAATAATGCTTCTCGTCATCGAGCACCGGCACCAACACATACAGATGCGAAAGCAACTCCGCGACCCGCACCGTGGCCGTGAGCACCACCGTGAAGTACGGCGACTCACCCCATTCGGGAAACTGCGTGTCGAGTGGATGTCGCGTTGCCGTGACCGCATACCCAAGTGGCTCGAACAGCTTTCGCAAGAACCCTTCACCCCCGCGTCGGCACGGCACCACCGCAAGTTTCGCCACCAACGGCAACGGCTCTTCCGCGAGTTCCGGCTTCAGTCTGCAATTGCCGCCGAGCGCCGAGCCGAGTACCTGCGAAATCGCAACACTCATGAATGACGACGCGACATACGGCCGGTCATTCACGTACTGCGCAAGCATCTCCGGTGCGCGATCTCGGCGTGCAAGCCCAACGGGATCGACATCGAGCAGCAACGCGGCGGTGCAGCGTTCGTCGGTAACTTCCGGATAGAAGATGTGGGCTTGGCCGAATGTGAGGTCGAAGCTTTGCGTGCGTTCGGGGTGCTTGTGGAGCAGCCAGCCAAGATCTGTTGCGGGTGATCGCGTGGTGGTGATGGTCAGCAACATGGGAGAGGTCGTTCGGAATGTAAGGATTGGGTAGTGTCGGGACTTTCAGCTCCCCGGCTGACGGTTGCGAGGGATGGATTGCCAACCGCGATATCTCGGTCATACTGAGGAGGGGAAATGCCTCAAGGTTCACGGTTCACGGAGCCGACTGCATGCTGCCTGCTTTCGTCGTTCTTCTTGGTCTGGCTCCGACATCCGATCCAACCGGACCGAAACACTACCCACCCGCTTACGTTCCCGCCGAAGCTCCTTACGGCTACCTCTACCAACCGTCGTTCGATGTGCAGCCATTCCCGCGAGAACCGATCAGCCGATACACACCCAAAGCTGGCGACGTGCTGCTGATGAGCGATACGAACCGGTTCTGGACGCTTCTGTTCCGAATCGCGCTCACCGGCAAACCCGGACATAACGGCATCGTCATCACCATGCCCGACGGTCGATTGGGCGTGTTCGAGTCCGGCTATGGCGATACGCTGTATAGCCGAATCACGCCGCTGGACTATCGCCTCAATGTATATCCAGGTTATCTGTGGGTGCGGGCACGCGAAACACCGCTGACGCCTGAGCAAGATCGCCTATTGACGCAGTTCGCGATGGCTGCCGACGGCGAACGATACGCTCTCTTTCGCTTCCTACTTCATGGAACGCCGCTGAGTCCGCGGGGTCCGCTGCGAACGGCTGTGTTCGGGAGAATCCGCGGTATCGGCGAACGCTATTACTGTTCGCAGTCCACGGTCGAGGCTCTGGTTCACATGGGGCTGATCGACGCTCGAACGGCCCGCCCCGCTGCGACGTTTCCGCAAGACTTGTTCTACGATCGCTCCCGTAACCGCTTCATCGACCGCCACCCGCCACTTGCGGGTGGGTGGTCGCCGCCACAACTTTGGACGCCACTTCCAGGGGTTGCGGTGCGAGGCAAGACGCGACCGCAACCGCCGTCACCGTGGCCCGGTGCTGACGGTGCCTACCTCGTTCAGCCAGTTTCGACACCGGGCAAGCAAGTCCCGACACCCGTCGTCGTTGGGTATGTCCCCGGCGAATTTCGCCAGATCGCACCGGTCGAGTATCCGCCGCAGCGGATCGGTTTGTTCGACCGTCCAGGCCGTCGTCGCTAGAAGTTCGGCGGTCGTCAGCTTCGTGGCGGGGATGCCGAACTGGCGTTCGATGAGCTCACGTAGAATCTCGGCTGCTCGTGCGACCAGTTCGCGGTTCGCAACGCCTGCTCGTTCCAGTTCATCGAGCGCGCCGATGGCCCATTCGTGCGGTGGCATCGGCGGTGGCTTTGGCCGCATCCACAACACAAAGGCAATCACGGCAATAATACCGCCACAGAGGAGCACGAGTTGCCACGCAGCAACGCGAGGCGGGCTTATCGGGTCGGGGTCTGGTAATTCTTCGATGCTCGTTACGGGCTTGGCGTTCTCGGCTTTCGGCTCCGCGACGGTCGAAAGCACCGTGACCTCGAAGCCGCCGGGTTGCACTTCGCGACCGTTCACCTTCACGGCAGCAAAGATCACAGGCAGCCCTTTGCCCGGCACATACGGATCGAGCCTGTATGTTTGCGTCCATCGTTCGCGCCGCTCTGCGATTGAAACGACGCTCACGTTGCCGACCGGCTGAATTTTCCAGTCGCGATCGGTAATGGGATCGAGGAATGGCTTCGGCAGTTCGACCCGCAGTGGTGCCGGTCCTTCGATGGCGAGCCTTGCCTGAAGCGATTCGGAGAGCCGAATGGGTGACTTCTGTTCGGTGGTGAATGTGGCATCCTGCCCGGAAGCGAAACCGCCCGGTAGGAGCAACGCGACCAGCAGGAAGGCACGAAACAACGCTGATAGGATATCGTGAGGCGTGGCCCCCTCACCCGCGACTCGAAGACTCGTCGCGACCTCCCCCCCTAAAACGGGGGCGAGGTGGGCCTGGTTGGCCTCTTCTTCGAGGCGATTAATTGGTTCACGCTGAAGATGAAGACACTGCGCCCCACCTCGCCCCCGTTTTAGGGGGAGAGGTCGCCGCGCTTCGCGGCGGGTGAGGGGGAACAACGTCTCGTTGAGACCAGCGAGATTGCCATTCATTACGCCACCGGTTTGACCTTGCGGACGGCGATGGTGAGCGGTTGCCCGTCGATGTTCACGGTGGCTGTGTGAGCGTCACCGTTCAGCGGCGTACTCGACCACTCGACCGCCTGCACCGCCGTGGCGATCGTCGCCTGATGCGTACTGATCGCTTTCGTGAGTTCGTCCGACGTCGCCGCGAGATGAATCGCGATCTTGTCGAGGAGGTCGAACTTGGCATCCTTGCGAGCGTTCTGCACCTGCCGCACGACATCTCGCGCGAGTCCTTCGAGCTTCAGTTCCTCGGTGATGGTCGTGCTGATCGCAACCTGCGTGCCACCGTCCGCGACGCCGACCCAACCCGCCGGGGCAGTGAACTCTCGCACGATGTCGGCCGAGTCGAGTTCCACGCCTGCAAGTACAAATGGCTTCGCCGCCAGTTGCTCCGCCGTCATCGTCGCAAGAGCAGCCTCGGCTTCCTTGAGTTTCGGACCTAGCTTGCTGGCGGCTGTCTTCTTGTTGAGCCGTGCGCTGACCGCAAGAAGCGGCCCGGCCTTGGGGTCGTGCAACCGCACAGCCTTCACGTTCAGTTCATCGACGATCAAATCCGAGAAACGCGTAACGCCTCGCTGATGCTTCTCGGAAGTGGTTGAAACAACCAACTCCGCGAGCGGTTGCCGCACGTTGAGCTTCGCTGCCTGACGCGCCGACAAACCCAGCGAGATCACTTCTTGAACTGCCCCCATGTCGTCCGATAGTGCGGTGTCCTTGAGTGACTCGTTCGCGACGGGGAAGTCGCACAGATGCACGCTTTCCGGGTCGGTCGGCAACCGCAGGTTTCGCCACATCACTTCCGTGACGAACGGCACGCACGGAGCCATGAGCTTACACAGCGTCGTGAGCGTCGTGTACAGCGTCTGATATGCGGCCCACTTGTCCTTGAGCTCCGCCGCACTCAACCCCGCGACCTTGCTCTGCAAGCGATCCTTGTTACGGCGCACATACCAGTTCGACAGATCGCCTTCGAGGAACTCCTCGCACTTCGCCGCGAACGCCACCACGTTGTAGCTCTTGTACGCCTCGTGCGCCTCCGTGATGAGCAACTGCAAGTTCGACAGCAGCCAGCGGTCGATGTCCTGCCTCTCGTTGAACGGCACTTGCGGCGCGGCGTGGTCGAAGCCGTCGCCGGTGGCATAGTTGCAGAACATCGCGTAGGTGTTCCACAACTTGAAGAACACCTTCGACCGCACTTCGTCCGCCGGGGTCGGGCCGAAGTTCATGTTCGCGGCTGGATTCTGTCGGCAATACAGCCATCGCATCACGTCCGCGCCGATGGCGTTGAACGGAAGCTGTTTCCCCTTCGGATCGCGAATCTCGCCGCCGTTGTCTGCCGCTGCGATGAACTCGATCGAGTTGCCGGAGGTCTTGTGCATCTCGTGGCCGAACTGGTCTCGCACGTTGCCGTGACCAAGTAGCGTTTTGAACGGCGGTTGGCCGTCGCTCATCATCGTGGACAAGGCCAACAGCGCGTAGAACCAGTTACGGAACTGCCCGGGAAAGCTCTCCGTGATAAAGTCCGCCGGGTACCACTTACGCCAGTATTCGCGGTCGGTGTTGTACTTCATCGTCGAGAACGCCACGATGCCCGCGTCGAGCCACGGGTTGCCGACGTCCGGGATGCGCGTCATCAGGTTGCCGGTCTTCGGATTGCGGATCTTCACCTTGTCGATCCACGGCCGGTGCGGCGTGTGCCCCTCAAACTCCGCCCAACCCTCGACCGCTCGTTCCTTCAGTTCCTCGAAACTGCCGATGACCTCGAACTGCGTCGGGTCCGCGTCATCGACCCACACCGGCAACGCCAGCCCCCAGAATCGCTTCTTCGAGATCATCCAGTCGCCCATGTTCTTGAGCCAATCCAACTCGCGGGCTGTGCCGTTGATTGATTCCGGTAGGAACTTCACTTCCGGATTGCGAACCACCTTCATGATGTCGCCACGGAAACCCTCTTCACTAAGACGCGGCCCCATATTGATGAACCATTCATCAACGAGTCGATAAAGTAGTTCCGTCTTACATCGCCAGCAGTGGGGATAACGGTGAACATATCGTTCGGTCGTGAACAGTAAGTCCTTGCGTTTCAGTTCCTCGAACACCGCGTCGGCTGTGGTCGCATCGACAGCGTTCTTGCCGGTCAGCGAGCCGAAACCTTCGTGGAAGCAGCCATCGTCACCGATCGGTGCGACCGGTGGCAACCCGTTCTGCTGACCCCAAACGTAGTCGATCGCACCGCAACCCGGAGCTGTGTGAACGATGCCCGTACCTTCCGTTTCCGTGACGTCCTTGCCACCAGAGATGATCTTGTGAGCTTGTGCGGCCGTGCATTTCGGCCACTTGCCGCTTTGTTTCGTGACTTGGGCCACTTCAAGCGGAAAGCCGAAGTCGTGGTTCTGCGCCGGCAACTCGTCGAACGGGCCGACGTACTCCCAGCCGAGCATGTCGGAGCCCTTCACCTCGCCGACGATCTCGTAGCTGTCACCCTTCCCGGCCTTCGACTTGAACATCTGCTCGATGGTGTTCAGGTGCGGCACGTCTGGAAGCCACTCACGCTTGCTTTTGCCCTTCGCGCTCCCCTCCGAAGACTCCGGGTCGCGGCTAAGCTCGTCATCGGATGAACTCTCCATGCGGTTCATTTTGAACACGCCCTTGGAGAGGTAATAAACCTCGCCCTTCAACTTCACTTTTAGATAAGTAAGTTCCGGATTGACCGCGGCACCGACGTTACTCGTTAACGTCCAGGGTGTCGTGGTCCAGACGAGCAGATTCTCACCCGGGCGGTCCTTCAGTGGGAACTTCACGAACACCGCACGGTGTTCCACGAACTTATAGCCTTCCTTCATCTCCTGCTCGGAGAGACCGACACCGCAGCGGCCGCACCACGGCATCACGTCGTAGCCGCGATACACGAGTTTCTTGCTGTGGCACTTCTTCAGGAACGACCAGATCGTGTAGTTGTTCTCCTCGGCCATCGTGAAGTACGAGTGACGGTCGCCGGGCTTCTTCGCCCAGTCCGCGTCGGTGCGGTCCCAGTTCATCCAGTAGCCGAGGCGGATGCTCTGGTCCGTCTGCACGCGAGCGAACTTGTTCACGCGGTCCTTACAGGCCTGCACGAACTTGTCGATGCTCGCTTCCGCGTCGCCGGGCACAAGGTTCTCGATGTCGCGCTTGCTCTTGAGGCCGAGCGCCTTCTCGACTTCGACTTCCACCCACAACCCCTGGCAATCGAACCCCTGCTGATAGCGGAGTTCGTGGCCTGTCATGGCGAAGTAGCGGTTGTAGACGTCCTTGTACGTGCGGCCCCAGGCGTGGTGAACGCCCATCGGGTTGTTCGCGGTGATGGGGCCGTCGAGGAAGCTCCAACGCGGCTTGCCGATGTTGAGGGCTTTGCGCTTCTCGAAAATGCCGTGTTCGTCCCAGAACTTGAGGATGGTGCGTTCCAGGGATGGGAAATCGACCGATGACTCGACCTTCTCAAACGGCATGGCAAAACACCTCACAGCGATGGACAACAACTCTCAGCTTATTGAGGGACACTGCTGCCAGGCAGGTGGCTCGCGCTGGCTGGCCAATGATGTGCCAGGGGGTTATACTCCACGCGGTTTGGAATGAGGGCTCCGTGTTGTGGCGAGCCGCGACCGCAAGGGAACGGCAAACGTAGCCGCTCCCTTGCGGTCGCGGCTCACCAACGGGGTCACCGTGGAAAATGCCGGTGCCAACAACACGAACGGGACAGCACCACCGGGTGCATGCATGAGAAGCCCAAGGCACCCCAGAACAGTGGGTACCTCGCCCTCCACAAAACAACAATGCAGCCACGGCAGTTTTCAGAAATGATGTCGCGTTTAACAAAGAAGGCGGCCGGTCGTTCGGGTGTGACGACCGGCCACCCTGTCACTTCTTGAGCTTCTCCGCTTTCTCGGCTTCCCCAGCACTCAGCAAGCCGTCCTTGTCGAGATCGAGCTTGTCAAACACTTCGGCTGGACCGGTGAACTCACGACGCGAAACGTCGCCGTCGCCGTTGCGGTCCATCGCCCGGAACCACGCCGGCCCCCCTCGCAGATCGGTGCCGAACGTCACCGGATAACCGCGACTCGCGGCAGCCAGCAGCACGTGCGGGAACTTCGCCTTGTCAAAAACGCCATCTTTCAGACAGCCAGCTTCTCGAACACGGTCGAATGCGCTGCGAAGCTCTCGAACCGACAACGCTCCGTCGTGGTTCGTGTCGAGCAACTCGAACAGGCCGTTGCCACCATCGAGAACGGTCAGCAGCACTTGCCCGCGTGCGATCTGCTCCTGAAGATCGAGCCAGGCGTCAAGTTCGGTGCGGTTCAGCTCGCTATCGCCGTTGCGATCGGCGATCGATGTGAGCCACGCGATACTGCTGCCACCACGACCGCGTTTGGCCCCTTTCGGTTCTGGCTCGACCGGATTCTCGAACTGCTCCGAGAGTTGCTTTCGTGCAGATGCGACTGCTTCCGGAAGTCTTCCTTCAGTCGCCCAGCCTTCGACTCGCACCTGGCTCCCCGCGAAGGCGAACTTCTCCACGCTCGCCTTCGCGCCGAGCTTCACGACCCACCTGGCATCAGGCTCTTGTTTGCGCCACGCAGCGAGTTCAGCAACGGTTCGCTTGTCGGTGGAATCCTTCGCACGCCGACGCACGATTTCCTCTGTCCACTGTGCATCTTTCTCGTCACCGGGCAGCAGAATCATCGGTAACTTCGCCAGCACATCCACGGGTGCATCAGCGGTTGGCGAGGTCAGCAGTGTGGTTCCGGCCGCGCCGGGATACAGCGACTTCGGCACCAACTCGCCAGCGCCGATGAGTTCGTCGTCGTTCTTGTCGAGCTTCTTCAGCGACTCCGCCGCCGCCTTCAGTTCCTTCTCGGTGACCTTGCCATCGCCATCGGTGTCGAGGTGTTTGAGGATCGCGTCGGTGAGTTCCGCACTCGTCGGAATCCGACCGACACCCACGAGAACATTCCCGAGGCCGGCCTTGCGGTAGAACGCGGCGAGTTCCCCAGCGGTCACTTTGCCGTCGCCGTTCGAGTCGAGTTCCTTGAACGTCGGCGCAATGCCGACCGGCGGCGTAAAGCCGTTGCCAAGCGACTGCCGCAACGCGGACGCTGCTGGCAGTTTCGCGGCTTCCTTCTCGTCGAGGTTGCCGTCGCCGTTGCGGTCGAAGAACGCGAACATCTTCGCAAATGTTTCGTCCCAGATTGCGGAAACGGGCTTGCCATCGACTTCCACGCGAAGCTCAACGCGAGTGGGTTTCCCTTCGCCGAGCAACACGAGTTCGAGCGGCGCAGAAGGACGTGCGGCGGAACTCGGCGCAGGTTCCGCCGCGAGGCTCACACCGACCACGCCAACGAGAGCAACGCCAAAAAGATGACGAATCATGTGCATATCGGTTTCGTCTTTGCCCTCTCCCCTTGCGGGAGAGGGCAGCTCGCGGAGCGAGCGGGTGAGGGGTAAGCCTGCCGAGATGTTGGAGCTTTACCCCTCACCCGGCTCGAAGACTCGCCACCCTCTCCCGCAAGGGGAGAGGGCAAAAACAAGAATCACAACAGTTCCTTGATCAGCTTGGCGCTCGGGTCCGCGATCCGGATCGGCCGGCTCACGTTCGACATGTTCTGCTTCGTTGGGTCGATACCGACGGCCTTCACGATGGTCGCGATCAAGTCCGGCGTTCGGGTCGGTTCGCCATCGACGCTCATGCCGTCAGCGGTCGTCTTGCCGACAGCCTGCCCACCCTTGATGCCGCCACCCGCGAGAACTGCCGACCACGTTGCCGGCCAGTGATCGCGACCCGCGTTGCCGTTGATCTTCGGCGTGCGGCCGAACTCGCCGTGACACACGATCAGCGTGTCGTCGAGCAAGCCGCGTTCTTTCAGGTCGGTCATCAGTGCCGAGAAACCCTGATCGAGCGTGCCGCTGAGTCGTTCGACGGTGCTGAAGTTGTTGTTGTGCGTGTCCCAACCGCCGAGCGAAACTTCGACGAATGCCACGCCGCGTTCCACCAATCGGCGAGCGAGCAAACAACCCTGGCCGAATGTGCTGCGACCATAGGAATCGCGGAGTGCGGCCTTCTCGTCTTCGAGGCGGAACGCGGCCGCCGCTTCCGGACGCATCATGCGAACAGCGCGATCGGTCGCCGACTTCAGCGTATCGCCAACGGGACTGCCACGACCGGCCTCGAAGTCCTTCTCCAGTCCAGCGAGCAGATCGAGCCGCTTCGTCTGATTGGTTTCGCTGACGCCTGCGGGCCGTTGCAGATCGGGAACCTTGAGGTCGGCGCCCGTGCCAGCGGGGCCGTCGCCGTTGCCTCTGATGCCGCCACCGATGACGAGAGGCGAGAAACGTGGCCCGAGGAAACCGCCGCCGATCGAACCTTCACGTCCGCCGATGCTCACGAAGCCTGGCAGGTCGGCATCTTGATCGCCGAGTTCGTGCGTGATGAGCGAGCCGATGGCCGGGAACTGAATCGCACCGACGGGGGTGTAACCGGTCAGCCCGACGAGCGTGGCCCGTTGGTGGTCGCCTTCCTTGGTGCCCATCGAGCGAACGATGGCGACGTCCTTCATCTGCTTGGCGATTTTCGGGAAGTGCTCGCTGATCTTGACGCCATTCGCGGCCGTCTCGATCTCCTTGAACGTGCCGCCATTGGCGTGACCGGGTTTGAGATCCCACATGTCGATGGTGGCTGGACCGCCGGCGAGCCACAGCAGAATCACGGACTTGTGCCGCTTCGGGTTCTTGGCGACATCAGCCGCGAGGGTCTGCATCCAGCCGGATTGCGAAGCGCCGACGGCACCCACCGCCGACAAACGCAACCAGTCACGACGCGACGGACTAAAGGATGACATTGAACAATCTCCGAGTTGGTTGGATGATCGCGTTGCTATGTCGAACCGTTCGAGTTTTTTGTGAGCGTCGAGCCGTCAGGCCGACGGTGTCAGTTGTTGGTTCGTGGCATCGCACCGTCGGGCTGACGCCTCGACGCTCACGTCGCGGCTGGGTCAGTGGTTGCTGTTGAATTCGGTGCTGTTGACGAGCGCCCAGAAAACGTCGCCGAGCGCTCGGTGTGAGTCGTTCTCGGTGCCGCCGTCATCGACATACTTGATGATCGCCGTCGCTTCCTTCGCGGTTGGCTTGCGACCCAACACGCCCATGAACAGCGTCTCGACCTTGCCACGGGTATCGAGGAACGGTGCGTCGGCTGCACCAGCGAGCGTCGGATTCTTGGCGGGGTCAGTGAGGTCGGTCGTGAGGCGACCGTTCATCATTGAGAGAGCCTGCACGATTGAGCGTTCCGCCGTGACCGTGCGTTCAACGTGGAACTGTGCCGCGAACCGCTTGCGTGCTTCGAGTCCGAGCCCACGGCCGGTGTCGTCGCGTTCTGGCGGCAACCCAGCTGCGGTGCGAAGGCTGTCGTAGAGTTGCTCGCCAGTTAAGCCGCGAACCGGCATCTTCGCGAACAATCGCGGATCGGTCGTCGCCCCTTCAGGAGCCACGGTCGAAAGCTGATACGCCTTCGTCTGCACCATCGCCCGCGTGATGTACTTCATGTCGTAGCCGCTGGCCACGAACGCATCGGCGAGTTCCTTCAGCAACTCTGCGTGATAGCCCTTGTTGCCGGTTTCGCCGCTGAGGTCGTCGAGTGGTTCGACGAGAGCCGTGCCGTACACCTGTGCCCACATGCGATTCACGGCGTTGCGAGCGAAGTATGGGTTCTCCTTGCCGGTGATCCACGAGGCGAGCAGTTGCCGACCGGTGTTCGGGGCGATGGTGCTGGGCCACTTCACGGCGTCGCCGGTCAGCAACTCGGCACCCATCGTCCGCTTGGTGTTGGGAATCGGCAGCTCAGGCGGCACGGTCTTACCGTCCTTGTTCTTCTGCGGCGGTGCGAAGAACGCGGCCGTCTGCCAGAACTGATCGCGAGTCCAGCGAGCGAACGGGTGATCGTGACATTGCGCACAGTCGAGATTCACACCGAGGAAGGAGCGGGTCGCGTTTGCGGCGAGGTTCTCAGGCTTATTCTCGCTCGCCGCGAAGAACGACACCGGACTTACCGTTCCGCGTGGCGGGTTCGTGGTCGTCGGCAGCGTAAGCAGTTCTTTCACCATGCGATCGTAGGGCACGTTGTCTTGCACACGCACGGCAACCCACGACTCGAAATCGTCGGCGAGGCGTGCGAACTCGATGGTGTCGGCTTGCGGAACCATCGTGCGACGCCAGAAGGTCGCCATGTGGCGAGTGTGGCCACCCGAATCAATCAGGCGATTCACGAGTTTGGCTCGCTTATCGGCTGACGTGTCGGCGAGGAACTCGCGTGTCTCGGCGACCGTGGGAACTCGCCCAATGAGGTCGAGCGACGCACGCCGGAGGAACGTGGCGTCGTCGACCACCTTCGCGGGCGTAGTGTTCGCTTTCTTCCACTCGGCACTGAGCCGCGCGTCAATGACATCCGCGAGTTTGGCGGGGCTTGGCGGCTCGGCAGCTCGAACTGCCGGCGGCACCCCGACCACGACCGCGAGCAGCAAGATTCGATGAAGTCTCATGGCGATGATGTTCCCTGCGGACGAAGCGGATTGAATCAATAATCGTTCGGGGCGATCATGTGCCCGTCGTCGCGGATGATGAGATAGATCAGCGTCAGCGGGTCGAGCTTCTTGCCGACGAAGCGAACGGAGCCGTCGCACAGCAAGATGTGACAGCCACCCTCGTGGAAGCCATAAAGTCCGCTCACGTTGTTCCCGTTCACGGAAACGTCGCTGGCATCACCCTTCGCGGGGCCACCGTCGGCAGCGGTCGGCCCGAATGCGATCGAACCCCAACCGGCCCACATGCCGCGTGCGTTCGCTGCCATGCCGAACTGCGCTCCCGTGTCCGTCTTCTTGCCGCCCCGCCAGACATCCGGACGACCCGCTTGTTCGACAACCAAGATTGTGCAGTTCAACCCGTCGGTGATCTTGCTCAACGGCATGGGGACGTTGTCGTTCATCGACTGACGCGAGTTGCCGACGCCAGCCGCGACTTCACCCATGTTTGCATTCAACCCGTAGCCGCTGCGTGGCGTTGTTGTGCCGTTCGACGTGATGTAATCATTCACGCCACCTTTCACGCTGAATGCGGTATCCTTGTCGGGGTTATCCGACTTGGCGGTCGCCTGCGATTCCATTGGGGTAAAGCGATTCGGGGGCGAAGCCGGGCACACGAATGTCTTCACGGTCGTTTCGACAACAGCCTTGTTCCCCGGATCGAAGCAGTCAAGTTTGAAGTTGTACTTCTTGGCGAGTTCCGGTTCGTCGATGTATGGCAGGATGTGCGCTCCCCAGCCAGCGTATGGGGCACCGTCGTTGAAGCCGGAGCGACGCGGCGGGAAACCGCCCTTGGCCTTCTCGTACTCGAGGCAACCTTTCCCGATTGTGCGGAGGTTATTCAGGCACTGCGTTCGTGCCGCGTCGGCACGGGCCGCCTGCACGCGAGGCAGCACGAAGCCCAACGCGAGAACCGCCACACCCGCCACAACGACGAGTTCGATTCGCGTGAATCCCGTTCGGTGAAATCGCTCGGTTCGCACTGCGATCCTCCAGGCTGAATGAGTGTTTAGCCGTCAACGACGCTTCAAGTCGATGGCGGGAAGTTTCGTTTCTCCGGCATTAACCTTCACTGTCGCCGCAGGCTTTTCGACTCGGTCGTACTTGGACTTCAGACGGTCCGCACCTTCGGTCTTCTCATCATTGGACTTCGTGGAGATCTCGGGCCAAAAGAACGTCACCGCGTATTCGCCGGGTGGTCGCACTGCGAGTGTGAACGAACCATCCGCGTTCACCTGAGCGATCTGTGGCTGGTTGATTTTGACCGGGTCGCCCAGGTAGTGCAAGCGAACGGTTGCGCCGGTCGGTGCGACGCCGTCAACCTTGATCGTTCCGAAGACCGTATTCCACGGTTCTTCGGGAGCAGAGCTGCACCCCGCCAAACTGAACAAGGCAACCCCAAGACACGACGCGAGTGCCAACCTGATTTCGCTGAACATCAAATCCTCTCCGCCCATGAACCGTTCACTCGGACGACGCTGCGAGTGGATCATTCGGAGGCGATCGTCTCGCCACCATGTTTTGTCGCCATCGCAAAGAGCGTGTTCATTGAGAGAGATGTTGTCAGGTATCGCACACTTCCATCACAAAACGCTGCCCCGGCGCTATTCTGGT
>JAIOPV010000287.1 GCA_021413735.1 Planctomycetota bacterium
GTCCGAGGTCGTGCGGGTGCCATCTGCGAATATTGTCACCTGCCAGAATCGCTGCATCCTGGCCCGTTCGAGGTCGAGCACATCATTCCGATTCAACACGGTGGCGGCGACGGGTTGGGAAACCTCGCATACTCATGTCTGCGCTGCAACCGGCACAAGGGACCTAACCTCGCGAGCATCGACCGGCAAACATCCCGAACCCGGTTGGTCAGGCTCTTCAACCCTCGTCGGCACGTCTGGGACTATCACTTTCGATGGGACGGCCCACGGATTGTTGGGCGAACTCGCATTGGAAGAGTCACGGTTGAGCTGCTCTCGATGAACGACCCTGTGAGAATCACCCTCCGCGAGGAATTGATCGACGAAGGTGTTTTCCCCGTCTGAATCGCGTCACGAAGTGGTTATGATGTTGGGAACGATTTGCCGCGCGGGAACTATCCTACCCCTAATTGCGTCTCACTGATGAGGCCGCTCGCTGTCGAATTCGAGATCACCGACCCCACCCGCTTTGAACCCTTACGCCTCGTGTTTGAGGCTCTCCGCAATACCAAGGCTCACGAGCAATTTGGCGAAGATCACTCAGACTGGATCAAGTGGTTCGATTACGACGCCCGTTCGTATTTCTGCTGGCATTCAGCCGAAGAGAACGCATTGCACTGGCAACAATGGAATGCCACACCAGTTCCACAGAGATGGACTGATCCACGACTCAATCGTGGCTGGCACTTTGAATCCATGATCGAAGCGTTTTCGAATGGCGAATACGATTTGCTTTCCTGCGAGCGAATCACCGAGACCACTGGACGCCTGACGTTTCAGGAACACTCCTTTCCGTTTGGTGGCACTGGTTGCATGCGGGCATTGATTGAGTGCTTCGGTCATCGCGTAACTCGCGACTGGGAAGATGAAGACTGACCCTGAATCCTTTGTGAGAAATCGGATGGCGACGAACTCAGCTCTTGATCGCCGCAAGTTCTTCGGTTCGGCTGCCGCGTTGTCGTTGTCGGCGTCGAGCTACGCCAGCGTCACCGGCAGCAACGAGCGCGTTCGCGTCGGCTTCCTCGGCTGCGGGGGTCGTGCTCAGGCTCACATCGACCTCATCACACGCTTCTCGGCAGACGGAAAGCCCGTCGTGCCGGTCGCAGTGTGCGACGTTTGGGATGGTCTCGAAGACGAATACGAAGTGAACTTCGGCGGGAAGGTCACGCGACGGCGATACGCCCAGGGGTTGTATCCGTCGGCACGCAAGATCGGCGTCGATGTCAACGACAAGAGCCGCGTCAGCAAGGATTATCGCGTCATCCTCGATCGGAAAGATGTCGATGCCGTGTGCATTTCGACGCCCGATCACTGGCACGGCCGCATGACGGTCGATGCTATGAACGCCGGCAAGGATGTGTACGTCGAGAAGCCGATGACCCGCACACCCGAGGAGGCGGTTGCGGTCTGCGACGCAGCTCAGCGGACAGGGCGAGTGGTCACGGTTGGCGTGCAGTCGATGGCCGACGGCGTGTGGATGCGTGCCTTCGACACGATTCGCACTGGCGGGATTGGTCACGTCGCGCACGCACAGGGCGGCGTCTTCCGAAACGATGCTCGTGGCCAGTGGCGATACTACCGGCTCGCAAAGGAAATGACCCCGAAGACCGTGGACTGGAATCTCTTCCTCGGGCACGGCTTCGAGGTTGGCGGACGACGCATCGGCCCCACCGCGAAGGAACAGCCATTCGATCGCGCAGCGTTCGCGCAGTGGCGAACACTGTGGGCGTTCTCGGGTGGTCCATTCGCGGATCTGCTGACGCATTCGATGACGCATCTCTCGGCTGCGATGGGCGTGCGGTTCCCGGCTCGCGTGACGGCTGGCGGCGGCGTCTTCCTTGAAACCGATGGCCGTGAAGTTCCGGATGTAGGCACCATCATCGCGGACTACGAGGAGGGCTGTCAGCTTGTGCTGACCAGTTCGACGATTAGCGGCTATCCGGTGGAAGAAGTAATCCGGGGCAGGCTCGGAACGATCAAGTTCGTGAAGGGCGGCTACCAGTTGTTCCGCGACGACCCGACACGTGGCGCGAGCTTCCCGCCGCGACTCGAACAACAGCCGACGCCGACGGAATTGGTGACGGTCGAGCCGCCGCGAAACGAGACGGAAACGTTGTGGGAAAACTTCCTGTCATGCGTGCGGAGTCGTCAGCAATCGACGTTCTGCCCACCGGATTTGGGAGCTGTGGCAGTCGCGACCGCAGCGATGGCGACACAAAGTTACCGCACGGGTCAGGCGTTGTTCTGGGATCGCGAACGGCGTGTTGTGACGACCGCAGATTCGAGTTGGGCCGCAAGATGTGAACAGCGAAGTAAGGCTCGTGCGAAGCCGAATCAAGTCTTCGGCTGGTCGGGCGGCGACACCGGCAGCACACTGACGCCACCGATGCACCAGAAGCTCGCTGGCCCGTGGGTGAATGGCAAAGAACCAACCTGAGTGAATCTGATGGGAGCGGACAACCACTCGGTAGCGTGCTTCCTTGGGCGACCTTTGGGTGAATTGCTTTCCGTGTACGGCGTGCCGTTTAGTTCGACAATAAAAGTAGACGAGCCGCCGTATTACCTGTCTTCGGTTGCCTTCAGGCTGTCTGAAACGGGCAAATACGTCCGAGTGTGGTTGAAGGATCACACTGCGTTGTATTGTGAACGGGCAGCCTGGAACGAAGTGATCATTTTGCGTGAAGGCATCGTCCGGAAAATCGCATTCGGAAACAACGTGCTGTGCTTGGATCCGACACACATCATTGAATGAAAGAAGCCCACCCGCAGCAACGGGTGGGCTTCTTGTTGTGCGTCATATCATCAGTTGCTCAGTGCTGCTCCCGTTGTCGGAGTGCTCACGCTCACGGCGGGAACGGGCGTGCTTGCCGGGGCAGGGGTGTTCAGCGTCGTTTCGGCCTGTCCAAGCAAGTTCTTGATGTTCTTGCGGAACGACTCGTACTGCGCCGTCAGGTTGTCGCGTTCGGTCGTGCGGGCCTTAAGGTCTGCCTTCAGTGTGTCGCGTTCGGTCGATGTGCTCACGAATGCCGTGCGAGATTCGTCGAACTGCGTCTGAAGTTGGTTCGCGCGATTCTCCGCCGACGCCAGCTTCTCCTCCATCGCCACCAACTTCTGACGGAACTGATCGCGTGCAGCAGTCGCTGCGCGGAAGTCTTCCTCAAGGCGTTTCGCCTTGGCTTCCAAAGAAGGATTCGTTTCTTGCGTCGCGGTCGGCACCTTGGAACAACCCCAGGCACCCACCAACATCACCAGCATAAAACCCAAAGCCTTGTGCGAACGATTCATGGATAAGTTCTCCAGCAGACCGGGCAATCGGCCGTCCCGCCGCGGTGGGGCCCGGTAAATTGGGAAAGGTTCACCCGAAGTCTATCGGTTACGTAATTTCTCTCGACATGCCCAAATCACCCACTTAACCAGAATCCGCGAAATTATGGAGGCGGAACAAATACCCAGGCTTCACAGGCTCCCCAGGACATCAAAATGAACTAACCACAGAGGCACCGAGACACAGAGAAGTCCGAGGAAAGCACTCCCATCTCGGTTTTCTCTGTGTCTCGGTGCCTCTGTGGGTTAGGTTCTCTTTTGTCATTTCATCTGTGTCCATCCGCGTAATCTGCGGATAACTCTGTCTTGTAGCCTCCACCCCGCCGACCGGATAGCATTTCGGACTGACCCCCCGCTCCAAGGTCCTCCCCCATGTTGTTTGCTACCTACGTCCAGGATCTGAACCCGCTTTCGATAAATGGGTACACGATCCTCTCGACGCTCGTCGCTGCGTTGCCGGTCCTCGTCCTCTTCTATCTGCTCGTCGCCAGACGCTGGCTCGCGAGCTGGGCCGGGGCAGCCGGAAGTGTCGTCGCGCTCGTGCTGGCCGCGCTCGTCTACAAGATGCCAATCGAAATGGCAGGCGCGTCGTTCGTCTACGGTGCCGCGTTCGGGTTGCTGCCCATCGGGTGGACCGTCTTCGCAGCGATGTTGCTGTACAACGTCACGGTTGAAACCGGACAGTTCACGATCATTCGGCGGTCGATTGGTGGCCTCAGCAAAGATGCTCGCGTACAGGCCGTGCTGATCGGGTTTGCGTTTGGTGCATTCATGGAAGGGGCTGCGGGTGCGGGTTCGCCTGTCGCCATCTGCGGCGCGATGCTCGTGGGGCTTGGCGTGCCACCGTTTAGGGCGGCTGTGATCTGCCTCATCGCGAACACCTCACCAGTGTGTTACGGCGGTCTTGGCGTACCGATCATCACGCTGCAAACATCGAGCGGAATCGAGGCGGACAAGATCAGCATCATGTGTGGGCACCAGTTGCCGTTCCTGTCGTGTCTGATTCCGCTGTACATGGTCAAGACGATATGTACCTGGCGACAGACGCTCGCCATCTGGCCGGCGCTCCTGGTAGGTGGCGGATCGTTCGCGATGTTCCAGTTCATCTTTGCAACGGCCCACGCTTACGGCTTCCCACCGATCTGGCAGCTCACTGACATCGGCGGCGGCATCTTCTCGCTCATCAGTCTGGCGTTGTTCCTCAAGTTCGTGTGGAAGCCCAAGGAAGAATGGCGTTTCCCCGAGGAAGCTGAGTTAGCCGCGACAAAAAGCGCAGCGAGTCAACCACACGACGCAATCACCGATCACGCCCGTGAAGAAGTTCGTGAGTTACTCGATACACCAAAAGGAATCCCGGAAGCGCCACTGACGTTCCGCTCGGTCACGATTGCGTGGAGTCCGTGGATTCTGATGGCGTTGTGTCTCGTGGGTTCCGGCGTCATCAAGCAACTCGAAACCGACAACAAGGGACCGCTCGACCTGTTCGGACTGAAGTCCTATTACGACGTGAAGATTCCCGACCTCCACAAGCAAGTGCAGCGAGCCGAGGCGCTTGTTCCCCCAGGAACCAAGGACGAAGACAAGCTCGAATCGGCGGTGTTCAAGTTCATCTGGCTGACCGCACCCGGAACGCCCGTGTTGCTCGCGGCGCTGCTCTCGATGGTGATGCTTGGCATGTCGAAAAAGCAAGTCGGGGGCGTGTTCCGCAAGACGGTCTATCAAATGCGGATTCCGATTCCGACGATCGCGTTCATGCTCGGACTCAGCTATGTGACGAAGTATGCGGGCATGGATGCGACGCTGGGCGTGGCGTTCGCAGCAACGGGAGTGCTGTATCCGTTCTTCGCGGCGATGCTCGGCTGGCTGGGTGTCTTCCTCACGGGCACCGACGCGGGCAGCAACGCCCTGTTCGGCGGCTTGCAGAAGATCACCGCAACAGAAGTGTGGACTCAGAACCAAGCTGCAATGAGTAACCTGACGTTGGAGCAGGCACAGACGTTGATTTGCACAGCGAACAGCACGGGCGGCGTGATGGGGAAGATGATCGACGCTCAAAGTATTTGCGTAGCGACAGCAGGCACGAATCAGATTGGCAAGGAAGCGGACATCTTCAAGGCCGTGATCTGGCACAGCGTTTTGTTGGCGAGCATCGTTGGGCTAATCACCGCGTTGCAGGCGTTCGTGTTCCCGTTTACGCTAATGGTTCCGAAGTAGCAATGGGCAGTGTCGGAAGGCCGTCAAACCATAGTCGTGAACCGAAGTCGAAGCGACCTCAACAATGAACGATGGGTTCACGAATTGGGCGCTCCTCTACCGGATGGCAGGTGAACATCCTGCAGAATTCTGCGAGATTCGGTTCGTCGACTCTGCCGTTTGGGTTCGTTCCGGGAACGTCAAAACGTGGGGCAAACGCGAGGTAACTGAGTGCGACAGCGTTCGCGACGCAACCGCTCGGTTCCAAGCGATTCGAGAGCAGAAGTTGGTAGAAGGTTACGTACTCACACGAGAGGGTCACTACGATCCGGCACAGTTCGATTACGAACAACTCAGGAATGAAATCCGAGAGGGTGCCCGTAAGGCGTTCACTGCCATCAAGAGCGCGCACCCTCACCACCAGATCAACGCCTTCGCACTCGTGAGCGACGGAGACGCCATGACGATTGCGCATTGTGCGAATAGCGTCGAATCGCATCGCGAAACAGGAGGGGGCAACGATTACTTGTGGAACGCTTTCGAATGGCCGTTCGATGAGGGGGGTGGCTTCCTCGACATCGCATATCGCCTAATTTTGACGCAGTGCCAAGGCCTGCCATCGACAATCAATACGGGTGACTTTCGATCCGGTGTTTTTGAAGCCTGTGTTCGGGCTCTGGAAGACCTCGAACGAGAAGGCTGCTTTGGCAGTGAAGCCGAACGAGAGAAGGTCGTCCTGCTGTTTCAGGTTGCCGATTCCGACTACCTTCAACACGCAATCGAGCGATTGAATACCCCTCGCATGTACGAACGATTTCAGGCGTGGTGGCAATCGTGGAATTGAACCAGAGGTTCCTCATGATCCGTCTACTTTCGCTTCTCGCAGTGCCGTTGCTGGCCGCCCTCGCACCAACCGCCGTTGCGGGTCCGGGCAAGTTCAACAAGATGCTCGCCCCCGGCGACAAAGCCCCCACCTGGGAAAACCTCGAAGGCACCGACGGCAAGAAACACTCCCTCGCCGACTTCAAGGATAAGGAGATCGTCGTCGTGGTGTTCACGTGCAACGGCTGCCCCGTCGCGAAGGACTACGAAGACCGCATCATCGCGTTCGCGAAGACACACGCAGGCTCAGACTCGAAGGTTGCCTTCGTGGCCATCAATGTCAACACCGGCAAGGAAGACTCATTGCCCGCGATGAAGGTCCGCGCCGAAAAGAAGAAGTTCCCGTTTCCGTATCTGTACGATCCCACGCAAGACATCGCACGCAATTACGGAGCGATGTTCACTCCCGAGTTCTTCGTGCTCGATAAGGAACGCAAGGTTCTCTACACCGGGTCGATGGATGACAAATCGCCACCGGAAGAACCGAAGTCGCTGTACCTCGAACTCGCCGTGAAGGCCGCACTCGCGGGCAAGAAAATCGACACACCCGAAACCGCCGCCGCTGCCGGCTGCAAGATCAAGTTCAACCCCAAGAAGGATGATTGATACCAAGTCCGGTTGATCCGAATACTTAGTCTGAGTCCGAGCGCCAAGCGAGGGACCAGTAAAATCCTCGCTTGGCGCTCGGGCTCGGACGGAGACTCACTAACCCAACTGGGACTGACGCCCCCCGTGGAAACCCACGCCATCGGGTATCTGGCAATTCGCGCCCGCATTAGTATTGTAACAATTGCCCTTTGCGCCTTACCCGGAGACGCCTCGTCATGCCGACGGTCCTGGACTGGAGCCCGACCGTCGATCCGTCCGAACTCCTGCGCGTAACTCGGGAAGCAATCGCCGCAGGTGCCGTGGTCGTGTTGCCCGGCGATTGCGGATACGTCGCCCTCGTAAACCCCACGAGTTCACACGCGGTCGAACGCCTCGCAGCCCTCAAAGCCGGCGGTGGCGCTCCGCCAGCCATTCTCGCTTGGGGTGCCGACGACCCCGCCGGACTCGGGCTTCGCGTCTCGACCATCGGCCGACGTTTGACGTTCCGTGCGTGGCCCGGTCCAATTGTCGTGGCGGTTGCGGGCGAACCAGATTGGCCGTCGGAATGGCCGACAACTGTACGAGCGGCACTCACCGCGAACGGACCGGTTCGGTTTCGTTGCCCCGAGCATCCGTTGTGCGAAACGATTATTCCGGCGCTCGACATCCCTGTCCTGATTGTGGACACGTTCCTCTCCACTGTCGAAGCCGTTTTGGACACCCTGAACGATCCTGACGCACTCGCGGTGTCCGTTGGTGAGTTGCCGCCAGAAGGTAAACCGACACTCGTGACGCTTCGCGGTGCAAGTTACGAAGTGACCGAACCAGGGCTATTTCCCGCTGAGGAACTCGAGAAATTCGCGGCCAAGCTCGTGTTATTCGTCTGTACGGGAAACACCTGCCGAAGCCCCCTCGCGGAAGCGTTGGCAAAGAAATTGCTCGCGGATCGTCTTGGGTGCAGTCCAGACGAACTCCCCACGCGCGGTTTGTGGATGCTCTCGGCTGGTGTCGCGGCTCAGGCTGGCGATCCGGCTGCGGAAGATTCGATCACGGTTGCGGAAGAGTTCGGAGCGAGCCTCGGCAATCACGAAGGCCGAGTGGTAAACCCGGAACTGCTCGCCGCAGCAGACGAAGTGATTACCATGACTCGGGCACACGCCCAGGCACTGGTAGCAAGATATCCGGGTGTTGGCCCAACGCCTCGATTGTTGTGCGGGAACACCGACCTGGACGACCCCATTGGGGCCGGACTTGTTGTCTACCGGGCGTGTGCCCGCACAATTGTAACGCATCTCGAACGATTACTTCCGGAGTGGATAGGCCAATGAAGATTGCCGTGGGCAACGACCACCGCGGGGTTGCCATCAAACACCGGCTACTCGGCCTCTTGAGGGATCTCGGCCACGAGGTTTCCGATCTGGGGGCGAACGCCCAGGCCAGCGTCGATTATCCGGACTTCGCGATCACCGTTGCTGAGGCTGTCAGCAAGGGGAATGTTGATCGTGGCATCCTGATTTGTGGCACGGGTCACGGTATGTGCATTGCCGCGAACAAGGTCGTCGGCATCCGTGCCGCGAATTGCCGTGACATGGTTGATGCCGAACTGAGCCGTCGGCACAACGACTCGAACGTGATGTGTCTGTCGGCTGATCTGATCGGCGAAGAGCAGATCGAGAAGATGGTTCAGGCGTGGGTCGCGACTGAGTTCGAGGGTGGCCGTCACGCTCGCCGCATCGAGAAGGTCGCCACTTACGAGAAGAACCACGGAACGACTTCCGGGAGTTGATTGCAGTTTGTGGGTTGTTGGTGGTAAGCTGTAACGGAGTTTGGCGGACAACGATCAGATAATTCGTTGTCCATCACATCGCCACTCCGGAGAGCCCATCATGTCTACTCGCCCGGCAACGGAACTCGTCGAAGCTGATCTGCCAATCACGCCGATGCTGGATATGTCGTTCCAGCTCCTCTCGTTCTTCATCATGACGTTCCATCCGTCGCCAACCGAAGGCCAGATCGCCCTCGCGCTCCCCCCCTCGGACAACCCAGGAGGAAACGAACGGTTTGACGTTCAGATCGAAAAGCCAACGCGGTACATCTCGCAGATCATCGCCGACGATCAGGGTAAGATCAGCGGCATCACGCTCCGCGAAGAAGGCGCACCCGACGACGGTGCTCGTCAACTCGGCGCTGACGTCGCAGTTCTGATGAAGGAACTGAAAGCCATCACGACAGCCGAGCAGAAACGCCGCGACAAAGAAACGGCTCGCGGGAACGTCGCACCGCCGCCGCCGAAACTCACCTTCGAGATGAGCGACAAACTCGTGCAGGCCTATGTCGTGCAGGTCTTCGACGCGGCTGTTCAAGCGGGATTCGCCGACATCACCACCGTTCCCATCGACAGAGCCCGACGCTGAATCCGGTACGTCTGATGTCGCTGCCAACCTCAACAACTATCCCCTCCGCTGCCGCCAGTTCAGGCACACCACCCAGCAGCCGACACCGTCGGCTGCGTTGGGTCAGCGTGCAATTCCACCGATTCCGGCAGTGGTTCACACACCAACCGCGTGTCGTCCGAAACGGACTGGTCGTGGTGACCGCTCTCGGACTGATCGCGAGTGCGGTGTATACGCAAATCTATCTGAAGCGGCGTGCGACAACGCAAGCCACGGTCACCGCCTGGAAAGCCTATCAGGAAGCCGCGGAAAAGACCGACCTCGACGGAATGCAGGCCGCCCTAAACGCCGTCAGTGCCGTGACGCCCGGCGACCCAACGCCCGCCCGCTATCGCGAGATGATCGACCGCGGCGAAGCCGACGCTGACAACGCGGAGCTCGCCGTCGTGCTGATGACGTATCATCGGAGCAATGAGCGGTTGCCCGAAGCCGCTCGCGAAGCCGAGAAGGTGCTGGTGAAGTATCCCAAGCACTGGCTCGCTCGCTGTTTCCTCGCACATCACGCGCTGCAAGAGCTGCACAACCCCGCACGCGCCGAACAGATCCTCAACCAGCTCCCCGATCCCGAAGACCCGCAGGCAAAGGTTCGCCTCGATGGTGTGCTGTACGCACTGCGATTGTTCGACATCCTCGGCCGCGACGCGACCCAACTTCGCGGTGTCGTGCTTCGCAAGCTCGTTCCGCTTCTCAAGACGCCCGCTGCCGCAAATGCCTCAGCCGCAGCCAAGGTTCAACTCGTCACCTGCTACCTCGAACCGTTCGCCGACCCGAGCGCAATTTCGCAACTCAGTGGCTACTGGGCCGCTGCCGACAAGCTCACCGATGACGCAGCAACCGAAGCCATCGCCACCGGCGACGTCGGTGCGATGGTTCGCATCGCGGAACTCGGATCGCCAATGCGAATCGCGCTCGCCCTGCTCCGCGACAACGACCCCGAACGACTGCCGCCGGACCGATTTCAAACGCTCCTCAAAGCGCTCGACGACCGCACTCGTCGTCTGTGGCAAGCCATTCGCGAGAAGGAACCACAGCGTCCGGAATCGTATCGCGGCATCGCCCGACTCGCCCTGCAAGACAACAAGCCTGTCGAGGCGATTCAGGCAATTCTCGACGGGTTGGCGGCATGTGGCGACCAACCGGAATTTCTCGAACAGCTCGTCACGCTGGTTGCGAGGTTCGGCACCGAAGACAGCATCCAAAACCTCGCGAATCGCATCTGGAAATCAGCCGAAGCCACGAAGACCGACCCCGTGAAGTGGTGCCTCGCTGCGGAAGCGGCACTCGTCGTTAATCGCCCAGACAAGGCTTCGCTGGCGTGCCGAAATGCACTCGCCGTGCGTCCGAATGATCCGTGGGCGTGCGCGACGCTGGCACGCATTCTCGTCCGCAATGGAAAGTTCATCGAAGCACGCGAAGCTCTTGCTCCGCTCGGTGCAACCACGATCCTGTTGAGCCCGACGCTAACTCGCCTTCACGCTCGCATCCTCGTCGGCTCTGGTCTGTGGATTCTCCACGACGACGAATACAAGAAGGTCACCGATGCACAGGCAAAACTGAAAGTGAAGTCCTCGATCCCGAGTGTCGCGTTTCTGCAGGGTGTGCTCGATGCATCGCCCGACGTTGAACGTGCTGCGTGGGTCGCAGCGCGAGCAGAACTCATTCTCGCTGCCGACCCCAACGCTTCAGGCGCAGCCCTCGCACGAGCGGAAGCGCTGCATCGTCTCGCGAACCTGACCGTGACCGCACACCCAGAAGATCGGTCGCAACCGCCGGTGTGGAACGCGAGCCGAGTCACGGCTGCGCTCCGAGCGATCGGTCAGCTCACGCTGGAGCAACGAGCGGAACCCGAATGGATCACGACCGTTGCCATGCTTCAGTTGAAGGGTGAAGGCAATGCCGGCGCAGCACTGCGAACGATCACGCCGCTCCTCGCGAGGCAAGCAACCGCAACACCTGCGCAACTTGAAATCTTGGGTCAGGTGTTGAGCGCGAACAATCGGCCCGCGGAAGCCGTTCGACTACTGGAACCCGCCGCACGAGTGCATCGTCCGTCGGCGGGATGTCTGGTCGCGCTGGCGTTGGCGTATCACAAGAATCACCAGCCAATCGACGCTGCGCGGACGCTCAAAGAAGCGGAAGACATTCCGAACCGCACCGATCGCGAACAAGCCGAATTGATTGCCGCGAAGTTCATGTTCCTCCGAGAGAAGCCGTAATGCGTTTCCAAACCGATCTCCCGCGTCTGGGCGGTGCTTCATTACTCGCCGCGTTCCTGTTCGTGTTTGCGTCCACAGTGTCGGCACAGCAGCCGAAGGATCCACCCAAGGATCCGCCAAAAGAGACCCCCGGTGCGACCGACGAACTCAAAGCACGCGAAGCGTTCCTCGCCGGGAAGCTCGACGACTCGTTGAAACTGCTTCAAGCGGCCGTGAAGGCCAATCCGGCACTGTCGCCGCCAAAGGTGATCCTCGCACGCTGGTTCGTGGAGGTGCGTCAGGGAGACAAGGCTCGCCTGATGATCGAGCAAGCGGCGATCGAGGAGCCAGGCCACCCCGATGTGTTCCTCACGAACGCGAGTTTCGCACTCGCTGAGGGTCGCGTCACCGACACCATTTTGAACTGCGGCACTGCTCTGAGTCTGTCCGAAAGCGCACGCTGGGATGCCGACACCAAAAAGCGATATCAGCGTGAAGCTCGCCTCGGGCTGGCTGCCGCGTTCGAGCGACGAGGCGATTACGCATCGGTAAAGACGCACTTGGTCGCCCTGCTCGAAGCCGACCCGAAAAACGCGGGGCTTCGTCAACGGCTCGCGACTGCCTACTTCTTGCTCGATCGCTCCGAAGACGCCTTCGCCGAACTGCAAGCCGCTGTAAAAGAAGACCCGACGCTCGATCCGCCGCAACTTACGATGGCGCAATTGTGGACCGTGAAGCAGGATTTCACCAAGGCCGACGAGTGGTACGCGAAGGCTGTTGCGGCACATCCGAACTCAGCGAAGGTTCATCGCGGTCTCGCGGGTTATTCGATTGACCGAGCACGGATCGACACGGCGAAAGCGCATCTCGCCGCTGCTCAAAAGCTCGAACCAACCGCTCGTGAAACGAAGGCGCTCACGGGTTTGGTCGCTCGCTGCACGAAGGACTACCCAACCGCAACGACCATTTTCGAGGAGTTGGTGAAGGATTATCCGTCGTTCGGGTTCGGCGTGATGAACCTCGCTCTCACGCTGGCCGAGTCGGGCGATATGACGGGGAAACGCCGTGCAACGGAACTTGCCGAGGGATTCGCGACGCAGAATCAACGTGACGGTCCGGCTCGTGCGGTGTTAGCGTATTGCCTGTACAAAGCGGGCCGCGTCGCCGACGCCGAGAAAGTGGCACGGTCTGTTGAAGGGCTGAGTGCCCTGAATCCGGATGCTGCGTACTTCGTGGCAAGGATTCTGGCTGATCGCGAAGCGATCGAGCCAGCGCACAAGCTCATGAAGGCTGCGTGCGAGAGCAAGGACGGATTCATCTATCGCAAGGACGCCGAGGCACTGCTCGCGGAACTCGACAAGAAGTTGCCCCCACCAAAGAAGTAGGCAGCGGTGTTGGTTCACCCCAGGCCAACGGCCTGGGTTCTTGTTACCCAGACCCGGCCTTGATGGGTTTTCACCAGCCGCCGATTTCTTCGAGTATGTTCGCACTCTTGCCGAGCTTGTTTCGCTTCAACAGTGCATCCGCGGTCGCCAACTTGTAAAGATCGCCCAGCGTCGGATAGTTGAAACACGTCGCCATGAAGATGTCCGCACCGCCGCCCGACATCAACACGATCAGTCCGATGTGAACCACTTCCGTTGCCTGTTCGCCAATGACGTGAACGCCAAGCAACTTCATGTCCGACGACTGGAAGATCAGCTTCAAGAACCCCGTCTTGTCGCCAATAATCTGGCCTCGCGGATTGTGGCCGTAGTCGCCACGACCAACCACATACTCGATGCCCTTCTCGCGGACTTGCACTTCTGTGAGCCCGGCCGTACTCACTTCCGGGATCGTGTAGATGCCAGCAGGCAACACTGGTGCGAGCCGTTGCTTGAAATTCGAGCCATAAGCATGACACGCCGCAACACGACCCTGCTCGGAACTCGTCGAAGCCAGCGCCGGGAAACCGATCACATCGCCAACCGCGTAGATATGCGGAATCGTCGTGCGGTAATGTTCATCCACCGGAATCAGGCCACGGCTCGAAAGACCCACACCAGCCGCACCCGGATTCAACTCGGCCGTCGGACTTGTTCGACCAGCGCACACGAGCAGATGATCGACCGTCAACTCCTCGCCGGACGTGAGCGTCAGTTCGATTGAGCCGATCTTCGGAGCGTTGCACTTCACCACGTTTTCCTTCCAGTGGAAAACGACGCCCTGCTTGGTCATCGCATCAGCGAGTCCCTTCGAGAGATCGTGATCGAGAAACGGAAGCAACGCATCGCGGCCGTCGATGAGGTGAACACGAGTGCCAAGCGTCGCGAACATGCAGGCGTATTCGCTGCCGATCACTCCGGCCCCAATGACCGCCAACGATCGCGGCATCGCGGTGAGATACAGCAGTTCGTCAGAATCGTGAACGCGGCTGTGCTCGAATGGAAACAGCGTCGGACGACTCGGTACGGAACCAATCGCGATGATGACCTTCTCTCCCCGAAGGAGGGAAGTTCCACCCGGTGGCGACGGATGAGTGACCTTCACGGTGTGGGCATCAACGAAGCAGCCGCTCCCCTGAATGACGGTGACGCCAAAGCGTTCGAGGAGGAGCCGGGATTGCGCTGCTTCGACCGTGCGAACCTGTCGTTCGTGTCGGAGGAAGTCATCGACAGTTGCTTCGCGACGAAGCGACAGATCGACTCCGTAGAGGGCGCGTGCCTTGAGTCCGGAGAAAGCGAGAGCGGTTTCGCGAAGTGTCTTGCTTGGGATCGTGCCCGTGTTGATGGCCGCACCACCGACCACCGCGTTGCGTTCGACGATGGCGACATTCTTGCCGAGGAGTGCCGCGGTGTTTGCCGCAGCGCATCCGCCCGGTCCAGCCCCGATCACGACGAGATCGAACTCTTGCACGGTCGGTGTCGGCATGGGAGAACTCCGCGACGTGAGATTTCACATTGATGTAGGAGTTCTGCCCTCAGGATGCGAGCCACGGGGTTATCCCCGTGGTCCTCGTAAATGCAAAAGACCACGGGGATAAACCCCGTGGCTCGCAAACTGTTCTCGTTTTGAGTTCCAATCACGGTCGGCCGGTTCGCGGCAACTCAGGCGGACCAAGCACAGGCGGGGGATAATCCGGAGCCTGCGGACGAACCACTGGTCGGCTTGGCTCGTTGTCTGGAGCTGTTCCGCGAGCCGCACGCACTGGCGGTTCGAGCAACGGCATCGCAGGTGCGGCCGATGTGCGAAGTTCCGTTCGGTTGCCAGCGGTCGTGGCGCTGGCGAAACCCTGCACTGGCTTCTCAGCACCAGGCTGCGTTCCGCGTGCCACGGTGCGAGCCGGCGGCGTGCGAAGCGCGTCGAGCCATGCTTTCTCAAGCCCATCCACCGACTCGAAACCGTAAACTTTTCGGGCTGCTTCGTTCCAGCTATCGGGCGTGTTGCCGTTCATGCCGCCGCCAAGGAACTGAAGCAACTTCCCGCGACCTTCCCGACCGCTGCCACCCTTCTCGACCAAGTACGCGGTGATCGAGTAGCCTTGAGCGTAGAGCACGGTCATGTCGCGTGGGTATTCGGTCATGCGGAACAACGTTCGCAGCACAAAAGCCCGACCCGCGTTCAGAATCTCACGGCAACGCACATCGTGGCTGAACCGTTCCTCGTCGTTCTCGCTAAGAACGCTGCCACCTTCGTCGGCCCATCGTGGCACCGGACGACCGAAGTGTTGAGCCAGCACGGTGTGCGTAACTTCGTGGGGCAGAACGCTATTGAGAAGCTGTTTGGCGTCGCCGCGGATTTCCATTCGTTGCGATGCAACAACTGGGCGTCCGCCTTCGGAGCCGAACGTGAATGTGGTGGCCCCGCCGGCCGAGCCCATCGACACTTGTACCTGAAGGGGACACTTGCGTGCCCATTGTGGCATCTCGTGGCCGAGCCATTCGAGTGCTTTTTCCTTCCGGTAGAACTCAGCCATCTCGCCGAACTTGCGAGCAAGTTCCGGTGAGGGGGCATCGACAACAAAGTTTGCTGTCTCGAAATTCGCGGCTGTGGCAACGCTTGGCGATACCAGGACCGCGAGGACCAGCGCAGGGGTAAACCTACGAAGCGTCATTCCCTTGACCTCCGTGGAGACGACGCCGAGCCGGATGATCGGCTGTGGTGCAAAAGCAAGGGGCGTCAGGAGTCTAACCGCAAGCAGTGTGCCAGGAATGGAACTGGGCGGATCCGCACAGAATTCTGGCGGCTTAACGTGCGATTCAGACAGGTGTTCGGAATCTCGCGGAGATTAGCGATCGAAGCGACAGGCCGAATGAGTGGTGTAGAAGTTACAGTTCACCGGAACAAACCAGCCGACGTGAAACAATTACAAGTGCCGTGAGGCGAAAGTAAGAGCCTTCGGGGCAACCCAGGCCGTTGGTTGCGACCAAAGATCCCAGGCCAACGGCCTGGGATCTTTGGCGAATCCAAAGCCAATGCGAAATACGGAGCCGCCCTTCGCCGGGACTGCTCTTGGCTCCCCGACTACTTCCGGCGAGAATACCCCGACGGGTCGGTTGGCCCGTGCTGTGACCCCGGAGTCGTTCAGTGGCCATTGTCAATCCGCTCCTCGACCCCACATCGCCGCAAACGCACCATCACGCGGCACACCAAGGGCAAACTGCCGAGCAGCCGAACATCCTCCTCGGTGTCCTCCGACGATGGCCCTGGCTCGTCCTCGGCTTAACGGTTGGCGTCGTTCTCGGATTGCTCTACCACATGCAGCAAGCGCCGATCTACCAGTCGACCGCAAAACTCATGGTGATTAAGAACCGACCCGATCTCGTGTCCGGTGGTGCTGGCGATGCGCGTGTGCAATACGTCGAGGACTACGTTGGCCCGCAGGTGATCCTCCTCCAATCGGAAATCATCCTGAAGATCGCCGCCGAGAAACGCCTCGACGAACAGAAGCCGTTCCAGGTGCCGCCCCCGGATGGCATCCCCGAGCGAGTCGCGTACATGAAGGCACGACTGAGCGTGGCACGCGAGAAGGAATCCGGCTTGAACATCCCCAGCAACGTTCTGGTGCTCTCGTTCAAGTCGCTGCATCCCGCCGACGCACCGAAGTACCTGAACGCGATCATCGCGGCCTACAAGGATGATCTCTCTGGTGTGTTTGAAGATGCTTCGACTCGGCAACTGAAGATCCTCGACGAGGAAATCGCCCGTTTGAAGAAAGCGCAACAGAACAATGAAGTTCTGCTCGACCAAGCGGAGCGGAAACTTCGCGGCGTTCCCGATCCAGCCACCGGTGGTATCCTTGTGCCGGGGATCAGTCAGGAAACGCCCGAACGAGTTCAGCAACGTATCAGCGACAGTCGCGGCGCTCAGATCAAGCTCGAACTCGACCGCATCGCCATCGAGATCAAGTTGAAGCAGATTCGCGAAGCTGGGAAGACGCGCAGTGAACGGCTCGCAACGATGGCCCGACTCGGCGTGCAAACCGAACGACCGTCGATCTTCGGCGACCTGCGAGATCCTGAGTCGATGCTCGCGCATCTCAAATACAAGCGTGGCGAATTGGGGGCCCGCCTCGGGCCAGGCCATCCAGACATGCTCGGCCTGACGAGCCAGATCAAGGTGCTGGAAGACGAAATCGCACATCGCGGCGGACCAGCCGACGACGAACTCGAACGCTACCGTCGGAAGTTGGAAAGCGACCTCGCCGGCATCGTGGCACAGCTCGAAGTGCTCGGAAAGGCGATGGCCACGGACGAGGAAGTCTTTCGCCGCATGGCTCCCATCCAACTCGACATCAAGACGCTGACAGAGAAGGGCCGGCAAATCGCAACCGAGCTTCAGACGGCCACCCGCGAGCAAGCCAGGGTAGCCGGTAGCCGAACATCGGGCGGCTACGAAGTGCGTGACGTCTCGAAGCCAGCAGACGGCGTGCAAGTCGCACCCATGATGATGCAATCGCTGCTCCTCGGGGGAGTCCTCGGCTTACTCTTCGGAGGCGCAATTGCACTCCGATCGGAACTCGGCGATCGGGGTTTCCGCTCCCCGGACGACATTCGCCGTCGGCTGGGTTTACCGATCCTCGCGCACATTCCGCTGATTCGCATCGCCCAACCGCCGGAGGTAAAGCCCACTGCGGCTCTCGATCCCGTGTTGGCGGTCTTCCTTCGCCCGAAGTCGGCCGAAGCCGAAGCGATTCGCGGACTGCGGACGCAGTTGTTGTTCAGCGTGGCGAACCGCAGTCATCAGGTGGTTCAGATCACAAGCCCCACTGCGGGCGATGGTAAAAGTTCGATCGCGGCGAACCTGGCGATTGCCCTCGCACGGGCAGACAAGCGGGTCGTGCTGGTCGATTGCGACTTCCGCAAGCCACGGGTTCACAAGCTGTTCGCCCTTGCGGATGCGACTGCGGGGCTGGCATCAGTCGTCGCGGATCAGGCCGACCTCGGCGACGCAATTCAGACGTGCGAAATCGAGAACCTGTCGCTGTTGCCGTGCGGTCCACGGCCAGCGAATCCCGCGGAACTGCTCACAAGCCCGAAGTTCCAGGAGATCCTCACCGATCTGCGAGCGAGTTACGATTTCGTGCTGCTCGACACGCCACCGGTGTTGGCTGTCTCCGATCCCGCCGCGGTAGCGCCTCGTGCTGATGGCGTCATCATCGTGTTCCGAATGACAGCCGCAGCAGGCCCGAACGCCGAGCGAGCGAAAGAAGAGTTGGTTGCGGTGAGCGCTCGAATCCTCGGAGTTGTCGTAAACGCTTCGACCGAGCAAAACATGGGCTACGGTTACGGCTACACTTACAAGTACGACTATCAGTATTCCGACTCGTACACCGACCCGCAAAAGCCCCAGTGATTCATGACACCGCTTGCCGATACCCACGTCCATTTGCTCGCGGGGCTTGACGATGGCCCGTCGAGCATGGATGAAGCGGTTGCCATGTGTCGAATGCTCGTCACCGAAGGGGCACGACACGCGACCGCTCTCGCTCACCAAAACGAAGGCTACCCCGAGAACGTCGCCGACCGTCTGCGTTACGCAACGACCCTTCTGACCGCCAAACTCACCGAGAAGCAGATTCCGCTGGCGGTCTATCCGACGGGCGAGGTCATGCTGTCGCCGACCACCTTCGAGGACTGGCAGGCCGGCTACCTGCTCACGGTGGGAGGTCACAATCAGTGGATGCTCGTCGAGATGCCGCACGGCATGTTCCTCGATGTGCTGCCAATCGTGGAACAGTTCCGACCGCACGGAATACGCCTCATCATCGCGCACGCTGAACGCTATCAGGAATTGCTCTACGATCCGGCCCTCACCGAGAAGTGGATCGCGGCTGGTTGCATGATTCAAGTCACTGCGGGGGCACTCGCTAACCCGTGGGAAGCCGGCATGGAGAAGGCGCTGCACAACTGGGTCACGGGCGGATTCGTTCACGTCATCGGTTCGGATGGTCACGGCCTCGAATGGCGTCGTCCGGTGCTGGCTGCTGGATACGAGCGATTGGTCTCGTGGGTCGGTCATGCTGCGGCAGAGCGCATCGGAAGTCTGTGGGGCGTGTCGGTGTTGCAGGGGTTACCGGTGCAGGTGCCGTCGCCGAAGCCACCGCAACGAAGTTGGTTCTCGCGACTTTTCGGCTGAACTCATCTCGCTTCATCATCCGGTCACAATTTCTTCCCAGGTGGTTGACGCGCGACCATGCGCCGGACAACAATAGCGTCTGTTGGTTCGGTGCCCCCCCAAATCGCTGCCACGGTTTCGGGCCACGTTCCACGCCACGGGCGATTTCTGCCGCGCCCTGCGAACGTCGCCTACCTGATTCCGGACGATCACACCACCCTGCGAGAACGATGAACGATGAACGATGAATGATGAACCGAACCAACTCATGGTCTTGATTCATCGTTCTTCGTTCATCACTCATCGTTTCCCCAAGACGATTTTCCTTCCCTCCTGTGGGAGTGATTCACACAGATGATCCTCACCCGTTTCCGCGGTCCCGCCGCGCTCGCACTTTTCGGCTTCATGTACTTGCTCATCGGTCCGGCGAAAGCACAGCCAACCGCTGACCAGCAAGCCGAGATGCTCTTGAACATTGCCCGCAAGGGATACGCGGAGGCGAACCCACAATTTGCCGCCGACCGCTTCAAGGAGTTCCTCACGAAGTTCGGCGGGCACAAGGAAGCGCACTCGGCACGGCTCGGTCTCGCCATTGCGTTGCTCGATCTGCCGGATCGCAACTTCCAGGCAGCGCTCGACACGATCACACCCGCCGCGAACGATGGCAACTTCGCGGATCGCGGATTGGCGCTCTACTACGCTGGCGTGTGTCGTCGTGGACTCGCACAGAAGGAGTTGGCTGAAGGCATCGCGAAGCCGAACGAAATGCCTCAGCGACAGAACACCGCGAACGCACACTTCACGGAAGCCGGCAAGTTCTTCAACGCTGCCCGCGAAGCGTTCGAGAAGAAGATGCCCGTCGAGGCGGAATGGGCTGCCCGCAGTCGCTGCGATACCGCCGAGACCGAACTGCGGCTGAATAAGACCAAAGAAGCTCGCGCGATGACCGAGCCGTTCGTGAAAGATGCCGCGTTCGCCAAGAGTAAGTTCAGGCCACTCGGGCTGTACTACCACGGCTTCGCCGCGTTCCTGATGCACGACATTCCCGCAGCGGAAAAGGCGCTCGGCCAACTCGCACCATACAATCAGCCGTTCGGATTGCACGCACGCTATCTGATGGGTCGCGTTCTCAGCAACGATCAGAAGGCCGAGGCCGCTGCCGCATTCAACGCTGTGCTCACGGGCTACGACGAACAGAAGAAAGCCGCAACGGTCGCGCTTCAGCAACCGGACAAGTTCAAGAACGACCCGTGGGAGAAGACGCGCCTCGAAGCAATCGTGAAGGGGCCAGCGCCGGACTACGTCGGTGGTGCCGCGTTCTACGGAGCGTGTCTGAACTACGAAGCCGGCAAGTTCGGCGAGGCACTCCCGAAATTCCAGACGTTCACGAAAGACTTCCCCACGTCCGCACTGAAAGACGATGCCCTCCTGCGAACCGGCTTCTGCCAGGTTCAATCGAAGGCTTACGACGATGCCGTGAAGACGCTGCAGCCGCTCGTCGGGCATCCGAAGGTCGCCGATCAGGCGCTGTACTGGCTCGGGAAAGCACAACTCGCGCAGGCCATTGCGGTCGATCCCGCGAACCCGAACCTTCGCACGCAATCGTTCAACAACGCCATCGCTTCGCTACGGGCTGCTGCGGACAAAGCGAATCAGTTCGCCGCACAAGATCCCGACGCGAAAGCACGGCGACCCGAGATTATGCTCGAACTCGCCGACGCTCTGCTAACCGCAAAACAACCAGCACCCGCTGCCCAGATTTACGATCAGATCACCAATGAGAAGCTGCTTCCCGCGAAGTCAGAAGAGTTGCTTCAGCGAGCCGCGACCGCGTATCACCTTGCGAACGACGTGAACAACTCGGACGCTCGCATCGCGACGTTCCGCCAATTGCATCCGAACAGTCCGCTGTTGCCATTGGTGTTATTCCGCAGCGCCGAGAACGCCTTCCATAAAGCGGAAGCCGTCGCCAAGCAGAACAACGCCGCCGCCACGAAAGCCGCGTATGCCGAAGCTGCGAAGAAGTTCGATGAAGTGGTCGCGAAGTTCCCGGAGTTCGAGCGTGTGAGCCGTGCCCGCTACGGATTGGCTCAGTGCTTCATCGCCCAGGAAGAATGGGAAAAGGCCGCGGCCGTGCTGGAAGGCATCGCAGGGCCGGACCGCAACGGCGATCTCGCGCCGGTGAACTACATCCTCGGAGATTGTCTGATTCGCCTCGCACCCGCCAAGGCCGAGGACGCACTGCAGGACAACATCCTTCGCGAGAAACTGAGCGCTGCCGCCGGTCTGTTCGATGGCTTCGTGGCCGCGAACCCCAAAGCCGAACAGGCACCGGATGCGCTCATCAAGTACGCGCTGTGTCAGAAGCGACTCGGCATCCAGCTCGCGCCAGGGAACGAGCGCAATGACGCTCTGAACAAGGCTCGCGGTGCTCTCGAAAAGATCATCAACGATCCCGGTTACAACAAGTCGCCGTTGCTGGGTGCCGCTCATCTGGAACGCGCGAAGGTGCTGATTCTTCAGGGCGACAAGAACAACGCGATCAACGTGCTGCGTCAGTTCGCGAACGACCCGTTGCAGAAGTCGCCGGTCGCGGCACTCGCACACATCGCGCTCGCGACACTGCTCCGCGAGCAGAACCAGTTCCAGCCCGCGGCCGATACGCTCCTTCAAGCGAGGCAGAAGTTCGAGGGCTCGCTGGCGTCTGATCCGGCGAGAGTCGACTGGATTGCGCTGCTGCGATACCACCACGGGGTCGCGCTGTTCGAGGCGGGCAAGCCCGCGGAGGCACGCACCGCATTCGAGCAATCGATGCAAGCGGGCGGCAACAGGCCGATCAGTGCCGAGGCCGCGTTGAAGTCTGCACAGTGCAACGCAGAGGAGGGGAAGAAGAAGATCGCGGAGATCGAGAAGGAAAAGACCAAGCCGAACCTGACGCAAGCGCAGGTCGCCGAGATCGACAACCGCGTGAAGCACGCGAAGGCAGAACTGAACAACGTCGCCCAGCAGTTCAATCAGCGTGCGGAACAGTTCAAGGCAGCGCTTCCCACGAGCGAAGCTCGGGCCCGGATGCTTTACGATTCCGCGTGGACGAGCCGCGCTGCTGACACCGACCCGACCCCCGCTTATACGAAGCTGATTGCGGAGTTCCCCGACTTGGCTCTTGCGGTCGAGGCACGTCTGGAACTGGCCGAGTTGCTTGCGGAGAAGAAGCCCGACGAAGCGATTGCATTGTTGAAGGCAGCCATCGACAAGGAACCAACCGACAAGGCAACGCCCGCGGAATCGCTCGAACGGATCCGACTGCGGCTCGGCGTGGCACTGTTCGACAAGAAGGATTACGCTGCGGCACAGGGTCAGTTCGACTCGGTCGGTAACAACGAGAAGTCGCCGCATCGCGGTCAGGGCTTGTATCGAGCGTCGGAGGCGTTGTTGGCACAGGGCAAGGCCGAGGACGCCGCGAAGAAGCTCGTCATCTTCCGCGACAACGGAGCGTTCCACAACATTCCCGGTGTCAGTGATCGGGCGTTGTTGCGGCTGGGTCATGCGTATCTGGAGCTGAAGCAATGGGAGCCAGCGCGACAGGCGTTGGAGTTGGTGATTGCCCGTTACGGCAACAACAACCCGTGGTCGATTGACGCTCGCTACGGCCTGGGGTTGGCGCTTCAGAATCAGAACCGGTTCCCAGACGCGATCAACGTGTATGTGCAGATCACGACACTCACGCAGGACGAACGAGCTGGTCGTGCGCGGTTGCAGATTGGCGAGTGCTACGCGAAGCAGAGCAAGTGGAAAGAAGCGGGTTCGGAGTTCCAGACGGTGTATCTGGGCTACGACATTCCGGAGTTGAAGTGGACCGCGATGTTGGAGCACGCTCGCGTGCTGGCTGAGGAGAAGAACACGGAGGGCGCGGCGAAGCTGTTGGAGCGAGTGGTGAAGGACGCCCCGAAGGACAGCGAGTGGACGAAGGCCGCGACGGAGCGATTGGGCAAGTTGCCCGCGCCACCGAAGAAGTGAGGCCAACCGTTTAGCGGTGACCACAACGGGGTCACCGAACGTGGAACCGGAGATCGAATGCCAATCAAAGGGCGATACACGGCAGGTGCGTGCGTTCTCTTTGAACGGCAGGTGTCGCTCGACGCGCTCGTCGGTGCGCTGCAGAACTTCGACATCGCGAAACGCAACAACGAAATCGTTCACTGGGCGTTTGGCGGTCCTTCGGTTTCGCTTTCATTTCGCCCCGAGGTCAATGGGTATATCTCGGTCGACATCACAGACCGACCCTGGCCCGATGACATGGGCGGTCCCGACAGCGACACGATGCTGTTCGGAGCCTGGTCGATGGGCCACTTCGGTCCGTTCACGTTTCCGCAGGGATTGCAGCGAGCAGCCCAACAATCCTGGGCGTGGCCCGAAGGAAAGAGCATCCCGCAGAAACACACGGCGTTCGTCCGTATTCTGGCGAGTTATGTGTTTGGGAATGTGTCAGGCAACACGCCGATTTTCCCTGAGAACTACGACGCAATTGGAGAACTGGAATTCATCACGGATGTCGCACAAGCGGTGCTGAAGTTGCCTGGAGCGCTGTGCTACTTCAACCCGAATGGCGAGACATTACGAACGAGTCAAAGCATCGTGGAATCTCGGGCATTCGCGGCTGAGCGGAATGTGCCTCCGCTCGACGTGTACTGCAACGTTCGACTGTACAACGTCGATGAAGGCTGGCTCGTGATGGATACCGTTGGCAACGGTCAACTTGGCTTGCCGGACTTGCCGGACCTGGAAGTGTGTCTGAAGAAAGCCAAGAAATACGACCTTCAGGAAATCGATGCGTTCCTCCGCAATACGACCCTCTATGTCTGGCGACGCGGCGAGGTCTTCCGGGATGGCGACACGATCGACGGTCCTGGTGGCGTGAAGTGGCGGGCACGAGTGCGAAAGAATGGCTTGCTTTCACCGCCTCGCCGAACGATCCGGTTCTTTCCGGAGGATGGAACTGAACCGCCGGTCGTATTGTTCCGCGAACTCGAAACGGAATAGGATTCGTCGCCATGTTCTCGGACGCTGCGTTAGTGGTACTCGACGAGCAACAATACGACCCAATCGCGAAGGGACAGTACGAGATAATGTCGGGCGGGTTAGTTTGGCGCGACGACTTCCCCGAAATGGGATCACCCGAATGGAAGCTGATCGCGAGGAGTTTTTTCTACCGGTATCTCATTGCGTTTCGTGCTGACCTGACCTTGGGTAAAGAACGAGTTGAGTTTCGACCGTTGTGGGAACAAGTTGAAATGCACGCTCCGAATTGGCCGGGGTTGCGCCCCGAACGACGCGGAGAGAAAGTTCGAAGACGACTGCTAGCAGCAAAGCGGCGCTCAGACGTGTGCCTTGATGAACTTGAACGACGGCTCGCGGAAACCGAACCGAAAGAGGAATAACTGAAGGGTGGGACAGGCAAAGCCCCCTTACCCACAAGGGGGAGGGCAAAACCAAAAGCGGCTGACACAGTTCGCAATGTGTTCGCCCCGAATAGCTTGCGTTCACGATACAGCTGGCTGGCGTTATTCTGATGTAGTTTCTTCCGGACGAGAGAGATGGTTCCGGAGCTGAAACGATGATTCCGGGGCTGAAACGATTGGTTCCGGACGTGGGGTGGGGAAGTGCCCCGGAACCAATGAGAATCGTTCGATCTGCTTGACGCTGCGGGTTCCATCATGTCGCTGCACTTCGTGCCGCGACGAACTTGGTAGGAGGTTCCTGCGATGACCAACCGTTCCATGTATCGCCGAGTTTGGGTGGTCGCGCTTGCGGCTGCCTTCGCTGCGGTACTCGCATCGCCACAGAAGGCGTCGGCATACGTCGAGGTGCCAATCACTCTCGCCGACGTCATCAAGCAATCGACCAACATCGTCCAGATGCAAGTGACGAAGGTGGACCGCGAAAAGAACCTCATCATCTACACGAAGCTGCAAGACATCAAAGGCAAGCACCCGCAGAACGAGATCAAGCACAACATCGGTCGCGGCGGGCTGCGGGCTGGCGAGTGGGAAGAGATCATGAAGTGGGCCGAGGTCGGCAAGCTCGCGACCTTCTTCCACAACGGCGGGGCCAGCGAAACGTATTTCGGCACATCGTGGTACCAGGCGTACCCGCAAGGCGAATGGTGGGGCATGTCGCACGGCGAGCCGTTCATGCTTCGCAGCTACGCTGGCAAGATCGACAAGCTCCCCGGTGTCTGCGCCGAGATCATGGACAACAAGGAAGTCATCGTGCCGTGCATGGTCGATGGCGACAAGGAAGCCATCCACAAGAAGACGGCCCGAATTCAGCGCCTGAAGACGAGCCTCAAGAACCTCGACTACAACCCGAAGCGTGACTTCGTCGGCTGGGGTGGCGAAGACATTCGCGCTCTCAAGGGGATGCCCGGCTTCGACCGCTACGCCGGCCTGCCCAAGCTCGACGCCGAGGCTCAATCGGTGTCCACGATCGACTTCGACAACGACGGCAAAATGGATATCTGCCTGTGTGGCGCGAACAAAGTGTCGCTGCTGCAAAACGGCGGCGACGGGTTCATCGAAACGGCTTTGCCTGGCTTGTCGGGCGGTGCTCGCTCTGCGGTGTGGGCGGATGTCAACGGCGACGGCTTGCCCGACTTGTTGCTCGCCACAGCGAACGGTCCGAAGCTGTACGCGAATCTCGGCAAGGGGCAGTTCCGTGACGAAAGCGCCCGGCTTCCGTTGGAACTGGCGTACAACCTGACGGCTGCTGCGTTCGGCGACTTCGACGGCGACGGCAAGCCCGACATCCTGCTCGCGAACGGCTTCCACGGTCTGCGGCTGTACCGCAATTCGCGAGCAGAAGTGGCGAAGGTCGTGGTGCCGAAGTTCAGCGAATGGCACGCGATCGGCATGTTCCGCGCTGCTGTTCCAGCTGAGAACTTCAAGACAGCGTTCCCGGTGGAAACCGAGAAGTTCGACGTGGAGAAGACGTACAAGGGCAAGCGCGACATGCCGGTGAAGTGGGCGAAGAAAGATTTCAAGGACGGCGAGATTAGCAGTCTCGCGGAACTCGGCGGCAACTCCGCTGCGTATCTGTATCGCGAAGTCGAAGTGAGCGCCGCGGCTGTTGTGCCGGTTACGTTCACTTGTGCGAATCCGTTCGTGGTGTGGGTGAACGGCGAGAAGGTTCACTCGCAAGATGCCGCGAAGCCGGAGGGGGTCGCGGTGGCTCTGAAGCTGCCGGCTGGCAAGAGCACGCTGCTCATCAAGATGACGAACGCGGAAGTGCCGCACGCCTTCAACTTCTCCACGGGACTGAACGGCGGCGGGCCTCCCGGACCGTGGTTCGAGAACGTTTCCGAAACGTGGGGTCTCGGGGCCGAGGGCCTCGCAGCCGACGTGAAAGCCGACTCGCTTACCGTGGCTGACTTCAATGGCGACGGCAAGCCTGACTTCCTGTTCGGTGGCGGCACCGGCGCGTTGTTCATCAACACGAACGGCAAGTTCGTCCAGAAGGTCAACGCGGGCATCAGCTACAAGACTGGCAAGGTTGGCCCGTCGCTGTGCGACTTCAACAACGATGGCCACATGGACATCTTCGTTCCGCAGGCCGACGGTAACTGCAAGCTCCTGAAGAATGACGGCACCGGCAAATTCACCGATGTGACCGCAAGCACGGGCGATCTCGCGAAGGGGGTCGCGGGAGCGGTGTCGGCTGCGTGGGGCGACTTCGACAATGACGGTAAAGCCGACTTGGCTGTGTGTTGCTTGAAAGGCAGCAACCGCTACTTCAAGAACAACGGCAACGGCACGTTCACTGACAAGTCCGCCGACATCGGGCTGACGCAGAAGATCTACAACTCGCAGGCTGCAGCGTTCGCAGACCTCAACGGCGACGGCCAACTCGACCTCATCCTGAACAACGAGGGGCAGGAGTCGTGCGTGCTGTTCGGTCTGATGACTCCAGGCGGTCCGATGACGGCAGTGACGGTGATCCTGAACGGGACTGTGGGTCTGAACGGCGGCAAGATCGTCGTGAAGGACGCGGCTGGCAAAGTGGTCACGACATCGGCGATGGCTGGTGGTGATGGCCGTGGTGGTCAGTCGGGGCAGTCGCCGCGATTCGTGCTGGCACCGGGTGCGTACAAGCTCGAACTGGTCGGTACCGACGGCAAGACATTGGTGAAGGACGTGACCGTGACGAACTCGCCGATGAACGTGAAAGTGCAGTAACCCCGACGTAGGGCTTCCACCCTACGCTACAAAAGTCGGCCCCTCCGGGGCGAAAACAAAGGTCGCTTGGGTTTGGTATTCACCCCGGAGGGGTCGTCTTTCGTAGCACAGGGCGGAAGCCCTGTGTTCTGCGAGTTCAAGAAAGGCTAGTATGTTGCTTCGATCTCTCCTGTCTTCCCTCTGTGTTCTCTGCGTCCTCTGCGGTGAATCCAACGCCGCTGATCCCGGCCCGTGGGCCACTTACCGCGGCAACCCGCAACGCACCGGCAACACCGACAACGTTGCCGGTCCCGAAAAGCCCGCCGTTCTGTGGGCGATCAAGTCAAACGACCACTTCTTGGCTGCACCCGTGCCGGTCAAGGATTCGATCTACGTTTCCGGCGTCGGCGCATTCAACCGACCCACGATCACGCTGTTCCCACTCGCTGCGAAGCCACCAACACAGCCCACATGGTCGAAGTCAGCTCCATATCTCAAGCTCGCGTCGGTCAGCTCACCGGCGGTCAGTGGCGATTACCTGATCTTCGGCGACGGCATGCACCAGGACTCAGGCGGCTTACTCCACTGCATCAACGCAACGACCAGCAAACCGCTGTGGCAACTGCCACTCCCGGGCGATCTGATCCACCTCGAAGGCGGACCGGTGGTTGCTGGCAATCGCGTGTTCATTGGCGGCGGTGCTGCGGGTGCGATGTGTGTCGAACTCGATAAGGGCACGCTCGACGGCAAGGAGTACGACCTGCCGACGATCACCAAGATGCAAGACGCCAAGTGGAAGGAACTCGTCGCGAAGTACGAGGAATTGAAAGCCAAGAAGGACGACTTCGCGATTCCACCCGACGATAGCCAACTGCTAAAGTTCACGCCGAAAAAGGTCTGGCAAAAGGGCGAGATGAAATGGCACGTCGATGCACCCGTGAACCTCGCGGGAGACAAGCTCCTCGTGCCGACATCGTTCCTCGACAAAGAGAAAGTCGGCGAGCGGGCACTGTACGCACTGAATGCCGAGACCGGCGAAACCGTCTGGAAACGTGAACTGGCCCTGAACCCTTGGGGTGGCGCAACGGTTGCGGGTGATCTGGCCATCGTGCCGGGTAGTTCGATCGGCTACTACCTCAAGGAACTCAAGGGTGCAAAGGGCGACGTAACCGCACTTGATCTGAAGACGGGTGAGGTGAAGTGGAAGAAGGACGTTCCCGGAGGTGTTGTCGGAGCTGTGGCAGTCGCGGATGGGCTTGCGATCTGCACCGCGACCGACGGCAAAGTGCGTGCATTCAAGCTCGCGGACGGCGAACGAACCCTGCTTTACGACTGCAAGATGCCAGTATTCGCACCGCCTGCTGTCGCTGCGGGTGTCGCGTATGTCGCAGATCTCAGCGGCACGGTTCACGCCATCGACCTGAAGTCAGGCAACGCAAAGTGGACGCTGGCAGCCGCGAAAGAGGGCGGAGCACCCGGAATGGTTTACGGCGGCGTCACGGTTCACGGTGGCAAGATCATCGTCGCGACGTGCAATCTCGAAGGCCCAACCGCTGGCAAGGAAACCGTCGTCATCTGCATTGGAACAAAGTAAGGAACAACAAATATGAAGCGTCTCGCAATTGCGTTCGGGCTGTTCGTGGCCATCGTGTCGGCCGAAGGCAGCATCGCGCAAGACAAGAAAGACCCACCCAAGGCGAGTGGCGTCACCGTCGATGAGGCCAAGAAGTGCGTGTTCATCGATGCGAAGGTCGCACCGCGAAAGCTGCCCAATCTCGATCAGGTTTATCCCATTGAACTGATCGCAGGCTGGGGCGCACCCAAGGGCAAGAAGGCTCACGAGATCGTCGTAGCCATCGACGTGGACCCCTCCGAAGTTCACAAGGGTCTCGAAAAGCTCGGACTGAAAGCTGGCAAGCCCGCACGCGGTGAGAACACCAAAGCCGAGGGGCCAATCGTCAACGTGTTCGTTGAGATGCCAGACGGAGCTGGTGGCAACAAGCGAGTGCCTCTCGAAAAGATCCTCTGGGATCCCAAGACGAAGAAAGCGCCGCCGAAGATGACGTTCGTGTTCACCGGATCAATCATGACGGCCATCGACCCCAACAAACCCGACGACAAGAAATACGGAGCCGACGTCACCGGCAGTCTGATCGTGTTGTTCCCGGTGTCGGATGAAGTTGTGTTGCAGACCGCCTGGACGATGAAGGAAGAAAAGTTCCTCAAACTCGATGTGAATCCCGAGGCGTTGCCCAAGGAAGGAACCGCCGTGAAGTTGGTGATTGAAGTGCCGGAGAAGAAGTAACCAGAGTTTGGCGAGCGGCCCTCCTCTCCATGAGACCACACATGATTACTCGCACCCTTGTTCTCGGCGTCTTCGGTCTGGCTGGGTGTTCACAGAATGCTGAGCCAGCACCGACAACGCCACCGGTCGCGATCACGGCACCCGTGCCCACGCCAGCGGATCGGCCACCCGTCGCTGTGCCTCCGAGTGTCACGACGCAGCCCGTCGAGCCAATCGCGACACAACCACCGAAGCCACCCGAACCGCCGACGGTGTTCGACTATCCGACGGACCTCGGCGGGAAAGCCGTCGTGAAAGCCGTCACGCCCGCGATCGGCAAACTGCTACCCGAGAAACTCGGGGCAACTCCGAAACCTCGCGTTCCGCCGGCTCGCCTATTGGACCCAGACGCAATCCCGAAAGCAGAATACGTTCCACCGCCGATTCTGCCGACAAAGCCTGTCGAGGCGAAACCCACGCCTCCCGCCGAGCGAGTGCCACTCGACATCGGTCAACTCGCCGACGCCATTCCCGCGAAGCCGACGTTCCCCGTTGCCCCTGGAATCGCGGACCGGGCACGCGACGTGAAGCTGCCGCCCACAATGGCCATCCTCGGGCGACCGTTCAACGAGCGGGTCAGTCTCGAAGATCCGACCGCCGAGTTCGGCAACACCGGAATCGTGGCTCCGCTCGTGCGGGTGCCGGTTGCACAAACAGGCTTCCTGCGAGTGAGTCTGCCAGACCCGTTTGAACTTGGCGAACAGGTGAAACCACGAGTGCCACCGGCGTCCGATCCAGGGTTGGCTCCCGTGGTCGTGAATCCGCAACGAGTGAAGTGAGCGGACAGCAGGTCATCAGAAACAGCCCACCCGCAAGAACGGGTGGGCTGTTTCGATTTCACGGCAGGTTGATCTTTCGCAGAATCAGCTTGGTTCGGTCGCCGCTGAGGATCACCAACAGCTTCGCCTCGGGAACGAGGAAGAAGTGTTGGTCGAGAATCGGCTTGGGCATCCCGTTCGGCTCGAACAAACCATCAAATTCAGGCAGGTTGGAGATCATCGGTGTGTTCGGAACAATTGCCAAGGTGTTCCCTCCTGTGTGGATGCTTACCATCAGAGTTGGCTTGTATTGCCGAACAGGTTGCACGGGTTGTGTCGGTGGCATCACGGGCGGTGTCACTGGCTGCACGACGGATGCTGCGTCGGCTTGCGAAACTGCTTGAGCTGGTTCCATAACGGGTTTCGCCCCAGGTTGTGGAACGGCCGGAACTGCGGGTTGCGGTTGCGGAGCTGGTTGCACCGGCGGCGGAACCGGTTGCTGAACCAGACGCATCGTCGTGATCGCTCGCACAACGTATCCCTGCTGAGTCAGCGGAAGCTCGCTCATTCGCGTGATCTGCGGAATGAACCAAGTTCGGCCAGGAGCCACGCCCATTCTCGCGGCCGTCGGCAACTGCTGTCCGTTCCGATCCAATGGCGGTGAGCAGCTTCCGTAGAAGTTACCATCCGGCCCCGGAGTGGTGACGGCTGCATCCACGAGGTTCGTGACCACCCAATCGCGATTCGACTCCGTCAGAACTTTCGCGTTCCGCGTTTGCGGGAATTGATCGAGCGTGTGGGCATACGAAAGGAACGCGGTGCCGTCCGGCGTCGCTCGAATGTTGGCGGGAACGATTCCCGGCTTCTTCCTCGCTCCTTCGACCTCCCGCAAGTTTGTCGTGCCGATGTTAAGCAGCGCGATCTCACCGAACGAGTTACTCACCAGCAGTGGCCCATCGGTTCGATTTCCCATCGCAATCGCGTTGATGCCTGCGAACAGATCGACGGTCGCATCGTATCGCCGTTGCAGATTCGGCAGCGTGAACACACGAAGATTGTTTCCCGATGGCGACGTAATCACCCACGAAATCCCAGCGACGAGTTTTACATCACCCTTGTCGGTTTCGACGCCACCGAGGAATCGCCCTTCGGAAACGTCGAACACATTGAGCATTCCCTTATCCGGAAAGTGCATCACGATGTAGCGACCGCCACCACCCACCGAGATCGCTCCAACGCGGCCACCCAGCGGATCAAGGTCGATCGTCGTCGAGTCAGCAACGAGTTCGGGAGCCGTGATCGCGGGGATCGTTCCCGTGACCGGTTTCAGGTTGAACGTCTCCTTCTTCGGTGGCAGTTCGTTCACCGGATCGGCTGGCGTTTGTACTGGTGGCGGCGTGGTTCGCACGGGATTGGTTGGCGTTGATCGGTTGGAAGCACGCCCCGCGGCAGCGTCACCGGAACCAGCGATGTTGGCGAACAGGTAGTAACCGGTCGCGCCGAGACCGCCAATGCTCACCAGCAAAGTCAACAGGCTCGCAACCATCACGCCGAGCATCGAATTTCGATTGATTTGTTGGATGCGCTTTCGAGCGGGGGTGGGTTTCCGTCGAGTCCCGAGAGCTGCGTAGGCAGTTCGAGATGGTGGATAACCGATTGTCACGCGGAGTTGCGGCAATCTTTGACCCGGAACCTTCAAGAACTCAGCAGCGAGTTCCGCATCGCACTTTGGACACTCGATTCCAACAGCGTGCCGAGCTTCAGTTATCGGGAACACACGCTGGCATCGTGGGCAGGTCGCATCCAACGGCATCACAGCACCGGTTTAGTCCGGACATGAGAGGAGCCTGTTGGAGAGGAAGTGGGGAGGAAAGTAATTCTGACGCATCTCAGAGTGGAATGCAAGTGCGCGAAATGGAAATGGTTCTCATTGGTTCGCGAGGGGGCACAACGACTGAGCCGTTTGATTCCGGCCCACTTCCCCACCCCACGTCCGGAACCAATCGTTTCAGACCCGGAACCATCCATTTCAGACCCGGAATCATCGTTTCAGTCCCGGAACCACCACTCTCGTCCGGAAGAAACTATATCAGAACATCGCGATGACGGTCCGTATCCGAAATGCATCTCTGACAGAGCAAATCACTTGCGAAAAGTGCTGACAAAGTTGATGAACAAAGGATGGAAATTTCGCATCTCCGGAACCAACGAGACAGCCCCGGAATCAACGCGGCAGCGGGCTCACTCGGCGAGCGAGACGCAGATGATTTCATGATCGTTGCGAACGAAAATGCACTTGTCGGCGAATGCGGGATGACTCCAAACGACCTTGCGCCCGAACGCGGCCCCGGTCGCATCAAGGAGTTTCATACGACCGATCTCTTCATACTTCTCCGGGGATAACTTCGCGATCGCCAGTTCTCCCGTTTCGGTAAACAGGAAGTATCGCTCGCCATTCTTCACGAGAAACGCTGTCCCGGAACCCGCTCCCTTGAAGTCTTCGGCTTCTTCTTTTCCAATCACTGGCTTGAACGTGAACCACAACTTCTTGCCCGTCTCCAGTTCCACTGCTCGAAGCATGCCAGGCTGATCGACGCCATAAATCACACCCTTGTCGATGAACGGAGTCATGTTCACCGGATAGAGACCTCGCGGTTTCGTCGCCATTCCCTTCACCTTGTCGGTCACTTCCTGCCAAATCGGAGTGACCTTTTCGCCACTCGGATCGAGCTTCAGAACAACTCCGGCACCACCGATGCCCGCTGCGAACAGTTTGTCGCCAACTTGCCGAGGAGCCATGATCGACATGCCGAACATCGGTTCGAGGCCGAACGTCCAGAGTACCTTACCCGTGAGCGGATCGAGGCCATTGATGGCCTGAGCATGCCAGATCACGAGTTGGTCCTTACCCCCAACCGAGATGATTGTCGGCGGCGAATAACCGAGCTCACGCGAGTTGAGTGCCCGCCATTTCTCTTTGCCAGTTTTCTTATCGAACGCCACGGCAACTGAACCATCACCACCGCACAGACAGATCACGAGATCCTTGTACACAAGTGGATGCCCGCAATAGCCCCACATCGGCACCTTCACCTTGTAATCGTGGGGAAAGTTCTTCGACCAGACCACGCTGCCGCTGTCGGCTGCCATGCAAACCAGATCGCCCATCGCCCCGAGAGAGTAGACCTTTCCGTCGTTCACGTTGGGTGTGCAGCGTGGCCCCGCCGGGTAGCTGATCTGATAAGGGCAATCGTACTCGTGCTTCCATAATTGTTGACCGGTCTTCGCGTCCAGACACAGCACTCGCTCGGTGCTCACGACTTTAGTTTTGGTGTCGAACGGATCAGCCGGGTTCATCGAGCCTTTGGGAAGCACGCGATCAGTGACGTAGACCTTGCCGCCAACAACCGCGGGGCCGGAGTAACCCGACGAAATCGGCGTTCGCCAGAGAACCTTGGGCTTTTCGGGGAGGGTCTTCACGATGCCGGTTTCGGGCCAGATCGCGTCGCGATTCGGACCCATCCACTGTGGCCAATCGCTTGCTTGGAGGCAGGGAAGAGGCAGAACGAACAACAGCGTGAGAACGAACAGACGAAGCATGGCGGCTCCGGGCGGCGTGCGAAGGCGAGTTGAATAGAGGATACCAACCGCCAAGCGATCAGCTTACAGCAGACGGGTGCGGGAGTTACAATTCACGCATCGACCCGGTGAGGAGCTAGCCATGTCCGTGACCGCAGCGAATAAGTAGCTCGCCGCGATCACAAACCCACCCGCAGCACCGTGAAGCGAAAACACACTTGGTGAGGCATATCGATGACTCCGAAAGCAATTGAGACGTTCAGCACCTTCGGCGTCGGCGTCCTGTGTGCTGTCCTTGGCATCATTGCACTGGCGATATTCTTCACGGCCCTGAACTGGCTCACGAGTAGCGGAGCGAAGCCGGAGACGATGGCTGTCCGCGGGGTGCTCAGGAAAGATACATGGGTTGCGGTCCACATGCAGGGTGGGGAAACGTTCGAGCGAGTCCGGTTCATCGGGTTCACGAACACGGAAAGCATCAAGACACACCTCCCATATGACCTCAACGGCATGGTCATCCTGGAGGATTTGGAGGGGAGGCGGTCTCTCGTCCGTGCAAAGGCGATCCGAATGATTGTCATTTCACCACCAACCGAAGGGGTCGGGGGAAAAGCAGCGTGATGCACTTGCTCGAAATGAAGCGAGCCGCCGGAACGAGTTCCGACGGCTCGGGACTTCACAGCACGTCAAACACCAACTCCGGAGCGTGTCGCCGACAGATCGCCGACGCCACTTCTCCCCGCAAGAACCCCGCCGCCCGAATCAGCGCCGCTTCCAACGCTGCCCGGTCAGCCTCGCCTGCGGACACAATCACCAGTAACCGCCCCGTGTGCGGTGCTGGCTCCACCGACAACACACTCGCACCTTGAAGTAGCTCGTCGGCACAACCCAGAAGCGTGCTGTGCAGAGCTTCGCGGACCTGAGCACACAGTTGACGCCCCTTGCGGGTCGCTTGCTTCGGTGCGTTCCACGGCTTTGCGTGAAATTCCCTCGGATCGCTGCCGTCTTCGCGGCACAGTTCATCCGCAAGACTGCTCAAATCGCCTGATTTCTTTCGTCTGCGACTCATCAGAATCTTTGCCTCGAAAAGAATGGGACACACATGCGACACTGCGGACAGTGATGACAGAAGCACGCATAGGCCACCTCCTTTCGAGGAACCGCACACCAGTCTTTGCGAGCGTCGGGCCGTCAGGCCGATGGTGGGTTCACGATCCAACCCAAAACGTACCGTCGGGCTTACGCCTCAACGCTCACAACACGCTCAACAAATGGAGTGCGTCTGACAGGGACAATCGCCACACGAAAAGGTTCGCGGCGCGACGCACGGAACCACTTCGCATACAACAACTACGTTCGATTGTTACTCCCAGAAAGGACGTGTGATGAAGCCTCGCCTGTTCACTCCTGGCCCGACCCCGGTTCCTGAGGAAACGCTTCTCGAACTCGCCAAACCGGTGACGTATCACCGCGCTGCCGAGGCGAAAGCGATTCTCGCCGAAGTGTCCGAAGACCTGAAGTACGTCTTCCAGACATCGCAGCCGGTGTTCACGATCACGAGTTCGGGCACGGGCGGAATGGAAGCAGCCGTCGCGAACACGCTGGCCGCTGGCGAGAAAGTGATTCTGCTCACAGCCGGTCGTTGGGGCGAACGCTGGCGTGGCGTCCTCAAGGCGTTTGGAGCGAACATTGTCACCGTGGAAGTACCATACGGCAAAGCGGTCACACCCGACATGCTCGCGGCGGCGCTCGGAGCCAACCCCGACACCAAGGCCGTGTTCGCGACGCTCAGCGAAACCAGCACGGGCGTCGGTCACGATGTCGAAGCGTTCGGCAAGCTGGTCGCGAAGACCGACGCGCTGCTGATCGTGGACGGAATCAGCGGCCTCGGTGCGATGGAATGCAAGGTCGATGCGTGGGGCATCGACGTGTGCGTGACCGGTTCGCAGAAGGCGTTGATGTTGCCGCCGGGCTTGGCGTTCGTGAGTGTCTCCGAGAAGGCCTGGAAGAAAATCGACGCGACGCCGATTCGCAGCTTCTACTTCGACCTGCGGCGCTACAAGAAGTCGTATGCCGAGAGCGACACGCCGTTCACGCCAGCGAACACGTTGATCCGTGCCCAGCGAGCGAGCCTGAAGCGTATTCGCACTGAGGGCATCGAGAACCTGTGGGCTCGCCACTCGCGGATTGCGGCGGCGTGCCGTGCAGGCGTGAAGGCGATGGGGCTGGAGCTGTTCGCCGAGCGACCGAACAGCGGGCTGACGGTGATTACGGTGCCTGCGGGAATGGATGGCAGCGCGATCCTGAAGAAGATGGAGAAGCAGCACGGCTTCAAACTGGCGGATGGCCAGGACAACATGAAGGGCAAGATCTGGCGTCTCTCGCACATGGGCTACACCGACGCGTTCGACGTGTTGGGTGCGTTGAGTGCGTTGGAGTTGGTGCTGATCGAGAGCGGCTTCAAGGTTGAAGCTGGCAGTGGCGTGGCAGCGTTCCAGAAGGCTTACGCCGCGAAGTGAGCCATGGTAGCATTGGGTTGGGTGCGAGTTCGTCGCACCCAACCAATGGCCACAAGTTTCGCTAACCATGCCCCTCACCGCGAAGTCGCCGGCCATTTCGCTGACGCTCCTCGCGGTGGGAGCCGCGGCGCTGGTGTACTCACTCACTCGATTCTGGGGCGCGAACCCCGAATACGTTGACCGCTTCCTGATCCTCGCGGGCGCTGCGTACGCTGTCTCGGAAGCGTGGCCCACACTCCGCGAACTGCCCCTCAAGCCAACTCGCCTCGGGTATCTTCCGCTGCTCATCGGTGCGATCGCGTTCCCGATCGGGTGGTTTCTTCAGGCACAGATTGCGCCAAAGCCCATCGTGTTGTGGTGGCTCGCGGGTGCGTGGGTGCTGACTGCTGCCGGGCTGATTCTTCTCGGTGGTGGGCGGTCACATCTCCGAAAGCTCGCGTTCCCGCTCGGGTTTCTCTTGTTCGCATTGCCTGTGCCCAACCGCATCCTCGGACCACTTCAATTCCTGTTGCAGTCCGCGACCACGACTGCCGCGGAATGGCTGCTGCCGATTCTTGGAGTCCCGGTCGAACGACATGGCTTCATGCTGAGTCTTCCGGGCGGCGATCTTGGTGTCGCGGAGGCGTGCAGCGGCGTGCGCTCCGTCACAGCGCTCACGGCAATCGCGGCGTTCGTCGCATGGTGGCGACAGTTCGGGTTCGTTCGCGGAATGCTGCTTGTGGTGCTGTCGGTTCCGGTGATCGCTGCGGTGAACGTCGTGCGTGTGGTGGCCAGCGGTTTGATTCAGGAACACTTCAGCACCGAGTATGTTCGCGGGAACTGGCACGAAGCGTTCGGCGTCGTGATGGTGCTGGTTGGTCTCGGGTTGCTCGTGGCGCTGGCAAGTTTGATGGCACCGCGAAGCAACCCCCAAGGGGAGAGGGGACTTTGTCTTGCTCCCCCTTCCTTCTCAGGGAAGGGGGTTGGGGGGTTAGGTTCCAACCTCCTCCTTGTGTGTTCCGCAATCGCTTCTGTCGCAGCACAGTTTCTCGGAGTGGGCACGGAACAGGAACTCGTCGCGGCTGCTCCGCTCGATCAGATTCCGCACCAGATCGGTCGGTGGAAGGCAACCGACTTGCCGGTTCCCGAAGATGTTTCGGAGATGCTCACTGCGGATTCGATCACGCGGCGAGTGTACAGCGATCTCGGGTACGAGGTTCACGTTTGGGTGATCTACTGGTCATCGCGAAACATGGTGAAAGGCTACCATCACCCGGATGTGTGCTGGCCAAACCGTGGGTTCCGGTTGTCTCGCCGCGACACGATCAACGTGACTGTCGGCACCGATACCATCTCCGTAACGCTTCGTGAATTTAACCGCGGAAGCGAGCAGACCGCAAAACCAGGCCGCGAAAAGGATCAGCAGCTAATCCTGTACTGGACGCAAGAAGGACGACGTATCTGGACCGAAGACGACGAACGGCAAGCGCAGGCAACCGGTGGCGCTTCGCACGACTGGCTCGGCGAACGACTCACACGTCAGGAACAGCGGACACCAAGCGGGCGAATCACTGTGTTGTTTGGAACGCAACTTTGGGGTGATGGGATAACGATCCGAAAGCAAACGCTTGAACTGGCTGGCGGAATCGCGAGCGAACTGTACCGCGTCTGCCCTTGGGCGAGGCCGCGAGAACAATAACCAGAACCCAAATTCCAATCCAACAAATCAAAACAAGAACTTCTCATTTTTCTCGAGTGCAAGACATTCGGACGTGGTTATAATTCTAACCCAGACGCGATTCTCTCCAACGCGGCATCCACCTCGACTCGCAACCGAGAGCCCGAATGCCAGCATACGAAACGGTGATCGGACTCATCGCCTTTGCTGCCGGCTTTGGGCTGATCTTCACACGCATCGCCAGAGGCGTCGCCAGTACGGTCGGTTTGGTTGATCCCCCAGACGGTCATCGCAAAAAGCAAACCACATCCGTTCCCGCGGCAGGCGGAATTGCTGTTCTCGCAGCCGCGCTGTTGACGCTACTCATCGTCGCGCTCGAAGATCCGGCCGTCGCCGAAACCCTCACCGCCAACCTGCGGAAATCGCTGGCCCTTCTCGCCGCCGCTGTGCTCATCACATTCGTCGGCGCGCTCGACGACCGCTACAACCTCCGGGCGCGCCACAAACTCGGCGGCCAACTTGTCGCGATTTTCGTGCTGGTGATCGGCGGCGATTTCGTCATCCGCAGCATCGGGCTGTTCGGCTACCGGGTCGAACTCAGTTGGTTCGACATTCCTTTTACCGTGTTCTGGCTTCTCGCGTGCGTGAACGCTCTGAACCTCATCGACGGCATGGACGGCTTGCTCGGAACCGTCGGGACCATCGCATTAGTGTCGTTGGCGATTATCGCCGCAATGACCGAGCACCTGTTCGCGGCAAGCGTGGCCCTGGCTTTGGCCGGCGCGATGTTGGGGTTCCTGTGGTGGAACCTGCCGCCAGCCACGATCTACATGGGCGACTCGGGAAGCATGTTGATCGGGTTCGTCATCGGTGCGGTGGCCATTCCCGCGTCTCTCAAGGGGCCAGCGATGATCTCGCTGGGCGCTCCGCTCGCGATCCTCATCTTGCCAGTGTTCGACACGGCAGCGGCAATCATTCGACGAAAGCTCACCGGTCGCGGAGTGGCGTCTCCGGACACCGGGCACATGCACCACAAGATGATGGATCGTGGACTGACTCCGCCACGTGTGCTCACAGTCGTGGCCGGCCTTGGAGTGTTCGCGGCAACCGGTGCCCTCATCAGCACCGTCTGGAGTAACGACCTCTACGCGTTTGTGGCCGCGGGTGGCGTCATAGTTGCTCTCGTTGCGAGCAACCTGTTCGGGAACGCAGAACTTGGACTGATCCGAACCCGTGTCTCGAAATTCGGTCGAAAGCTGCTCGTTGGCGATGTGAGCGCGTGGGGCTTGTCGGTGCGATTGCAGGGCAGCGCCGACTGGGAACGAATCTGGAGCGAATTGACGACACTTGTGGGCCGGCTCCAGCTTCAATCGCTTTGTCTCAACGTGAACTCACCGGTACTGCGGGAGAATTATCACGCGAGATGGAACAATCCCGTCGCGGTTCGAGCAAACTACATCTTGCAACTCGAGATCCCGTTGTTTGGCAGCCATGGCACGCCCCTGGGTCAACTGACAATTGCGATCGCACGCGATGCACGTCCCATAACCGAGGCGTTTGCGACAATTGGGAAACTGGTGGAAACCCTCGAGCATCGTGCTGCCACGCTGACTGGTTCAGTGGCACATCAAGCACCACAAACGAACGCTCCCGTATCCGTTCCGCTTCAAACGGAAACTCTGCCCATCTGAGAAGTCTTCGCCGCCTCTAAAACATCCTTCTTTCAGCACGGAATCGTGCAAAGTGCAAAATTCGGACAGCAAAATCCGAAATGAAAAACTTGAAGCCAACACACATTGTTGAGGCATGAGCCTTGCTTCTCTTTTCGATTTTGCACTTTCTAGTCCGTATTTTGCACTTTGCAGTCTCTGCTCCATCCAAGAGCACCTCGCCTTGACCTGCTTACCAGGACACCGTATGTCCGCACCCCGCGAGCCTCGTCACGCACCCGTGCTTGTGGCCGATGTCCTGCGTCTGCTCGATCCGCAACCGGGCCAAACCTGGGTCGATTGCACGGTCGGAGCTGGCGGGCACAGCAAGCTCATCGCGGAACGCCTGACGGGAACCGGAACGCTGATCGGGCTCGACCAGGATCCGACGATGCTCGAACTGGCTCGGCCACGATTGGCCGAAGTGCCAGCGAAAATCACGCTGGTTCACGCGAACTTCGACCAACTGGCCGAAGTGCTTGCGAACCTCAGCATCGGAACTGTTGACGGTGTCCTCGCCGATCTCGGGTTCGCGTCGGATCAGATACAAGCAGCGGGTCGCGGCTTCAGCTTTCGCGAAGACGGCCCGCTCGATATGCGGCTCGATCCCAGTACTGGAGCAACCGCCGCGGACATGGTGAACACGATGAGCGAAGGCGGGCTCGCCGACGTGTTCTACGAGTACGGCGAGGAACGACTGAGCCGCCGAGTCGCGCGAAAGATCGTCGAGCGGCGCACGACGAAACCATTCGCCACGACCGCAGACCTTGCGAACATCGTGCGGAGTTGTGTGCCGCGTTCGGGAAGCATCGACCCTGCAACCCGCGTGTTTCAAGCATTGCGGATCGCGGTCAACGATGAACTCGGAGCCCTCGATCGCTTGCTGGCCGCGTTGTCGCGAATTGTGAAACCTGGCGGACGAGCAGGCATCATCAGTTTTCATTCGCTCGAAGATCGACGGGTAAAGCAAGCGTTCCGCACTGCGAACGTGTGGGAACCGCTGAACAAGAAGCCGGTCGAAGCCGGCGAGGAAGAACTGGCACACAATCCCCGCAGTCGAAGTGCCAAGTTGCGGGTTGCGGTGCGAATCTGACCTGGCGTATCCGTCGCCATGATTCTGGTTCGCCAACATCTGAGGGTCAAGGATGACCGAACCAATTGCTGTCGATGTTTCGACCAAACCACGCCCTGCGGTTGCGCCGATTCCACCGCTGTTGCCGTTGCCGAAACTCGCGGACAAACCACCCGAACCAGCGAAGCCCACAACCCCGGCCCCCGTCGCCGTGACAACTCCAACTGCCCCACCGGCCGCAAAGCCGGATTCGCCGGCTCACGCGCCGGCGCACGCTCCCGCTCACAAAAAAACATCCTTCAAGAGACAGCTCACCATTGGGGCATCGGCCCTGCTGAGTCTCGGAGCGGGAGTTGCCGGGGTTCGATACTTCGCCCCCGGTCACGAACCGACCAGCCCAGCAACGCCGGTTACAGCAGTCGCGAAGGCTGCCCCCAAGACACCAAAATCAACCAGTCAGCAGGAAGAACCGAAGCCGTTGCCTGAATCTCAACACATTCAAGCAACGTCGCTCCCGGTCACGCCGGTCTCGGTTGTGCCAGCCACGACACCATCGGTTCATTCAACGCCAAGCGTGCCGCTCGCGCCGGGCGGTCTTCCCGAACCCGCACCTCTGGTGTTGCCGGTCCCCCCCGCTGGGCCGATGAATCACTCGCCGCCAGCTCTTCCAACTGGCCCCGGTGCTTTGCCACCACCAGCGTTGGGAAACGACAACCCGCACGCGGCGAAACCCGATCACACTCCGCTGCCTGAACCAGTGACGATGCGATCGCCACACGATCACACTCCGCTGCCAGAACCGGCGACGATGAAACCGCCCACGATTTCGCTGGTGGGCGGTGTCGAACCCACGACACCCGTTCCACCAGCAGTCGGCCCTCCAGGTGTCCCGCCACCAATTCCGATGGGACCAACCAGCCCAGTCGTTCCTGGGATCGGACCAGCGGCACCAAGCGGCCCAATGCTCCCTCCGCTTCCCGGTGGAAGCAGTAGCCCTGTCCCTCCGGTCATTCCCACAGCTCCACACGACACGCAGCCACCGCGTCCGGACCTGGGAATTCCACCCGCGATTGACGTGGCGCCGAAGATTCCGTCCCCGGCGCCGACAACGCTTCCACCAATGCCGATGTTTGAAACGGCGATCCCCGCACCGCCAACCACGCCTCCGAAGCCCTCGACCGGACCAGTCATTGGTTTGCCCGTGGGCAGCGGTCCCGCAGTGCCAGCCGTGCCGGTGTCGCCTCCGGAGTTTGGTCCAGCGTCGCCGAGTACTCCGGTGAAACCCATCAGCAGTAAACCAGTGTCGCCCGCGCCCGATCTGCTTCCGACACCTGTGGGAACTGGAACCAAGCCAGAACCAAAACCCGATCCGCTTCCGACTCCTGTGGGAATCGGCACGAAACCCAAGCCAGAATCGAAGCCCATGCTGGTTCCGGTTGCTGGGATCGAGCGTTCGCCGACGACGTCTTACGATGTTGATCTGCACGAACCGAAAGCCGGCGACACGTATGAGTCGATCAGTCGCGAGTTCTACAACGACACGCGTTATGCCACAGCGCTGCGAGCGTACAACCGAAACAAACCACTGCAAGGCTCGGGTCCGGTGGATGTGCCACCGTTGCATGTGTTGAAGCGTTCCTCGCAAAACGCTCCCCATGGTGGCGGTGGAGTTGTGCCAGCAGGTCAGTCGGGTTCGGTTCCGGAATGGGGAAGTGCAGCACCGGTAGTCCGAACAGGTGGCGAACGCTCGTTCCGCATCCCGCAAGGCGGCATGAGTATGCGAGCGGTCGCGCGATTGACGTTGAGCAACGAGCAGCGCTGGAAGGATATCTACGAATTGAATCCGCAACTACGCCCTGACGAAATCCTGCCAGCGGGCACGGATCTTCGCCTGCCTGCTGATGCTCGCAGCCCGTGACTGTGAATCTGAATCCGGCTATCATCGGGGCGTGTAGGTCTACCTGACCAGCACGCCCCGTTCGCATTCCGAGGTCATCGGACAAAAAGTGAACGAAGCACCGCCCCAACCCGAAACGGCAACTCCCACTCAAAAGCGGCAACTCACCGGCATCCGTCGCATCCTGTTCGTCGTCGCCGGGGTGCTCTGCGTCGGGATGGCGTACCTCGGAGTCCTCCTCCCCGGTCTGCCCGCGACTCCATGGGTTCTCCTCGCAAGCTACTGCTTCTCGAAATCGTCCACTCGACTCGAACGCTGGCTGCGACGATCCCCCATCTTCGGCCGACTCCTTCGCGACTGGCACGAACACAGAGGCATTCGCAAACCCGTGAAGATCATCGCCGTGTGCTTGGTGGTCACCATGGTCAGCCTGAGCATCGTGCTGGGTGGCTTGCCCGTGTGGGTGAAGTGCGTCATCGCGGGGCTGGCGATCATCGGGCTTTGCACGATCACGTTCCTCGTCCCGACCATCCGACCCCCACAACCAACTCGGTCATCAACCGACGGCACACCGTTTGCTCCGGAGGATAAGTAAGGGGAATCCCCAACGCAAGTGGGAACAATCATGGTCGGTAAAGGTGGTTGGCTGGAACGAGTCTCCAGAAAGGTAACAGAGTGGGCTGGCAGTTCAGTTGCGTTTGCGATCGCTTTCGGTGTGATCGTGATCTGGGGCGTGACTGGCCCCATCTTCAACTACTCCGATACCTGGCAACTCGTCATCAACACCAGCACCACCATCGTCACGTTCCTGATGGTGTTCCTCATCCAGCGCTCGCAAAACAAGGATTCTTACGCGATTCACATGAAGCTCAACGAGTTGGTTGCGGCGATTGAAGGAGCGAGTAACCGCCTCATCAGCGCGGAAGATTTGAGCGAAGATGAAGTGAAAGTGATCCGCGACCACTTCCGCAAGCTCGCGGACTTGGCGAAGCAGGACGAAGACGTGACGTGTTCGCATTCCATTGAAGAAGCGGAAGCCGATCACCAACGGAAGCGAACCGCCCGTGCCCGCGAGAAGCTGACAAAACCACCAAAGTCGAAGGCGAACTAGTTCATTCAAATAGCCCCGGTTGCGGCTTCTCTTCGGGCTTCGGCTTGGGAGCAGTCTTGCCGAGAATCGCGAACCCCTTCGGCATCGCAACCCGTCCCCGCCGATCTCGACTGATGTACTGTTCGCGAAGCAGATACGGCTCGATCTCATCCGAGAGCGTGTCGGCCGCGAGGTTCATGGTTGCAGCGAGCGCTTCCACACCCGTCGGCCCGCCGCCGTACAAGTCGATCAGCGTTTCCAGATACTTGCGGTCGTTGCGGTCGAGACCGTCGCGATCCACTTCGGCCATGTCGAGCGCCGCACGAGCAACGGCTTCGTTGATGCTGCCATCGTGTCGAGCCGCAGCGTAACTGCGTGCCCAATACAGTCGGCTATTCGCAACACGCGGCGTGCCACGGCTTCGCTGTGCGAGTTCAAGCGCGGCACCGGGTGTCATTGGCGTGCTCAGCTTCGCGGCGTTGATCGTGACGATGCGTGCCAGCTCCTCGACGCTGTAGAACTCCAAGTGTTCATGAATCTTGAAGCGGTCGCGCATCGGGCTACTGAGCATCCCGCTGCGAGTGGTCGCACCGATAAGCGTGAACCGCTTGAGAGCCATCGAAATGGTGCGGGCGCTCATGCCATCGCCGAGGACGATGTCGATGCGAAAGTCTTCCATCGCGGGATAGATGAACTCCTCGACGATCCGCGGCATCCGGTGGATTTCGTCGATGAAGAGGATCGACCCTTCTTCGAGGTTCGTGAGGAATGGCAGCATGTCAGCGGGCTTCGACAGGGCTGGCCCGCTCGTCATCTGGATGCTGGTGCCGAGTTCATTCGGAAGCACAGTAGCGAACGTGGTCTTACCGAGTCCGGGCGGCCCGTCGAACAGAATGTGCCCGAGTGGTTCCTTGAGCTTCTTGCAGCCAGCGACGGCAACCTCAAGGCGTTCGCCGACCTTGCGCTGCCCGATGACTTCCTTGAGGAGCTTCGGGCGCAGCGCGGCGTCCTGCTTCTGGACTTCTTCGGCGGGAACGGTGGTGATGACTTTTTCACGGCCCATGGGTGCCTTCGTATCGAGTGCAAGATCTCAAATCAATTTGGGAAACGTCTCGCGGATCAACTGCAAGAGTTGCCTCGCTGAATCCTCATCAAATTGAACAGACTGGCTCACCTTCTCTGTGAATGTGCGGTCTTCTGAACCGTAAGTATCGAGTTGGAGAATCGCTTTCCCTTCATCGGTTGTGAACGAAGAGGCGAGACACCTGGTTGGCGAATGTAGTTTTTGCCGCTCTTTCGTTGATTGCTCGATCGAAGCGATCAGTGCCATTGTGCTATCCCTTCTGACTGTAGATCAACGTGAGCGCGTCTTGCAGCGTCTTGAACGGCTTGCCACACGTCAGCAAGCCATCGAGCTTCGTGCGGGCTTCGATCGGATTGTGACCCAACCCCATCAACGCCTGATACACGTCCTCGACCAGTTGCCCCTCGGTCTCCATCGCAATCACAACGGGCTGCACTTCGGGTGCAGGTTCCGCTGCTGCTTTCTTCTTCGTGGTTGCTTTGGGCTTCGGTTCTTCAGGTGGTGTTGTGGGGGTTGCTGCCGGGGTCGCTGACATCGCGAACTGCGTCACCTTGCGCTTCAGCGTCGTGACGATCTGCTCGGCCGTCGTTGCTCCAATGCCCGGAAGCGTACTCAGCCAGCGTGCATCCTGACGAGCAATCGCGTCGGCAATCTCCTTCACGGGCCGAGCCATTGCCTTGAGTGCCTTCTTCGAGCCGATCTTCTCGACCGTGCAGAACAGGTCGAAGAAATCGAGTTCCGCCTCGGTGTTGAAACCGAGCTTCCGCGGAATGAAGCGATTGCCGCCGGAGTTGCCTTCGAGGTATTCCGTGATGTGGAACGTCACTTCCTGGCCGATCTTCATCTGAATCACGCGGCGAACGCTCTCGGGCACGAGCACCTGATACTCGAACGCACCGATTTGCAGACGCACTTCGTCGTCGAGAACGCGAGTCAGCACGCCTGTCATTTTGGTTATCATGCTGCGTCGTCCGTGGAGTCTTGGTCTTCGATTTTGTCGGGGTCAGGACCGAACAGCGCCTCGCGATTCACGCCGGTGAACGTCGCGCCGCGAGCCCCGCCCATGATGCCGTTGCCACTCAAAAAGTAGTGACACAATGCGATGCCCAGAGCATCAGCGACGTCATGCGGTTCGGGTGGTCCCGCAAGCTTTAGCTCCCTCGCGATGGCGTACTGCATCTGTTCCTTGCTCGCACGACCACTGCCGGTCACGGTCTTCTTCACCCTTGTGGCGGCATAGCTCATCACGGGAATGTCTCGCTGTGCGCCCGCCAGGAAAAACGCCCCGCGAGCGTGAGCCATGAGGATCGCCGTTCGCGGATGATCGTAGTGTGCGTAAAGCTGTTCCACGGCCATCGCGGTTGGCGAGTATTGATCCAGAACTTCACACAGGCCATCGTAAAGCGTCTTGATGCGGCGAGCCATGTCAGCAGGATCGCGACCCTCGGCTGAACGAATCACACCAGCTTCGCAGACCTTCGGCCCGCTGTCGGTGATTTCGAGAAGGCCGTACCCCGTGACTTGCAAGCCGGGGTCAAGGCCGAGAATGCGTTTGACTGCGGCCATGGTCGTCCTCGAACAGGTTGCGTTGCGAGACCCCAGCTGAGCCCGAGCGCCCGCGAGTGTGAACGTTTCTCCTCGCTGGCGCTCGGGCTCGGAATTACGATCTGGAGGACCGCCGAGGTGCGTTATCCGACTCGCCAGGTCGTGCCACCGGGGCGATCTTCGAGCGTGACCTTGAGTTCCGCGAGCCGCTTGCGAATGAGGTCCGTCTGGTCGAACATCGCCTTCTTCAGCGGGTTATCCTTCGCGGCCGTCTTCGCCTCCGTGCGGAGGTTGTTCCGCAGGTCGAGAAGCAATTGCACCAACCCCGACACGAGAGCACCGCCGAGCGCGGCCTGCGGAATCTCGAATGTCAGCCCAAGAACACCCGCGATCTCCTTCACCAGCGTTGCACCTTCGATGAACTCGGCCTTCGCTGCAGGGTTGTTCGTCGAAGGATCTTCGAGCTTCGCATTGTCCGCGGCCTTGTTCAGACTTGTGACTAGCGTACTGAGCGCACCAACCGCGCCGCCCGTGTTGAAGTCATCATCGAGATACTCGCGGAACTCGCGATACGCTTCAGTGAACACCGCCTGCGAAAACTTGCGAGCAGGATCAACTGTCGTCAGCGCTTTCAACTCCGCGAACGGTTTTCCTGTGATTCGCTGAACCCGCTCGGTGAAGCGTGCGAACGAAGCGTGTGCGGTCTGTGCCTCAATTAGCCCATCGGGAATCGGAGTCGCTGGGTTCTTCCAATCCCAGATGCCGAGGTCGATTGGCGAACGGTAATGCGTCTTGAGCATGAAGAAACGCAGGGCATCGCCAGAAACGTGCGTCAGCGCATCGACCACGTTCAGCACGTTGCCAAGCGAACCAGCCATCTTCGCTTCGTTACCGTCCTTGTCCTTGAGTTTCAGCAGACCATTGTGCATCCACACCTTCGCGAATGGCTTGTCGGTCCAGCTTTCGCTCTGAGCCAGTTCGTTCTCGTGATGCGGGAACTGCAGGTCGAGACCGCCGCCGTGGATGTCGAGCGTTTCGCCCAGCATCTTGATCGCCATGCAGGTGCACTCGATGTGCCAGCCCGGACGACCACGACCGCACTTGAACGGACTCGGATACTGCACCTCCACCGGCTCATCAGGCTTCGCACCCTTCCACAGCGCGAAGTCGCCGGGGTTTCGCTTGCGGGAGTTCACTTCGAGCCGTGCCCCAGCCTCCATCTGCTCGGGATCGCGATTGCTCAACGCGCCGTAGTCCGCATCCTTCGACACATCGAAGTACACGCCATCGTCGACCTGATAGGCGTAGCCCTTCTCTTCGAGCTTCTGAATCACCTCGATCATGCCAGTAACGTGTTCCGTCGCTCGCGGGAAATGGTCGATGCCGGTGACGTTCAGCGACTTGAGGCACTTGAAGTAATCTTCCGTCATCTCCGCAGCGAGATCCGGCACGGTTCGCTTCAGTTCGCGTGCCCGCACGATGAGCTTGTCATCGACGTCCGTGATGTTGACGACCCATTTCACCTTGTAGCCGAGGTAGGTGAGGTAGCGCTTCACTGTGTCGAAGATGACCGGCCCGACCATGTGCCCGATGTGGCTCGGCTTGTAAACCGTCGGCCCGCAAACGTACATCGTCACCACTTCGCCGGGCTGCTTGTGGAACGGTTCCTTCTTGCGGGTCAGCGTCGAGTACACTTGCAACATGGGAAGCTCTTGTCTTTCGTGACGAAATAAACTCTGTCGTAGAATCAATTTGTCGGAGCCCGAGCGCCAAGCGAGGACCACATTTCCCTCGCTTGGCGCTCGGGCTCCGACGAACTACCTGTCGATCACACCTCGAAGCCAATGAGCTTGCTCACCAGCACAACCGCGTGCGTCGCAATCGCCTCACCGCGACCAATGTGACCAACCTTCTCGCCGGTCTTCGCCTTCACGTTCACGCGATCTGTCGGCACGCCCAACAACGATGCAAGGCTATCGCGAATCGCCAGCTTCACCGGACCGAGCTTCGGTTCCTGTGCGAAGATCGTCACATCCATATTGACCACGTACCAGCCAAGTTGGTTCAACTTCGCGACCGTTTCCGTGAGGAACAGCCGCGAATTCGCACCCTTGTAGCGTGGATCGGTGTCGGGGTAAGCATCGCCGATGTCGCCGAGGCCAACCGCTCCGAGCAGCGCATCCGTGATGGCGTGCAGCACCGCGTCGGCATCCGAATGGCCAACCAGACCCTTCGTGTGCGGAATCTTGATTCCACCGAGGATGAGCGGCAGACCTTCGGCGAGTCTATGCGAATCGTGGCCGCTGCCAACGCGAAATGACACCGTGCGTCTCCGTGCGAAGGTCGGTAACCTGCGTAGATTCTACCGGTGCACGGGGAGATGGGAAAAGCCCAATGACGAATGCGGAGGGCGGAAGGCAGAAGGCGGAAAGAAGATGGTTTTGGTCTTTCTTCAGCCTTCTGCCTTCCGCCCTCCGCATTCGTAAAATCAAGCTCCGTAGTCGATGTCTTCGGGGTTGTTCAACGGCTTGTCGAAGATGAAGCGTCGGCGACCATCGACGTCTTCGCCCATGAGCCGCTTGAACTCCTTCTCGGCTGCCAGGGCATCGTTCAGGGTCACCTTCAGCAGCGTGCGGTATTGCGGATCGAGCGTCGTCGACCACAGTTCCTCGGGGTCCATTTCACCGAGACCCTTGAACCGCGTGACGCTGATACCCTTCTCGCCAAACTTGCGGATCTCGGCCACCAACACCTGCAAGTGCGGCAAGTCGCGTCGAATGTCGCCGTGAGCAACCACGAACCGCACCGCCGGCTCACGCCCCGCGATTCGTGGGAGTGCCACCAGGTCCGCAGCCTCGAACCCAGCTTCCTTGAGCTTCCCAATGGCACGATTCAGCACTCGAACCTCGTGCCAATCGTCTTGCGTGTAGCTCTCAACAGCAACGGGAGCTACCACGGACCCAGCCTCGGCAGCCGTGGGGTCTTCCGGGGTACTCACGACATCGTGAGCCAGCACCAGCTCCTTGCCGAGCTTCTTCGACTCAGCAGCACGGAAGGCATCCACATCGGCTTGTGAATGGAACCAGTGCTCTTTGCCCGCGAACTGAACGTGATACGATGGCAGCAGCCCATCCTTCGCTTTGTGCAGATACGATTCGAGCGTGTGCCCGCGTCGTTCGAGGTTCACCACAGCCGTTTCGACATCCGCGAGCAACGGCAGCAACTTCGACAAATCTTCGCCCGTGACATCACGATTCGCCCGACCATTCACCGCCTGAATGTGCAGAATGGTGTCCTTCAGCCCGCGAGTCATCAGTTCGGCCACCATCTCTTCTTTAGTCTGCACGAACCGAGATTCCTTCTTCTGCGTGACCTTGTACAGCGGTGGCCGTGCCACAAACAAGTGCCCGTCTTCGACCAGCTTTCGCATCTGCCGGAAGAAGAACGTCAGCAGCAACGTGCGGATGTGCTGACCGTCCACGTCGGCATCAGTCAGGATGATGATCTTGCCATAACGGATCCCGCTGACATCCTCGACGTTCTCGATGTCGATGCCCGTCGCGGAGATCAGAGCCGAGATTTCGTTGTTCTTGAGGAGCTTGTCGAGCTTCGCCTTCTCGACATTGAGAACCTTACCCCGCAACGGCAACACTGCTTGATATTTGCTGTCGCGACCCTCCACGGCAGAGCCACCGGCCGAATCACCTTCGACGAGGAATAGTTCGCTCTTGTCGCGTTCGCGGTTCGTGCAATCGAACAGCTTGCCTGGCAGCCCACCACCACTGAGGAGCGACTTGCGATCCTTCACGGCATCGCGGGCTTTCTTCATCGCAATCCGCATCTCGGCCGCGAGTGCGATTCGCTTGCAGATGCGACCCGCTTCCTTCGGGTTCTTCTCCAGGTACTCCGACAGGAAATCGTAAACAACGCTGCTGACAATTCCCTCGACTTCCGGGTTGTTCAGCTTGGTCTTGGTCTGCGATTCGAACATCGGATCTGGGTGACCAACGCTCACCACTGCGGTCAACCCCGAACGGAAGTCGTCGCCGCGAACTTCGAGTTCCGGCTTGAAGTGGCCTTCCTTTTTGCCGTACGCGTTGAGGGCCCTGGTCAGCCCCGCACGGAAGCCCGAAAGGTGTGTTCCGCCAACCGGGTTGAAAGCGTTATTCGTGTAGCAGCGAACCGTTTCGTCGTCATTGTTCGTGTATTGCAGTGACATCTCGACCGCGATCTTCAGCCCCTTCCCGGTCGTTTCGGGCGTGGTGTGTTCGACTTCCTTCTTCACGTAGATCGGCTCATGCTCGACCGTTTCGCCGATGTTCAGGAAAAGCACGTACTCAGCGATACCGCCATCGAACTTGAAGTTCTCAACCTTCCCGTCTCGCTCGTCGTGCAGACTGATCGACAGCCCACGATTCAGGTATGCCAGCTCCCGGAAGCGAGTTGCAAGCGTGTCGTAGTTGAACGTCAGATCGCCGAAGATTTCGGGATCGGGCTTGAACGTGATCGTGGTGCCGGTCTTCTTGTCCGAAGACGGTCCGAGATCCTGTAGCGCACTGCTGGCGTAGCCGCGCTCGAACTCCATCTTGTAGACGCGACCGTCACGCCGAACTTCAGCCTCGCACCACTCGGCAAGGGCAGTCATGGCCTTCGCACCCATGCCGTGAAGCCCAGCCGAAACGCGATACGCCTCGTTGTCGAACTTTCCGCTGTTCCCCGCAACCGTGAGAGCTTCTTCGAGTGCCGATTTGCCCGTGTCCTTCTTGATACCCACGGGAATGCCGCGTCCGTCATCGATTACGGCAATGGAGTTATCAGGATGCAGCACGACGCGGATGTGGGTGCAGTACCCCGCGAGGGCTTCGTCAACAGAGTTGTAAACGATCTCGTAGACGAGGTGGTGCAGCCCTGAGGACTGCGTATTGCCGACGTACATGCCGGGATTCTGGCGAATGTGAGCCGCATCCTTGAGGCTCTTCATGTTGTCTTCGGTGTATTTCGCTGCCGCGAGTTCCGTGCTCATATTGGTGTTTATCCTGTTAGGATCAGTTCAATTGGTTTCCGGCGGTGACGCCGTTGGCGTCACCGCTAAACATGCCGTTACCACGTACCGGCGCGGAACTTGATGTCAGTGAGCGTGACGCCAACCAACACCTTGCGGAGCTTCGCAAGCAAACCCCGCTTGTGAAACTGTGTCAGTTCCGACAGCATCACCGCGTTCCGCACGTCCACTTCCAAAACGCCACGCTTGAGCCCCAGCACGCGAGTGCTCTTCATCAGTTCCGGACCCGCAGCATCAGCCCATGCCGATTCCAGACGCATCCGGTCGTTCTTGCGGCCCCATCCCCGCGACATGAACAGCCGCCCGAGGATGTCGGCGATGTTCTCCGGCCCCTTGTTGCCGTCGCCAGCCATAGGTCACCCCGCTAAAGGCATCACGAGGTACACGTACCCATCGCCACACTTGAACAGCGCCGGCTTCGTGCCGTCGGTCATTTCCAGCATCACGGTTGGTTCGCCTTCGAGCGCTCGCAGGAACTCCACGAGGTACGATGGATCGAATGCGATGTTCACTTCCGGCCCGTCGTATTCCGGCAACAGCAACTCCACTTCGCTCGAACCGGTGTCGGCACCGCGGGCTTGCATTGCCACCTTGCCTGGCGAGAACCGCATCTCAACGCGCTTGCTTTCGTCGTCGGTCACGATGGCCGCTTGCCTGACGCGGGACAGGAACCCTTCGACCGGCAATGGGATCTGCACCGCTGCCCCCTTGCGGGTCTGCCCGATGATGTCCTTGTACGGCGGGTAACGCCCCTGCACGAGCGTCGTGTAGATCATCGCACGTTCGGTCTGGAACACGGCGTCGTTTGTTCGCAATCCCACGCGGACGAGTTCGCCGTCGTCAGTGAGATTGCGTTCAAGCAATGCAATGGCCTTCGGCGGTACGAGGTGCGTCGCCTTCACCGAATCCGCAACGCCATAGACCGATGCCGGCCCTTCACAGAGAGCGAGTCGTTTTGTGTCGGTGGCCACCAACCGAGCCACGCGTCCCTCGGCTTCCCACAGCACCCCCTTGAGAGCGAACCGACCGCCGCTATCTTTCTTGTCTGCGGCGAATGCTGTGCGTCGAATCATCGCTCGGAGAATGCCTGCCGTGATCTCGTGGTAACGACCAGCGTCGTCGAACGCAGGTAGGTCGGGGAATTCATCCACGGGTCGCGTCGGGAGTTCGTACCGACTGGTTCCGACCTTTACCTTTGTGACTTCGGTTCCCGTATCGAGGCTGATCTCGTCGTCGTTGCTGTTCTTGAGGATGTCCGTGAGCTGTGCGATGGGAAGAATCGCTGATCCTGCTCGGCTCACGGTGTTGCCACGCAGCTCATAGCGAATGCCCACTTCGGTATCGAAGGCAATGAGCGTCAGGGCATCGTCCTGAGCTGTAGCCTTGATGCTGCTGAGAATCTCTTTCGTGGTTCGTGCGGGAACCGCTGCCGAAACTAACTGGCACGCTGTCAGCAAACTATTCCGTGGGCATGTGAGCTTCATGGTTAAGTCCTTTCACCCGTCCTGGGTTGAAGGCTTCACCTTGCGGTTAGCCTCTTATTTAATCCTTAATTGTAAACAACAAGTAGTGGTAGTAAGGTGACGCCCATTTCTGGCGCGCACGCACCACGAACTACTACCAACCCCTGCAAATCCCAGCACCCCAGATGATTACCCAGCCTGTGGAAAACTTGACGCGCAGATGGCGCGCCCGTGGTTTCCTGTGCGAGTCCAACTCGGGCCCCTGTTCACTGTTCCCAACTGCCCCGGATGCGCGCCAGCCGTGATAACGTGCGCGTCACTTGCGCGCCAAGTTTTCCACAGGCTTACCGTCGTCCCGTTGGGACGACTGCTACACCAACTCATTTCGCAATTGTCGCACTCGCGAACTCAGTTCCGCATTCGTCTTCATCGCATCTTCGATCTTTACGCACGCATGCAAAACCGTCGTGTGATCGCGTCCAAAGGCAGCCCCGATTCGCGGGAACGACAGCCCAACCAGTTCCCGTGCGAGGTACATGGCAACCTGCCGTGAGAGCAGCACGTTTCGCAGTCGGCTCGGTCCGAAGAGTGTCTTTTCCGTGACGCCGAACACGGCAACCACACGTTTGATGATCGCATCCAGCGTGGTGCCGGCCGATGTTGGTAGACCGCTTCCCGTCAGAATGTTCTCGACGGTTGCGAGGTCGAGCGGACCCGGGAACTGCGACGCAATCAACGCCAGATTCTGAAGCAATCCGAGTGCGGCTCGCAAGCCACCGGTTTGATTCGCGAGGCAATCGAGGGCGTCGGGTTCAAGCCTCACGTTCCGCGTCTTTGCTGTCGCCGCAAGCACCGCCCGACGGCTTGCGATTCCGAGCGGTTCGAGCTTCACGATCAATCCCGCGACGAGCCTGGAAGTAAGGCGTCGCGGCAGGTGAGTGAGTTCGCCTGGGCTGGTGCTGCTCGTGATGACGAACATCTGGCGATGGCGAATGCGGTGGTCGAGTAGCTCGCACACGTTGTCGGCTGCACGTTCGGGGAGGTGCTGAATGTCTTCGAGAACGAGAACATCGCACTCTTGCAAGTTGGCATCGGCGAAGCCCGAGTCTTCAGTCAGCACATCGGGCTTGGCCAGATCACCAGCCGACTCAGAACGAATCGTGATCTCGGGGGAGGTCTGCATCAACGCGGCGAGGAATGCCTTCGTGAGATGCGACTTGCCGCTGCCTGGGGTGCCGTGCAACACCAAGGGGCACACCGACACACGCTTTCCGAGGCTCACGGCACGAGCAAGGGTCTTCACCGCACGCACAGCAGAGCGATTCTCGGGGAGAATCTGGAAGTTGCCGAGGTTGAATTTGGGTGGTTGGGATGCTGTGGCGAGGGGGGGCGTTCGCCCCTCGTCCCTGAGAGCGTGGCGGGCATCAGATTTCGTCCGCCGTGGTGTGCTCATTCCACTGAAAATTATAGCGATTTGAGTGGGTCACGTAAAGCCCAACACACATCGCGCAAGTGCTTCTGAATTGGTGAGATGCGAACGAAAAATTGGGAATGATTCTGACGGCATTCACGGCGTCGTCAATTTCCACATCGAACGCACCACCGAGCCGATGCGACTCGCCGCTTCGTCGATGTCTTCAAGCTCGAATCGCGGCGACAAACTGAACCGCAACGCGGAGTGGAGCAACTCGTCGGAAAGGCCCATCGCTCGCAGCGCCGGACTCGGGAGCAAGCTGCCACTGGAACACGCGGAACCGGTCGAACACGCGACGCCAGCGAGGTCAAGCGCCATGAGCAAAAGATCGGCGCGGCAACCTGGGAACGACACGTTTAGCGTTGTCGGCACCACATCAGTCGCGCCGATCTCTGGGCCATTCAGCACAGCCGGTCCGAGTTCGCGGAGGCGTTCCCAGAGTTGTGTGCGCAGTGCGGTCAGTTTCGCAAGGTTCGCCGTCATGTTTCGCGTGGTATGTTCCAGCGCCGCGACCATTCCTGCTGCGAGCGGTGCTGATTCGGTGCCAGGCCGCTTGCCCTGCTGCTGATGACCGCCGAACATCAACGGGTGAAGTTTCGTGCCGCGTTTCGTGAGCAGAACTCCGACGCCTTTCGGGCCACCAAACTTGTGAGCCGATGCCGTGAGGGTGGTTACGCCAAGTTCGCGGAAGTTCACAGCAATCTTGCCGACGGCTTGGACCGCGTCGCAATGGAGTGCCGTTCCCGCTGCCAGTGAAGCCGCGATTTCCCGAACTGGCTGAATTGCCCCCGTTTCGTGGTTGACCAACATTACGCAAACGAGTTTGGTGTCTGGGTGAATGGGGTGAGCTGCGACGATGCCGCGAGGATTCACCGGCCACCAATCGACCGACACACCACGCGCTTCGAGCTGCCGTAGCGGTTCCACGACGCACGGATGCTCGATGAGCGAAGCCGCGACGCGACCCGTTGCCAGCGAGAACACCGCGAGGTTGTTCGCTTCGGTCGCGCCGCTCGTGAATGTCACTTCTTCGGGATCGGCACCGAGCAATGCGGCGATTCGTTCCCGAGCATCTTCGAGTGCTCGGCGGGCAGCACGGCCAATGTGGTGCGCCGACGCGGGATTGCCGAATGCTTCAGCCTCGACACGCCGCATTGCGTCGGCTGCTTCGGGAAGCAATGGCGTCGTTGCGTTGTGGTCGAGGTAGATGCTCCGCATGGAGTCATCCTAGCCAATAATTTTGGTGAGATGCACTTGCGAGAATGCAACTTTCTTGTGAGAATCTTCTCACTTTCCCATCCGTAGGTTTTTCGTCTTCGGTTCACTTCTCTCCCGGAGTCTCCGATGTTTTATCTTTTCCAATCTGGAGTGCCCTCACGCACAGGCAGGCGCGCATTCACGCTGATTGAACTGCTCGTCGTGATTGCAATCATTGCGATTCTGATTGGGTTATTGCTGCCGGCCGTGCAGAAGGTCCGCGATGCGGCCGCACGTTCCATGTGCAGCAATAATCTCAAGCAAATCGGGTTGGCTGCCCATAACTATCACGACAGCATTGGCCGGTTCCCTTACGGATCGGAGACTGCCGCGATCTGGGGGCCGTCGCCGCATGCGTTCCTGCTCCCCGTGATTGAGCAAGGGAATGTCAGCGCGCTGATGACGCTGACGCTCGCGGAAGGGGCATCGTCGTCGGGCGTGGCCAGTCACGAAGCGGCTTCTGCAGCGCGGCCCAAAGTGTTTACATGCCCGTCCGACGTGAACACATATGCGGGGCAAGTCTATGGGTACACGAATTACCACACGAATTACGGGCGCTGGGTTGGTCTTCAGAGTCAGTGGGATGGCGTGTTCGGCACGAACTTCGTTCCTTACGGGAGTGTGCCCGCGGTGCCAGCCGCGAAGATCACCAGCATTTCGGATGGAACGAGTAACACGGTGATGTTTGCTGAGGTCGCGAATGGACTCGGTACCGATCCGACCATCCGCAATCCACGTCGGGATTGCTACGACGCCGGGACGATTACGACGGGTGGAAACAACCCGGCTGCGATCCGAACTGCGTTGCAAGCCGTGCCGTGGCAGACTGCGGGTACCCTTGGTGGCTGGAACTGGCGTGGCTACCCGTGGCGTGAGGGTTCGATCTGGCGGAACGGCTTCAACACGCTCACGCCACCGAACAGCGCGTGTTACCGACCGAATGGCCAATGGTGGCAACTCATCACACCTGCGAGCAGCTACCACACGGGTGGTGTGAATGTGTGTCTGGCTGATGGCTCCGTGCGGTTTGTTCGCGATTCGGTTACTCCCGATGCCTGGACCGCTGCCGGTTCGTTGGCGGGCGGCGAAACGCTGGCTCTCGATTGATGGTCTTCGCCGTTTGCTGCGTAGCGCACCGGTTACGCTACGCAGCAAGCGATGAAGACCATAACCCCTCGCACTTTCCCATTCCAAATAGGTCAGCCATGTTCCGCATGTTGTGCGTTCTGGTGTTCATTTCGATGGTGGTTGGTTGCGGCAGTGAGCCCGAGCCAACGGGCCCAAAGGAAACCCTCACCGAGAAGGAAAAGCAGCAGGTTCAAGACCTGAACAAACAGCGCCAGGAAGAATGGAAGAGTACCCCGGTGCAGAAGAAGTAGGCGAGGCGGTTGCGACAATTGATCCCGCAATTGTGTTGCAAGATCGGCAGCATCGCAGTATTCCGATGCGGCCCAATTCCGGGTGGTTTTCGCACTGATTGGGCTTCGCCGCTTGCGGCGAGGAGATCTCCGATGACCGCACAGGAAGTGCTCGCGGAACTCAAGACGCTCGGCAGCGAGCAAACGAAGAAGACATTTCTGCGTCATGGGGCGAAGGAACCGTTCTTCGGCGTGAAGGTCGGTGACCTCAAGACGATTCAAAAGCGAATCAAGAAGAACCACGCGCTCGCGCTCGAACTCTACGACAGCGGCAACTCCGACGCGATGTATCTGTCGGCGCTCATTTCCGATCCTGCGAAGATGACGAAGGCCAACCTTCGCAAGTGGGCCAAGGGTGCGTACTGGTACATGCTCAGTTGCTACACCGTGCCGTGGGTGGCGTCCGAGTCGCCGCACGGTCGAGAGATGGCGCTGGAATGGATGGATTCGGACACTGAGCAAATCGCAGCGGCTGGCTGGTCGACATACGGTTGCCTTGTGGCGATCAAGCCAGACGCGGATCTCGATTTGCCCGAGATCGAGAAGCTGCTTGCCCGCGTGAAGGCCGAGATCGGCAGCGCTCCGAATCGGGCGCGAGCAAGCATGGTTCATTTCATCATTGCGGTCGGCGGATATGTTGCGGCACTCACCGCAAAGGCGAAGGCAACCGCGAAGGCAATCGGCAAAGTTGATGTCGATGTTGGCGACACGTCGTGCAAGATTCCGGATGCCGTGGAGTATATCGCGAAGATCGAGAAGATGGGCCGCGTTGGGAAGAAGCGCAAAACCGCGATGTGCTGACCGCTCGCCAAAGAGTTCCACTGCCACTATGCTGATTCGTGTGTGAACCATCGGCTCGGGCATTGTGTCCCGAAGATGGTGCCGCCGGAGCGGTGGCAGAGTGGTCGATTGTGCAGCACTGGAAATGCTGTGTACGGGTAACCGTACCGAGGGTTCGAATCCCTCCCGCTCCGCTGATGATCTACCGCCCGCCGGGCTTTCGGTGGGCGGTTTGCATTTCTCGCGGTCAGTTGTCGGTCAGGCTTTCGAGCCTGACTCCAGAAACCTCAGCGTCAGGCTCGAAAGCCTGACCGACAACTGACCTGTGACAGAATCTCCAGAGGCTCACATGCGCTCCATCATTGTTCTTGGACTACTTGCGATTGCGGGCTGTGGTCCTGGTGAACCACAAGTCTATCCCGTGAGTGGCACCCTCAAACTCGCGGATCGTGCTTCCCCGCTTGGATGTGTTGTCGAGTTGTCTTCGCAAGCGGAAGCGACGAAGGGGATGAACGCGCGAGGGGAAGTTGGAGCCGATGGTAGCTTCACGCTCATGACGATGATTCATGGCAAGGAAAAGGTTGGGGCGGTTGTGGGCACGCACAAAGTTGTGGTAATCCCACCACCGGCGAGTTCATCGGGTGGCCCACCACCGCCCGCGATTGCCGTGAAGTACATCGACTACAGCACGTCGGGCCTCACCTTCGAGGTGAAGCCCAGTGATACGAACACGTTCCCGATCACGCTAACCGCGAAATAGTCACGTTCAAGGCAGGGTGAAGGTATTCCCGTCGTTCCGCTGACTCATGTTCCCGAGAACCGTGGTGTCCGTGCCGTTCTGAAGGGCGCGGACACTCCCATCGCAGAACACGAACATACACACGCCCGTGTGCCAGCTTCCGAACCGAACACCGGGACTACCTGTGGTGTCTGTGGGACCATTGCCCAAGGCATATCCTGGGCCGGCAACGCGTGCGTAGTTCCATTCGTGGTCCCCATTGAAGATTGCCCCATCCCCGGCTCCTCCACCGATCCCGATGCTCGCCTTGATGAGATGCTTTTCTCCGAGCATTGCGGTGTTGCTTGTCCCGTCGGTGATTGCCTGGAATGACACCAATCCCTTGAAGGTTGCCACGTTTCCACCCGGCAGGCATGCACTTGATCCGATGATTGCGCCGTTGCCCCAAGGGCCGTCGTACCACGTCGGGCTGACGCCGGAATAGACTCCCATGCTCCCCGTACTTCCCGCGTAATCCGCGAGTGAGCCAGCGTAGTGGTTTGCGCTTGGGTTGCTGTTGTCGGGTTTGTCGCCACTCGTGCTGAGGGCGCCGGCTGGTCGTCCGCGGCTCGGGCAAATGAACGCTTTCACCGGTGCTTGCTGCACGGACGTTGTTTGGAGGTAGTAGGGTTGCGCGATGTTCCATTGGTTGAAGAGCGCACCTTGCTCCATGTATGGCAGAATCACGACGGCCCACGTTGCCCAGTGATCTGCGACGCGGCTCGGGGGAAGCGCTCCCGCGACATCGTGATAGGCGTGGCAGGCGATACCGAGTTGTTTCAGGTTGTTGCTGCACTGGGTGCGGGCGGCGGCCTCGCGCACTTTTTGCACAGCCGGCAGCAGTAGACCAATCAAGATGGCAATGATGGCGATGACAACCAGCAATTCGATCAGAGTAAAACCGGCACGCGGACGTGACATCTGAAGAATCCATCAAGGGAGAAATTGAAAGACGGGAGCGACAGGAATATCAATTGTATCGCACTTTGACCGAATCGCGAACCCAAATACCCCCGGTTGCCGCGTCGTCATATCAGCGGTAGCCTCAACTTGAGCCTTCACTCTCCACCACGGAGCACTTCAAGATGTCCCGCCTCGTTTGCGCGGTTTCCGCGTTTGCAATCATTGGCCTCCTCGCGCTGAGTCCAGCCGACAAGCCGACGGCTTACGCACAAGACCCACCTGCGAAGAAGTCGCCAGCCGAAGACGCTGCCGGTGCTGTTCGCCTTGCCGACAAGAACTTGAAGGTCGAAGTTTGGGCCAGCGAGCCGCACCTTGCGAATCCCGTTGCATTCGCCTTTGACGAAAAGGGACGCTGTTTTGTGGTGGAAACATTTAGGCACACTCAGGGCGTTCCCGACACACGCGGCAAGCCGTGGCTTGATGACGACCTCGCAGCCCGCACCGTGGCCGATCGCGTCGCGATGTACAAGAAGTTCAAGTATGGCCAGTATCCCGAGAACAGCGAACGGCTCCGGTTACTTTGGGATAGCACTGGTAGCGGGAAGGTGGACAAGGACAGCGTGTTTGCGGATGGGTTCAACCGCTACGAAGACGGCATCGCGGCAGGCGTGCTCGCTCGCAAGGGCGACGTGTTCTTCGCGTGCATTCCCGATCTGTATCGCTTCCGCGATCCGAAGGGCGAGAACAAGGGCACTGAAAAGACTTCGCTTGCGACGGGGTTCGGTATTCACGTTCAGTTCATCGGGCACGACTTGCACGGGCTGCGAATGGGGCCGGATGGCAAGCTGTATATGTCGATCGGCGACCGCGGCTTGAACATCATTACGAAGGAACAGCGCCACCTGATGAACCCGGATAGCGGGGCTGTCTTGCGTTGCGATCCGGATGGGAGCAATCTCGAAATCGTTCACATGGGGTTGCGGAATCCGCAAGAGATCGCGTTCGACGATTTCGGCAATCTCTTCACCTACGACAACAACTGCGACTCCGGCGACCGTGCCCGTTGGGTTCAGATCGTCGAGGGCGGCGACAGCGGTTGGCGCTGCGGCTTCCAGTACGGCACGGGTTACCACACGCCGGCTGTGCAGCAAGGAAATCGCGGACCCTGGAACACGGAGAAGCTCTGGTTGCCGCAATGGGATGGACAACCCGCGTACATCCTGCCGCCGTTGCTGAACTTCGGCAGCGGTCCGTCGGGGATGACGCACTACCCCGGCATCGGCCTGAACGAGAAGTACAAAGATCACTTCTTCTGCACGGACTTCACCGGCGGTCCTGGCGGCAGCAAAATCTGGACGCTCGCCGTGAAGCCGAAGGGCGCGACCTTCGAGGTGATCGGCGGCAGCCCGAAGGAGTTCATCGGGAACATGCTGCCAACGGACTGCGAGTTCGGCCCGGATGGCGCGTTCTACTGGAGCGACTGGACAACCGGTTGGGACAAGCCGGGCAAGGGTCGCATCTTCCGTGTGACCGACCCAGAGGCGATGAAGAACCCCGCTGTTGCCGAGGCGAAGAAGCTGATTGCGGAAGGCTTCGACAAGCGAACCGCCGACGAACTGGAGAAGCTGCTCGAACATCCGCATCATCAGGTTCGGCAAGAAGCGCAGTACGAATTGGTGAGTCTGGGAGCCGACGGGCGATTCGCCAAGGTAGCACGAGATTCGCGAAATCGTCTTGCGAGGCTGCATGCTGTGTGGGGTCTTGGCGCGATTGCTCGCAAGCAAAAGGATCGCGACCCGGTGGCCCGGCTGTTCACCCTGGTGAACGACACCGACGTCGAAGTGCGGCGAGCTGCGATTGAACAACTGGGGAACGCTGCGGGCCTGCGGATGACGCTGGGTGATCCTTCGACTCAAGCACTCCACGTTGAGTTGGCGAAGCTCATGACCGATGCCGATCTGCGAGTGCGTGCCGCTGCCGCTGTCACTTATGGAAAAGTGGGCCAGCCCGAACCTTTGATCCGACGTCCCACGATTGAACAGGTCTATTACGCGCCGCTGTTCGAGGTGTTGAAGGCGAACGACGACAAGGATCCATACCTTCGTCACGCGGCCGTGATGGGCTTGTTTCACGCGGCCCGCAATCCAGTGGATCTGTGGAATGTCTGGGTGTTGTCGAAGGACAAGTACGACATCGCTTCGGTCCGAATGGGCGTGTTGCTCGCCCTGCGGAAAGCCGGCAGCGATAAGGTTGCCGAGTTCCTCAACGACCCCGAACCGAAGATCGTCGCGGAAGCTGCTCGCGCCATTTACGACGACCGACTCACGTCAGCACTTCCCGCTCTCGCCAAACTCGCGGACAAATCAGCGCTGAGTGATGCAACTGCGTTCCGAGCGATTGCTGCGAACACATGGCTCGGCACACCGGAACCGATCGCTCGCTTTGCGGGTCGCGCTGGCGAACCTGACTACACGCGAGCCTTCGCGCTCGAACTGCTCGGGAAGTGGGCCGATCCGGGGCGTCGTGATCCGATCACCGGTATCACGATGGAACTCAAACCGCGTGAAGCGAAAGGTGCTGCCGAGGCAGTGAAGACCGTGGGAGTCGGGATCTTCGCAGGGTCGGATATTGTGCGGAAGCAAGCGGCGCAGGTCGTTGCGAAGCTCGGCATCAAGGAATTCGGTCCGCTGCTCGCGGGGTTGGTGAAGGACGAAAAAACACCGGTTTCGCTGCGAGTCGATGCGCTGTTCGCGGTCGATGCGATCAATTCGCCCGAAACGAAAGACCTCGCGGCGCTCGCGCTGGCTTCGACTGAGCCGAAACTTCGCGCTGCTGGCCGTGGCGTGAAGGCGAAGGCCGACCCGATTGCGGTGATGAAAGAGCTTCCCGAGTTGCTGAAGGACACTCAGACCTCACTCGCGGAGAAGCAGGGGGCGTTCGCAATTCTGGCCGGAATGAAGAGTTCCGAGGATGCCGACAAGCTGCTCGACGAATGGCTCGATGCGGCGATTGCGGCGAAGGTGCCTGGCGACGTGGTTCTCGATGTGTTGGATGCTGCCGACAAGCGAGCAAGCGCGAAACTGAAACTGTTCGCGCCGCTGAAGGCGAAGGTGGATAAGTACCGCGCCGCCCAGAACAAGATCGCGGCCGACCCCAAGGGCGACAAACTTGCCGGGCATTTGGAGTCGCTTGCGGGCGGTGACGCGGATCGCGGGCGTTCGATCTTCCTGAACAATTCGTCGGTGTATTGCCAGCGCTGTCACAAGCTCGACGGCCAGGGCGGCGAAGTTGGCCCGCAGCTTAACGGCATCGCGGCCGAGAAGGAGAAGGATCGTCGCTACTTGCTCGAAGCGATCGTGTTGCCGTCGGCGAACATCGCGAAGGGCTTCGAGACGGTGATTCTCGTGCTTCAAGATGAACGCACGGTGTCCGGCATCATCAAGGCTGAAGACAAGAAGACCATCAAGCTCCTCACCGCAGAGAACAAGGAGATCGTGATTCCAGTTGAGGATGTGGCTTCGCGGCGAACTGGCCCGAGTGCGATGCCAGCAGACTTGCACACGAAACTCTCTCGCCGTGAGTTACGCGATGTGGTCGAGTTCTTGTCGAGCTTGAAGGAGCCGTTGAAGAAGTGAACAATGGGTTGAAGCAAGCGGGGGACGTGAGTCCCCCGGTTCTTTGAGGGCAAGATGATGCCAGTGCTGATTTGCGATCCGGTACTTGAAGGCGAGGTGCGGGCGGATCGCGACAAGCGATTCCCGAACAACCGAGACGAGGTGTGGGAGGGTGTGTTGGTCATGCCACCGTTACCAAACAACGAACACCAAGTCATTGCGGGGGATTTGGGGTTTGCGTTTCACTTTGTGGTCAATCGCGCTGGTGGCGACCGGATACTTCCGGGTTGCAATGTGAGCGATCTCGACCAAGGTTGGCTCACGAATTACCGCGAGCCAGATGTGGCTGTGTATCTTTCGACAACACACGCGAAGAACTGCGGCACGCACTGGATGGGTGGGCCGGATCTCGCGGTTGAGATCACAAGCCCCGGAGAAGACCCGCGCCAGAAACTGGCTTTCTATTCGAAGGTGGGAACTCGCGAATTACTGATTGTTGACCGCGATCCCTGGGAAATTGAGTTGTACCAGCTTCGCGAGGGCAAGCTCACTTTGTTGGACGTCTCGAACGTAGCGCACAGTGCGGTGCTATTCAGTAGCGTGTTGCCGTTATCGTTTCAGCTGCAACCCGGCACGCTGCGACCGACTATCCTCATCTCTCACACCATGAGTAAGCAGACTTGGACTGCATAAATCGACTCCCACTCACGCATTGAGTGGGAGTCACCAACTTCACTTCGCTTTCTTGTACACCGTCAGCACAACGCCCGAACCCGCTGCACTCTCGAATTTCGTTGGGCGTTCTTTGCCAGGTTCCGCGAACGCAACGGTCATCGTGTCGCCTTCAACCTTGAAGATGCCGAGGAGCGTCTTGCCGTCGAACGTGCCACCCTTTGCCACGGCGTCGAACGTGATCGGCGTCTTGCTTGCGTCGATCGTGTACGTTCCCGTTGTTGCGGGAATCTTCGACTCGGCCGGCGGCGTGAACGTGTACTTACCTCCGCCGTTCACGCGGGTTCCGCCCTTGTAGGCGTCGATCGCTTTGCCGTCGCGGATCACCGATTCCACCACCCACTTACCGACGGACGGATCTTTCTTGTCTTCGGCCGCGGCGATTCCGAACAGCCCAAGTGCAAAAACGAACGAGAGCAGCAACTTCATCACAATTCCTCAGTGACAGAACAGAAACACCCAGGACGTCCTGGGTGGATTGTTGTATCGAGCAGAGGGATGCAGTCAGCCTGCCCACTGCCAGTGAACATAACGGTTCATCAGCACCAGTTGTGCCAGCACGAAGAACCCAACCGTGAGCCGGTAGTACAGGCGGTTGCGAAGCATGTCGGCGAGTTCGATGAACGCGGGAGCCGCGGCGAGAACCACGCGATGCCCGCTCAGGAATGTACCCGACATCAGCATCATGCCAACCGGAACGAGCGTGAGCATCCCCCAGAAGATGCCGCGCCGCATCCAGGCGCGAATTCCCAACACTGCGAATCCGAGCGCACACAGTCCTTCAAACGCGAACGACGGAGCCATACCGGGACGACGCAATTCGGGATCGTAAATCGACTCGATGGCGTACCACGGATTCATGAGCGAGAAATTACGTCGTCCCCAGTTCCCGTGCGCAGACAGACCGCTCAACGGATTCCCGAACACCCATCCGACGTATCCCCAATACGCCACCACGCCCGCGAAACTTCCTACGGCCACGATCATCGCGAACCAGAATCCGCGACGACTTCGGTCGGTCGTGAGCCAGTTCGCGAGCGTTGCCACGCCGATTGCGATCCCCGCGATTCGTGCGAACGATCCGAGTGCCGCGAACACTCCAGCACGCACTGGCCGGGAATCGAGCCACGCCATCAGTGCCAATCCGGTGAACAGCAGGCCGAACGATTCGTGATACGGTGCCGAGAAGAAGAACGCACTCGGGAACGCCAGCAGCAGCGTGAACGCGCGGGTGGCAACTTCGCGGTCGGCGGTGAGTCGCATTGCGATTTGTGCGAGAAGTGCAGCTCCGGCAGCCCCTGCAAGATTCGCCGCGAGCAGTCCAGCCCAGAATGGGTTCAACCCGATGGCGTCAGCAACAGCAAGCACAGCGGGCATCGCTGGCGGAAATGCGGCTCCCTGGGGGCCGCCCCGATTCTTGGCGTAGCCATCTTGTGCGATGTACGCGAACCAGGTCGCATCCCAGCGATACCATGGTTCGATGACCGCTGCCGAGGATGCTTCGATTCGTTCGCGAAGTTGCTTGGGTCCGTCGTCGTCGGAACTGGAACGCATGTCGGCGGGGTAGCCGGCGATGCCGATGCCCATCACCCAGATCGGTTGGCTCGGCTGAATCGGGATCATCAAGACGCCAAGCACGACAACGAGCAAGCGGACCGCAAGCGCGATCGTGAAGAATGGCCAGAAGCGAAGGGTGGAGTTTGGAAGGGGTTCGGTCATGCCGTTTTGATACGGCAAACTGACCGCAAAGCGAAGTGAAGTGAAGTGAGAGTCGGGGCGACAGGATTCGAACCTGCGACTTCCTGGTCCCAAACCAGGCGCTCTACCGGGCTGAGCTACGCCCCGAATTGGGCAGATGTTTCACCTGCCCGCAGTCATCTTACCAAGACGGACACCATAAAAAAGGCCGGGTTCACTTTCGGATCTCGAACGAGTCAAAAAACTTGTCCGTCATCGCGTTCCCGACCACATCCGGATTGCCCACTGCGAGCACCTGATACACACGGTTTCCAGCGAGAACGATCGTTATCCGCAGCCGCAAAGTCGTCGCGTCAACCTTCACTTCTGCTGTCACATTTCGAGCCGGATATTTCTCTTTGCCGAACGTCGTGGGCTGCGATTTCGTGACCTTCGCTTTGAAGTTCGTCACGAGCCCCTTCTCGCCGCTATCGAGGATGTCTTCGGATTTGCTGGTCTTCACAGTTTCAGCCGGCAGGTCGGAATAGATCACCATGTACGCCACACCCTTCGCGTCCACAGCGGCCGTGTTGATGGTCAACTCGCCGGCTTTCTTCGAGTCGGTGGTCGGCGTGCCGGGGAACGCGGCCGAATACCTGCCTTCCTTCGACTCGAACTTTTTTTCGCCCTGAGCCGACAGCCCGGCTGCTGCAACAAGCAAGAGACCGGCCGCGATGAACCCGCGCATGGTGATTCCTTTTGTGGAGTTACTTGGTGACTTCAAACGACTCGATGAACCGATCCGCCGATGGCGACGTGACCACATCCTTCGGCCCCTGCACCATCACTTGATACAGACGATTGCCGGTGATCACGATTCGATTGCGGAGAAACATTTCGGGCTTCTCGATCAGCACATCGCGGCCAGGGTACTTTTCCGTGCCGAGTGCGACTTCCTTGTCCGCGACAACCTTCCCGTCGGTGCCCTTGTTGCCGTCGCGAACCTTGTCGAGTCGGCCGGCGGCTGGCAACTTCGCCACTTCGTCGGGAGCGTCAACGAACGTCACCATGAACGCCGTGCCCGCTCGAAGTTCGACGAGATCGACGGTGAGAGTGAGTTCGCCCTTGTCGCCTTTGATGGGGTACGTGTCCGTTTTGACCGCTCCGGGGAACAGCACTTTGTAGCGGCCTTCGGTTGAGGCGTAGAGCTTGAATTCTGGTGCCTGAGCGCTGATGCTTGCCAGCGCGAGAAGTCCGATTGTCAGCATGAGAACCTTGAACGTCCGAGTTCGCATTGTGAGACCCTCCTTGGGACATGAGCAGAGCGTATCCGATTCGCCCAAACGCAACAAGATGGGCAACCACGACAACGAAATCGCATCGCAACTCGTTTAGCGCCCGCCCCAGCGGGGCGGGCGTCGCCGCGTTGCGGCGACCGCTCAACGACAAAGCCCACGGATCACTTCCGTGGGCTTGCGAGTTCTCCATCACGTTCGCGGTCACTTCTTCAAGGCATCCAGAATTCGCTCGAAGTCGTCGTTTGAGTCGAACGCGATCACGATCTGGCCCTTGTCCTTCGCCTTCACCTTGATCTCGACCTTCACCGCGAGCCGTTGCCGCAGGTCGTCTTCCAAGCCCTTCACGTGTGCTGTCTTCTCGACAGGCTCGCGTCGCGTCGCGCCGTCCGTCACCGCCGTGGTGATCGCTTCCATTCGCTGCTGCTTCACGACCAGTTCCAGAGCGTGAACCGAGTAGTTCTTCATGATCGTCTCGCGGCACAGAGCGATCTGTCGTTCCTGCTCAGTGATCCCCTTGAGGATCTTCGCGTGCCCCAAGGTGATCTGCCCGTTCCGCACGGCTTGCTGAACTTCCTCCGCGAGATTCAGCAGCCCGAGCAAGTTCGAGATCGTCGTGCGGTCGAGGCCGAGTTTCGTGCCGAGTTGCTCCTGCGTCATGCTGAACTTTTCGAGGTACTCCTTGAAGCCCTGCGCTTTCTCGATCGCGTTCAGATCGCTTCGCTGAATGTTCTCGACGAGCGCTGCCTCGAACATCTGCTGGTCGTCGAACGTCACGACATGCACCGGCACTTCGCTGAGGCCCGCAGCGGTCGCAGCGCGAAGCCGGCGTTCGCCAGCGATGAGTTGGTAGCCGTCGTTCACCGCACGAACCACAAGCGGTTGCAGCACGCCGTGCGACTTCACGCTTTCGGTCAGACCTTTGAGTTCGTCGTCGTCGAATCGCTTGCGTGGCTGATGTGGGTTGTGGTGAATCTGTGTGAGAGCGAGTCGGCAAACCGGGCCGGCGTCGGCTGCGTCGTGATCGTTTCCCATGCCGCTGAGGAGTGCGTTCAGCCCGCGGCCGAGTCGTGGTTTGGTGATGGTGGCTTCCATGCCAGTTCCCCTTTCGTCTTCGGTTAAACCCGGTTGCCCGAGTGTTTGTGCGGCCGGATTCATACCACGATGAGCGCACCAGGGAAGTCAGATTTACAAAGCCCAATCGTTCCATGTGGAACCGCTGTAACTCCAGGAATGCCGTGCGTCTTGGTTACATTCGTTCCATGCGGAACAGTCGGGATGATGCAAATTTTTCATCGCCACGACGTGTGAAAACGACGTCGGGAGAAAGTGCCCTTGTTCGATTTGTGAGCCTTGGCTTACGATCCGCCTCGCTCAGTCGCGGACCGGAACCCACGAGCTGAGCACGATTCTCCCGCGGACCGGAACCCACGGGCGAATCGGCAAAAGGGTCATTGAAATGACCCACCGGAGAAGAGGTGTCTTGGCTCGGACCCGTTGGTTGTCGCGACTCACGCGATGGCCTTCTCGCGGCGTCCAACTCCTTGCACCAACCGGCTCACGACGGCACAGGCGAGCACCGAACCTGGATTCGGGGTTGCTCACGTACCGGCGGACTTACATCCGCCGCTCGCCGGGATCGTCGATATTTACGACCTGTGGTTGTGCAGGAGCGTTGCGCATGGATGCGATTCGCGGCCCGATTCTGTTTCGTTGCGATGGCACCCTGGAACGTGGCTGGGAGCCACTCTATCAGTGTCTCGCTCTCGCAGCTGCGTTGCAGCGGCGGCGACGCGGCACTCACTTCCTGAGCTATCTTGATCCCCTCTCGCTTGCGACCGTCATCAATCGCGGGAACAACGACTGGGCACCTGCCGAGAACCAACTTGGTTCAGACGCCGACCTCGACGCGACACTCGCACAGGTTCGCAAGCTGAACGCGGCAGCGGTGGTTGTCGCTGGTGAAGGCATGAGTCCTGACTACCTCTCGGCCTTGAAGGAGACTGGCACGCTGGTTGTTGCCTTCGACTCGACCGCGGGCATTCAGTTCCCGTGTGATCTCGTCGTGAACCCGCTGCTCGCTCCGGGGAAGAAGCCGTATCGTGTTGGGCCAGGTTGCCAACGATTGCTCGGAAGCCGATTCGCGCTGTGTCGTGGCATCTTCCGCCGACAGCGAACGATTCGGGCCACCGAGCCGCCGGCACCATTCCGAGCCTTGGTTGCGATGGGCGACGACGACCGCAACGGCGACGCAGTGACACGCACAAAGCAACTTCTCGAAACGGGGAAGGTGTCGAAGGTGTCGGTAGCCGTTCGCACGCATCACGCGAACTACGACGAACTGCTCGAACTCGCGGACAACTCGAAGGGCACGATCGAAGTGCTTACCGAAGTCAAGGAACTGATGACGCGGCTCGTGCGGGTTCACTTCGCCGTGACTGCCGGCGATATGTGGGCACCGGAACTGTCGGTGGTGGGCATCCCACAACTCATCATCAGCCAGACGCTTCGCCACGGGATGAACGGCAAGAAGATGGATGACGAAGGCGTCGCTACCTTCCTTGGCGACTCGGCGAATGTGTCCTTCGACAACCTGAATGAAGCCGTGACGGCACTGCTCGACGATCCGATGGAACGCAAGGGCATGACTCGCTGTGCCCGTAACACGTTCGACGGGCGTGGGCCGGATCGCATTGTGAACGGCATGGAGATCATGTTGCATTCGCCCGCACGGACTCGCGGCATCGAAGCGATGCCAGCGACGTTACCGTTCCGCGTCGCGGCGTGACCCAAGTTTAGCGGTGGTCCCAACGGGACCACCGTTGGCAATCCGCCCGGTTGGGGCGGATGCTAAACGTGTTGCTCGTCCGCTCCGCACATTTGTCCGGCACGTCTCGTCGGGTATCCTAACCACATCTCAAAAGGAGCCTCCACATGACGAAGGACGAAGTCGCCGCTGCGCTCGACGAGATCGGGACACTGCTTGCCCTCAAGGGCGAGAACGCCTTCCGTTGCAACGCCTACCACAATGGCGCTCGCACAATTCAGCAACTCGATGGCGACCTGAAACAGCTCGTCGCCGACCAGAAACTCAGCGAGGTTCGCGGCATCGGCGACGCCCTTTCGCAGAAGATCACGACGCTCGTGACGACGGGGAGCCTGAAGTATCTCGACGATCTTCGCGCCTCGATTCCGGCCGGGGTCGTTGCGATGCTGCGAATCCCGGGACTTGGCCCGAAGAAGGTGAAAGCACTCCACGATGAACTCAAGCTCGACACGATCGAGAAGTTGAAAGCCGCCTGCGACTCGGGCGAGGTCGCGAAGCTGAAAGGCTTCGGTGCCAAGACGCAGCAGAAGATCCTCGAAGGCATCACGTTCTTGGGCACGGTCGGTAACCGCGTCCGCATCGACCTGGCGTTGCCGTTGGGGCTGACGCTGCTCGAACAGATCCGCAAGATGCCGGGCGTCATTCGGGCGGAACTGTGTGGTAGCCTTCGCCGTCGCCGCGAAACGGCCAAGGACATCGACATCCTTGTGAGCAGCGCGGACGCGCAGCCCATCATGGATGCGTTCGTGAAGTTGCCCGAGGTCGTGCAGATCGTTGGGCAGGGGCCAACGAAATCGAGCATCGTCGCGGCGATGCATCTCGACGGCACAAAGGTCACCCTGAACGCGGACCTGCGAGTCGTCACCGAAGAACAGTTCCCGTTTGCCGAGCACTACTTCACGGGCAGCAAAGAACACAACATCCGGATGCGTCAGCGAGCCATCGACCGCGGCTGGCTGCTCAACGAATACGGGCTGGGTTCCGAGACGCACCGTGTTCATGCGAAGACCGAGGAAGACATCTTCAAGGCGCTCGGGCTGAGTTACATCCCGCCGGAACTTCGCGAAGACATGGGCGAGCTGGATGCGGCCGAGGCGAAGAAGCTGCCGGCTCTCGTTGTGGACAGCGACATCCGCGGCGTCTTCCACAATCACACGACGTACAGCGACGGGACCGCGAGCCTGGAAGAAATGGCCCTCGCGTCGAAGGCGCTCGGCTTCGAGTATTTTGGCGTCGCGGACCATTCGCAATCGCTGACCATTGCACGTGGCCTGCCGCCGGGCGTGGTCCGCAAGCAGTGGGCCGAGATTGATCGCGTGAACGCGAAGCTCAAGGGCGTGACCATCATCAAGGGCACCGAGGTCGATATCCTCGAAGACGGTTCCCTCGATTACGACGACGAACTGCTTGCGGGCTTCGACTATGTCGTGGCGAGCGTTCACTCGCTCTTCGCGATGCCCGAAGAAGAGATGACCGCTCGCGTCTGCAAGGCGCTGGCACACCCCGCAGTCACGATGCTCGGCCACGCGACGGGACGGTTATTGCTGAAGCGCGACGGTTACCGCATCAACCTCGATGCGGTGCTGAAGTGTGCCGCCCAGCACAAGAAGATGATCGAGATCAACGCTCAGCCGTCGCGCTTGGATTTGGAT
>JAIOPV010000288.1 GCA_021413735.1 Planctomycetota bacterium
AAATCGTCAGCACCTCAATCGGTCGCACGCGACGGAAGCCTCATCTGGTGCAAGCCTGCTTCGCCCAAGCAGGTTTGGAGATTGCCAGTCCTTAACATCCTTTGCGCACCGCTCAGTAAAGAGAGCAGCCCATCGGAGTCCTTGCCTCCGCTCACTTGCTCGCTGGGATTTCTTTCCTCATCTTCAGCAGTTGCGTCAACTCCCTCACAATCTCGGCTGGCTCCATATCGTCCGGGTACGGTCTATTCGCGCTGAGGAACTGGAGCTTCGGGGTCGGGCCAAGACGAAAGTAACCCCAGCCGATCTTGTCGCGAGCCGGAATCAAGAAATGAACCCCAGTTCGTTCGCCATCGGAAATGATGTAGGCAATCCGCGATGCCGGGTCAGTCCAAATACCTTTCATCGTTCGCGACTTGCCCTTCTCTGGCGAGGCAGCGAGATACACCGATCCGGACCTCGTGAGAAAGTAGTAATCGTCACCGATCAGATATGCTTGGAATGGCTCTGAAAACTCGGATGGCACATCTTCGATGGGCTTTTCTTCGGCTCTTCCCCGGTTTGTCCACCCGTCGAGTCGAACCTTCATTTCTGGCGTCACGCGTGTGACCGCGATGTGAAACTTTGGAGCGGCGTCTTTGGATGGCGTGGTCTTGATGAGATCAAATACGAGCAGATTTCGTTCTCCTGACGCCGCGACAGCGGTGTGGCTGATCTCCGTATCACCCGCCTTGAGTTGAATAAATCGCTCGGTTTTCCGTGACCACATCTTTGGATCGCTACCTTGCACAACCTTTACGGCTTCTCCATCCGGTTCGACGGGAATCCATTTGGCGTCGCAGATACGGTCGGCCGAAAAATATCCCACGGAGTCGATTGAAATCACCTGACCGATGCCGAGTGGCCATTCATCGTTCTCCCCGACGACAAGAACGTTTCCTCGCACGAAGAGCGAACCAAGGCCATTGCGGGCATTGGCAACATCGAACGTTGTGCTGATCGCGTAATTATTCAATGGCTTCACGACAATCACATACGGTTTGTTCCGCGCGTTGAGGTTGTGGTAGTGAACGAACACATGGTCCCGGTAGACAATGGAAGGGACGATGGGAGGAGTCGCCGGTTTGTCGGCGGCGACCGCGTCACACGCGACGAGCAGGACAAGGAAGTTGCTCAATGACCATCTCATGGTGACGTCTTTGGTTGGAGCATTGAAGCCGATCAATGTGTGTTCGAGAATACCGCCTGCGTCGCTCAATACACCGCCAAATCTGGAAGTAGTAGGTTTGCACCGAGACGGCTGAGTCGTTGCCGGTGAGAACCCGTGCATATCACCTCTGCCGCTCTCGGAGGCTCCGCTGGATTTGCCAATCGGCTGGTGGCCCAGGCCAATCATCGCCTTGCAAAACCCAACTTTCGGCTCGGCTGACCCCTCTGAGGAACACGCCGGACATGAACGCCGCAGCCAACATCATGCACGCCATCAAGAGCGTGGCCAAGAACCCGCCCGGCTCGGTCGGGCCGTTGGCATATCCTTGCACCAGCCCCAAGAATTCCACGGTTCGCAAGCTCAAGATTCCGCCAACGATCTGGATCACCGGAACTGTCTGGGCGATTGCGGTAAAGATGCCGCCGACCACGAGGGTCATCCGGAACTCGCTCCACTTTGGCACGACGCGGAGTGTGAGCAGAAGCATCAAGGCGGTTGCGGCGATCATTCCAGCACGACCGCTGTCGCGGGTGACCTGCCACCCACACCAGAGCAGCACAATCAAGTTGGCAAGGAATATGACCACCCAGGCGACATTCCCGCCCCAGACGGACCGTGAGGCAACTGACGGCATCGGCATTCCCTCGGCATCCTGCGGTCGGTCACGCTCGCAATGAGCGGTCAGAGGTTACTCGCTTTGGACCTTGGGTTGGAAGCCGACTTCCGTGGGCCTTCACCACCACAAGGATGGCTTCGGGTGTCCGTTACCTGTCTCACGGCGAACCAAGGAACTGTGGAAACGGCTCGACTTTTAGACTTGCTAGAACGATGGTTGGATTAGTGGCCCCTGATTTCAGACTCCCCGCCGAGCGGGGCACGCAGTGACGCCGACATACCAACCAGTCTAAATGTCGAAGGCTTTCCGAATCGCATGCGTCGTGTGTCGTCTGCCCACGGCGGCGGTTCCAGCCATCAAGGAAGTTCACACTCGCCATACTCGGCGGCGTGCTTTCCCAGATCGGTAAGGGAATACGTCCCCGCGAACGGCTCGTTCTCGGTGCCGGTCACGCGCGTCAGCAAACCCTCCTCAACCATCTTTGTCAAAAACGAGCCGTCCTTGGTGGACTGGGTCGGGTTAAGCCGAAGCTCACGACCCGTTGGTGGTTTGCGACTCCGCTTGACGGCTCGAAGAGTTTGCCACTGCATGTGCGAGACTGGAAACACAGCCACGTTGATTCTCCTGTCGGATTTCCTGACGACAGGTATTCTTCAGGTACGTCGTGCTGCGGTCAATCGCTTTATCGTTCCGCTTTCTCAGGAAGTGTATCCGCCAAGCTTTGCAGTTGGGTCACGAAGTCTGAGATATTGCCTGCCAGTGCGAGCCGCGTCGAGCGATCTTTGGCGCGGGTGTAATCGTCGCGGGCACGCGTCAGCTTCTGAAGCACAACCCACATCCGCGTGGCGGGCGATGGGTTGGCCATCTTCGTCGGCTTCTCTGCTGTGGCTGCGTCGATCATCCGTACGCACCTGCTCGCTCGCGGTGAAGTACCAATCGTGAAGGGGATTTTCGGGCACACGGGTGGGTCGCTTCCAGTCCGCGATGCGGTTTTCGGAGGGCAGGGGCTGGTGTGCCCCGAATCGGTTTGTCTCCGTTAGCAGAGCCGACTCAGGCAGCAAAATCGGCACTCCCGACACCGACCGAATCAACGCAATCTTCCGCCCTCGCAGCGTCACACTTCAGTTCGGTTCGCATCTCCCGCTCAATTTGAAGTTCCTTGCGCGGCTTTCGTCGGAGGTGGGTTGAGTTTGCTAAACATGCTCGGTTCGGGTTCCACGGAAAGTGAAAGCCAAGCAAGCGCGTCTTTCATCTCCCGAAAGGTCACAATCCCAGACTCGCCCGCCAACTCCCGATAAGTCCCGAACATGCGAGCGAGACCGAACTCCAACTCGCCAGTGACCACAAACGCTCGGCGCGAACTCACACTGAAAATCGTCCGCTTGGCAAGTTGTCTAATATCATCTGCGGACAAGGTCATGATGCTGACATCACGAAAGTCGGCGAGTTGATTGAACTGGGGTCGGAAGTCCGGATTGCTCTGTAACCGATCCATGTGATCCACGACATCGGCCTTGCCATACACACCCGTAGCCTTCGAGAAAACCACCCCAAGTCGTGTCTCAATGAAGAAGTCGGCAGGCATGTGGGGAACCTCCCGCAACGGAATCTCTGCGACGTGGTGCGAGTGATCGGAAGAGGCCGGTCTTGGTGAGTGTCGGGGACGCTCACGCCGAACGCACTCGCGTGGCTGACGCGATCACGCACGGCCCAGTTCTCCGCACTTCTCGTCATTGCACACCAGTACGCGAGACATCGCAACTTCATTCCTACCAGTCTTGGGGTGATCGCCGCCGGTAACTTCTCCCTCACGGCGGCGTTGCTGAAACGCTTCGCATTGATGGCAACCAAATACTTGCCGTCGCGTGAAGTGATTGATTACTCCCACGCCGGAAAGCAGGATGCTCCGAGCGGCACGGCACGCGAACTTGCCGAAGCACTCGGCGAAATCGGGCCGGCCAAACTGGCCTTCCCGATTGAACAGACCCACGGAAGTCCTCAAGCACGAGGTGCAACAATCAGTGGCACGCAGGTGCATTCCGTGCGGTTGCCGGGATATGTTCTGGCGGTTGAAGCGTTGTTCGGCCTGCCACATGAGCGGCTCACGATCCGGCACGACGCGGGCAAGAGCGCGGCTCCGTATGTCAACGGGACATTCCTCGCGGTGCGAAGAGTGATGAACACGACGGGGTTGATTCGCGGCCTGGATCGGTTGCTGTTCGATGTTTGACTGTTTGCGTCGAGTGGTGGCTGCACACTTCAAGACCCGGTGCCGACCCACTCCACAACTCGCCACGCAAGTCGGCCCTCGGCATCAAGAAGAAAGAACAGTTGAATGCTCCCGGTCACGAAGAGCGAGCGGTCGGTGTCCCTGATGATGCCGACAACGATCCCTTGATAGCTGCTCGCTTCCGCGTCACGCTTGGCAATCTGGGAATACGAGGCAGGCTGGTCGGAGTAGCTGAACTCGATTCCCTGACCTGCAAGCCATGCCTCGATATCGCGCCGCGAAGAGCCAAGCGGAATTGCCGTATCCACTTCCCGTTCGACTTCTGACACGGTCCGCGTCTTGCGCGCTGAGCCGATTGGGAGGCCGAGAACGCGCTGGATGAGCGACCGCTGTCGCGGAACGAGTCGAACCGCATAAGTTGGAATCGGCTCTTCGGGGTTGGCGGAGGGCTTGTAGGTGAGCAGACCGCCGTCTCGAAGGGTGTCCGTCTCGACGGCGAATTTGGTGGTCCCGACTTGTAGGTATTTCCCGCACGAGAAGTCAGCCATCGGCAGCAGGACACGGCCCGTTGCGTCCGTGGCCCCTTCAACGTCTTTCGGTTTATTCAGCACCATCATCGACATGTACGAGACCTTGACGGGCACGTTGGCTGCGGGTTGCCCGGTGTCGGTGCGAGTCACGACGACATCGACGGGTCTCGTCGAGTAGACCGCCAAGCAACCTGTCGTCTGGCAACTCAGGAACGCCGCCAGGATCGCGAACATCCTGCACTGAACCATCGCGGCTCGCTCGTGTGGCATTCGCACGGATTGAAGGGAATCAGGGCGGTAATAGCGACCGCGCGGCGTTCATGCAAGGCGCGGTTCGTCTCGATATCCGGAGGCGTCACGGGCGTCACGGACCTGCGAACGATTGTGCTGCGTGCGTGTGGGCCGGGTATGATGGGCGTGATGCGGTTCCGGTGCGAAGCACACCTCGCTATTTGGAACCGTGTTCGACCTGGGGAATGTGATGGCGAAGAATTCGCGGCAGGCCGTCCGCCAACCGGCCACAAAGTTCGCCCACCTGCAAAAGAAGATGCAGAAGCAGAAGCCGCCGAAACGTGCGGGCAAGAAGAAGTGAGCGATGGTGACTCGCACTCACACCAACCTGTTGCCCAAGAGCGGAGCGGCAACGGTGAGCCGCCCGTGGTCTCGTCCGGAGAGGGCAAGATGACTGAACTGGAAGCGTTGCTCGGCGGAATCGTCTCCGAACCGCTCGAAGAAACCCGTTGGCTCGTTCTGGCGGACTGGCTGGAGTCAAATGACGACCCGCGACGCGGCGAACTGATTCGGCTGCACCGGAAGTTGCTGGCGACTTGCTGCGAACCGGAAGCCCACCCTGAACGGAAGGCATGGCAGGCCCGTGTCGTGGAACTTATCGGCGTGGGAGTCCGCCTCTGCCTGCCGCAACGTGAAGTCGTCTTGACGGATGGCGGACTCATCACCTTCTCGTACATTCCGCCGGGCACATTCCTCATGGGTGGGAACGTCACAGACGACGAGAAGCCGGTTCACAAAGTTACCCTGACGAAAGGATTCTACCTGGGGGTTCACCCGGTTACGCAGGCTCTTTGGAAAGCCGTGATGGGCAAGGCTCCGAGCCATTTCAAAGGGGAAGCCCGGCCGGTGGAACAAGTGTCCTGGACGGACTGCCAGAAGTTCTGCAAGAAGCTCTCGAAGAGCCTGAAGGGGCTTGGGAAGGTCGGATTGCCGACGGAGTCGGAGTGGGAATACGCGTGTCGTGCGGGGGCCACGAGTGACTTTCATTTCGGCGACGTCATCACCACTGACTTCGCGAACTACGATGGGAACCATGTTTGGAACGACTCCCCGAAAGGCAAGTACAGAGAGACGACAACGGATGTCGGCTCATTCCCCGCGAATCCGTGGGGTTTGTACGACATGCACGGTAACGTGTGGGAGTGGTGCGAAGACTGGTATGAATCTTATCCACCGAGCGATCAGGCCGACCCAAAAGGCAGTGCGAACGGAGATTATCGCATGCTTCGCGGTGGATCGTGGGACTACGTTCCAGTGAATTGCCGGGCCGCGTGCCGCGACAAGTTCTCGCCCGCGTACTCCTACTTCAATGTCGGCTTTCGGGTCTGCTTCCGCCCGGATTGAACGGCTCCTCGACTCAGCGAGGATGGTCGCAACACTCAGTGCTTCGGCAGCATAATCTCGATTCCATACCCCGGCGCGACCGCCAGCAGTTTCTCAATCTCATCCTTCGTCGGAGGCGCGGCTGTCGTGGCTCCCTGTTCAACTGCAATTCCGACCTCAAAGAACATCTTCTCCAGTCCCGCAGGCGCAACCGAAATCAGCATCCTCGCCGGCCTGACCGACTCATTCTTGAACGAGTGCGGTGTGCCAACCGGCATGTTGGCGAACATTCCAGCCGTCGCCACGATCCGCTCGCCGTTGACGGTGAACGTGGTCTCGCCTTCGAGGACGTAGAACCCTTCCTCTTCTCGACTGTGAACGTGCGGGGGTGGGCCACCGCCTGGAGGCACGATGGCTTCCCACAAAGCGTACTTCCCGTTCGTGTCATCTCCCGTGGCCAGGAAGCGGTACACGTCGCCGACAACAGCGATGGTGCGGCCTTCCGTTGGCGGTCGGAGCGTCGGAGTCATGTGATAGTGCCCTTTCACTTCACCGGGAGTGAGTTGACGAATTTCAACGCTCGCTGAATCCAATCACGCAATTGCTCATCATCTTCGACACCTTCCTGGTCCACGACAACCCATCCTTTCATCGCACCCCGGCCGGGAATCTTGAACTCGCTGACGTGATCCTCCAGTATCACTTCATCCTTCTGGACGGGGCCGAGTCGGACGATGAGCGTGTCCTTCATCACGCCGACAAGCAACTTGCCATTCAGCAGGAAGCAGAGTCCGCCGAACATCTTCTTCTCTGAGACATTCTTTGTGCGTGTGAGCAGTGCCCGAACGCGTGCCGCCAGTTCTTCATCGAAGGCCATTGAAGACTCCGTTCTTGTTGCCTTCCGAGACCGACGCGCTCATCGGTAGAAGTCGATCCAGTTCAGCGTGATCGACTTCGGGTTGCCCTCGAAGAACGCTTTCGGCAACGTCATCTCGAAGTAACCATCCTTCAGAGGAATCACCTTCGCCGGTTTGCCGTCGCTGCCGACCATGTGAATCTCCATCCAGAACGGACTTTTGTTGTCGAGCGGCAGGTCTTCCTTGCCGTCCTTCCACAAGCGAACCCACTGGCCTTCATTCTGGATGGATACCGCTGCCTCCAGCGTGACCGCACCGTTCGACGCTTTGAAGCTCTCCAAACCCTTGAGCCTCAATCGCAACACAACGACGTCGGGCCATTTCTCGTCTGACCGCTCGATAACTGTCTGCCCTATCCCTGACGGGCTTTTCACGACGAACGCGGTCTTGTCTTTGTCGGATTGCGTTTCCACAGCGTCGTTGGCCCGCTTTGTAGTGATCTTGAACATCGAGGCTTTCTCTTGGTTCTCGCCAGCAGTGCTGCCCAGCCCGACGATGCTTGCCAACAAAAGGAATGTGATTTTCATGTGTACCTCTTCACGGGCTGCCACATTCGTGTGAACAGGCTTGCGGCGATTTTATGGCAACTGGGCCGACGACTGGGAGCGTGTTTGCCGATTGGTTTAAGAAGCTCGAAGGTTGCGGCTTCTGCGGGGTAACTTTGCGATGACCCCACAGTCTGCGAACATTGTCATTGTGGCGAGCCGTATGTCCGGGGATGCTGGTTGGTAAAGTCGCTCCTTGGGAATTTGCGAATCCATGACCTCAGCAGAATGGCTCAACAGCAACGATCCGCAACCGATGCTCGATTTTCTGCTTGGTAAAGCCGAAGACCGAAAGCTACGGCTTTTTGCATGCGCGTGCTGTCGCCGCATTTGGGATCGTATGAGCGACAACAGCAAGGCGGCAGTCCGCGAAGCGGAACGATGTGCCGACGGCGAGATCACCGTCGTTGAAATGATGGTCGCGGCGGGTCACGCCTATTGCCCGGACGACAACTCCGACGGAGACGCACTTTGGCTCGCGACGAGCCAGTGGAGTGCTTGGCGAGCCGCGATGGATGACGCGTGGACGGCTGCTGGACGAGAAGGAATCATGGGTACGGCAGACAGGAACAACAACAACAATCAGCAGTTCGCCGAGGAACGCTCCGAGCAGGCAAGGTTGCTGCGTGACATCTTCGGTAATCCGTTCCCGCCACCGGTTCCCTGGAAGAAGCGATTCCTCGGCACGGCAGGTGGCGTGATGAAGTTGCTGGCAGGAAGTCCGAACTGGGTGCCTTCGCGAACAGCGCAGAAAGGTTTCCCGACATTCACGGCTGATCCCGCGTGGCTCACTTCTACGGTCGTCGCTATCGCGCAGGGCATGTACGAGTCGCGTGACTTCTCAGCGATGCCGATTCTTGCCGATGCGTTGCAAGATGCGGGCTGCGAGGACGATGATGTGTTGAAACACTCCCGTAGCGACACGCCTCACGTTCGAGGTTGCTTCGTGGTGGATTTGATCCTTGGCAAGAAGTGAACCTCCCGGACCTGCACAGCGTGCAGCACGTCTGTTTGGGTGGTTCCTGCCCCGTGGGTGCATGATGACCGAGTTGGAGGCACTACTCGCCGGCATCGTCTCGGAGCCGCTCGAAGAAACTCGCTGGCTCGTTCTCGCGGATTGGCTTGAGGAACACGACGACCCGCGACGCGGGGAACTGTTGCGACTCCACCGCAAACTGCTGGCGACCTGCTGCGAGCCGGATGCATACCCAGAACGGAAGGCGTGGCAGTCCCGCGTTGTCGAGTTGATCGCGGCGGGAGTCAGCCCGTGCGTTCCACGGAAAACGCTGGTGTTGCCGGGCGGCTTGCCGCTGACGTTCGCGTTTGTGCCACCGGGCAGTTTCTTGATGGGGAGCAATCACCCAGAAGGTTCCACTGATGAGAAGCCGGTTCACCGGGTGACTTTGACGAAGGGATTCTTTCTCGGCGTGTATCCGGTGACGCAGGAACAGTGGCGGGCGGTGATGGGGAAGAATCCGAGCCACTTCAAGGGCGATTCTCGCCCAGTGGAACAGGTGTTCTGGGGCGATTGCCAGGAGTTTTGTGAGAAGTTGGGTGCAAGCCAGGGGCGAGGGTTGAAGGTGGGATTGCCGACAGAGGCCGAGTGGGAGTGGGCGTGTCGAGCGGGCACGACGACGGAGTATCACTTTGGGGATGTCATCAACACCGATCTGGTGAACTACAACGGGAACTCTTCGTGGAACGGTTCACCGGAGGGAAAGTATCGAGAAGAGACAACGGACGTGGGTTCGTTTGCGTGCAATGCGTGGGGGTTGTGTGACCTGCACGGGAACGTGTGGGAATGGTGTCAGGATGTCTACGACAAGACTTACTACCAGAGTTCACCAACTCAAGACCCAATATGCAATAACGATCAATCAATCGTTCTCGTCCTGCGTGGTGGTTCCTGGGACCACGATCCGGTGTGTTGCCGCGCTGCGGTCCGCGACAGGAACGGGCCTGCGTACTGTAGCGACTACGTCGGTTTCCGGGTTTGTTTCCGCCTAGACTGAATTGCGTGATCGTGGCCAGTTCTTCCGGGTCCGCAGAGGGTGTATCGGTGAAGGAACGCGATGCAATGCTGTCGGCGTTGGTCGCGGACCCGTGTGAGGACACGGGTTGGCTGGCTCTCGCCGATTGGCTGGACGAGAACGACGACGATCCACGACGCGGCGAACTATTGCGACTGCACCGCAAACTGCTCGCGACCTGCTGCGAGCCGGATGCTCACCCAGGGCGTGCAGCGTGGCAGGCACGCATCGTGGAACTGATCGCGGCGGGCGTTCGCCCATGTGTGCCGCAGCACGTCATGCAGTTGCCGGGCGGCGTGTCGATGACGTTCTCGTTTATCCCGCCGGGTTCGTTCTTGATGGGGGGAGTCGTCGAGGATGAGGAGAAGCCGGTTCACAAGATGACGCTGACACGCGGGTTTTTCATGGGGATTTACCCTGTCATGCAGGCACAGTGGAACGCGGTGATGGAGAGCGATCCCAGCAACTTTAAGGGTACGAATCTGCCTGTGGAACAAGTCTCGTGGGAGGACTGTCAGGAGTTCTGCAAGAAGCTGACGGCAGACATGAAAGGTTATGAGCGGGTTCAATTGCCGACCGAATGGGAATGGGAATATGCGTGTCGGGCTGGCACGACGAGCGAATATCACTTCGGGGATGTCATCACTCCCAATCTGGCCAATTACGACGGGGACTATTCGTGGAACGACTCGCCGAAGGGGGAGTATCGCGAAACTACGACGGAGGTTGGCTCGTTCCCGTCGAACGCGTGGGGTTTATACGATATGCACGGTAACGTGTGGGAGTGGTGTTCGGACTGGTATGGGGAGTATTCCGCAGACGATCAAACGGATTCGCAAGTACAATCAAACGGACAATATCTCGTCGTGCGTGGCGGTTCTTGGGACAGCAATCCGCTGGGCTGTCGCGCCGCGTACCGCCGCAGGAGCGAGCCTGCGATCCGTTTCGACCACATCGGGTTTCGGGTTTGTCTTCGCCTGGACTGATTACAATTTATGTTTGATCGTTTTACAATTTTCTCATTCGCCGAACGCAGTGAGGCGCAGGTGATTCTCAGCAATTTGACGAATGCGTTGGCGTGAGGCTTTCAGTGGTTCGTTTTGTCGAGGTGGTCACGGTCCAGGAGTTAGAGATGACCGAGTTGGAAGCGTTACTCGCCGGAATCGTCTCCGAACCGCTCGAAGAAACTCTTTGGCTTGTTCTCGCGGACTGGCTGGAAGAGAACGACGACCCACGACGCGGCGAACTGTTGCGACTGCACCGCAAACTGCTGGCGACGTGCTGCGAACCGGATGCTCACCCGGAACGGATGGCGTGGCAAGCCCGCGTCGTCGAGTTAATCGCGACGGGGATTCGACCGTGTGTGCCGCAGCGTGTCGTGCAGTTGCCGGGCGGTGTGACGATGATGTTCTCGTTCATCCCGCCGGGGTCGTTCTTGATGGGTGGGAACGTCAAAGATAACGAAAAGCCAGTTCACAAGGTGACGCTGACGAACGGCTTCTTCATGGGCGTTCACCCCGTGACGCAGGCTCAGTGGAAAGCCGTGATGGGGAGTGAACCGAGTCACTTCAAGGGGCCGAACCGACCGGTGGAAGGGGTTTCGTGGCACGCTTGCCAGCAATTTTGTCAGAAGCTGACGGCGGAGTTGCAGGGGCACGTGATGGTCCGGTTGCCCAGCGAAGCTGAGTGGGAATGTGCGTGCCGGGCTGGCACGACGAGCGAGTACCACTTTGGGAATATGCTGAACACCGATCTGGCGAACTACAACGGCGGCTATTCGTGGAACGACTCGCCAAATGGAAAGAGCAGGCAAGAAACGACAGATGTATGTTCGTTCCCCTCGAATGCGTGGGGTTTATGCGACATGCACGGGAATGTGTGGGAGTGGTGTTCGGACAGGCGTGGCGAGTATCCTCAAGGCGATCAAACCGATCCACAAGGACCAGCAGACGGACACTATCGCGTCTTGCGAGGCGGTTCGTGGCGATTTGATCCAGAGTCTTGCCGCGCCGCGCATCGCTATAGGAGCGTGCCAGCGCTCTGTAACCATATCACTGGCCTCCGGGTCAGTTTTCACCCGTACTGAATTGCAATTTTCGGTTCAACACACCTACAGGTCGTTCGCAGCACATCGAGACGCAAACGGGGCGGCTTCACAGGGTGACCGATGGCCGGAAGCATTTACGCTGAGCGTGACTTTGGTCGAATGCCGATCTTGGGGGATGCACTGCAAGACGCGGGCTGCGACGAACCTTCAGTGCTGGCTCACTGTCGTTCCGAAGAACCGCATGTGCGGGGGTGCTGGGTCGTGGACGGATTGCTCTCAAAGGTATGATCCGTGACCGAAACCGACTGGCTTCTCGCGACAGACCCGGCGCACCTGCTCGACATGATAAGCGAGCCACCAACTGACCGGAAAACGCGCCTGTGGCTGTGCGCCTGCTCCGAACGTGCACTCGTCGGTTCCAGCGTTGAAGAACTCCACGCCGCGATCCCGGTTGTTGAACTCTTTACGGACAACGCAGCAACCTCCGAAGAGTTGCTCGAAGCTCGAAGGACAATCGAGTTATGGATGATCGAGATGTGCAAGAGCCTGAACCTGCGGGCGGATGCCTTGGGCATGGCACTTCAAGAAGAGATGGTTGGCCTGGAACAGGCAGGGATGCAGGCGAAGCGAATTCTCGAAGGGTGGCAGATGAACGTCCCCGAACTCGATCTCCTGAATGAGTCGCGTGCGCAGTGCGACCTTCTTCGTGAAATTTTCGGCAACCCGGTTCTTCCCGTTGCCGTTGACCCTGATTGGCTGACCCAAACCGTCGTTTCGGTTGCCCGCCAAATGTACGAGTCACGAGACTTTTCAACGATGCCGATCCTCGCGGACGCGCTTCAGGATGCTGGCTGTGAGAATGTGGCCGTCCTCGCCCACTGTCGCCAACCGGGTGTACATGTGCGAGGATGTTGGGTGATCGACATGATCCTCCAACGCTGAAGAATTCGATGAGGGTGAAGATTTGTGAGAAGGCCAGAACGCTGGTCAATGTCGAGAACGCTGAACCTCCAGGTCAGGATGCGTGTCCAAGTGGTCATGCCACACCAACCCGGAGTACGACTTGAACGAAGAAACTGCCTTCCTGTCCGCGATCCGCCAAAATCCCGCCGATGAAACCGCCCGCCTTGTCTACGCAGACTGGCTCGACGAACAGGGCGATCCCGCCAGTATTGCCAAGGCCGAGTTCATTCGCCTTGAACTCCAAATGGCTCCTGCTCCCACGCAAAGTCTCAATCGCATCCGCTGGCTGAACAAGCTTCAAAAACTCGCTGTCAATCTCGATTCGCAATGGCTCGCGATTGTGAGTCACCCGAAACTCGAAGCCTGCCGCGTCTCATTTCAATTTGCATGCCCGAATCAGTGGGAAAAGCTCACGCCGACCGGGGACGAGAAAGCACGGTTCTGCGAGAGTTGCAAGAAAAGCGTTCACTACTGCGACACACTTGACGAAGCCCGCGAACATACGGCACAAGGCGATTGTGTTGCGGTCACGCTCGCACTCATTCGGCGACCGTTTGACACACAACCGCCACGCCCGCAACCACCGCGATTCCTGGCACCCCCACGGGACCGAGGGTCGGTGGCACTGGGTATGATCCGAGGAATGGCCACCGTGAGCCACCCCACGCCCGCTGCGATCAATTCCCCGCTGCCTGTCGAGCCGACACCTGAATCGGAACCGGAACCCCGACAAATCCAGAAGCGAGTGGCGAAGAATCGCCGCCAACGGAATCGCAACATCCAACGCGAAAATTGGGAGTCGGAATAACGGACCGTGTGCGGCTCCCGTTTTCCCCTTAATTCATAACTCTGGAGCCAACGATGCATGACGAAACCGGGTTCCTCCGCAAACTTCTCGAAGACCCCGCCGACGATACCACCAGACTTGTCTATGCCGACTGGCTCGACGAACGGGGCGGCTCCCTTAGCACTGCCAAGTCGCAGTTTCTACGGATCACCGCAAGTCTACTCGAACAAAATCGGAGCGCACACTGGCGGAAGTTGAAGCGTAAGGAACTTCAGCCACTCGCCGCAACGCTTCCAACGGACTGGCTTGCTGTTGTGAGTCGCTTGAAAGTCGAACAGTGTGGAAACAAACGAGCGATTGCCCCCGAACACGATCAGGTTCGCGAACTGTTCGACACCGTGTGCGATAAGCGTTGGGACGAGATGATACCTACCGACAGCGACACGGTCCGATTTTGCGAGCGATGTCAGGAGGCCGTTCACTACTGCGACACAATTGTAACCGCGCGGGAACATGCTCAACGCGGTCACTGCGTTGCGGTCGATCTCGGAATAATTCGTCGTGAAGCCGACTTGGACCCACCGTCGCGAGGACTCCGGATGGGCAGGATATCTTTTGATCGCCTGCAACAACTTCGTCGGAAACAATTGGAGCGAGGAGCAGATGACGTGTCCTTGGCTCGCGAGCAAGCAAAGAGGGACCGAGAACGAATACCTCCACCAGAACGTTCGTGAATAATTTCGATGCAACGACACGAGAGAGCAGGCATGGCAACCGGCCGGAACGATTTTCGGTTGCTACCGGGTCACGCAGAACGGCTTGTGGGAGTTCCGACGGATTCATGGCATCGAGGCCGTTGACGAGTCGGCGGACTCGAATGAGAAGCCGAAGTTAAGATTACCCAGAAAGAAGAAAGACAAGAACGAGTCGCAGGTCAGCGTGGCTGTGGAGTGAGTTGGTCTATGACTTCTGACCTTGAGAAACGCGGCGGGCACATCCCGCCGGAGTCGTGGTCACACCTTCGACGACAACGCCGTGCTAATTTCACAGTCGGGCTTTCGGATGACTTTCACAACCGCGTTCCAGGGTGGCGTGTTTGCCACTGTCGCCGGTGCGGGCAGCACGAAGGTCTCGCCGCCCTCAAACTTCACCACGCGGTCGTCCTCGTCCGTGCTTGCCACTCGTCCCGCTCGCTGAATCACACCGCTGCCGTGGACCGGGTGAACCACTACAGTGCCGCTCGGTTGCTGCCAGAGATCATTTTCGCTGTACACCCGACCTTCGGGCGGCTCGTGCTTCACGGCGGGCACCACCACGCCATCTCGAACGTTCGATGCCGCGAGCAAACCACCGCCGCCCTGGATCGCATACGACACTTGCTGATCGAGGCCGAATCCGAACTCGGCAAAAAGGGCACGGTCCAGTTCACGTAGTTTTGTCGCCAGTGACAAGCTCACGGGTACTGTGCTGACTGTGGGGACTGGCTCTGTGAACTTCAGCTTCTTGTTGTGAGGCTTTCGATGACCAGAAGTGTTGCGAGGCATTGTGTCGCCCCTTGAGGATTCCATCCCGCCGGGGAAGTTGCGATTGGGGTTTTCGAGAACGAACTCGGCACTCCTTCGCTCGCTTCCCTTCCACTGATATTATACTACATTTTCCAGGCATTTGGTGGTTTATCACGTTGTGAAGACACGGCCCGAACAGCATTTCGGGACATCCGCGAACCAGCCAGTTCCGGCGTGTTCGTCAACGGGGGAATGTCATTATTAATGACTGCAATCTCGGTGACGCGATGGAGTGGAACAATGGACGACATGAATCGCCTTCAGGGGTGTGGGCCGTCGTCAGCCACAGGCATTTGGGGAAGACGCTCCACGAAGAAACAGAGCCGCTGACGCCGCCTGCCTTGAGCTTTGTGTTGCACGGCGAGTCGTACACGCAGAAGCGAGGCGAGCGAGTCATGAACGCGGGTCACTTTTCGATCAACCCGACCGTCGAGCCGAAGCAGTTTGACGTGATCTTCGACCGGGATCACGGTTCCAGGCAGGTCATCCCCGGCATCTATTGCTTTGAGGAAGACTTGTTGTTGATTTGCTTGGGAGACGAGCGACCCGATGAGTTCGTTGCCCCGCCGCAGAAATCTCAAGCTCTGTGGGTCTGCCGACGAGTAGGCGCGGTGATACAGCCGACGCGGAGTTCAGCCAACGAGGCGAACTCATGAAATCGAGCGACCTGAAGGTCGGTGATCGGATCAGAATAATCGGAATACCGGGCGACGGGATTTCGGGCTATCAAATCTTCCCGGAGACGGCACGCGTCTACAAGAAGTTGGTCGCCAGGGGTCGGTCGGTACGCATATACCAGATCGACGAGGACGGCTCACCGTGGTTTGCCTGCCGGTTCCGCACGAAGGCTGGGAAATGGGAGTATCACTTTCTTGCCGTGTCCGACACCGATAGCAATTGGATTGCGGTGAAGGGTCGGCAGATGGGCGGCTGATGAATCCTCGCGGCGGTGTTTTTTGTGCCAGCGAGGATCGGCCTGGGAGTTTCAGAAGCGAGAGAAACTCTGACTCTGAGCAACGCACGCGGTCAGGGCCGTCAGTTGAATAGGGCAACCACCCCGTTACCACTGCTCGGTGGTAGTCGCCGTGCGGTGTGATGTTTGGCGTTCCAATCTCACGAACAGCCCAGTGCCCAGAGTCAAGATTAGTCCGGCAACACCACAAACTCCGCCACGGATGAGTTTGTCATGAGCTTCTCGTTCCAGGACCACACTCAGCGTAGCCATCTCATCTGGCACCCGGCCTGGAAGCAGCGACGTGAACCCTACCACGGCTTCGGACAAACCCGCGACGATTAACGCTGTACCAAGCAGTTTCAGTCCCACCCACAGGGCGTCGAATCGGTTCATGCTGCACCTCGTTACGTCCTTTGTACCCGGTCGGTCGCCGAGCCGAGCGAAGCCGCATCTCCATTACTGTGCGGATGCTTGGGTAAAACGCAATCGGAAGTGGTACGCACATTTTCCGAAACCATCGCCATCAGCCCGGCAGATCATTCCCAGTACCCTTGCCAATCGCTCGCGAACCGCCGCTTCAGTTCTTCCAGATACCGGAGCGTCTTCACCTTCCGCATCCAGATTCCATGCGGTGCCGGCCCTTCCACACCTTTGCAAATCACACCTTCGCCGACCGCGAACTTCCCCTCACGCACGTCGCGCACAAACGCGGCCGTGAAGTCGCCTTCGTAGATCACCTCAGCAACCGGTAAGTGCCCGAACGTGTCCAGGAATCGACGCGGCGGCATCAACCCCTTCTTGAGGACGTTCACGTCGAACAGCACTACATCCTTTGGGTCGTTGTGTGTCACGCCGACCGCCTTGAGGGCAGAGTGGTTCGGATCGTGTGCCCCGGCAAAACTGTGCGGGCCGAAGAACTCGCAAAAGCAGATGACTTCCGCAGCGTTCCGGAAGTGCGAGTCGTCATAAATCACCTTCTCGACGCCAGCAGCATACTTGTCCTGGAAGAGTTCGATGGCACAGCCAAATTCCGGATCGGTGGGCTTGAACAGCCGACGGCGTGTCCCGAACTGGCACCAACCTTTGCCCCGCTTCCAGGCAAACCGGAGGTTCGAGCCGTCGTACTTGCGGAACGCGATGCACGGCAGTTCGGGTGCGTTGTCGGGGCCGAGAATGCTTGGGTATTCCTTCATTGCTGACTGGTGGCCCGGTGGTGTGGTCTGGAGTGCTGGAAGACACGTCGTCGGACGGCTCGGTTCACCCAAAAGGGACAATTTCACAGTCGCTATCCTTCCCACCAACTGTGAATGTGGCCTGCGGCAACCCGCCCACGATAATGGGAAGGCCAGCAGTTGTGGGACCGCGAATTGGACGTGAGAATGATCGACCTCGCACTAACACTCGCCCTGGTGTTATTCCTGCTTCTCAGTTTCAGGCTCCTGTTCGTCACATTGCCCGGCCTCTGGGTGTCTGCCCGGCGTTGCCCTCGGTGCCGTCATCGGTTCGGAACGAAGGCTGTTTTCGCTGCGATCCCTTACTCCGAACGGCTGGGCGGGACCGGAATGAGGGTGATGGGCGGACCGCGCCGGTATCGCGGAGCGAGCGTCACTACTTGTAGCGGCTGCGGTTCGGAGTTTGTGTTCGGCGAGTTTGGTAACTTGGTTGAGCCGTTTCAGCATCACACGCCGTTGTTGTCAGACTGAGCTTTCATTCCTCACATGACGGGAGTTCTTGAGAGAGCATCACGATGTCGGACCCCGCGACCACTACACCACCCCTTGAAGCCGTGATCGAGACGGCAATCTACGCCAACGACCTGAACGCGGCCGAGCAGTTCTACACGACCGTTCTCGGCCTGCCGAAGATCGGCAGTGAAGCCGGTCGCCATGTGTTCTTCCGCGTCGGGCCGGCGAGCGTCTTTCTCGTGTTCAACGCCGACTCAACGCTGAAAGGCGGTCACTTGCCGCCGCACGGTGCAAGAGGGTCGGGCCACTTCGCTATCGGTATTCCGACGGCGTCGTTTGATGCGTGGCGCGACCACCTGACCGCGTGCAGCGTCGTGATCGAGAAAGAAATGACGTGGCCGCTCGGCGGCAAGTCGCTTTACTTTCGCGACCCGGCGGGCAACTCGGTGGAACTGGTGACGCAGGGTGTGTGGGGCTTGGCGGCGGGGTGGTGAAGACGACATCGGTGGCGTGTGGTATGCTCGACAAAGGATGATGGCAGAAACCTGCGGTGAGTAGGGGCGTCGTATGGGAATCCCCAAATGGGTTCGGGCCGAAGTCCGCGAACACCCCGAATGGCTCCCGCTGCTGCCGCTTCACGGCTGGAAATCATCCCCGCACGATGGCGATCATGTGCACTGCCGGTCGTGCTGCCGAACCATCTATCTGGGCGACGCGGTGGTGGGCACTTACCTCAAGAACGTCAGCATCGTGTTCTGCCCGCAGTGCGTGGCCGAGAACCCGGACGTGTTTAGCCGGTGGCTGTCGCACGGTCCCGGCCACTAACCGTCTGCCCTCATCATACCGCAACGCTTCCCCGTTTTGGCGGGGGGCATCCAACCGCGAGTGCTTGCACTCGTAACCTGCGGTTCATTCATGATCGCGTTGCCTTAGGTCAACACCCGCCGGACTACGCTTCTGCCCACTCCAGCACCCGTCGTAAGAAATCATTCACCTCGCCAGCATTGAAAAGCGACAACGCATGCGAACCGCCTGGGACCACGACATCCGGTCGGGTCAGTGCGACAGGGAGCGTGCGGTCAGCCTCACCGTGTATGTGGAATACGCGAACCCGCTTCACTGCTGAACTCGGCTGCCATCGCAGTACGGCGCACAACGCCCAGCGAGCGAATGCGGCTTCAGGTCGTGAGAGCCGTTCCAGGCGGCGGGCGGTGCTGCGTGGGAGCCACTGCTTGCCGACCCGAACCAGCACGCCGGCGAGCCAACCAATCCGATCCGGCCCCAGATATGCAAGCGGTCGGAGCCACCGCCACCGCCGTGAGAACTCTGCTGGCGAGCGGACGCTCCCGATCAGCACGCACGCGACCGCTCGCAGGTGCGGTGCCATTTCGAGGGCAACGATACCGCCGAATGACGCACCGCCGACAACGCACGGCCGACCGGGATCAACGAGTGGGGCGAGTCGTACGGCGTAGGCGCGGAGGGACTCGTTCGGAAGCGGGGTGATCCATCGCGGCACCTGCAAGTTGGGGAACGCGTGCATCTGCGAAGCGAACAGCCGTTCGTCAGCGGCCATGCCGGGGAGCAGGATGAATGCGGGGTGGCTCATGCTCGGAAGCCGTGGGGACAAATGCGGTGCGTCAATTGTTCACATCAGGAAGTCCTGAGAACAACTGAGGAAGAGAATACTGCACATTTCATCGCCTCAAGTAGGCCGCATCACTTCCGGTCGGCGCTAAGTTTCTTCGCTGCATCAACAGCCAACTTCTGAACCGCCTTGTGGCCCCCCACCGCATAAGGGTGCCGGTCCGGGTCTTGAGGGACGTTGCCGATAGGTTTGCTGGCTGCGATCCGTTCCAACTCTGGAATTGCTTCCGTGTACTTAAATGCCACCAGGACGGGCACGATTTGCTCAACCAAATACCCCGCACCCTGACCTTTCTCCTGGAGCAACTTCAGCAGTGCCGGCGCGGCTTGGGTGATCTTCCGCGAGTGAAGAAGCCTGACAACAGTCGGTCGCCCATCAGGCCACCAAGGCGGGGGGAAGCCATCTCGCGGCGGTTCTCCGTCGCCCTTGGCGACCCAACTGTCGGATTTGAGCAGGTCGATCAGAATGCCGATCTCTTGTTTCTCGTCGTACACCGTTTTTCCAGGGAAGAGATACCAGCGGAGGCCAGCATCCTCGCCTCCTTGCTCCCGATCCATCCCGTGGAGCGCGTTTAAGTAGCGGTCCTTGGCTCGCGGGTCTGGGTGCCGCATGATAAACTCCCACGCCTTGAATCGGATAAACCCGTAGTCGCTAGCCAGACAGTTCCAAACGTACTCGCGGACAGCATCCCGGTCGTACTTCTCCCGGAACGGCATCAACCGCCAACGCTGAGCGTCGTTCAGGTCGGACCATCGAGCAGTTACAGCCGGAAGGGCTGGCTTGCCAATGTCCAGCAGAATCAACCCGGATGTGAAACTGACGTTCGACGCGGCTGGTTCTTCCAGAAGGGCTGCGACCAGTTGTGGGGCGGCGGGGGCACCGATCTTGGTCAACTCTTTAATTGTCTCGACCGTTCTCTTCAAGTTATCGCCCTCTCTTGCGCCGGGCGTCGCGAGAATGGCAAGCAGATGATCCACACGGTTCTTGACTGCCTTGTCGGGCTGCTGCTGGCCAGAGAGACTTGTCTCAGACATCATCAGCGCGAACAAGCCGATCAAGCAGATACGGGTTGGGAACATGACATCCTCTTTGGTTGGGCGTGTCCGTTCGTGGCTGCGTCATCTTGCAACGATTCAGGTGCCCCAGTGGTCAGGAAGGTGTGCCTCTTTCACCAACCTTATCGAGCCAAGGGTGAAGCGGAGCAGGGAAAGTCACGGCATCGCGAAGTGGAAGTGTGAAACACACAGGCATAGCGACCGCGAACAAAGTTCGTCATTTTCGGCGATGTCGTCGAGCAACACTCGGCAGCACGAAAATTGTTGCCGGGGTCGATTGCAATGGTCCATCCTCGTTACCCCTCTCGCCAGTGCGAAATTCAGACGAGTCATCAACAGTCCCGCCGATTCCTCCCAATGGCCGTCGTGACAGGGGAAAACTTCAATCCTTATTGTTTGACCCGCCGCAGTTTCAGAACGACTGTCCCGTCCCCGTCAGTCGTTCTGAATTCTTTCGGAAAGTCCTTTGCACCGTAATGGAGCCGCAGGATCAGGCTGTCGCCGTCGAGCCTGTAGATGACGAGCATTCGCTCACCTTTGATCTCCCCACCCGCTACCGTCGCCGTGAGCCGTGGTGGGTCTGCCTTCGGGTCCAGAGTGACGGTGTAGATGTCGCAACGCTTCTCAATACCTTTTGGCTTCTCAATCGTGAACCGTACCTTCGGCGGCAGAAGCGATTGCTTCGGGTCCACGACCTTCTCGTCCCGTTCCTCCGCCACCACTTCCCACGTCCCGCTCAGGAGATTGATGTCGTCCGTGACTTTGGGAGAAGTGTCCGGGGCGAGAAGCACGAATAGCAGCACGGCGTTCATCGTCATCTCCGAGAGACTACCCCTTTCGAGAGACGTTAAGCACACTACATCGAATCGCCAACATTCTCAACGATGAGTTGCTCGTGCGG
>JAIOPV010000067.1 GCA_021413735.1 Planctomycetota bacterium
AACTTGGTCGTGAAAGGAATCGTCAATCCGGATGACGCCGAAATCGCCGTCAAGCATGGTGTGGATGGACTAATTGTTTCCAATCACGGTGGTCGACAGCTTGATCGCGGACAATCAACCGTCGTTCCTTTGTTCAAGCTCGTGCCGGAGTTCGGCAGCAAGTTGAAAATCATGATCGACGGTGGAATGTACTCGGGAGCCGACATCGCGGCATGCCTGGCGTGTGGAGCCGACTTTGCGTTCATGGGACGCACTCCCATGTTTGGCGTGTGTGCCCTGGGCAGGTACGGTGGTCATCACACTTTTGAAATGCTCAAGAAGCAGCTACAGCAGGTGATGGAACAGGTCGGTTGTGCAAGAGTACGTGACTTACGCGACCATCTGATTCCGGAAAGCGTTCCCATCTGACCATTCGCTTCCGGTCCGCTAACATCCTGAGGCAAGTGATCTTCATCTTAGTTGTGGAAAACTTTCGCGAGAGAATCTTGGCCGCGGAGACGTAAACGCCGGGTGAATAGTGTAGTGCCCGTCGGCCGCATCGCGTGATCGGTGGTGCCGAGAAGCCAACCATTTGCGGCACGGTATCGGTGTGACGACAATAAAACTGGTTCCCGGCGCGTCAGACGGATGCAAGGACCACACCGTTACCACCTCCATGCAAACTTGCTTCCAAAATGAACAAAATAAGCGTCTGTGTTCTGGCGGCGTTTATCGCCCTACTACCGACTCCGCCGGCGAAACTCCACGCCGCCGAGAAAACCAAACCCAACATTCTCGTCATCCTCGCGGACGACCTCGGCTACGGCGACGTGAAGTGCCTCAACCCCGACGGCAAAATTCCGACGCCGAATCTGGACAAGCTCGCCGCTGCGGGCATGACCTTCACCGACGCCAACACGCCAAGTGGCGTTTGCTCGCCGACTCGCTACGGGGTAATGACCGGACGATACGCCTGGCGGTCGAAGCTCAAGAGTGGCGTTCTCGGCGGGCTGAGTCCTCGACTCATTGAACCTGGACGCGTGAGTGTTGCGCAGTTCCTCAAGGACAGCGGCTATCACACGGCGTGCGTCGGCAAATGGCACCTCGGCATGGACTGGCAACTAAAGCCAGACCGCAAGGTGACGGAACTCGGAATCGAGCCGCGCGAACAGGTTTCCAGCGTCGAGTACGATAAACCCATCAAGAACGGCCCGAACTCGCTCGGCTTCGATTACTACTTCGGCATCTCCGCATCGCTCGACATGGTGCCGTACACGTTCATCGAGAACGACAAAGTCACCGCGAACCCCACCGAAGACCGCGACTTCGCCATGATGCTCGGCAAGGAGCCTGGGCAGCGCACCCGTAAGGGACCAGCCGCCCCCGGCTTCGAGGCCGAAGATGTGCTGCCGTCGCTGACGAAGAAGGCGGTCGCGTACATCGGCGAGCGAGCGAAGGCCAAGACACCGTTCTTCCTGTATCTGCCGCTGGCGTCGCCGCACACGCCGATCGCATCGAAAAAGGACTGGCAGATGAAATCGGGGCTGAACCCTTACGCCGACTTCGTGATGGCAACCGATTCAGCAGTCGGCGACGTATTGGCAGCGCTGAAGGCGAACGGCGTGGACGACAACACGCTGGTGATCTTCACGAGCGACAACGGCTGTTCGCCAATGGCGGACTTCCCCGTGCTGCTGAAACTCGGTCACAATCCGAACTACATCTTCCGCGGCCACAAGGCCGACATTTTCGAGGGCGGTCATCGTGTGCCCTTCTTCGTGAGTTGGCCCGGCAAGATCACGCCCGGGAGCAAGACCGATCGCATCGTGTGCCTCACTGACATCACGGCGACCTGCGCGGCTGCGATTGGTGCGAAGGTTCCCGATGACGTGGCGGAAGACAGCATCAGTTTCGCGAGTGCGTGGACCACACCGAAGGACCCGCCGGCACGCACGGGGTTGGTCGTGCAGTCGGTGAACGGCTCGTTCGCGATTCGTGAAGGCAAGTGGAAGTTGTGTCTGTGTCCGGGGTCGGGCGGTTGGAGCGTTCCGCGTCCCGGCAGCAAGGACGAGGTCGGACTTCCCGCCGTGCAACTCTACGATCTGGAGGCGGACATCGCGGAGAAGACGAACCTTGAGGCAAAGCATCCGGAGATTGTGGCGAGGCTCACGAAGCAACTCGAAAAGTTCGTTGCGGACGGTCGCAGCACCGAGGGCAAGCCGCAGAAGAACACGACGCCGGTGACCATCCGCAAGAAGTGACACCAGGACAGGAAATCGGACCAAAAATAGGTCAGGCTTTCGAGCCTGACTCTTCGGCCTTCGGAGTCAGGCTCAAAAGCCTGACCTACTTTTTCGCCTCAACCTCTCGGAATGATCCAACACGATTCGTGCTTCGTCATGCCGATGTGCGGGTAATACGTCTGCGCTTTGGGTGCCGACAGCAAGATCAGCGTTGTACCCAACCCAGCCGCTTCATGCGTGCGGCGGATCAACTCACGCCCGATGCCCTGCCCCTGATGCTTCATATCCACGGCCAGATCGGACAGATACGTGCAATAGCTGAAGTCTGTGATCGCACGCGAGACTCCAACGAGTAAACCGTCGATTCGGGCAGTCAGGATGACGTCGGCGTTCGTGAGCATCTTCTGCATCGTGTCGGCATCGTGAACCGGTCGGCGCTCGGCGAGCGTCGAACGCACCAACACGTCGATGAACTCGGCGACTGTCAGCGCCGGTTCGAGTTGATACTGCACGAGCACGGATCAGCCTTTCTCGGGTAGCAATCCCCGCATCATCTCCGCCACACCAAGCGAGTTCTCGTCGCCTTGATTGAGGAGAGCACGAATCACCTTTTCGCGTCTTTCAACCGGGTGATTCTGGCTCATCTTGAACTTGCCTTCAAGCGTCGCGATCTCGATGCGAAACCCGACGATCTGCGCCAGTAAGCGTTCTACGAATGAACCCGATGTGTCGAGGGTCCAGGGGTTTGGCATGTTGGCTTCGTACTCCGCCACGCTGCGTTGCACGATTTCAAGCAGCGAATCTTTGTCTTCGATCACCTTGACCAATCCGGTGGCGTGAACCGCTGCATAGTTCCAGGTCGGAACCACGTTCGCGGATTCGTACCACGTCGGTGAGATGTAGGCGTGCGGTCCGCTGAACACGGCCAACGCAGTTTGGTTCGCGAGGTCTTTCCAGTGCGGGTTCGCCCTCGCGACGTGACCGATGAGCGTGCCATGCGGACCGGCGGTTCGGTCGAGCAGAAACGGAATGTGGCTGGCGAACGGCGTCCCCGCAACATGCGACACGAGCAAGCCGAAGCTGTGTCGCTCGATGAAGTCGTGGAGCTTGGCGGGATTGGATTCGGCGAAGTGCGGCGGAATGTACATTCAGATTCTCACTGTTCGCCGCTTGCGCCGCAAATGTAGGTCAGGCTTTCGAGCCTGACTCCGAAGGCCGAAGAGTCAGGCTCGAAAGCCTGACCTACATTTGCGGCGTAACGCTACGCCGCAAACGGCGACAAAGATATTATGCAAATCCGTGGCGTGTTCCGGTCGCCGTTCTCGCTTGGATGGTAGAGGCGAAACTAATTCACCCAAATTTGCCGCCCCACATGTCACATGTAACGGGGTTTCGTTAGGCAATTGGCGGTTTCAACGGCTAGCATCAGTCGTGCGGCCGTTCAACTCTCCCTGTCCCTCGCACCCACGGAGCCGTTTCTATGAGGAATCGCCCCATTTACGTTCTCGCGTTTGGCAGTCTCGCTGCCGCAGTCCTCTTTGCCGCCCAACACGGACCAGCACAGCAGCCGGTCGCGATCGCCGAAGCCGCTCAACCAGTCGCCAAAGAAGCAGCGCCGAGCATCAAGATCACCCCAAGTAAGGTCACGGCTGTCACCGTCTATGCGAATAGCGCTTTGGTCACCCGTGAAGTAGACGCCGCAGGTCCCGCAGGTCGCATCGAACTTGTCGTCTCTTCGTTGCCATCCACGACAGTCATCAGTTCGCTCTACGCCGAGGGCACCGACGGCATTCGCGTGCTGACCACTCGCTACCGCACACGTCCGATTGTCGAAGACACTCGCGCCGACGTGAAGAAGCTCGTCGACGAAGTGAAGACGCTGCAACTCGCTCGTGAAAAGATCGAGGGCGATCTGCTGGCTCTCACGGAAAACGGGAAGATGCTCACCAAGATGGAGAGCTTCCTCACCGTCACCACCGTGCAGGCCACCGAGAAGGGCGGATTGAATGCCGATCAAGCCATCGCGCTTGCCAAGCACATTCGCGATGCTCGCACCGAGTCGGCAAAGGAGAACGTGAACCTCAAGCAGCAGATTCAGGCGAATCAGGAGAAGGCGAGTGCTGCTCAGGTGCGATTGAGTCAACTCACGGCGGGCGTTTCGCGATACGAGAACGACGCGGTCATCGTTATCGACAAGGCGAACGCGGCACCTGGAACTATTCGCCTGAACTATCTCGTCGAGAATGCGACCTGGCACCCGCAATACAAGCTCCGTGCTGACAAGAACAACAAGGATCTCGTGACGCTCGAATACCTCGCGGGGGTCGTGCAGAACACCGGCGAAGACTGGTCGAACGTGAAGCTCGTGCTTTCGACGGCTCAGCCGATGCTGAACGCTACGCCGCCGGACCTTCAGACGCTCCACGTTGCAGCGACTCCCAAGGGGGCCGCAGCACCGTCGGTTGCGGAACTGGAAGCGCAGATCAAGACTCTGCGATCTCGGGCACAGAAAGACTTCAACGAGAAGAAGGTGATGAGCGGGGTCGGGCTTGTGAACAACGCGGCGGCCCGTGAGCAGTCGTTCGAGTTGTTCAACCCAGAAGCGGCCGTGCAGCGCGGTTGCATGCTCAGCTACCGCGAAGGCCCGACCGTCACGTATCGCATCGCAACGCCGCTGACTGTGCCGTCACGAGCCGACGAACAGGTTCTCGAAGTCGCACGGGCTGATCTCAAGGCCGAGTTCTACTTCAAGGCCGTGCCGATTCTGTCGCCGCACGCCTACCGCATGGCCGAGATGGTGAATAAGAGCGAGAACGTGATTCTGCCCGGTGAAGCGACGATGTACTCGGGCACCGATTTCGTCGGTCAGATGACGCTGCCGCTCGTGACGACTGGTGAAACGTTCACGGTTGGGTTCGGGGTCGATCCGCAGTTGCAGGTGTCGCGTGCGATGATCGACAAACTGCGAACCACGTCGGGCGGCAACCAACAGCTCCGCTACGACTACCGCATCATGGTTAGCAACTTCAAGTCGGAGAAAGTGAAGCTCCAGGTGTGGGATCGGTTGCCGTTCGCGGAGAACGACACGATCGGCGTGCAGCTCATCAAGACGACGCCCGAACTCAGCAAGGATTCGCTCTATCTGCGTGAACAGCGGAACGGCAATCTGCTGCGTTGGGACATCACGGCCGACGCGAATTCGCACGGCGAGAAGGCCACGCCGATCAACTTCGAGTTCAAGCTCGAACTCGATCGCAACCTGACCATTGGCGGCTTCCAGACGGCAGGTAATACGGGGCCAGCCGCTCCGCAAGGCGTGCCGCTACCGGTCATCACGGCTGCGGATCAGGTGAGGATTCGCGCCGCGATGGATAAGCTGTCGCCGGAAGATCGCAAGATCGCCGAAGCGCAGGTGTTCTGTGCGGTCGATCACGAGAGCGCCCTGGGCACGATGGGCCCAATTCTCAAGGTAATGGCGAAGGGGCAACCCGTGTTCGTGTGCTGCAAGGGCTGCGAATCGGAAGTGAAGAAGAACCCCGACGACGCACTGCTTCAACTGCAGAAGTTGATGAGCCGCGTCAACGCGAGCCGGAAGTGACCCGGAGCCGCTTGCGGCGTAGCGCACGAGAGCGCTACGCCGCAAGCGGCGAAGACTGATCTCATTCCAAAATCTTCAGGTCGCCGGCCGGTTCCCAGTCGAAGAACATCAGGTCGGCAGGCTGTCCCGGTTCGATCGTGTGAACCGGCAGCCCAAGCAGTTCTCGCGGGCGAGCGGTCGCCATGTCGATCGCTTCCGCCAGACTCACGCCAGCAAACCGAATCACGGTCCCAATGCATGCATCCGTGAAGTGACCACTGCCTGCCAGGAACGGCGTGCCGGCGACCACGATCTTCCCCGACGGCAACACTTCCAGTTCCGTGCCCCACGCGGTGTACTTCCCAGGCGGCATTCCCGCGAGGCTGCCCGCGTCCGACGTGATAAGAGTGCGGCCAACTCCCTTCACCCGAACGATGCACTTCACCACAGCAGCCGGCAAATGGTGACCATCCGTGATGATGCTCGCCCACAAGCCGTCGTTGGCGAGCTGTTCCCAGATGTAGTTCTCATGCCTGGGCAACACGGCGTGCGAACCGTTCCCAAGGTGTGTGCTGGTCTTGGCCCCGGCGGAAACAGCATCGCGAATTTGCTGCCCGGTTGCAGCCGTGTGACCAATCGCCACGACCACACCGCTTGCCGCCAACTTCTCGATGAACGGCAACGCTCCGTGGCGTTCCGGCGCGACCGTGACCATGCGAATCCGACCACCGGCTGCGTCTTCCCACTGCTGAAATTCAGCCCAGTTCGGATCACGAGCGTATTCACGCGGATGCGCCCCGCGTGGTCCGTCTTCCCCTGAGAGGAACGGTCCTTCGAGGTGGAAGCCCGGGATGCGTTTGGCGAGGTCGCGGTCGGACTCGATTACCTTCGCCACGGTGGCGAACCCATGCTGAAACGCCTCAGAACTCGTGGTAATCAACGTCGGAAGAAACGAGCCGATGCCGTGCGCCTGGCAAGTATCAGCAACGGTTCGCACGTCCTCGGCGGTGAGCGACGGCGAGTTGAAACTGATGCCGAGGCAGCCGTTGATTTGCGGATCGAAGAACGCGGGCGCAACCCAGCGAGTCGGTTTTTGATCTGAGTCCGCGACCCCAACAATTCGGTTGGCTTCGACCGTCACCGCGAGAGGTCGGCCCGTGGCGTAATGCTTCGCGTGGTGGATCATGGATTCTCGTAGTGTCAAGTTTTCAAGTTCGGCGTGTCAAGATTCACGTTAATAACAACAATATCATTGTCTTAACTTGTAACCTCGAACTTGAAACGTGGAACGCGAAAAAGTAGGCTACAACACATTCATGACGCCCAACGTGACCGTCCGCTGGCACAACCCAGCGCTGCTCGATCATCTCATCCGGATTCGCCAGCCGTGGAATCGGCTCACGCGGCGAATCGTGGGAGCGGTGCTAGCTCGCTATCTTCCAAATCCACGGGGAATGCTGATCGAGATCGGTGCCGGAGGCGGCCAGCTTCGCGAATGGCTTACGCCTGAGCTGACTGCCATTGCCACGCACACCGAGCCATCGGAACCGTTCGTCGAAGCGTTCCGGCAACGCTATCCGGATGCAACCGTCCTCCAGGCCGATGCTGAAAAACTACCGGTCGCGTCGGAAAGCGTCTCGGGTGTGCTCGCTCTGTGCGTCTTCGACACGCTCTCGAATCTCGCGGCAGTGCGAACAGAATTGCATCGTGTGCTGACGCCCGGCGGCGTTGTGATTCATTTTCTCGATCTCGCCACGAGTCCGGATTCGCTGTTCCCCGAGTTGATCGCTGGCGGCGAGCTTCCCCTCACGAACTTCGCCCGCGATCCCGGATTGCTCTCCGTTCTCACCAACAGCCAAAAGTCTTTGCTGCCCGTCGCCGACGACTTCGACGAGATCCTCGCGATTCGCTGGGATGCGTTCACGCAGTTCGTGGGAACGCTCGCGATGGCGAATCAGCCCATTGTCGCCGAACTCGGGCCGTACGCGAACCTGCACCGCCCTGGCGGCTTCGATCCGGACCGCCTCGCAATGGAATTCATGGCCGCGAGCGCCGACCCCGATCGTTTGCGTTCGCTCAACAAGGCGCTGCTCTCGCTGACGCTCACGGCTTACCAACTCGGTCGCGAATGGCCGCTGCGGGCAGTGTCGTCACGCAAACATTTGCGGACGAAGTTGCGGGCAGCATTCACGGCAGAATACGGTTTCAGTGTCGAGTTCGCGGGAGCCGTGTGGGCGTGGGAGTTGGCGTCGCCGGCCGAGCCACTCCCAAGCGGCGCGACGTTCCTCCTCAGGCACGCAGGGCGAACGATGCCACGTTCGACGATGGGAGTGCCCGCTCTGCCCGTTGAAGCGGTTGAGGGATTCACGCCAGTTCCCTCGCCGCGAGAGGGTGCTCGCGCCACGACGGTCGAGGTGTTTGTCGCTCGGCGCGTGGTTGGGTAACGTGCGGCAACTGGAACAATTCCTGGCGTCTGGGCAAGTCGTACCGTCTGTGTCGAGCGAATTTGTGAGACATTTCTGTGATGCGGTGTCGGCCAACGCAAGTCCAGTCACCTGCCGCGCTCTCATGGCGTGGGAAGAGATGACGGAAACATCTCGACCCCGAAGAACCCAAACACGGGGAGCGACGTCATGAAAACGATGATCTGTGGTGTGGCAGCGGCAGTGGTTCTGGCTCTGGGTGCGGGCACGGCATCCGCGCAGTATCCGGTTTATCCTGGTCCGGCGCCGGTGTACTCGCCTGGGGTTGTGGTTGGTGGAGCTGTTGCGGTGCCTGGAGGGGTGGTGGGCGGTGCGTATGTCGCGCCGGTTGCGGGTCCGGTGGTTAGCGTGGGCGTGGGTGGGTTCTTCGGTGGGATCTATCGCCCGTACTATGCTCCGCGTCCGGTCTACTACCCAGGCGGCTACCATCACGGCGGGCACTATTACGGTCACCCTCACGGTTACCATCGGTAAGCAGTGAGGTTCTGATCTGGACTTTGCCGCTTGCGGCGGAGCATCCCCCACGATGCTACGCCGCAAGCGGCAAAACCATTACGGACCTGAACCCGTCGTCGGTTTCACCCCAGACTTCGCGGAAACCTCGATATTGTGTGTCGCGTCGCCCTGTGGCAGATCCACGCTGAACTCTTCCACGCAGAGCAACTTCCCGCCGGGTGCGGCCAAGCCTGTCACGCGAATCACCGCTGGCCCGCCGCCGTAACCTTTGCCGCCGACCGCGGTGGTGTCGAACTCACCATCTCGAATCGTGGCGATCCCCTGCGCTCCCGAGTTCTTCTTCGCCCCATCCGGAGTGAACAGCACATCGCCGTGCGGAATCGGCTGACCATTGAACGTGACCTTCCCCGACACCCGGAACCGCTTCGGTTCGTTGTCCGCACAACCGGCGATCATTCCGCACGCCAATAGCCACGCGGCCGCTCGCCATCTCATCGCGTTCTCCTGGGTCCAGTCTCGCAGCCTCACGATGTCGAACACATCGAGCGATCAGAAATCGGGGAGAACCTCGCCGCCGCTTCGGCTGGCAAGCGGACGCAGAACCGTGTTGAGATCGACGCTGCTTCGGAGGAACCGAACGCTGCCGTCACCGAGGCTCACGTTGCAGCCGCCGGTGTGGTTGCTGCCCATGCTCACATCGTTGTAGTTCCCCCCGCCGTTGTACTTTACGGTGTTCATGGCGTTCGTCACGTTCTTCATGGCGGTGGTGTCGCTATCCCAGCAACCACCCCGTGCCCACGAACGCAACGTTCCGGGCGACACCTCCAACCCCCGCCACGCAACCTCGAACACCATCAACGTGTTGCTCGTGCCGTCTGAAATCTGAGTGATTCGGACGCCAGCCGGTACGGTCGGTTGAGACGCACTGATCGTCGGGTAGTAAGGCAGAATGCCGTCGCACGCAAGCCCGCCCTGAGCCGACGAGAGACCGTTCACGTTGTACGCGGTGCCGGTCGCGGGGTTCGTTCCTTTCGGACCCGCATTCCCGACATAGTGCGTCGTGAACGCCAGAACCGTGTTTCCGGCTGGGCTGTCGATGGTGCTGTGCGAGTTGATCTCGGTGTAACTCGGACAGAGGAAGCTCGACAGTTGTGTCGCCCCAAGCGCTGTGTTCACGTTCACGGTGCTGTAGGTGCCCAGGGTCAGATTGACGGTATTTCCAAGAGCGGTTTGCTCGATGTGAGGCAGAATGCGAGTGAGCCAGCCAACACTGGCTGTGCCGCTGGTAATCAGTGGACACTTCGGAAATGTCCCTTCGGAGTCGTGGTACGAATGAAGCGCAACACCGAGTTGTTTGAGGTTATTGGAACACTTCATCCGGGCGGCAGCTTCGCGAACTTTCTGCACGGCCGGCAACAGAAGCCCGATCAGGATGGCGATAATCGCGATCACGACCAACAGTTCGATCAGCGTGAAAGCCCTGTCACGCCTCGGGCGAGGAAGATTCGGTCTCATAAGTAAGTCTCGAAATGAGAGATAACCGCAAAACTCGAAATGACTTCCCTTACTCTTCCGCGTTTGTTCGTGAAGGTCAAGTAAAAACCATGTGCGGCAGGGCCGTTTCATTCTCGGTTTGCAGTGTTGAACCCAATGTGAGCGTCGAAGCGTCAGCTCGACGGTGTGCCGAAAGCATCTGGCAGCCAGAGCAGTTCCACCGTCGGACTGACGACTCGACGCTCACAAACTCCAGAATGAAACGACCCCGCATGTGCGGTTCGTCTTTCAGGTGAGCGTTGTGTTCACCCGACGGTGTATCTTGCAACACGCTCCTGCACAGAGAGTTGGGAAATCAACAGATGATTGCCATGACAACGGTCGCCGAATTCGAGAAGATCATCATCCGGGTGGGTACAGTCATCGAAGCGTTGCCATTTCCCGAAGGAAGGCACTCGACACATATCTTGAAGATCGACTTTGGCCCGGAACTCGGTCCGAAAAAGTCGCTCGCAAAGTTGGCACCCAACTACACGGAGAACGAACTCATCGGCAGACAAGTTCTCTGTGTCGTCAACTTTCCGCCCCGGCAGATCGGCAAACACCTCTCGGAAGTGTTGACTCTGGGTGTCCCCGACGAGCAAGGCAACGTCGTCTTGCTCCACCCTGATCGCAATGTGCCGCTTGGGGGAAGGCTTTTCTAGACTCAGGAGGCGTGTGATGTCTGATGCGAACGACCCGTACAACCTCAGCCGGTTCGTGCAGGCCCAGGAAGACGATTACGAGCAAGCACTCTCGGAAATCCGGAGCGGTCGGAAGCGGTCACACTGGATGTGGTACGTCTTCCCGCAGTACGACGGGCTCGGTTTCAGCCCCACAACCAAGCGGTACGCGATCAAGAGTGTCGCGGAGGCCAAGGCGTACCTGAACCATCCCGTTCTTGGGCCGCGGTTGATGGAGTGCGCCGAAGCCGTCGTTCGTGTCGAGGGACATTCCGCATCCGAGATATTTGGTTCTCCGGACGACATGAAACTGCAGTCGTGCGCCACGCTGACGGTAAGAAATGAGCAGGCGTGTGTGGTAGGATTCATTTGTTCGCCTTGCTCCACTTCGAGAGGCTTTTTCATGGTCCCAACCCTCCAAGAACTCGGCCTGGATCAACTCCCACCCGAAGATCGCCTCGCCGTTGCAGAGGCGATTTGGGACAGCGTCGTTCAGCAGGTCGAAACAACTCCTCTTACCCCAGCGCAGCAAACGGAATTGGAACGCCGCCTCGCTGACAGCATCGCGCACCCCGAAGCAGTTGTTGCGTGGGAAGAGATCAAGGCTCGTGCGCTTGCGAGGGCCAAACGGTGAGCCCTCCAATCGTCCTTCGTGCGGAGGCGGAAGCCGAATTCGACGAAGCGTTCGATTGGTATGAGGCCCGACGTGCGGGGCTTGGCGTGGTGTTTGCCAACGAGATTCAGATTGTGTTCGACGCGATCGCCTTGAGCCCAAAGATGCACGGCGTTGTTCTTGGAGACGTCCGCAAAGCGGTCGTCCGGCGGTTCCCGTTCTGCGTGTTCTATCGGGCTCACCCAAACCAAATCGAGGTGGTCGCGGTGTTCCACACCAGCCGCGACCCATCAGACTGGCAAGGCCGAGTTTCCCCGTGAAACTGGTCCGCGTTCCACTCCTACTCCCACAACGCGGTGTGCACCTCGGCCCTGTCCGCCTCTGATCGCGCCTTCACATGGATGCAGGGATCATTCCCCGTGAACGGCGATTTCGGAATCCACAACGCTATCACGTTCGATCGCTCGTAAATCTGCGTCTCGTCGAAGTTCGATCGCACGGGGAAATACTTCGCCAACCGGCGGGCGAACTTCTGTGTCATCCGCTGCTCGGCAGGTGGCTCTCCGAACTGGGGCTCATACTGCGTCAGAAGATAGTGCAGCGCGAGCGTCGTCACATGAGGCGAAACGCACTCGGGCTCATCGCCGTAGGATGACTGCCACACCTGTGGATCGGGTTCCTTCCGATCCTCATTCCGCACCAAGAAGCACTCCCGGTAGCCCTGTTGTTGAAAGAAATCGATCTGCTTTGGCGACTCAGTAAAGTTGTGATCGTCTCCGGTGCCGCGACCAAACTCGTTCAGGCCGAGTTGCAGTTCTCGAATGAACAACATCCACTCACGCAACGATGGGGGCAGGCCGGCTCTTACCTTCCGATGGCTCAGTGCGTCATCGACCGATTGGCATTCCGCTTCACCGACCCACGGCGCACGTTTGCGTGCGGCCTTTGGAAAGAGCTTCAGTGGCCCACCGACATCCTGCATTGGTATTCGATACCAGCGTTCGACGAACTCGCGGAGGAGTCGCCAGCGCTCCTTCCACCCGGTCGGGACGTCGGCAAACACCGGTTGGTAGTCGGTGCTGCCGTAGCCCATCTGCATGAGCCAAGGCTTTTCGGCGGCCTTGAGAAGTGTCCGGCGACGCGGCTTCAGTTCCCAGTATCGGTCTGAGTGGATCGGAAGAGTTGGAAGCTCTTCCTCAATGCGGATGAGTTCGCCGCGTTCGTCGTCGCGTTCTTGGAGCCAATCGGCGTAGACCAGCCTGGCCGTGCGGTCGTCGGGCTTGTTCTTTATCGCCTTGAGGAACAACCGCTCTTCGGACATCGGGAGCCTCCGCTCTCACACCAGTTCGCGGATCGGTTGCGTGTCGGGTTCCACAGGATACTGCGGACGACCGTTCGCGTCGAACTCGCGGATCGGGTTCAGGTCGATGCCCAGGTTGCGGTACAGCGTCGCGAAGATTTCCTGGTGCGTGATTGGTCGCTTCGTCGCTCGCTCCGCCAGCCGGTTCGACTCGCCAATCACCTGACCCATCTTCATGCCGCCACCCGCCATCAACGCACAACTCAACTGCGGCCAGTGATCGCGGCTCGCCATGTTGTTGATCTTCGGCGTCCGGCCAAACTCACCCCACACGATCACCGACACGTCCTTGTCCATGCCGCGATCGTGGATGTCCTGAATCAATGTCGTGATCGCCACGTCCAGCAACGGGAAGTCTTTGCGGGCCTGCACGAAGTTCTTGCCGTCTGGTCCGTGCCAGTCCCAGCGTGTGAAGTTCATCGTCACCACGCGAGCGCCAGCTTCCACGAGCCGACGAGCCACGCAGAAGTTCCGCACCATTCGCGGGGCACCGTCTCGCTCGAACGCAGGGTCATCGACACCGTAGCGCTCAAGGACTTCTGGCTTCTCCTTCGTGAGATCAATCGCGTCCTTCAGTTTGGAGGACGTGAGGATGTCGAGGGCCTGCCGGTTGAAGGTGTCCATGCCGTCCATGAGGCCGGTCTTGTCGATCTTGCGGTCGATGTCGTCGAAGCTCTTCATCAGCCCAACGCGGTCGTTGAGGCGGTCGAGCGTCACGCCCTGAAGCGTGAGGTTGTCCGACTTCATGCCCTTGTCGCGGCTGCCGACCATCCGGAATGGTGCGTGCCCAACGCCGAGGAAGCCGCCGTCGCCGGTGTAGCCCCAGCGTTGTTCGCCACACGGATACATCAGCGTGACGTGCGCCGGAACTGCCGGGTCCGCGGAACCCTGCGTCTTCGACACCCACGCACCCAGCGACGGCACGAAGCCAAGGTTCGCGGGCGTTCGTGGCCGACCGGTCATGCACTGGAAGGCGTCGTGGTCGCCGGCGCTGCCGACGAGCGAACGGATGATCGCGAACTTGTCCATCATCTTCGCGATGCGTGGGAACAGTTCGCAAATCTGGATGCCGGTCACGTTCGTCTGGATTGGCTTGAACTCGCCGCGAACCTCAACCGGTGCGTCCGGCTTCAGATCCCACATATCCTGGTGGGGCGGGCCGCCTGGCAGGTAGATGTTAATGACCGCCTTGTGTGAACTCTTGATGCCAGACTTGGCCTCGGCCGCGAGCAGATTGGGTAGACCCAGGCAACCGCCGAAGAGGGTGCCGCCAGCGGTGAGGAAGTCACGACGGCTGACCCCATCGCAGAAACCGCCGCGGGTGTGCGGCTTCCCAAAGATGCTGAGCATGACCGAACCCTTACGCTTGAGTTGCGAACTGGCGGGATGGAAGCAGGCAGGCGAGTGGTCCATTGCGACTGAAAAGTAGGTCAGGCTTTCGAGCCTGACTCCGACGGCCCGAAGAGTCAGACTCGAAAGCCTGACCTACTACAATCGAGCTGCAATGAACCACTAGGCTCTCGAACCGAGCGACACTGATTTTACAGAGTCGCCGCACCTTACACAACAGCGTGTATTGGAACTTTGGCGAGCGGCGTCACTTGAAAGACGAGTTGTACCGGACGACGCCGTAGAGTGGCGGCCCCGTTTCTTCGGACTGTTGGATGAAATCGACAGCCAACTTCGTAACCACGCCCTTCACCACCTCCAGTTCCCACACGACGAACTTCCCGGCGATTTTGGCCGAGTCTCGGTTCATGCCTTTGAATTCAAGTCCGGGGGCCTTACCGTTTTCGGGGTAACGTTTGGCGTCGAGGTATTCCCCCACCTTGAGTGTTCCGCCCACCGGAGGGGCGACGATCAACTCCCAGTCGCTTTTTTTGCCGAGACCGAGACGAACCTTGGTGCCACCCTTGACTTCCATCACCCGCAACTGGTCGCCGCTATACGCGATCTTCTCGCCTTGGCCGATGAACTCGTCTTTGTTGCTGCTGACCGCGTAGAAGTAGGAAGTCGGCGCGGCGCTGGCTTCGGGCTTAACGAACTTGCCATCCTTGAGGCCATCAATGGGCGGTTCTTTTGGAACCTCAAGAGCTGGCTTGACCTTGTCCTTCTTGGCTTGCCCGGCACTGGATTCCGAAATGCCCGCAAGAACGAAGAAGCCCACCGCCGCTACGCACACGAAAACACGACGGTACACAGTGTTGGGCATGGAGATTCTCGTGGGGATTGCTTCAGTTAAACTCAGGGATTTTCGGTCTGACGTCCAGCGGAATCTGGCGTGAATCGAACGTTCGGGGTAGAGTCGAAGTATCACAAGGAGCAATCCATGTCCGACATCCGGTTCTCCCTGGACATGATCGAAGTTCCCATCCCCTGCACTGTGCCGTGGGACTCCATGCGTGGCAACGACCGCGTTCGCCACTGCGGCCAGTGCAAGCAGCACGTGTATCTGCTGTCCGAGATGTCAAAGGAAGAAGCGGAAGATTTGATTCGCCAGAAGGAAGGCAAGTTGTGCGTGCGGGTCTACCGTCGGCCTGACGGCTCCGTCGTGACACGGAGTTGTGCGGCAGTGCATTGGTCGAGGGCCGTGTGGAACGCCGCGTCCTTTGTTGTCTTGGGGCTTTGCTCAATCTGTGCGTTTATCTCTGTGCCTTGGTTTAAGAAGCAGTACGAGGAGTGGAGTGCGGGTCGGGTCACCAGGACGATGGGAGTCTTCTGTTCGCCGTCCACGACGCAGCCAACCGGGTTGCCGGAGCTGGCACCGCCACCGCGAGAGGTCAAAACACCCGATTCGGCACCGAAAGAGTGAGCAGTTGAGAACTCGCCTTCTAAGTGTTGGGAACTGGGCTGCTCATTTCGAGAGATGAAGGTTTGCTGAGAGAGTGGTGAGAAGTGGTGAAGACTGCATTTCCAAGGGTTTTCGGGCATAGTTCGGCCAATAAAAACGAAAATGGCGGGATGTCTGTCGTGAGTTGTCGCCCAATCAACTCACAACTTCCATCCCGCCGCTAAATAGTTATGCATGTCGCGTGCCACTCAGCACATCTTCGGTTGAATTCATCATCTGTCCGTCCGAATTCTCGCCAGTAAGATACCCTCCCTCTCGTTCCACGTAATGGGGATACGTTCGATGTCCACGTCAATCACGCGCCTGTATGGTCTGGGCCTCACACCCGGCAAACTCCGCGGGCTCCAACGCATCAGCAATCCAAATGGCACGCTGACGATGGTCGCCACCGACCAGAACAGCTCCATGATCTCGATGATGAAGGAAGCAACCAAGAAGGAGCCGACCTACGCCGAGATCACCGACGCGAAGGTGATGCTGAGTCGGGCGCTGTCGCCGCACTGCTCCGGTCTGCTCGTCGATGGCTACTACGGCTACGCCAGCACGATCGCCGCTCACGCGGTTCCGTCGAGCACGGGCACGCTGATTCGCGTTGAGAAGTCCGGCTCCCCCAAGAACGCGGCTGGCGGATCAATCGGTGAAGTCGAGCCAGGTTGGAGCGTCGCCAAGATCAAACGCTGCGGGGCAGACGCGGTCAAGCTCCTCGCCATGTTCGAGCCTGATGAGTACGACTCGGCCGAACGCAACTTCCAGTTCACCCTGCAGATCTACAACGAGTGCATCCAGCACGACATTCTGTTCCTGCTCGAACCGTTGCACTTCCCAATGAAGATCAACGGCACGGTCGAGGCGAAGGACGTGGTCGCGGCTCGCAAGGCCAAGACCGTGATCGACACGGCGAAGTACCTCAGCCAGTACTGCGATATCTACAAGTCCGAGTTTCCCGGCACGCCCGGCGTCGAAACCGACGCACAGCAGATGGACAACCTGAAGAGGTTGAACGACGCTTGCCCGAAGCCGTGGGTGTTGCTGTCGGCTGGAGTGGATTACGACAAGTACAAGAAGCAGGTCGAGATGGCGATGAAGGCCGGAGCGAGCGGCATCCTCGGCGGTCGCGCCTTCTGGAAGGAGTTCTTCACCTACGCGACTCCGGCCGAGCGGCAGAAGTTCGCCGAGACCGAGTGCGTTCGCCGTGTGAAGGAAACCGATGCGATCGTGAAGGCGGGGACGCCCTGGTTCGCGAAGTACGGCCTGACGATGGAAGACCTGCACGGCATGCGGACGACGGAAGGCTGGCACGCCCGCTACGGCGGCGGCACCGCGGGCGGACCGGCTGGCAAGGTTGATCCGAACTCAGTGTACTGATTGTGGTCTTTGCCGCTTGCGGCGTAGCGACACGGCGCTATGCCGCAAGCGGCAAAGACGAAATCCAACTCACATCTCCAGCAATTCCTTCACAGCAGCCATCACCGTGATGAGTTGTTGCGATTGTTCGCTGTGGTCGTTCGGGAGTTGGCGTGCTGCATCGAGGGCTCGCGAATCGAAGTTTCGCAGTGCGGCATCGAACAGACAATTCCGCGTAAACTCGTCATCGGCAGACGCAGCGAGCGACAACGCCACCTCAACGCTGCGATCCGTGTGCGTCGCCTCGAAGATGCCCATCGTCGCCAGGTGAAAGTCGATCTTGGTCGCGGACCACTTCGCTTGAATCAACTCGATCGCGGTATCGGAACCAAGAGCCGCGAGTGCGTCTTGAGCCTCCTCGCTCAGAAAGTCCTTGTCGCAACTCAACGCTTCGACCAACTCCGGAACCATCGTCGTTAAGCGAGCGTGACGTGCAATCCGAGCTGCGTATTCGGGAAGTCGCCACGATTGCGGCGATTGGCTGATCGCTTTTCGGAGAACGGTGCGAACACGTTCCACCGCGAACTCCGGATACGCCCCGAGCGCCGCCGCAAGCCCCTTCAAGTGGTCGTGATCGGATCCAATAACGCTCCGTTCGATCTCATCCAGGCCATCGAAATCTTCGTCGTCGAAATCTTCGTCGTCGAACTCTTCGTCGTCGAACTCTTCGTCATCGGGTTCGTCTTGCTCCTGAACTTCTTCAGCAACTTCCGGAGATGCGACCTCGCTGATTTCCACTGGCCCGCATTCGTCTTCCAACTGTCGCCAGAGTTCTTCGGGCGGTAAGGCCAACAACACGATCGAATCTTGAATCGCTGTTTTGAGATCGTCAGGCAGCACAGAAGAAGCCGCGATCTCGGCCTCGAACTTCTTCAGCACCACAGCCGGGGCATGAACGAGAACACACGCGATGTCGTCTTGGCGAGCGTCGTCACCGGCGCTGAAGGTGAATTGATCGAGAAGCCAGCGAACGGTTGCTTCGGTTTGAATCACGTTGCTGAGCGACCGTAACTGATCTTCGTGATACTCCCAGCCGTAGCGTTCGATGCTCTGAATGAAGGCGGGCATCACTCGCGGATCGACGCTGAACGCACTCGTGAAGTAGTTCACGGCGAGTTCGCGAACGGCAGGTTCGGGATGTGTGATTGCAGCAAGAACGGCATCTGCGGTAAGGCGCATGAAAAACCCCGGTGGACTGAGCGACCGGGGTGATTGTAGTTCTCTCGCATCAAGAATCACGGCTTCTGCAAGCTCGCTGGCGTCGCGTTGCCGTTCGCTCGCAGCTTTGTCATCTGTGCGATGGCGACATCTCCCTGACGAGTGTTCGGGCAGAGCTTCGCGACCTTCTCGTAGCACGCAACCGCCTCGACGAGTTGCCCCTTCTTCGACCACGCCTCGGCGAGCGTCATGTACATTGCGGCAGTTCGCTCGTTCATCTGATCGCAAGCTGTGGCGAGGCGTTCTGGATTGTTCTTGATCTCGGCCGCGATGGCGTTCGCTTCCTTCGATTCCGACAGGTCCGCATACGCTGCCCCAAGCTGTTCGCACTTCTGGAGGCAGTCGTAGAACTTGCTCGTGCGGAACTCCTGGCGAGCGGAAGCAAGCAGATCGCGGGCGGCACGGCTTCGCAGTTTCTCGCGCGTCTCGGGGTTCGCAGCCAGGCCGGTCATGAGCGTGGCGGCGTCGGCTGCGGCTTGCGTGCCCGCGTAGGTCTTCACCGCTTCCGCAAGCGTGTCGAGCGATTCCTGCGTCAGCCCGGCCTGTTCGAGTTCCTTCGCCTTCGCCAGTCGGCCCGCCGCAAGCTGTTCGACTTCAGCGAGAACCTGCTTGGCCTTCACGCCAACCGGCTTGTCGGCTGCCTCGCGAATGATTCCTTTCAACAGCGACACGGCACGCGGATACTCACTCGCAGCGAGAGCCTTCGTGGCCTGCTCGAAGTCGCGAGCGATCCAGTCGGGCGTCGTGGAAGTGCTAATGGTCCGCTTCATCGCTTCGTTGAGTCGATCGGCTTCGAGATAGCCCTCGATGAAGGCGTGAATCTTCCCATCGGCTCCGGCGAGCACTATCGTCGGATACAGTTGCACCTTGAGAGCCTTCGCGATGTTTGGGTCTTTGTTGGCGTCGAGCTTCAAAGGGATGAAGTTGTTCGCCAGTTGCGTGGCGACGGCGGCGTCCTTGAGTGGCCCGCCTTCCAGCTTCCGGCAATAGAAGCAGTTATCGGTGCCGATCACCACGCAAAGCGAAAGCCCCTTCTCGATGGCTTCCTTGCGAGCGGCGTTGTAGTCAGTTCGCCAGTTGACCGGCTCGGCTGCCAGCGCCGCGGAGGGAAACGCGAGTGCTGCTGCGGTAACCAGCGGAATAAGCAGCGTGGCCGGGCGGAACGTAGGTACGCGCATGAAATGCCCTCTGATGCCGACTCGTGGTGCGAGAACTCTGGCGATGGTCACGAACGCGGGTGAGCTTTCTTATAACTGTCTTGAAGTCTGCGGGTCGTCACGTGAGTGTAGACCTGCGTGGTGCTGAGACTCTTGTGCCCAAGCAGTTCCTGCACCCCGCGAATGTCGGCACCCGCATCGAGCAAATGAGTCGCGAAGCTGTGTCTGAGCGTGTGCGGACTGGTTCGCGGATCGAGGCCAGCTGTCTTCAGATGCTTCGCGAGAAGCCGCCCGACACTGCGAACGTTTAGCCGTGTGCCATTCTTGTTCAGGAACACCGCCGTCGATTCTTTGTGGGCTTTCGCCAACAGTGTCGCCCGATCCGGAAGCCAGGTATTGATCGCCGCCACCGCCTGCGGACCGAGCAACGCGAGCCGTTCCTTCTTGCCTTTACCGCGAACCGTCACGATGCCATCGGAGAGATCCGAGTCGAGCAAATCGAGGCCAACCAACTCGCTGACGCGAACGCCCGCCGAGTAAAGCGTTTCGAGCATCGCACGGTCGCGTCGTCCTGCCCAATCGGTATCGCGTGGCGCTGTTAGGAGCTTCTGCACGGCGTCGAGCGTCAGAAAGTGCGGCAGCTTCTTATCCTGCCTCGGAGCCCGCAGACTCTTCGCGGGATTCTCCTTCAGCACACCCTGCCGACAGAGGAACTTTCCGAACGACCGCACCGCTGCGAGCCGCCTTGCGATGGTCGATTTGGCGTACCCCTGCTCGTGAAGCCAGGACACGAACGCCCGCAGAAGCCGCGTATTCCAGTCGTCGGGACTGACGTGCGCTTTCGAGGTCCGTTCGCGGGTGAACGTGAGAGCCTGGGTCAAGTCCTCGCGGTAGGACTTCACCGTTTTCTCCGACGCGTTCTTTTCGAGGCCGAGGTGAGTCAGGAACTCGGCCAATCCCTGTTCGAGCGTCAAGTTGAGAGTCTCAGTGGTTTCAGAACTCTTCCTGGGGGCTTGCGAGTTGGTTGCGGATGCGTTCGGTCAGCACAGCCGCGTCGAACCAGTTAATCGGAACGGCGGGGCTGGCCGCTTTGTCGCGAATGTCGTTGATGAGGGCGTCGCGACTCTCGTCATCGTAGACGAAGATGTAGCGTTCTTCGCCTTTGATTAGCGCGAGGATGTTTAGCTCTCGGGTCACGCTTCCGCCCTCTGGACGCATCCTGCTCACATTCTTCAGATCGGCAGGCGGCACGCGGGGCTGGAGGTTTTTTCTACTTCATGACGACAGGTGAAATGGTCGCAGTGTTGTAATCCGCACAACCCGAAGAGTGCTCGGTTGGCGCAACAGCTTAAAGTGGTTGCCAATTTGATTTTGGTGGAAGGTGGTGGGGGTGGTTGCTAAACTCGCCCGACACGACTCGCGTGAACCCAACGACTCACAACGGAGCCACAGAGTGAGCACCGCTGCCTCTCCTGCGACAACTTCACCCGGAAAGAACGAAAAAGTTCTGTTCTGGGCCAGTTTCTGCACCCTGATTGCTGCCGGAATCGGGTTCTCGGTCCGTGGGGTTATCCTGGAAGACTGGGGTAACCAGTTCGGGTTCACTCAGGCCGAACTCGGAACCATCACCGGTGGCGGCCTCGTCGGCTTCGGTCTCGCGATCATCTTCTTCAGCTTCTTCGCCGATCGCTTCGGTTACGGCAAGCTGATGACTGTCGCCTTCCTGCTTCACGCATCGTCGGCTGTGGTCACGTTTGCAGCGACTCCGGTGTATGGGATGTATGGGAAGGAAGGGGCGTTCTGGTGTTTGAACGCCGGGATGTGGCTCTTCGCGCTGGGTAACGGCACGTGCGAGGCGGTCATCAATCCCCTGACCGCGACCCTGTTCCCGCGACAAAAAACCCACTGGTTGAACATCCTTCACGCTGGTTGGCCTCTCGGGCTGATCTTCGGCGTGATGATTACCCTCAGCTTTGAACAACTCGGCACCCCGATCCGTTGGGAATACAAGTTGGGCGTGTTCTTGATCCCCGTGCTGGCTTACGGCGGTTTGATGTTCGGTCGCAAGTTCCCGGAGTCGGAAGCGAAGTCGGCGGGCGTGCCACTCACGGGCATGATGAAGGAAGTCGGCATGATGGGCTTCACGCTCGGCGCTGCTCTCATCGGGCTGGCGCTCGCGAACTTGCTGCCAAGCGTGTTCGGGCTTCCGGCGTGGATCGGTTGGATCGCGGCTGCGGGCGTCTGGCTCGCATTCGGCATCGTGACGAACTTCGCACCGGGTCACTGGGTGCTGGCGTTCCTGTATATCCTGCATGCTCTCGTCGGTTACGTCGAACTCGGCACCGATAGCTGGATCACGAACATCACGAAGCAGGTTCTCAAGAGCGGCACGAACGCACAGTTGGCGTTCATCTGGACCAACGTGTTGATGTTCACTCTGCGATTCTTCGCGGGGCCGATCGTTCACAAGATCAACCCAATCGGGTTGCTCTTCGGCAGTGCGTGCCTTGGAACGCTGGGGCTTTACTTGCTTGGTCAGGACTTCACGAATTCGATCTGGCCGTGGATCGCCGCAGTGACGGTTTACGGCATCGGCAAGACGTTCTACTGGCCGACGCTGCTCGGCGTGATCTCCGAACGGTTCCCCAAGGGCGGGGCGTTGGCACTCGGGTTGAGCGGTGGCGTCGGCATGATCGGGGCCGGCATCCTCGGTGGTCCTGGCATCGGCTACAAGCAGGACTATTTCGCGGTGGAGAAGCTCCAGCAAACGGAGGAAGGGAAGCAGACTTACGAGCGATACGTTGCCCGCACCGATAAGGGCGAACTTGAGAAGACCGGCTTCCCGCTCGTGTCGGGCGTGCTGCCGAATCAGGTTCCGCCGGTCGCGGGCCTCGACAACGCAAAGCTGAAGGTATTCGACGATTACTCTGGGGGCTTCGACGCCGACGGCAAGCGTAAGCCCGACGCCAAGACGACTCTCGATAGCGACCTCGCGATGCTGAACAGCCAGACCAACCCGGAACCGAAACTCAAGGAGAACCTGACGAAGCTCCATGAGTGGTGGTTGAAGGAAGGGCTGCCGAACTACGAGAAGGACAAGCCGAAGCTCGGTGAAGCGCGAATGTATGGTGCAAAGAACGCCCTACTCTACACCGCTGCAGTTCCGGCTGTATTGGCTCTCGGGTTCCTCTTGCTGATCGTGTACTTCGCAATGACTGGCGGTTACACGCAGGTTCACATGGATGAGAAGCCGCCGATGGAGGAGTATTGATGTCTCTTGGCGAGCCACGGGTTTATCCCCGTGGTCTTGTCTCGAAGGTACCACCCCCCACGGGATAAACCCCGTGGGGGGTGGTACCCGATTCCGGAGTGTGTTCGGAGGTTCTGTGCCGCATGAATTGCCGAGCAGAATCGCAAGGTATTTGGTTGTCATGTGATGCGGCGAACAGCGTCATTCTGATAGAGTTTCTTCCGGACGAGAGTGGATGGTTCCGGGTCTGAAATGGTGATTCCGGGTCTGAAATGGTTGTTTCCGGACGTGGGGTGGGGAAGTCGCCCGGAATCAAATTGCAACACACATCACGCTTGACTCTCCACAAACGTTGACTCCGGAAACCGATGGCACAGCCAACCCCGTGGCTCGCCACACAGTTGCCCTTGTCAGTCGATAACCCGGTGTGTGAAATAGCCGAGTGAGCGACACATACACTGGAACTCGAACTTTCACTTTTCTCGGCACCGGCACCTCGGTCGGGGTGCCGATGATCGGGTGCGATTGCAACGTCTGCAAATCAACCAACCCCCGAAACAATCGCTACCGCTGTTCCGTGCTGATCGGCACTCCGCAAGGCAATCTGCTGATCGACACCACGCCGGAAATGCGGCTCCAACTCCTTCGCGAGAACGCGAAGCTGATTCACGCGGTGGCGTACACGCACTACCACGTCGATCACCTGTTCGGCCTCGACGACCTCCGACTCTTCCCAATCGCGTTGAAGACGTCGCTGCCGATTTATTGCACCGATGAGGTCGAAGAAATCATCCGGCAAGCCTTCGCGTATGTGTTTGATCCCGCCACGGAAGACCTGCCCGCCGGCGCCCTGCCCCGTCTCGAATTCCGACGTATCGGCACCAACCCATTCGAGGCGCTCGGCGAACGCATCACGCCGATTCCGCTGATTCACGGTCGATTCAACTGCCTCGGCTTCCGCATCGGCGACGTCGCTTACTGCACCGATGTCAGTGCAATCCCTGACACGAGCTGGCCACTGCTCGAAGGGCTGAAGGTGTTCGTTGTTGATGCTTTGCGCCCCGAGAAGCCGCACCCGTCGCACTTCTGCGTTGAGCAAGCGCTCGAAGCCATCAGGCGAGTGAAACCCAAACAGGCATATTTGACCCATATGTCGCACACAATGGACTACGATTTGCTGGTGAAGACTCTGCCCGCGAATGTCGCTCCCGCATACGACGGGCTGAGTTTTCAGTTCTGAGCAATGAGTACCTCCATGACCAACCTTCCGGCGGACGTCCTTTCTCGTCTCTGGGCACACAACCAAGCACACGTTCTCGCCGGTTGGGATAAGCTCGCATCTTCGCAGCGAGCGAACCTCGTCGCACAGCTCTCTGCCATCAACTTCGCGGAACTCGATCAACTCATCGCGAAGGCGAAGCAAGTCACGCAACCCGCGAAGTCGCAGCAGATCGAGCCGCTTCCGGTTACTCCGGCAGTGGTCACGCCACACGAGACGCAACTCGGCGAAGATGCATTGCGACGCGGTGAAGTTGCGGCTCTGATCGTCGCTGGTGGACAGGGAAGTCGCCTCGGGTTCGAGAAGCCGAAAGGCATGTATCCCGTTGGGCCAGTGTCCGGAGCGTCGCTGTTTCAGATTCACGCCGAGAAGCTACTTGCTCTCTCGCGGCGTTACGGGAAACCGATTCCCTTCCTCGTGATGACAAGCCCGGCAACCGACGCCGAAACCCGCGAATACTTCCTCGCGAACAACTTCTTCGGCCTGAACGAAGCGGACGTGATCTTCTTCCAGCAAGGCACGATGCCCGCAGTGTGTGCTCGCACGGGTCGCTTACTTCTCGAAGAGCCAGGCAACCTCGCTCTCAGCCCCAATGGCCACGGCGGCACGATTACGGCACTCGCGGAACGCGGTGTTCTTACGGAACTCCAGAAACGCGGCGTGAAGCACGTTTACTACTTCCAGGTCGATAACCCGCTGTTGAAGATGTGCGATGCCGGCTTCGTCGGAAAGCACATCGCGACCCGATCGGAAGCGAGTTCCAAGGTCGTGTTCAAGACCAAACCCGAGGAGAAGGTCGGCGTGTTCGCGCTGCTCGACGGCAAGTGCGGCATGATCGAATACAGCGACTTGCCTCAGGAGTTGGCGACCGCACGCGAAGCGAACGGCGAGTTGCGATTCCGAGCGGGCAATCCGGCGATTCACTTATTCGCCGTCGATTTCCTGACACGCATCACATCCAGCGGCGGGCTGGCTTTTCACATCGCCCGGAAAGCAGTCACGCACTTCGACCCCGAAACGCAAGCTGTCGTGAAGCCCGGAACCGAGCCGAACGCCCTGAAGTTCGAGCGGTTCATTTTCGATGCGCTGCCATTGGCCGAACGCTGGTTGGCGGTCGAAACATCGCGTGCCGAGGAGTTCTCGCCGTTGAAAAACGCCACCGGGGCCGATTCCCCCGAAACGGTGCGAGCCGATCAGATCGCCTTGTTTTCCCGGTGGTTGGAAGCAGCAGGGGTGCCGACGCAGGAACAGCCAGTTGAAATCTCGCCGCTATTCGCTCTTGACCCAGAGGAGCTAAAACGCCAAATACCCCCAAAGTTCGCCATCGGCGGACCGACATACTTGAAGTAGCGAGCGAGTCTCTCCCATGTTGCACGCGATGATTATGGCCGGCGGTGGCGGAACGCGATTCTGGCCCCGCAGTCGTGCGGTGCGGCCCAAGCAGTTTCTCACGTTCAGCGGAGACCGCACGCTCCTCCAGTCAACGGTTGACCGCATCGCAGCTCAGGTGCCGTCCGAGCGAACGTGGGTTCTCACCAGCGAACAGCACCGAGCCGAAGCGGTCGAGCAACTCAAGGGAATGGTGCCCGCCGAGCAGATTGTCGGCGAACCGATGGGCCGCGACACGGCACCGTGCGTCGGACTTGGAGCTGCTCTCATCGCGAAAGCCGACGCAGACGCCACGATCATGGTGATGCCCGCCGACCACCTCATCGAGCCGGAACAGGAGTTTCGCCGTGCCGCCCACGCCGCGGAACAGTTCGCAAACGACTTCCCCGATTGCCTGCTGACGTTCGGCATCAACCCGACGTTCCCCTCGACCGGTTACGGCTACATTCACCGCGGCGAACGTGCCGGCACTCGACAGGGCGTTCCGATCTCGAAGGCATTGGGCTTCGAGGAGAAGCCCGTGCTGGCAAGAGCGGAGCAGTTCCTCGCGTCGGGCGATTACTTCTGGAACAGCGGCATCTTTGTGTGGAAGCCGTCGGCGGTGTTGGGGCAACTCGAAAAGCGAAAGCCGGCGCTGGTCGCGACCCTTCAGAAGATCGTGGCTGCATGGGGCAATGCCGACGTCTTTCGCACGGAGTACGCCAACGCCGAGAAAATCAGCATCGACTTTGCCGTGATGCAGGACGCCGCGAAGGAAGGCAAGGTTCTCGTGATGCACGCCCCGTACAAGTGGGACGACGTCGGTTCGTGGCTCGCACTCGACCGACACAACCCGCAAGACGCCGACGGCAACACCGTGCAGGGTTTGCACTGCGGCGTGAGCACCAAGAACTGCGTGATCGTTTCCGATCCCGAGCATCTGATCGGCACGCTGGGCGTCGAGAATCTGGTGATCGTGCAGTACGGAAACGCGACGCTCGTGACCACCCGTAAGGGCGAAGCGGACGTGAAGGAAATCATCAACAAGATGAAAGCCGGTGGCCTGGAGCGATTCTTGTGAGTGAAGAACCTAACCCCCCAACCCCCTTCCCTAGGAAGGAAGGGGGAGCCGGATTTAGCCCCTCTCCCCTTGGGGGAGGGGTTGGGGAGGGGTCTTTCCCAAGGAGGGGCGTGCTGCTCGGAGTCGATTACGGTGCCGTGCGGGTCGGGCTGGCGGTCTCCGACCCCGACCGCATCATCGCGTCGCCGCTGGAAACATACACACGGCGTTCCGATCTGCTCGATGGGCCATACTTCGCGAAAATCGCTGCCGATTATCGTGCCGCAGTGCTGGTCGTGGGGTTGCCGTTGCACGCCAACGGCCAGGAAAGCGACTCATCGCGTGCGGCTCGCACCTTCGGAACGTGGCTCGCGGAAATCACGGGATTGCCTGTCGTTTACTGGGATGAACGCTACTCGACGTGGTTCGCGGAAGGGGCACTCCTCGGCGCGAAACTCTCTCACAAGAAACGCAAAGAGAAACGAGATCGGGTCGCGGCGCAGATGATCCTGCAAGCCTACCTGGAAGCAGGCTGCCCGCCTGAAGGCACCAAAATTGCGACACCCGACGAAAACCCATCTGACCAGACTCGTTGAATTCACACACAACCCCCCTATCTTAACTCGGCTGTAGGGCGATGGATCGCCCCTCCCCTCCCAGCCATTCGGCCCACCTGAATGAGAACGGGGCCTGCCAAGTTCTCATTCACTCAACAGACTTTGTAGAGGGTGTTGCATGCCCGGTCGTTCGATTCGCACGTTCACCGTTCTCCCGAAGCTCCCAGAACGCCTCCGTCCCCTCCATTCGCTCGCGTACAACCTTTGGTGGTGTTGGAACGCCGACGCGGTCGCGCTGTTCCGTCGCATCAACCCGGATCTGTTCGAGGCGCTCGATCACAGCCCGATCCGGCTCCTCGGAGCAACCGGACAGGCGCGATTCGAGGAGCTTGCAGGCGACGATGGCTTCCTCGCTCACATGGACCGCGTCGTGAGCGCGCTCGACCATTACCTGAAAGCTCCGACCTGGTTTTCGTCGGCGTTTGGCAGCGAAGGCGATGTTCGCATCGCGTACTTCTCCGCTGAGTTCGGCATTCACGAGAGCGTGCCCGTTTACTCCGGCGGTCTGGGCGTTCTGGCTGGCGACCATTTGAAGAGTGCAAGCGATCTCGGCTTGCCTCTGGTTGGCATCAGCCTCATGTACCGCGAAGGGTACTTCCGCCAGTATTTGAACGCCGAGGGCTGGCAGCAAGAACGATACCCGGAGAACGATTTCTTCACGCTTCCGCTCATCGAGGAAAAGGACGCGAACGGCAAGCCGCTCCTTGTGTCGGTGATGTTGCCGGGCCGCGAAGTGCAATTGAAGATTTGGCACATCAACGTCGGCCGCATTCCGCTGTATTTCCTCGATGCGAACATTCCGCAGAACCGCGTCGAAGATCGCGGCATCACGGCCCAGCTTTACGGCGGCGATCAGCACACCCGCATTCAGCAAGAGATTATCCTCGGCATCGGCGGCATCCGAGCATTGAAGGCGCTCGGGAAGGTTCCCACCGTTTGCCACATGAACGAGGGGCACGCGGCGTTCACCGGATTGGAACGCATCCGCATGTTGATCGAGGAACAGAAACTCGACTTCGACTCGGCACTGGAAGCCGTGAAAGCGGGCACTTGCTTCACGACGCACACGCCGGTTCCCGCAGGCAACGATGCCTTCCCGATGCAGATGATCGAGCAGTATCTCGGCGAATACATGGCGAAGATGGGCGTCGATCGCAACCGTCTCGCGTTGCTCGGTCGACAGCAGCCGACGAACGAGCAGGAACCGTTCGGCATGACCGTGCTGGCGCTTCACCTCGCGAACGTTTCCAACGGCGTGAGCAAACTTCACGGCAGCGTTTCGCGGAAGATGTGGAAGGAACTCTGGCCCGAACTGCCTGCCAGCGAAGTGCCAATCACGAGCATCACCAACGGCGTTCACACGCAGAGTTGGCTCAGCCCCGAGATTGCACAGCTTTACGACCGCTACCTCGGCATTCAGTGGGAAGAACGGCCAACTGACTTCGCCATCTGGAAGCGTGCCGAGCACATCCCCGACGCGGAACTGTGGCGAACCCACGAACGAGGTCGCGAACGCCTTGTTGCGTTCGCCCGATCACGGCTGAAGGCTCAACTGAAACGCCGCGGCGCACCGCCGAGCGAAGTCGCCGGAGCCGACGAAGTTCTCGACCCCGACGCACTGACGATCGGCTTCGCTCGACGCTTCGCGACCTACAAGCGAGGCGACCTGATCTTCCGGAACATCGAGCGTTTGGTGTCGATGCTGAACACCAAAGAACGGCCCGTGCAGTTCATCTTCGCGGGCAAGGCGCACCCGAAGGACAACGGCGGCAAGGAACTGATTCAGCGTGTCGTGCAGCAAGCTCGCAAGCCCGAGTTCCGCCGGCACATCATGTTCATCGAAGACTACGACATGAACGTCGCCCGCTATCTCGTGCAGGGCGTGGACGTGTGGTTGAACAATCCACGCCGACCGCTGGAAGCGTCGGGCACCAGCGGCATGAAGGTGCCTTGCAACGGTGGGTTGAACCTGTCGATCCTCGATGGCTGGTGGTGCGAGGGCTACGACGGCGACAACGGCTGGGCCATCGGAGCTGGCGAGGAGTACGGCGACAACACCGTATACCAGGACGACGTGGAAAGCCGGGCGCTGCTCGATTTGATCGAGCAGGATCTCGTGCCGATGTTCTATCGCCGTGCGGCCGACGGGTTGCCGCGGGAGTGGATTCGCCGCATGAAGCGGAGCATCATGACGCTGGTTCCGGTGTTCAACACCAACCGCATGGTCGAGGAATACACGGAGCGTTGTTACATCCCGAGCCACCAGCGAGCCACGCGGTTGAGCACCGATCAACTCAAGGCAGCGAAGGAACTGGCGGCGTGGCGAAAGCGCCTCAGTGGAGCGTGGAGTCAGGTGAAGGTGGAGAGCGTCGAGGCACCGGGCGGCGAAACGCTGCGGGTCGGGTCGGACTTCCGAGTGAAGGTTCGCGTGAACCTTGGGACGTTCAGCCCGGATGACGTCGAGGTGCAACTCTGTCATGGCGTTCTCGACGCGATGAGCGAGATTGCCGATCCGCGTGCGACGACGCTGATGCCCAGCACGGAGCGTAATGGTTCGACGGTTCTGTTCTCGGGAAGCGTGCCGTGCCGGTCGAGCGGGCAGTTCGGCTTCTCGGTGCGGGTGCTGCCGAAGCATGCGAACCTGCAGAACTCGTTCGAGCCGGGGCTTGTGACCTGGGGCTAATCTGAGCTTCTGGCGCTCACGAGCAAGGAGGCTTGCGGATGAGTTCTAGCGCGAGACGATGGTGGGTCTGGGCGGCGATCATGGTTCTGGTCGCCGTCCAGATTGTTAGCCCGTGGCCGAATCTCACGCCCGATGCGGTCGGTTATTTCTCGATGGCTCGGTCGCTCGCCCAAGATGGAACCCTGCTCCGGTTCGGCGACCCACACGTTCGGTATGGTCCGGCATATCCCGTCGCCATTGCCCCGCTATTCTGGCTCTCACCCGAGCCGTTCCTGCTGCTGAATTTGCTGAATGTCGCGTTGCTCGCGGTGTTCGGTCGTGTCGTTTACGTCTGGGCACTCGAAGTTGCCACGGAAGCCGCTCCGTACATCGCCGCGCTTGCGGTCGTGAATGTGGTCGTGCTGGCAATGTTCCGCCGACCGCTCAGCGAAACGCTCTTCTGCCCGCTCCTCTTCGGCGTTGCCATTGGCTACAACCGAGCGCTCGCGGGAACCCTCAAGCCTCGTTGGTGGGCGATTCTCGTTCCGTGTAGTTGCGTCCTCGCACTGACCCGACAGGCTGGATTGCTGGTCACGGTGGGATTCGCAACCGCCCTGCTCTGGCAAGCGATCAGAGGGCGTCGCGGGTGGCGATCCGCAATCGGTTTCGCAGTGTTGGCAGTCGCACCACCAACCGCGGCCGTGATTCTATGGGCAGCGATTGACGGCGCTCGCGTTCACCGTCCCGGAGACTTCAGCCATGTCGCGGCACTGAAAACCGGTCCAGGCCCGGATGCCGCCGACATGCCGACAAGTCCGCTAAGTCGCCGCGTGATTGAAGGACTGCGAGTGCGGGTTGCTGAGGTTGGCCGCGTCACGTTGCCGTTGATGTCGAAGGTGTACGCTCGCTCGGAAACGTGGCTTCACGCCAGCACGTTCATTTACTTCCCGTGGTTCGCCCTCATCGTGTACGGCTGGCTTCGACACCTGCGTGAAAGCGACGATGCGATTGCGTGGATGTGGCCGTTCTACTTCGCGTTGTATGTGTATTGGCCGTTCGATCAGGCTGCACGTTTCACCGCTCCGCTAGTGCCGCTCTTGATGGTGTGTCTGTGGCGAGCGGTGGGAAATCTTGGCGGTTGGCGGCCGAAACTGTTCGCGGTGCTGACCGTCCTTCACCTGTTGATCGCGTTGGGAACGTGGATCGTGACCGAACGGCCACGCGGTTACGGATTGTGGATGCAGTGGCCGGAGCTTCGCCGAATCGCGGACGACTTCCGCGATCGACCTGACGAGTTAGCGGTGGATCCGGAGGCATCTGAGTTGGCGCGACCGCTGGAGTTCTGGCTCGACCGAGCGGTTCCGGTGAGCATCCCCGGAGAGACAGGACGCTTTGTCGTTGGCTGGAGTGACGAATTGCGGCGTGTGCCGCTGGAGCAGCGGAGAGTGGTGGTTCGTCCCACGGGAGTGGAGTAGGGTTTCGCTGCTTGCGGCGAAGACAACGATCGGGCGGGGTGCCCTCGACGCCCTTTGGTTAGCGGTTCTCGGCTGCTTCTTCCGACCTGACCGGTTGAACCGCTTCCCATTGGCGGAGGCCCCGCCCGACCTTCATCAAGTGGACACGGTCGCAGGCTGGTCTCGCTCTGTAATCACGGAAGATTCTGCTTCCACCCGCAGTCGATCCAGAATCATGATCTTCTGCCAGATCTTGCTCGTCAGGCCGGTCGCCAGGCGTTCGCAGTTATCGACCGCCGTTTGTGCTCCCGTGTCCGGAAAGTCCTGCACATAAAGCTGGCCAATCTTGCTCACGATGGCCAGCAACTCCGTGCTGTAGTGCAGATAGCGGCCGACTTCCTCGAAGGTCATTGGTCGGCCCGACTCCATGAGCGGCGCGTCTTTCGAGCCGATCCGTTCAGGGTCTTTGTTCAACTGGTGCATGTCGATCAAGTGAGCCATCGACCGCAACTCGTGAACCGCCCGTAGCGCCTTCATTCGCTTGAACCGAATCTCTGCCGTGACAAGGAACGCAGCAGCCGCAATGAGATACACGCCGACGCCCTTGGTCGCGTCGAGGAACGTCATGAAGTCGCGAAACGCCGTCTTCGTGTCGGAGCTGGTGACGAAGTGCCAGACCAACCCACCCACCGCGAGCAACCCAACCAGCACAAGGCCGCCGCGAATCCAGAAGTTCGGTCGGCGAATGCTCTCGGCGCGTGCTACCGATTCTCGTGTGACCTGCGTCAACTCTGCCGCGACCCCTGATAACCCAGATCCTGGAAAGCGATCCGTGATGCGCTTCTGGAGTCTCTCCACTGTCTCAAGAATCTTGCCGTCTTTCAGGCGACGTTCCATGACGAGCTTCTCCTTTCATCAGGTACTTCGCTCGCCAGGGTCAGTTCTTCTTTGTCGGCTTGACCGTTCGGCGCTCACGGCACCCGCGGCGCCGATCGCACCGACAACCCCGAATAAGTCGCGACGGTCCATGATCGCTCCAGAATCAGGAAGGAAGACAAGCCACGGATGAACACAGATGAAACACGGATAAGTCAAAAATCTGCTGCTTTGGTCTTATCCGTGCTCATCCGTGGCTATGCTTTCGATTTAACCCTGGAAATCCTTGGCGAATGCCTTCGGGTTCAGTTCCTCTTCCGTCGCGAATTTCGTGAGTTGTTTCCAGGTCATCGTGCGGCCTGGCTCGAAGACCCTTTTCTTCATGAAGTCGCCAACCTTCTTGTCGCCGTTGTACAGCACCTTCGATGGGGGGGCACCGAAGACTTCCTTCGCGATCATGTGGTGAACCTGCGACGCGAACAACTGCCCCATCATGTAATTGTGGTAGTACACCGGAGCGCTACAGATGTGGATCTTCGCAGCGTAATCCGGTGCGTTGCGATCTTTCGGACGCTTTACCTGCTGATACTTCTCCACAAGATCCCACCAGGCTTTGTTCAGGTCTTGTGCTGGGTCTTCATACATCGCCTTCTCGAATCGCAGCATCACCTGACACCACCGACTGAAGATGAGCAACTGATTCCGTTGCGTCTTCGAGGCGGCTTCGTCGAACGCTGCGGGGTTCTCGACTTTCAAGCCCATCTTCTCGATCCATGCTCGCGACTTGCTGAACCGTTCGAACTGCATCGCCACGCCTTCGGTCGTGAGGATGTGGGCCTCGCCCCGCAGGAGATACGGCAACTTCGCGGGAATGTTCAGGCTCGAATACACCGAGTGCCCCAATTCGTGGAGCATCGTGCCCATCCAGTATTCGTTGTTGACGATGTTCGCCAGCACGCGAACGTCGCCTTCGCGGTCGATGTCGGTGCAGAAGGCGTGAGGGCTTTTCCCCTTCTTTTCCTTGAGGTCGCTCTTGGCCAGCACGCGGTCGACGGGCAGCCCGATGCTGGCGTAGAACGTCGAACACAGGGCGGGGATGTCCGCTTTCGCAAATGGAGTGTCGAGGTTCGCATCGAAAACGGCAGGCGATTCCTGGAAGAACGGATCGTGGTAGTGCCACGGCATCAGTTCATCCACGGCGACGCCGAGTTTCTTGGCGAGTCGCCCGTCGATGTCGCCTTTCGCATCGGCGAACGGCTTCTTCGTCAGGTCGTCGAGTTCGTCGAACAGCTTGATGAGTTCCGGTCCATCCTGCTCATTCAGCGTGAGCATCATGTGATGGAAGTTCTTGAAGTTGAGCTGCGTCGCGGCCTCGTTGCGGAGTTTCACGAGTTCTTTGAGGTCGGCCTCGACCACCACACCGACGCCCTTGCTTGCCTCCCAAACTTTCTTGCGGATCGTCGAATCCACGGATTGCTTCAGCGTGCTGCGAACCTTGCTGTCCGGATACTCTTGCCCGTCGATCTTCGCACGGTAGACGTTGAATGCCTGCTCGACCGCGTTCGCCTTGGCCGTGATCTTCTTGAGCAGTTCGGGCTGCACCTGCTTTTCGAGGTACATCAGGTACAGTAATTCGACTTGGCGGGCAATGAGCGGATCCTTGATCTTCCCAGCATCGGCCGCCGTTTTGATGCCCTTGAGCGTCGCGAATGGTTTCGGTTCGGAGAGTGCCGCGTCGATCTTGTTCTGAGCGTCTTCCTTCTTCTGGAACTCCGCGTCAGTGCCGAGAACGTTGGCGTCCCACCATGCTTTGTTGGCGATCAACTCTAACGGCTTCATCTTCGCTTCGTGCGCGGTGATGAACTCCTTCGCGGCTGCGACGGGATCAGCCGGTTCCTGGGCAGAGACATCGGACGCGATTAAACCTGCCACGGTGGCACCTCCAGTAATCAGGAAGTTGCGACGATCGGTATTCATGGGGTTCTCGGTTAGTGGTTATGTGGAGTAGACCCATTTTCCGATGACGAGTGCCGGGGGCAACAACAAAAGGATCGCAAGCCCCGGAAGACCGACGAACGCCGTCGCGAGCACAGCATCGAGTACGACAAGTCCGAGGACGCATCGTTTCACGGCAGCTTGCACCTGACGCGACCCCGGATTCGACACGGCCCTCGCAATGGGGCGACCGATCAAGAAGCCGAACAGCACGAGCAGATACGGAAAGGTGACACTGCCAGACTCCGCCGGAAGTTTCGCCTTCAAGACGAGCGCCAGCACCAGTGACACCGCGATGACACTCGCCGCAGAAAGCAGATGCCGACTGCTGCTGCGTCCTTCCTCGGTGCGAGCGAACCACGTCACGCCGACGATGTACACGCCGACGACTCCTGCGAGTTGGATGCGTATTTCGAGGTCGAGTGCGGTGTCGGGAATGGCCGAGAGGCCGAGCAACACATTCAGGAAACGGCAACTCGCCATTGCGACGGGACCAGCCGGTGTGAGCTTCAGGCCGCCGTCGTACATCAGCACCGCAACCGTGATCGCGATGGCATACGCGAACGGCGACGGGTTCCAGGCCGCATCGCCCGGCATCCCCGCAAGCACGGCGAATCCGAGTCCAGCCGCGAAGAGAGCGACGCCAAGCAGCACAGCCGTGCGAACTCTGACGCGACCGGAAGGTAGCGGTCGGAACGGTCGCGCGACGGCATCTTCGGCACGGTCGAAGTAGTCGTTCCAGACCATTCCAGCGAGGTAGAGGCTGCCTGAAGTGAGTGCGAGGAGGAACGCCGAGAGCCAGAACGAACCGGGCACCTCGGGCATGACAGCGACGCCCGCAGCGGTGGCGAGTGCGATGTCAGCGAACGCAGTGAACACGTTCGGGGCACGCATGAGTTGGGCGAACGCGAGCAATCGGGGATTTGGCATACGGAGTAATGTAGCGAGCCAATCACGCTAACGGCACATCAACGTCGTAGCTCGCGGAAGTGGTCGCGCTTGCCGTGTTGCTGCCAAGGTGGGCCAGTTCCTCCTCCGCGTTCACATAGCGGATATCTCGCACCAGTTCTGCCAGCAAGCGGCCGTGGGCTTCCAGTTTCTCCGATTCGCTGAGCCCAATCAGGATCACCGTGACCGCGAAGCCCTGCCTGCGAAGCGTGCCAAGAGCCACGGCACTTTGTACAGGCACACGCGGAAGAATCGCAATCACGGTGGCGTCTCGCGGGATGCGTGCGGCCATCTCCAACGCCAGTTGCGCGAACTCGAAGCCGTCCGTGAGTTCGAGCCGTGCCAGCGTCTCGCGAATCCGCTGGAACTGATCGAAGCCGCGCCGTGTCTCCACGACCACCGGCCGCAGTCGCTCGTTGTCTTCGCGTAACTCGAAGCGATCTCGGGCCGCGTCGCGGGTCTCGTAGCCGTCGTCGTGGCCGATGTCTTCCTCTAGCGATTCCTCGCGAATGCGATCAGCAGCGTCGCGGCCATTGCTCGCAAGCCCGACTTGCTGATTCAACATGGACACCGCATACGCAATGCTCGCGGCGGTCGTCACGGCGAGATCGGAACGGTGCGGCTCGCTGCGTTTCGGATACCCCTCGGCGTGGAAGTCCAGCAGCAGCGTCGCGCCTGCGAGACTGGTGGGTTCGTACACGCGGCAATGCAGTACGCCCATGCGAGCAGTCACCTTCCAGTGAACACGCTGAAGCGGGTCGCCGAGTTGGTATTCGCGAACGCCCGCCGTGCGGGTCGGGTCCTCAAATAGCCGGTTCTGGAGCCGTACTTCGCCGATCGGCCGTTCCGATGCGAAATCGTACTGCGGCAAGGGAACGACTTTCGGATACACCATCACGTAAACCGGCTTGCCGATCACGCGATGGCGTCGATGCAAGCCGAACACGTCGCCGGTTTCGAGGAGCGTCGGCCCCAGCGGATAGTAGCCACGCATCTGGAACGTTACGGAATACTTCACCGTCTTCGACTTGCGGGGAGCGAGGCTTACGACCTGAAGCCGCTTGCCCTTCACGGTGAGGCGGCTGGGCTTCTGCCGCGTGGCGAGGTCGGGGATGAGATCTTCGACCAGCACCCACAGGATCGGCAAGCCGCCCGTGTTCGTGAGCGTCACAACCACTTCCGTGGATTCACCAACTTCACGCGGGTTTGCGTCGCAGTGCCGTTCCGCGTGCAGATCGTGAACCCAGCGGCGAGCGAGGAACCGCGACACGAGAAACACGCCGAGCAGTACATAGCCAGCGAAGGCGACGAGGCCCGCTTGTAGTGCCAACGCGAGGCCCAGCAACAGAACGATTCCCACAAACCAAATCATGTTGTGCCGACTTTCGCAAGGCGTTCGAGAACTGCAATCGTTGCCGTTGCCATTGCGGACGCGGTGAACCGTTCACGAACCGCGGCTTCGCCAGCACGTCCGCAGCGATCGCGGAATTCGTGATCTTCGAGCATCTGCCGAAGGCCAGCAGCCAGCGCCGCAGGGTTCTCGGGTTCGACTAACAAGCCGCCGCCTGTCGCCTCGACCAATTCGGGGAACGAACCGTGCCGCGGTTGCACGACCGGAACGCCGTTGGCCAGCGCTTCCAGAACGTACAGCCCTTTCGGTTCGTGGTACGTCGTCGGCACCGAGAAGACGTCGATCGAACGCAGGAATTTCACCTTATCGTCGTGCGTCGGGCACTCGACATGCTCGAAATCTGCGGCGAGGCCCGCGACTTCGAGCTTCTTCACCTGCTCTGCGAAGAACGCCTGGTTGTTCTCGCCGAGCCAGCCACTCACTTTCAGCTTGGCTCGCGGGGCGGTCGTGAGCTTTCGCAGCAGGATGAACGCATCGACGAGATTGTGGAAACCCTTCTCGGGGCAGATTCGAGCGAAATATCCGATGGTCAGCGGTTCGTCGCGCCGCAACGGAAGCGGCCCTCCACACCCTGCGAGGTTCAAGCCGGGAAGAACCACGTGCATCGCATCGCGGGGCAGCCCGAGGTAGGTCGCCATGAAATCGGCGTATGCCTGAGATGTGGAGATGTAACCGGTCACGTCGGCACAGTTCGCCCGAATCAACTCGAAGCAATGCGCGCGGTCGGCTTTTGGCAGCGCATCGAGAAAGATATCGTCGCCCTGGAAGGTAGCTATTACCGGAACGCCGAGCGTGCGACGTAACTCCGGAGCGATGCCGGAGAGCAGCACATTCGTCAGCACCACGACGTCGGGCTTCACGCTGGATGCGAGCCATTCCGTGAGTTTCGCGACTTCCTTCCGCTGGTTGCCGTGCGTGCCCTGCAACATTGAGATCGTCAGTTGACCGAGTTCGCTGTATTTCGTTTTCGCCGCGAATCGCGATACCCAGCGGAGCAACCAGCGGAAGTTGAGAAGTCGATCAAGCCAGCGCGGCGTGTGCCTGAACAACCAGAATTTCTGCTCCAGGTAAACATTGATCCCACCGAAGAAGACTCGGTTCTGGCTGACGTCTTGCTCGTCGGTTCTGATCGGAGTATAAGTAGGAATGAGGAGAGCGTCGTGACCCGCCTGACAGAGTGCGGCAACAAGCGTGTTGTCCCGCATGCAACTCCCGCAGTACATGCCCGCGGCTCCAGCAGTTATGTAAGCGATTCGCATGGAGTTTGGGCAGTCAAAGAAGTTTGAGAGACTATTTTCCCGCTCGAAGTAGCAAGTTCAAGGCCGTGACAATTACCGGGCCAGGATTTGCTATCTGCCAAGGTCTCGGGCACAAGAGTGTACCGCCAACCTTCCTGCGGATTACATCGAACCTTCCCCTCAGTGCGGGCCAGTTGGTTTATACCCCATTGTGGGGATTGGCTTGACCCCAGAAAGCTGGGTGGTCAGGCGTCGTAACGAGAATCAGGGGTTATCATTGGATTGCAACGTGCTTGTTCCCTCGCGGGCGACCGGAATGATTTCATCCACCACCGCGACCATGCTGGCGGACCTCCGCCGTTTGAAGATCGTCCCCGAAGACGCGGTTCATGGTATTGAGGTTGCGATTCGGCCTGGCAACGAAACTCCGGAAGAACTGACTCCGATCCTTCTCGCGGCTGGCCTCACGGACTTCCAGGCTCAGGTTGCGCTCGCGGGCCAAACCTCTCGGCTCGTCTTCGGCAGTTTCGTCCTGCTCGACAAGATCGGCGAAGGCGGAATGGGCGTCGTTTATCGGGCGCTGCAGTCCAGGCTCGGTCGCGTGGAGGCGCTCAAAGTCATTCGCTCCGACAAGATCAGTTCTTCGACCGTCGCGAAGCGGTTCATGCGGGAGATCGAACTCACGTCGAGCCTGGAACATCCGCATATCGTTCGCGCCTACGATGCGGGCGAAATCAAAGAGCAACTGTACCTCGCGACGGAGTACGTTCCGGGGACGGATCTCGCAACCTACGTGGACGCCCACGGGCCGCTCTCGATTGCAGACGCTTGCCTCAGCATCTATCAGACGACGCTCGCACTGCAACACGTCCACGAGAAGGGGCTCGTTCACCGCGACCTCAAGCCGTCGAACTTGATCCGCGATCGACACACCGGAGCGGTGAAGATTCTCGACATGGGATTATCGGGGTTCAGTCGATCTGTGATGGAATCGGGCGTTGCCGGCGGCGGCACGCTCACGCGAGATGGAGTTGTTCTCGGAACGCCAGATTTCATGGCACCCGAACAGGTTCAGGACCCGCACCACGTCGATATTCGCGCCGACCTCTACAGCCTCGGCTGCACGTTCTACTTCCTGTTGACGGGGGAGTTGCCGTTCACGGGAACAGCTGTGGAGAAGCTGTATTTCCACGGGTTCGCGCCGCCGCCACCGCTGAAGTTGCCAGCGGGTGTGGTGGCACCGCCCGGACTTCCAGAATTGATCGCACGCTTGATGGCGAAGAAACCCGAGGAGCGGTTTCAAACGCCGCAGGAATTGCTCGGCTCGCTCCTGGCCATCCGCCCAATCACAGAGGACGTGCCGAGTAAGCCGGTGGCGGTTGCCGTCGCTCACCAGACACCGTTTCCCACGGACCACTTCGGCGCCGGTGACTTCGACCACCTTCTGAGCAGCACGGGTTCGACGAACAGTTACGTGTTGCCAAAAGAGCCTGAACCGCCACCGCCCGCAAGGCTTTCCTGGCTAACGCTTCTCACGGTGGCGTTGTTTATGTTCAGCAGTGGGTTCCTGGCCGCCACGCTGTACTTCGCGAAGTGGATCAAGTGGACCGTATCCTGAATTGCCGCTGGCGGCGCAGCGATCTGGAGCGCTACGCCGCCAGCGGCTCAGAATCAACTCACAACCCTTCAGCTTCGAAGCCCTTCCGGTAGGTCTTCCGCACGAACTTGTTCGCGTCGTCGTTGTTCGTGAACTTCAACCCCTTCGTGTCCCACTTCAGGTCGGTCTTCGGGAACCGCGTGGCGAGGCACCCCATCAGCACCATTTCCGTCAGCGGGCCGGCGTAGCTGAACGGAGCCGAGGTCTTGTCGTTGCCGCGAACTGCTTCCACGAACTGGAGGTAGTGGTTGTCCCCCTTCACTTCGGGCACCTTGAAGTCCGTGAACTTATCGGCCGGCAACAGCACCGGAGGCCCGATGTACGGCGAATACATCACGCCCTTCTCGCCAATGTAGATCGACCCCTGATCGTTCAGTTTGCCGCCCACAAGTTTCTGAATGTCGGCTGGCGGCCGCGAGTTGCCGTTGTACCACGTGAGCGCCACGTTATCAGCCGTGAACTTCGTGCCAGGGAACACGTACTTCACCTGCACATCGAGCGACCAGTTGTAATCGTTCGGGCCGGGCAACTCCGAGCGAATCGACAGCGGATTGCCAACTCCGATGGCCCCGAAAACGGGATCGAGGATGTGGCAGGCCATGTCGCCGAAGGTGCCGGTGCCGAAGTCGAGCCGCTTGCGCCAGTTGCCTGGGTGGTAGTAGCCGCCCCCGATGAACGGGCGTTCGGCCGCGACGCCGAGCCACAGATCCCAGTCGAAGCCGTCAGGAATCGGGTCTTTCTTGTCGGGCTTTGGTGCGGTGTCGCCCCACGACTTGCCGCTCCACGAATGCACTTCCGACACCTTACCGATGGCACCTTCCTGGATGAGTTTCACGACCAGTTTGTGTACTGGGTGCGAGTGAATCTGAATGCCCATCTGCGTGATGAGCTTCTTCTCCGCGGCGACTTCCGTGAGTCGGCGAGCTTCGTAAATGGTTTGCGTCAGTGGCTTCTGACCGTAGACGTGCAACCCGCGATTCATGGCACGCATCGCGATCGGCGCGTGCATGTGGTCGGGCGTCGAAACGTTCACCGAGTTGAGGTCTTTTTCCTTGTCGAGCAGGATGCGGTAGTCGCTGTAGACCCGGAGATCCGGGAATCGCTGCTTGAGTTTCGCGAGGTTGGGTCGGGTTGAATCGACATCGGCCACTGCGACGAGTTTCAGATTCTTGCTCGCGGTGAGCGATCCGATGTCGGAACCAGCCATGCCGTCGGCACCGAAGCTGGCGTGCAGAACGGTTTCGCTCGGGGCGGCGTGAGCGTGCTGTCGCCAGACGAACGGGGCGGCGAATGTCGCGGCAGCGGTTTTCAGTGCGGTTCGACGTGTAATACGCGGCATCGTGATGACTCAGTTGGGAGACGGGGTGCGACCGCCCCAGCGGAGCGGTTTCGGTCAGGCGTGTGCAGAAAAGCCTACGCGGTGATAGCCCGATACGCAACGGGTCACCACTTTCTTCGAGTCTCGCGATTCGGTAGGCTGAGTTCGCCCCGCCAACCTTTCTCCCACCTCAAGGATTCCCACATGCGTCGCGCTGCCGTTGTTGCCGCACTGTTCGCTGCTGCCACACTCACTGTCTTCGCACAGGAACCGAAGAAGGACGAACCCAAAAAAGACCCCGAGAAGAAGGATCCGGTGAAGTACAAGTCGAACGACCGCACACGACCACGACCGAAGGTGATCGACCCAGGCACCACCAGCACAGCCGACGCCCCCGGCAAGCCGCCCTCCGACGCGGTGATTCTCTTCGACGGAAAGGATCTTTCGGAATGGTATCGCAGCGGCAAGAAACCAGACGACGCGGACGCGGTCCCAACGTGGAAGATCGAGAACGGCTACGCGGAACTCAAGGGTGGCGGCATCAACTCGAAGCAGAAGTTCGGTAACGCACAACTTCACCTGGAATGGGCGACGCCGAAGGAAGTGAAGGGTAACGATCAGGGTCGCGGGAACAGTGGTCTTTACATCGGCAACTTCGGCGAAGTGCAGATTCTCGATTCATTTGAGAACGACACGTATCCCGATGGTCAGGCATCGGCGCTGTACGGCAAGTTCCCGCCGCTGGTGAACGCGAGTCGCAAGCCGGGCGAATGGCAGACCTATGACATCATCGCGCATCTGCCGAAGGTGGATGACGCTGGCAAAGTGACGCGACCCGGCATCATCACGGTGTTGCACAACGGCGTGGTCGTGCATCACGCGGTAGAGTTCGGAGGCAAGTTTGGCGAGTATCAGTTGCACATTCAGGATCACGGCAACCCAGTGCGGTTCAGGAACATCTGGGTCAGGAAATTGTTCGATTACGACGTGGAAAGCACACCGCCACCGGAACCAAAGAAGAAGTAACAACGCGAAAACCCCGAGACTTTGTCTCGGGGTTTTCGGTTTCATTGGTTGCATTGTCTACTTCTCGGCCTGATCCGTGGAAGGCTCACGGCACCGCCGCCCTAGGGGGGAATTCCCCCTTCTAGGAACCACGATTCCGGGGTTGTTCCAGACCTAGAAGGGGGAATTCCCCCCTAGGGCGAAAGCGGTGCTGGAACAGCCTTCCTTGAGAAGCATGCCAAACCATGTGCTCGGACGACGCAACATCGTCCTGTCGCAGAGCGACGAGCTAAACCAACACAACCAATGCGAGTAAAGTACCCGTGGCCGCTTTGCTTCGCAATCTTGGGAGTCAAAAATGGATTCGGTCGCGGTGATCGAGCAAACCCGTCGCTGGATTGCCGACATGGTGATCGGTCTGAACCTGTGCCCATTCGCCCGCCGTGTCTTCGATGGGAATCTCATCCGCTACACCGTGACCGACGCAACCAACGCTGTTTCGTTGCGCGATGCGTTGAAAGCGGAACTGGAATCGCTGGCCGCGACGCCCGCGGAGCAAGTCGAAACGAGCATCCTCATCCATCCGCACGCACTCGCCGACTTCCTCGATTACAACGACTTCCTCGCGGATGCTGATGGGCTTCTCGCGGAACTTTGTCTTGAAGGCGTCATACAGATTGCGAGCTTTCACCCGCGGTATCAGTTCGCAGGTACCAAGCCCAACGCAGTGGAGAACTACACGAACCGTTCGCCGTATCCGATGCTGCACCTGCTGCGAGAAGATAGCATCAGCAAGGTGAACGACGACCCGGAAAAACTGGCCGATATTCCGCAGCGAAACATGGCGACGCTGCGGCGTCTGGGACTTGCGAAAGTGCTGAAACTGATTGGCGAGCGGGGGACGTCGGGCCCCTGATTCTGCGTTTCAAAATGCAATCAGGGGACCGACGTCCCCCGCTCACCGGGCATCACTTCTTGAACATCGCGTGACCGGGGTCGCCGCGGCTGAGCATGTACGCGATCATGTCCAGTACCTCGGCCTCGTTCAGCGAGTTCAACAACTTCTCGGGCATCAGCGACACATTCGACGGCTTCACGCTCTCAACGTCGCTCTTCTTCACTTCTACCACCTTCGTCGAATCCTCTGGGTCCGTGACGATGGTGTACTTGTCGCCCGCATCGTTCACGATCTTGCCGACGTAGGTCTTGTCATCGACGGTACGAATCACCGATGCCTTGTACTGATCCGACACGACCTTGCTCGGCTCGACAAGCGCCTCGGACATTTCCTTGATGCCGAACCGCCCCGCGACCTGCGACAAATCCGGGCCAGTCGCGCCGCCGTCGCCACCGACACGGTGACACACCACACACCGAGCCGCCGCGAACGCACGCTCACCGTTCTTGAAGTTGCGACCGCTCTTGAGCTTCGCTTCCAGTGCCACGACATCAGCCGTCGTCCATTCCTTGCCGGGGCCGATTGGCTTCGGCAGTTCCTTCGGCTTGAACGGCTTCTTCAACCCGGCCGCTTCGATTGCCAACCGTTCAGCATCGGAAGCGTTCGCGAATGCTTCCTTCTCGATGTTGTTGATGAAGCCCTGATAGCTCGCGCCGCCGGTCTTCGTGCGGGCTTCCGCGAGGAATCCGAAATACGCCTTCCAGCGGTCGAAGTTCCAGCCGACCGTCGCGTTTCGCAGCGAGAACGCGAGGGCCATTTTCTGTTGATCCGGTGCGTTCTTGAGCATGTTCGCGACGCTGCCGCCGTAGCCACCGTTGCGGGCGAGCAACTCCGCTGTCACTTCTGCTGTCGGCGGCTTCGACGGCTCCAGCAACAACTTCGTCACTTTCTCCACGATGGTCGGCGACTTGAGGTAAATCAGCACCTGTGCCAACTCGCGGTTCACGAGATCGGACTGCGTCGGGAACAGCGGATCGAGCTTCCTCAGCAGTTTCGGTGCGACATTCTCGCCGGGGTTACCCATTCGAGTGAACACGAGTTGGTAAGCCCGCAACGCATCGAGCTGCGTCGGCTCCGGCAGTTTCGCCAGATCAAGCCCTTCTAACTGCGCAAGCAGTTTCAGTTGCACGGATAAGTCACCCTGTCGTGCGAGTGCGACCACAGCCGCAATTTGGGCGTTGATGTCCGTCAACTGAAGTGCCTGATCTTGCCACGCCTTCGTCGGCTGGTGTTCGAGTGCGACGCGGGCCGAGTAGCGAATGAAGCGATCCTTGTGACTCAGCAACGGCAGCAGGAACTCGACGGCCTTCGCAGGGTCGGCCGCCGGCAGGTGGAACGCTTCGATTTCCTTCAGCAGTTTGCGTTCTGCGGTCACGGGCGTAGCGTAATCAACCTTCGTCGTCGGTTCCGTGCCCACATACGTCACGCGGAACAGCTCGCTCTGAGCGCCGCGACCGCCAATCGTGAAGTACATCGCCCCATCAACGGGATTGATGACCACATCCGTCAGCGGCAGCGGCGTGCGGCTCAGGAACTCTTCCTTCGTCGCTTTGTAAGTGCTGCCACTTGGCTCCGTGTGAATGGCGTACATCGTGCCGAAGGTCCAGTCGCAGATGAACAGCGCCTTCTGATATTTCGCGGGGAACTTGGCGCCGTAGCCGAAGTCCACACCAACGGGCGAACCTGGCCCGATGTTCACCGCTGCGGGCAAGCTATCGACGTAGTACGCGGGCCATTTACCGGTGCCAGACCGCCAGCCGAGCTCGCTCCCGCTGGTAGCATGGTTCACGCGAGTTGGGCGATACCACGGCATGCCCATGTCCCACTCCATGTCGGCGTCGTACACGAACATTTCGCCGTCGGCGTTGAATGCGAAGTCGAACGGGTTGCGGTAACCGCTTGTGAAGATTTCCCACGTCTTGCCGTCGAAGTCAGTCTTCGCGACGTAGCCGCCGGGGGCGAGGATGCCGCGAGCGTGACCGTTCGCATCCCACTGACGCGGCAACAGGTGATCTTCGCTCCAGTTCTTCGGCACACGGCTGTGGTCGAAGTTCTCCGGCGGTAGCGTGTGGTTGCCGCAGATAACGTACAGCGACTTGCCATCCGGCCCGAGGCGAACCGCGTGTGGACCGTGCTCACCACCGCCCTTGATCGCCTTGAGCTTCTCAACCTTGTCGAGCACATCGTCGTTCTTGGAACTTGTGACACGGTAGAGCCCGCTGCCGGGGCCGCCGTTGCACACGACATACAATCCGCCGTTGTGCCACAACAAACCTTGCGCTCCGGTGATCTTCGCTGGGATGCGTTCGACCTTCGTTTCTTCATCGGAACCGATCTTCGGCGGCGTGATGCGAACGAGCCCCTTGCTGTCCTGGTCGCTGGCGATGAGCCGGCCCTTGTTATCGACCCCGAGATTGACCCACGAGCCAAGCACTGGCTTTGGCACCGTGAACAGCTTCTCGACCTGGTAACCCGGAAGCGTGACGAACGTGCCGCTGGGAACTTTGTTGCCGCCCACGGTCGCAACCGCCCCATCGAAAACCTTGCCCCACGGCGTGTCGCCATACTTGCCGGTCTTCTTGGCCTTCGCGCCCTCGCCACCCTTCTTCTCGGAAGCGGTCCACGTTTCGTCACTCACGACATACTTCGTCTCACCCTTCTCGGTCGTCATGGCAAGCTTGAAGACCATCCCCGCGGCACCGCCGTCGTTGGTCACCTCCGCGACAATCTCGTTCCCCTCGGCCTTGAGGAGTTTCGTCACGTCGGCTTCCGCAGCGTCCTTCCACTCGTCGGACGCAGCGACCTGCTTGCCGTTCACGAACAGCACGACGTGGTTATCGGCGGTCACTTTGAGCTTCGCGGCTTTGACGCCAGCCGCGGCGAACTCGGTGCGAATGAAATACTTCTTGTTGTTGTCGGCACCCCAGATCCACAGGGGAACGGGGCCGGCGTCGAAGACCTTCGCGATGTCGGCGACTGCCGGATCGGCCTTCGGGGGCTTGGGCGTCTCGCCGCGTTCGACGGACGGGGCCACGGTTGGCTTCTGTGTGAAAACATCCTCGGCGGACGCGATGGTGCCGAGTGCAGCGAGTAAGAGAGTGAGTGCGGTGGTGCGCATGGGAGTGTTTGGCGAGCGGCCGGTGTTTTCTGCTTCACCGGCTGGAGGTAGAGTGGAAAAAGGCGACCGGCCAACAACGGCCGGCACGAGTGATCCGCCGTGAGTCTGTTACGCAGTTCAGCACGATCATTTTGGTTTGACGCGTTTCAACCGCATGAGAAGCTTGCCGTCGTCCAGTTCCAGGAGTTCGCTCTCCGGCTTCGAGGTCATCTTGGCGTTGAAGTAGGGAACACCGTCTTCGCCGGTCATCACCAGGTGGCCGTCCTTGACCTTGTAGGTTCCTGCTTCACGCATCCCGCCGTAGTGCAAAATGCCCCACTTGCCGTCCTTCGTGAACTCGACATCGGCTGGGTTGTCAGCGTCGGTGATCTTCTCGCCCTTTCCGGTCAGAGACAGCAACCGCCAGTATGTGCCCGTGATTTCCAGAGGGTTCTCCTTCGCTCCGACCATCGGGGCGTCCGTGTCTTTCTTCGTTGGGTTTCCGCCAACGGGCTTGACCTCCTTCCCGGTGATGAACAGCGTCGCGAAGCCGTACACATCCTTGGGCGTGGAACTCGGGAGCCCGACGTAGACCTCGTAAGTCCCAGACTCCGGCTTGGCAATGCGGATCAGGGGGTTGATGCCGCCACCCGAGTTGTCGTCCGCGACCCAAGTGCCATCGGGGAGCCTGATGAGCAGCGTCGTGTCTTTGGCGCACACCACAGAGAACGTCAGAGGGTCTTTACCGGCCGTGTACGTGACCGCAGTGTGCACCCCGACCCGAGTACTGATGCCGCCAAGTCTGGTCTTTTCTGGTCCACCGATGCCGACCTTTTCGACCTTGTGCGGATCGGGAGCGAAGCCCGCCTTCAGTTCGAACTTGCCGTCCGCCAATCGGACGTCGAGTTCCGCCGGCTTCAGCGTTACGAGGATCGCCTCAGCCCCGGTCTTGAACTCGGTGGGGCGTTTCGCGCCGAGCGCGAAGCAGATTCGCAGCGTGTCGCCACTGAACTCATAAATCCCCGGCCAGGTCCTGTCCTTCCCGATGAGGTCGATCTGCATCGGTTTGGTCGTCGGGTCGATCTTGATCGTCAAATCCGTCGTCAACTTCGCGTCGTCATCGAACACGACGGTGAAGTTGGTCCCGTCGATGACGACCTCCTTGGGCGCGAAGTCGGGCGAAGAGCTCTTGGCGACCTTCCAAGGGCCACGCAGCTCTTCAAGCGCCTTGTCCTGCGCATTGGGCTTCGCGTCAGATTTCGGAGTCTCCTTAACTTTCGGGAGCGTGGGATTTTCCTTTGGCGTGTCCTCGTCCTTGACGAGCTTCGCGCCAACAGTCGTGGGGTCAATCGCCGCCGGCCAGATGGTCTTGCTGTCGTAGCGGGCGTTCGTGAACTTCGGTTGCGCGTCCGAAGCGACCCACTTCATGCCGCTGAGATCGGCGCCCCGCAGGTCTGCTTCGCTGAAGTCGCACCGGCTGGCCGCCTTGATTCCCTTGAGATTCCGCAGGTTTGCCCCGCGGAATTTGTTGACGTTGAATCCGCACTCCGACAGGTCCAGACCTTCCAGGTTCGCGCCGTCGAGTATGGCCCCGCCAAAACCGATGTCCTTCGTCAACTTCGCTCCCCGGAAATCGGCTTTGGTCAGGTCAGCCCAGAGGAAGTAACCGCCAGTGATGGTTGCCTTCCGGAAATCAGCCTCGACCAACTTCGCTTCACTGAAATTGCACTTCGTAAGGGTCGTCTCGCTGAAGTCAGCTCCCTTCTTGAAAGTCCGCTTATCGAACGGGACGCTCTCCAGCGTTTTGCCTTTGAAACTTTCTTGGGCCGCCCCCAGTTGAGCAGCGACCAGTGAAACAATGCAAACCAATGTCGGGCGAGACATGAACATGCAACACCTTTCAAATGGAATGAAAGTGGACGGCCTTTATTCAAACCAGAATGTCCTTCACAACCTTGCCGTGAACATCGGTCAAGCGGTAGTCGCGGCCCTGGAAGCGAGTCGTCAGTTTCGTGTGGTCAAAGCCCAGGCAGTGCTGGATCGTCGCTTGCAGATCGTGGATGTGAACCATGTCCTTGCCGACTTTGAAGCCGAGGTCGTCGCTTTCGCCGTGCGTGTGGCCTGCCTTGATGCCACCGCCCGCCAGCATCAGCGAGAAGCAATCGGGGTAGTGGTCACGCCCCAGCACCTGCCCGCCCGCCGTGCGACCTTCGCGGAACGGCGTGCGGCCAAACTCGCCACCCCACACAACAAGCGTGTCCTTCAACATGTCGCGGTTCTTCAGATCCTTGATGAGAGCTGCGACAGCCTGGGTCGTGACGGTGCCCTTCCTGGTGAGGCCGTCGCGAATGTCCTCGTTTGGGTTGGTGCCGTGGAAGTCCCAGCCCCAATCGAAGAGTTGCACATACCGCACGCCCGACTCGACAAGCCGCCGCGCGAGCAAGCAGTTGTTCGCGAATGTGCCCGCCCCCGGCTTCGCTCCGTAGGAGTCGAGAACCTTCGCTGGCTCGCGCGAAATGTCCATCACTTCAGTCGCGGAAAGCTGCATCCGGAACGCGAGTTCGTACTGCGCGATGCGTGTTCTTGTTTCTGGGTGCCCGAGTTCCTTTTCCTGAATCTCGTTCAGATCCTTCATCGCATCGAGGCCAAGGCGTCGCATGTCGCGATCCATGCCTGGCGGGTCGGACAGATACAGCACGGGTTCGCCCTTGCTGCGACACTGCACGCCCTGGAACACCGACGGCAAGAACCCGCTGCCCCAACAGCCCTGCCCGCCGCTCGGTTGCACGCCGTTCGAGATCAACACGACGAAACCGGGCAGATTCGCACTTTCGCTACCGAGGCCATAGCACGTCCACGCGCCGAGACTCGGCCGACCTTGCCTCGCGAAGCCGGTGTACAGCAGCAACTCGGCCGGGGCGTGGTTGAACTCGTCGGTCTTCATCGAGCGAATGACCGTCACGTCGTCCGCGACATCGTGCAGCGGCTTGATCGCGTCGGACATCCAGATGCCGGACTTGCCGTGCTGCTTGAACGGCTGTTTGGTGCCAAGTAGTTTCGGCACACCCGACGTGAATGCGAACCGCTTGCCCTTCAGGTACTCGTCGGGGCACGCTTCGCCGTCGTGCTTGACGAGTTCCGGCTTGTAGTCGAGCAGGTCGAGGTGCGGCGGCGCACCCGACATGTGCAGGTAGATCACTCGTTTCGCGGTGCCGGGGAAATGAGGCTTCCGCGGTGCGAGCGGATCATCCTTGTCACGCTGATTGTCGGCAGCATTGGCGTCGAGTTGCGACAACGCAAGCCCGCCAAGCCCGAGCGATGACGCTCCGAGGAAGTTACGGCGCGTGATGGCCTGCAAACGTGCGAGGTTCGGGTTCATGGCAATTGTTCCGATATTGTTTAGCCGTCTCCCCAGCGGGGGCGGCGTGCGTATTCAGCGTTTCATCACCATTTCGTCGAGATTCAGCATCACGTTCGCAACCACGGTCCACGCGGCCGCATCGACCGCATCGACTCCCTTCGGCAGTGGGCCGAGTGGGTTCGTCGCGAACTGAGTCGCCTTCGCGGCATCCTTCGCGAACTTCGCCTTCGAGTCTTCGTACAGTTTCACGAGGCGACTCACTTCGCCTTCGGTCGGCGGACGCACCAGACACGCCTTGAAGCCAAACGTTGCCTTGTCGGCTGGCGTCGCGCCGCCTTTCTCGATCATCCGACGGGCAAGACCCTGTGCGGCCTCAACGTAAACGGGATCATTCATCGACACAAGCGCTTGCAACGGCGTGTTCGTGCGGGCACGGCGAACGATGCACGTATCGCGGTTCGGAGCGTCGAACGTGGACATCGACGGATACGGATTCGAGCGCCGCCATTGCGTGTAGATGCCGCGACGGAACTTGTCCTCGCCTGTGCTGGTCTGCCAGTCGATCGAACCGCCGAACGCCGCACTCACGCCGAGATTCGGTTGCGGTGGCTTCACAGATGGCCCGAGCGTCTTCGGACTGAGAAGCCCCGCAGCGGTGAGCGCCTGATCGCGGATCATCTCAGCAGAGAGACGCACACGCGGACCACGAGCAAGCAGGCGGTTCTCAGGGTCACGCTCGAACAGATCCGGCGTCACTTTCGCCGATTGTCGATACGCTGCCGACATCACGAGTTGCTTCAGGAACCGCTTCACGTTCCAGTCGGATTGCAGATCGACTGCCAGGAAATCCAGCAGTTCCGGGTGGCTTGGCAGTTCGCCCTGCGTGCCAAACTCTTCGCTCGTGCGAACGATGCCGGTGCCAAACATCTGCTCCCAAAGGCGATTCGCAATCACGCGAGCCGTCAGCGGATTCTCGGCACTCACGAGCCACTTCGCGAATTCGAGCCGTGTCTTCGGGGCGTCCTTCGGGAGTGGAGGGAAAACTGCAGGCACGCCTTCGGTGACTTCGTCGCCGAGGTCCATGAAGTTGCCACGGAACTGAAGACGTGTCTTGCGGCGTGCAGCGCCTTCCAACTCCTTCATGATCGGGACGCTGGTCGTCGGCTTGAGGGCTGCAGCTTCTTTCTTGAGGGCGGCGAGTTTGTCGCGCTCGGGCTTCATCTCGTCGGGTTTCTTGCCCTTCAGCTTCTCTTCAAGACCCGCGATCTCGGCCTCAATGCCCTTCTTCTTCGCGAGCACCTCGTCGGCCCAGAACGGCAGGGTCGGCGACTCATCGGGGCGGTCGGCGTCGGCGGTGTTGTTCAGGAACGCGAACGAGCCGAAGAACTCCTTCTGCGTGATGGGGTCGTACTTGTGCGTGTGACACTGAGCACAGGCCATCGACGTACCCATCCACACCATGTACGTCGTGTTCACGCGGTCCACGATGGCGACGTTGCGGAACTCCTCGTCGCTCGTGCCGCCCTCGCTGTTGGTCATCGTGTTGCGGTGAAACGCCGTCGCAATCTGCTGTTCGAGCGTCGGCTTCGGAAGGAGATCGCCCGCGATTTGCTCGATCGTGAACTGATCGAATGGCTTGTTCGCGTTGAAGCTGTTGATGACGTAATCGCGATACTTCCAGATCGTGCGGGCGGGGTCGTCAGCGTAGCCGGCGCTGTCGGCGTAGCGTGCGAGATCAAGCCACAATCGGGCAAAGTGTTCGCCGTATGCGGTCTTCGCGAGCAACTTATCGACGAGCTTTTCGTAAGCATCTGGCGATGCGTCTTTCACGAACGTTTCCACTTCCTCGGGCGTCGGCGGCAACCCCGTGAGGTCGAGCGCGACACGACGAGCGAGCGTGTACTTGTCGGCTTCGGGTTGCTGCGTCAACTTCTCCTTGATGAGCCGTGCCGCGATGAACGCATCGACAGCATTGCGGATGGCGTACTTCGCATCCTTCACTTCCGGGACTGCGGGCTTCACCGGTTTCACGTATGCCCAGTGAGTTGCGTAGTCAGCACCTTCCTTCACCCATTGCGTCAGAATCTCGATCTCGCGTGCTGTCAGTTTCTTGCCGAACTTCGCGGGCGGCATCGCCTCCTCAGCATCCTTCGTGGTCAACCGCTTCACGAGACTACTCGCCTCTGGCTTGCCCGGCACGACGGCCACTTCGAGTGCCCCTTCGCGAGTGTCGAGGCGGAACTTGCCCTTGCGGACCTTCTCGTCGGGTCCGTGGCACGCGAAGCAGTTGTTCGACAGGATTGGCCGCACGTCGCGGTTGAAATCGACCTTCGCGGTTTGACCGCGAGCCGATGACGTGGAGAGTGCGAGCGTGATGATGCAAACGACACGGAGTGAGCCGGTGGAGAAGATCACGGGCACACCTCAAAGGGGGTTATCGGTGAACGATGGCGAGCCCCGCAATGCGGGGAGTGCGGGCAGGTCGATTGCTTCAGTGTAACGGGTTCAGCGACGGGGTGGGACGAAAAATCAATACAAGATTAGCCGCACGATAAACGCAGATGAAAGACACGATTCAGACAACAGACAAGAAGAGTGAATTTGGAAGACAAACACCCGCAACGCACGAACCTCAGAGCTTCCGCACCGGTTCTCTGCTTTGTTTTTGATCGTGTCTTGATCGGGTTTCAATCGTGCGGCGATTTCTGCTTCCGTCTGATGTCACCAGTTCGGACGGAACGATTCGCCTTTGTGGCGAGACTTGTGGAACGTTTCCGCCAGGAACAGCAACGCGTAACAACGGGCACGGAACGCGGGCAGCGAGTCCGGTTTGCCAGCCGCCTCGGCGGTGGCCGCGAGTTTGTCGTAGGCGTCCCAGTCGGCTGGGATGTTGTGTGCCTTCATTCCCGCACCGAGCTCCGTCTCAATCTGCAAGAACTTCTCGGCCACGGTCGTCGTGATCGTACAGTCGTGCTTCTTGTAGACGTTCAGCGTTCGCTCACTGTCGGCTTGCAGGGTGCTCTCGCCACTCGATTCCTTCTTCACATCGAGAACGAGACCGATCAGTCCTGCCAGAATGACCACGGCTGCGAGCAGGAACAGCGGCACCGCACCCGGCACCTCGGACATCCGCAACGCAAGCGAAAGCAGTGCGAGCGCTGACCCGCACCCAAGCGCCGTAAATGGCCATGGCACCAATTGATTCCATGCCTTGAACGCACGACTGAGGACGCCCGGACCAGAGGATTTCTTCGCCTCGTCAGGAGATGTGCCGTCGGGCACTCGCACGATCAGAACGGTGATGTTGTCCGGACCGCCACGAAGATTCGCCAGGTGAACCAGCAATCGGGCCGCGTCTTCGGGCGGCATCGCCGTGACGATCACACCCACTTCCTGCGGTGTCACAACGCCGGTCAGTCCGTCGCTACAGAGCAGGAACGCATCGCCTGGTTTTAGCGGGTGCGGCCCTTCGACATCGACTTCGACCTCGGCATCCGGCCCGAGGGAGCGGATAATCACGTTCTTCTTGAAGTCGCCGAGTTCGTCGGGATCGACGCCCTGCCGTTTGGCGATTTCCCACACCCACGAGTGGTCGAACGTGAGTTGCTCGGCCTGACCGTCGCGAATGCGGTAACAGCGGCTATCGCCGACGTGCCCGACCCACGCGCCTTCCGCACGCACCACGAGGGCGGTGCCAGTTGTGCCAAGTCCGCGGAACTCGGGGTTCTCTTCGCCGATGGCGTGAATGCCCGCGTTCGTTTCCGAGATCGCTCGGCGAATCGCGTTGCAAATGCCTTCTTTGGCGTGCTTGAGATACAGGAAAGGAATGTCGCGAACGGCCTTTGCGCTGGCCTTCTCGCCGACGGCGTGACCACCCATGCCATCGGCCACGACGAAGACGTGACCGTTCGCTTGATACGCGCCAGCATCGACCGCTGGTTGAACGGCGTATGCGTCCTGGTTATGGCTCCGCTTCACGCCCACATCAGTGAGGGCGGCATAGCGGATGGGCTCGAATGCCGGCACCGAACGATCCTCAGGAGAGTTTCACCCGATACCATACTACGCCATGTCTGGCCGCCGTGCCTCCCCGCACGACGGAAATCTGGGAGTGTTTGGTAACAAGGGACGTTCCAATTCTCGCTCGGCGAATCCGGCCTCGCTTCCGTTTACCCAAATAACCGTTCCTCCCGACATAGCCAATCCTACCATCGCGACCCGCCAAACCGCAATTATCTCGGCACGTCGCATTGACCAGATTTGCGTTGCGGGTTATGCGGGCGGCGAATTCAGGAATTCTGATCCAGACGGGATTGAGGAGGCCCAATGACGAGCGGGCGAACTCTACGAACGGTCGCGGCTTTGGGCATCCTCGCCTGTGCCGGGTGCGTGGATCGTCGGTTTATCATTGAGTCGAATGTGCCGAATGCGCAGGTCTACATCGACGATCAAGCGATCGGAGCCGCGCCGGCGCACACGTCATTCGAGTATTACGGCCACTACACCGTCACAATCGTGCAGCCTGGATTTGAGACGCTGAAAGAGCGAATTCACGTCGGTGCGCCGTGGTATGCGTACCCGCCAATCGACTTCCTCGCGGAAGTGGTTTGGCCGTTCCACATTCGCGACACTCGCCGATATTTCTTCACGTTGCACGAAGCGTCGAAGACCCGCACCGACACCTTGCTGAACGAAGCCGAGGCATTGCGGCTTCGCGGAGCGAGCTTGCCCTCGCCGGAGCGGCCCGCCCCGCCGAAGGGAAAGCAAGTTCCGCTTCCGCCGTTGCCGCCGCAACCGGGACCCGACGGCCAGCCGTTCCCGCAGCCGGGCAACGGCGGAATTCTTCCGCCGCCGCGGCCTGAACCACCCTTGCCGGATGTGGTGCCGCGAGTTGGCCCGTAATTTGAAATGCAAAAAGCCCCCGGCAAGCCGGGGGCTAACTCACAGAATCGGGTCGAATTACGAACCCTGGCGTTCTGGTCGCAGCGCTCGCACTTGCGCCCCGGCCAGCCACATCTCGCTCTCGGCGACTTCCTTCAGCTCCTTCTCCAACTGCTGACGGTAATCTGCACGGCTATTCGCGTCGAGCGTCCGGCGAGCTTCCTCACCGGTCGCAACCGACTGATACAGCTTCTGGAACGTCGGCTTGCTCGCGTCGCGGAACGCCTTGAACCAGTCGAGTGCGCCACGCTGGGCGGTCGTCGAGCAGTTCGCGTACATCCAGTCCATGCCCTTTTCCGCGATCAGCGGGTACAGGCTCTGCGTCGCTTCTTCGACCGTCTCGTTGAACGCTTCGCTCGGTGAGTGACCGTTTTCGCGAAGCACTTCGTACTGAGCGAGCCACAGACCGTAGATGGCGCCCATGAGCACGCCGCGTTCGCCCGTCAGGTCCGAAACCACTTCCTTCTTGAAGGTCGTCTCGAAGAGATAGCCCGAACCGATCGCGATGCCGAGTGCTAGACAGCGTTCGCGAGCGCGGCCCGTTGCGTCCTGATGAATGGCGAACGAGCTGTTGATGCCGCGACCTTCGAGGAACAGCCGGCGAACGGTCGTGCCCGACCCCTTCGGGGCGCACAGGATCACGTCGATGTCCGGCGGCGGCACGACGAGCGTCTGATCGTTGAACACGATCGAGAAGCCGTGCGAGAAGTACAGTGCCTTGCCTTTGGTGAGGTGTGGCTTGATCTTCGGCCACATTTCCTTCTGGCCTGCATCCGACAGCAGGTACTGAATGACGGTGCCCTTCGCGGCAGCTTCTTCCGGATCGAACAGCGTTTCGCCGGGCTTCCAGCCGTCTTGCAGACAGAGATCGTAAGCCTTGCCGCCCTTCCGCTGGCCAACGATCACCTTGATGCCGTTGTCCCGCATGTTGAGCGACTGCCCACGACCCTGCACGCCGTAGCCGATGACGGCGACGAGTTCGTTCTTCAGAATTTCCCGCACGCGATCCGGCGGATAGTCAGCCCGTTCGACGCACTGCTCAACCGTGTCACCGATGCGAATCTCTTTCATACTGGTACTCTTTTGCGCTGGTGGGCGACCCCGGTGGGGTCACCGCTAAACGATTGACAACTCCGTCGAGATGAATCTAATCATGAAATAACTTACCGTCAAGAATCTTGACAGCAAGATACTCATCTTTAAACTTTCCGACATGAACACGACCGACGCCCAACCCGACGCACCCGACGCAATCGACCATCTCCTCGCAGGCTGGCAGGAGACACGCCCTGATCTCGACCCCACCCCGCTGGGGGTGGTCGGGCGGGTAATCGTGCTGGCACGACACCTCGAACAGAGCGTTGGCACGGCTCTGGAAAAGCACGGCCTCACGCTGGGTCAGTTCGACATTTTGGGAACGCTTCGTCGGCACGGTCCGAAGGGTGGTCTGACGCCGAGCGAGCTGCTTGAGAGCGTGATGCTTTCGAGCGGCGGCATGACGGCCCGCCTCGACAAGTTGGAAGAAGCGGCGTTAATCGCTCGCGGTTCCGACGCCGAGGATCGCCGGAAGGTGGTGATCCAATTGACCGCGAAGGGCAAGCGATTGATCGACAGCGCGACCGCGACCCGCTTCGAGGAGGCGAAGGGATCGCTGCCGAAGATGTCGCAGGAAGAATTGGAAACGCTGGCGGAACTGCTGCGGAAATGGTTGGCAGACTTGGGAACTTGAAAGACAGAGCCACGGATGAACACAGATGAAACACGGATAAAACCAAAAGGCAGATTTTGAGTTCAGAAATGCAGCTTCCAGACCAAGAGATCACCGAACACATAATTGGGGCCGCGTTCGAGGTACACAACCACCTCGGATACGGGTTTTTGGAGAAGGTGTATCAGCGTGCGATGAAGGTCGAACTCGAATCTCGCGGATTTGTCGCAGAGATCGAAACCGACATCCGCGTGAATTACAAGGGCGTCGAGGTTGGTCTCTATCGGGCGGACATTTTGGTTGCAGGTCGCGTTTTGGTTGAGTTGAAAGTTGCTTCGGAGTACTGCCCAGCAGATGAACCACAGCTTCTCAACGAATTGAAGGCCACCGGGATGAAGGTTGGCCTTCTCATCAACTTCGGGCGTCACAAGGTTGGCTTCAAACGCTTTGTCTTCTGATAACTATCTGCCTTTTGGTTTTATCCGTGTTTCATCTGTGTTCATCCGTGGCTCTGTCTTTACTCTTTGGTCACTCATCCACCACGTCTTCGATCTTCGAGATCGCGACCACTTCCGTGCGGCGAATCAGCACACGCTTCCGGTTCCGCTTGATGCCAGTCGCCACGGACTCCGCCACATACAGTTCTCGTGTCGTTTCGGTGTCGCGGAGGTCGTGCAAGTCCGCGTTTCGTAGCTCCAGATAGTGGTCGTCGTACCGGACGAGCTTCCCCATGCAAACAAAGGGGCTCACCATATCGACCACGACCTTCGATTCCAAGAATTCATCGAGCATGATGCGTCTCGTCACTTCGCTTTGCCATCAAGATCGAAATTCAGCGTGTTCTGGCCAGGGTTCAGCGTGCGGTCCAGCGTGCTTTTGGAATTGTAACGAGGCGGAGCGGCCTGCGTGATCTCGTCGATGAAAACGCCCTTCTGTGTCATGTCGGGCACCTTCTTCCCGGTCTTGCGATAAACCAGGATCTCGACGCGGTTGCTCCCGACAATCGGCCCCTCGCGCTGTTCAAGCGAATACTTCCCATCCTTTACTGTGACTTGGGTGCTCGGGCCACGGGTCTCGCCGATGGGCGTGAAACTGACGACGCCATGCTCGACTGGTGTGCCATCGAGCGTCACTGTTCCTTCGACCGTGGCACGCGGTATCCCCTCGCTGCATCCCGCAAGGAGCAGGATTGCGACAGCCAGAACGCTTGTCGTCGCGATTCGCCGCATCGCCAACTCCGCTGAATCACCATGCGCCAAGCACTTCGCCGCCCGCAATCGTGGCGAGCGGTCGCCAAACGGTCGTCACGTCCACGCCGTTGGTCACGAACTTCACCGCACCGTCGGCGAATAACACGCTCACCCCGCCCGTGTGCAGGCTGCGAGCGTTCGCTGTGTGGTCACTGCCGTTCGTGCTGCCGGTCGTGCAGGGCAAGTTCCGTTGCGGAGCGTTCACGCACCACCACTGCGGATAGAAGATATCGACCCCCGAGTTCGGCGATTGGTAAGCGTAAACGTGCCCGCCGCCCGGTTCGTCGGACTGCCAGAGCATCCCGCGTTGATCCTGCGGGTCGCCGGTCGAACGCAAGTATTCGCTCATCACGGAGGTGTTGCTCGTGCCGTCGGTGATGTCGCCGAAACGTGCCCCGTAGTTGTAGCCCATCGCGGTCTGGTTGCTGGCCGTCGCCACGGCCGCGTTACCGAGGTTCGCCCCCGCGAAGAACGGCAGATAGTTCCCGAACGAGAGGTAACCCCACGGGAACTGGCCACGCTGGGCACCCGGATCGCTCGGACACATGAAGGCTGGAATCGTGTTGTTCGTCGGTGATGTCGCGGTCGTCGAACTGCCCTGCCAGCCATTGGGATGGTTGAAGACGTATTGCGCAGCGATGTTGCCCTGTTCGAGATACGTCAACAGGTAAGGCGGCCAGCCTTCACGCGGTGGCTGGAAGATGCCGCCATTGTCCTGACAGCCCTTCGGAAAGGCTCCTTGGACGTTGGAATAGTTGTGCAGGGCGATGCCGATTTGCTTGAGGTTGTTCTGACATTTCATACGTGCGGCAGCCTCGCGGACCTTCTGCACCGCAGGCAACAAGAGCCCGATCAGAATGGCGATGATGGCGATGACAACGAGAAGTTCGATCAGCGTGAAGCCCAATCGACGCGAACGCGGCATGACAGCTCCCGTGATAGATGCGAGTGGGAGATAAAGTGTCGAGCGTTTAGCGTAACCGGCCTTTTCGCGGTCCGCCATGCTCGCACAATCGTTTTCGGCACATCACTCGGCGGAGCCGCGTGCCTGACCAAAAAACGGTCTCGCGGGGAAACGGCGATTCGGTGTATACCCACCGTCGTTTCCTGTTCTCTCCGGAGAGTTGGGCCGTGAGTTTTCCGCGATTCACCTGCTACTCGCTGTGCCTTCTACCCGTGTACCTGCTGCTCGCGGCGATGGTGCCTCCATTCGACGACGAACTCTATTACTGGTGCTGGTCACGCGATCTGCAACTCAGCTACTACGACCATCCGCCGATGGTCGCGTACATGATCCGAGTCGCAACCGAACTCTTCGGCGACAGCATCCTCGCCATTCGACTGCCTGCCGTGGTCAGTTCGCTCGTGGTGGTGTTGGTTATCGGTTGGCTCTCCCGACCGCGTGACTTGCTGCCGTTGGTGTTCTTGTCGCCGATGCTCACATTCACCGCCGTCATGGTGACCCCAGACACGCCGATGCTCATGTTCTGGGCGCTGTACCTCGCGTGGCTCACGGAAATGCACCGCCGACTTGCAAGCGAATCGGCACCGGGGTTGTGGTGGTGGGCGCTCGGCGGCGCGATCCTCGGTTGCGGCGTCCTCGGGAAGTACACAACCGGGCTCGCGGTGATCGCCGGGTTCGTCAGTTTTGTAATCGCAGGCCAGCCGCGACGCTGGCTTGTGGGTTACACGTTGCAGGGGGTTGTCGCGTTTCTCGTGGCGTCGCCGATCCTCATCTACAACATCCCGCGCGATTTCGTTCCGCTGCGGTATCAGTGGGGCCACTCGATGAGCAGCCCCGACCCCGGCTTGAAGATGTTCGCGGAGTTCGTCGGCGGGCAAATGTTGCTGCTCGGAACGGTTCCGTTCGGCGTGTTCGTGTGGGCGTTGCGGAATCGTCGCGAACTGCTCGCCGACCCGCGATTGCGACCGGCCTTGTGTCTGTTCGTGATCCCGTTCGCGTTCTTCATGTTCAAGGCGACACGCGGCCATCTCGAAGGAAACTGGGCGTTTCCGTGCTATCTCGCGTGCTGGCCGCTCGCGGCAGTGTGGTACTCGCGTGTTCGCGAATCCGCGTGGTGGCGCTGGGGAATTCGGGCCGGTTTCGGCTTCCCGGTCGGGGCCACGGTCTTCCTCGCGATCCACCTGATCGAGCCTGTTCCGTTGCTGCCTCCGGCGGTGGATCGTGCAACACGGCAATTCGCGAAACTGGAAATCGCCCGAAACGTCGCGTCGGAATTGCGTTCCGTCGGCTACACTGGTCCGGTATACGTGATGAGTTACCAGTGGACCGCCACACTGCGATGGCACGGGATCGACGCTCGGCAAATCCCCGGCGTGACCCGAGCGAGCCATTTCACGGAACGGCCTGAGCCGACCGTGGACCCCGCTCAGGCCGTGGTGTTCCTGGAGGCTGGCGATCCGAAGGTTGGGTCAGCAGAACTCACAGGAGATCGACCGATTCAGTCGGCGACGAGTTACGCCATGTTGGTTCGCGGGATGGAGTGGTCGGTGTGCTGGCTTGTCGATTGTTCTGAGCGTGGGATCGGGATTGGTCGAAAGCCCGCAGGCGATGTCGCGGGACGATAGCAATTTAGCCCGGCGTTTACGCCGGGTTCTTGTTCTCAATGGATCAGGGCCGTATGCCCAGACGATACGTTAAACCGACGAAACTCCCGGACTTGCCTGAACACCTGATCTCCACGCCGGAGCAGATGGCCGGCTGTCTGGAACACCTCACGAAATCGCCCGTCATCGGCTTCGACACGGAGTTCGTCGGCGAGGATGCCTACCGCCCCGAACTGTGCCTCATCCAAATCGCGACCCCCGAGTCCCTCTACGTCATCGACCCCTTCAACGTCGGCCCGCTCGAAGAATTCTGGAAGCTCCTCCTCGATCCGAAACGCAAGACGGTGCTACACGCTGGGCGTGAAGACATCCGCCTATGCTACTTCCAGGCCGGAAAGCCGCCCGCCGACGTCTTCGATGTGCAAATCGCGTCGGGCCTCGTCGGGCTGACGTACCCCATCGGTTACGCCGGGTTAGTCAGCGATTTGCTCGGTCAACGCATGACTAAAGGTGAAACGCTCACCGACTGGCGACGCCGGCCGCTGTTGCCGGCACAAGTGCGATACGCCTTCGACGACGTCCGTTTTTTGCTTCCCGCATGGAAGAAACTCACCGACCGCCTGAAGCGTCTGAAGCGAATGGAATGGGCCGCGGAAGAGTTCGCCAACGGCGTTCGCAAAGCCATCGGCGATGAGGAAGCCGCAGCCGAGAAATGGCGGAAGGTCAAGGGAATCGGTGGCCTTGACCGACGCGGCTTGGCTGTGGCTCGCGAAGTTTTCGGCTGGCGAGAGCAGTTCGCGGAACGAGTGAACCGCCCGCCCCGGCAACTGCTTCGCGACGACATCCTCGCGGAGATCGCACGCCGCAGCCCGACGAAACTCGAAGACCTCTCGGCGTATCGTGGCATGCCTCACAAAGAGATCGAACGCATCCTCGAAGCGGTGCGGCGAGCGCGAGAGCTTCCCATTGAGCAGTGCCCCGAACAGGAAGCACGCGACAACGATCCGCCGCACGTCGTGCTACTGGGCAGCTTGCTCAGCGTGGCGCTCTCGGACTGGTGCACGCGGAACAAACTCGCCTCGAATCTCGTGGCTTCCGGGTCCGATCTCAAGGCCATTGTGCGAAGTCGCGTCTTCCGCGACCCGCTGCCAGATATTCCGCTAACTCGTGGCTGGCGTGCGGTCGCGGTCCTCACGGAACTTCAAGCGATTCTGAATGGCGAGACCGCAATCAGGGTTGCGAATCCGACTGCGTCGGCTCCGCTGCACTTCGTGCGCATGCTTGAGGAGCCGGAACCGGTCAGAGAATCGGGAGCAAAGTTGCCCCTCCCCCTCCCCCTTCCCGATAAGTTATGATGGTGGCGAGCCATGCCATGCCATGCCACAACTGGTGAATGAGAATTCGGCAAGCCGCCTTCTCATTCAGTGCGCAGGGACGGGGGAAATATGTCTACCGCGTTGAAGTGCCCGAACCCGAGTTGCCCGTATCTGTTCGACCCATCCACAGTGCCACCGGGCGTTGTGCTGGCGTGCCCTCGCTGCGGGATGCGCTTCACACTCGGGGCACCCGCAGCGGCAGCGCCTCCCCCTGCTTACCACGAATCGGCTCCGACGGCGACTTTCTCCGGGCCGGCACCCGGTGGTTACGGCGCACCACCGGGATATCCGGGCGCACCACCGGGTTATCCTCCGCCACCACCGCCGCACTACTCCGCGACGCAGCCGAGTTACCCTTCTGCGCCACCGCCGGGATACGGCGCTCAGGCTGGTCGCCCGGCTGCGAAGCCGACAAACGCGACGTTCGGCGACATGACGCCCGATACCGCGAAAGCGGACGGCGAAGAGGGACCGCGGCTCCCGAAACGAGCCTCGAAGTTTCAGACGCAGATTCTCGTTGGCGTCGGCATTCTTGCCATGTGCTGTGCCGGCATCGCGATGTGGTACAAGATCACCCACAGGCACGATAACGGTGGCGGCTCCAATGGGGAAATCTACAAGGACAAGGACCGGAACTTCTCGCTGGAACCGCCGCCGAAACCGTGGGTGAAAGATGAGGCGACGCGATCCATGTTGTCGTCGCCGTACATGTACGTCTTCAAGCGAGAAGACCCCGAAGCATTCATGGCCTTCGGTGCGAAGGACTTCGCTCCGAGTTCCCCTCGACCGAGCCAACTCGACGCTGCTCTCGATCAGGCTCTCGACAAGCTTCTTGAGAAGGACACTCGCAAGAAGTTCCCCGAGGAAGGCGACAAGACCTGGATGGGCCAGGAAACGCGAGCCTACAAGTTTAGCGGAGCACTGAAATCGGGCGGAAATGTCGAAGGCGACGCACGGGCCTTCGCTCACAAGGGCGTGGGCTACTGGTTCCTGTCGTGGACCGGGGAGGGCGATCTCTACAACAGCCAGAAATCCGCGTTCGCGGACGGCCGCCGACGCTGCAAACTGCTTGAGCTTCGCAAGGACTGGAAGGAGAAGCAGTCTCCGACCGTGCCGTTCAAGAATAACGTCGTCCCGTACACGATTCTCGATGCTGAAGGGATGTGGGAAGAGGTGAACGACGAGGCACGGGTGAAGGCAGAGGATCCCAAAGCCGACAAGTACCTCATTACGACCAAGGACCGGAAGAAGAAGGATCACCAGGAAGAGGCTGAGTGCGTGGTGCTGCTCCTCGACGGAAGTGGGAATCCGCTGGCCGATGCCCGGGCACACGTCGAGACGGAAGCGAACAAGCTCGCTGAAATCCGAGGCAAGACGATCTTCTCCGAATTCACGGGCGAAATGCAAGGCGATCCGCCGAACACCGTTGATGGGAACGCCGAGTTTGCGCTACTGAAGAGCACGAACGAACGCGATCCGGGTCACGCGTGGTTTTATGCGATCTCCGCGATCAAGGTGGGGGACAAGACCGTCGCGGTCGTTGCGAAGTGTGAGTTCAAACAACGAGCAGCCTTCGACACGAAGTTCGTGCAACTCGTGAAGTCGCTCCGCGGAAGTTGAGCCTGAGTGTGATTCGAGTGATCGCACGGCCGGGCCAAAGCCCGGCTGTGTCGAGTTCGGTTCGCTTGAATCGAACTTCTCGGGGCAACGGTCCACGACTTTTGCCAGCAAATCTGATACGATCCACCCGGTCGCTCTTTGTTCACGAGCACCGGTCGATGGCAAAGGATTTCCCACACCGACGGGTTCTTCCGCTCGCTCCGCTCCTCGCGCAGTTCAGGAACACCTGCGCGCTGCTAACCGCTGCCCCAACCTTCCAGCCCGACACACTCGATCACACTCCCGACGCCATTCTCGCGGACGAACTGCAACGGTTCGCGTCGTCGGTGCTGCCCGTCGTCTTTCACCCCGACGTGTTCCGTCGCGAAGTCGGATTCCTCAGGCACGCGCTGTCGCACTTGTTTCGGGGTCACGATGCGTTGCCGGAACGGCTGTCTCGCTGCGTCACGCCTGGCGAAGCGTATCACGTCCCCGGAATCGGGCCTGGCTTCTGGTCGGCAATGCTGCAAGTGTCGGCAGCCGGTCCGCTGTGGTGCCCTGCGGTCGAACGCGGTTTGCGAGCGTTGGGTCTGTTCCCAGATAACCCGCGAAGCGTCGCGGAGCGATTCGCCGCAACGGTGGCAGGTTGCGAGGAAGTTGGAAGAAACCTAACCCCCCAACCCCCTTCCCTGGGAAGGAAGGGGGAGTCAAAAAAAGCCCCTCTCCCCTTGGGGGAGGGGTTGGGGAGGGGTTCTGTCTCTGATTTCCTCGAACGTGTTTCGCGGATGACGGGCCGCGAACTTCCCTCGGCGTCGACCGATTCCGCAGCGTTCGCGTGGTCGGTTAGCTCCGAAGACATTCAACGCTCAGTGCGTGAAATCCGCACCAGGCTGCCCCTCAAGAAACGCCGAGAAGCAACAGCCCCCGCGGTCATCGAAGCGATCACGCGATTCCTGGCTGAGTCGGAAGCTGGCAATCACGAAGCCGCGTTCGAGGCGTTCCGCAGTTCTTGCCCCGAAGACGCGTGGGAAGCCGCGCTCCCGTTCCTCGACGATGCCTATTCGCCAGCCCTTCCGCTTGCCGAACGCGCACAACTCTGGTGCGAAGTCGCCCGCGTGTTGCGAGACACCTTCCGCGTTCACCCGCTGGAACTCGCGGAGTTGGTGACCGTGGCCGGGCAACCGACGCCTGCCCCCGAACCGCAAGACTTCCCGGGCTTCTGTTCCGACACGTTCACGTTCCTCGACGAACTCACGACCACCAACAGCCGCGACTGGATGGCCACCAACCGCGACCGTTACCAGTTCGTGTTGCGCGAGCCACTGGTCGAACTCTGTGAGGCGGTCGCGGAGCGCTACATCCGCCCAGTGCTGAACCGTGAACACGGCTGGGATCTCGAATGCGACGCCCGGAGCGGTCGTGCCCTCACGAGCATCTGCAAGAATGACTACGGCCGCAGCGGTCCATATCAGCCGGTGCAATGGGTGACGTTCTACCGCAAGAGTCGCGCGAACAAACGCGACGACGCTCAGTTCTTCGTGCGGGTCGCCGCCGACGGCGTCAGCTACGGCTTCCACCTTGGGCGCACGGCACGCGAGGCGGGCGGTCAGTTCCGCAAGGCAATCCAAGAACACGGCGAAGCCGTGTTCCGTGCGCTGGCTCCGGGTCAGTTGCTGGAGAGTTGCCACTTCTGGACCGGCAACGATCTCGCAACCGAAGTCGTGATGAAGTCGCCGGCCGACCTGCGAGCATGGGCCGCTAACAAGACCATCGCGGCGGGCATTCACCGCGTGCCTTCCGATCCGACTCTGCGAAGCGATGACCTTCCGGGCGAAGTGCTGCTTACGTTCGACCGATTGCTGCCGTTGTTCGCGTGTGCGGCCGAGGCTGATCCGCGTCAATTGCTCGTGCGGCGTGCGGGGTCGCCGGACTCGCCGCAGGTCTACGATCCGGCTTCTTTCCATCGCGAAACGTTCCTCTCGAATGTCTGGCTCGATCGCGTGATGGGTCTGCTGCGGCTCAAGAAGCAGCTCATTTTCCAGGGCGTGCCCGGTACCGGCAAAACGCACGTCGCGCGATCGCTTGCACGCCTGCTCACGCACGACCGACCGGGTTGCGTTCGGCTCGTGCAGTTCCACCCGGCGTACAGTTACGAGGAATTCGTCGAAGGCATTCGCGTGCGGAACGTGGAAACCGACGGCCGCTCCGAGATCGTGTATCCGGTTGAAGATGGCGTTCTTGCGGAGTTCGCGGCCCAGGCAACCGTACGCCCGAGCGAACCGCACGTCCTCATCGTGGACGAGTTGAACCGAGGGAACTTGCCGCGAATCTTCGGCGAACTGCTGTTCCTGCTGGAGTATCGCGATCAGGCCGTGACGCTGCCGTATTCGAAGCGTTCGTTCCGATTGCCTGAGAATCTGTTCGTGCTCGCCACCATGAACCAGCTTGACCGCTCGGCGGTGGCGCTCGATCAGGCACTTCGCCGTCGTTTCTCGTTCGTGGACATGCCGGCCGATGCCGCAGTGCTGGCTCGCTGGCTGGAGAATCACCCGCCGCTGACCCCGAACGACGAAACCTTCGGGGTGCGGGTCGTGCGACTATTCGAGGAACTGAACGACCGCCTGACGCGTGATCTCGGACCGGGCAAGCACGTCGGTCACAGCTTCTTCATGGTGCCCGAACTGGATCGCGAGAAGTTGTCAGCGGTGTGGGATCATCACGTTCGCCCGCTGCTGCTGGACTACCTCGGCGGCCGCGAGGACCGCCTGAAGGATTACGCCCCCGAACGCTTGCTGGGCGAACGCACAGGGAAGCGTGCGAAACCAATATCGGGAAGTTGATGTCTCGGTGAGAAGTCGCTTCATCACGAAAACACGCAAGGACAATACTGGCGCCGTTATGGGACAATCTCCGTTGACAAGAAGGGGCATATCTTTGCCCCGAAGGGGCAGGACACCGTAGCCCGGGGCAAGACTGCGAAGCTGTCGCCGCCCCGGGTCATGGACAAGGACAGAAATGCAACCTGAAAGGGTGCGACACACGTCCGCATTTCCCCGCTGGACAAAGGTCTTTGTCCCACCCTTTCAGGGTGGATGTTTTGGGTTGGGTTGATCCTGGGGCGTCGCCTTCGGCTTGCCCCAGGCTATGGTGTACCGCCCCTTCGGGGCGATGACAAAATGCAAGCATCACGAAACCGGAGCCACTTCACTCGTGAACCAGTTGGTCCAACTCGTCGAACGCCGCACGCAGCTCGTTCGGCTGCCGCGTGGTGATGTCGCATTTCTGAACGAACACGCACGCCACCTCGTCGAAGTCGTGCCTTCGTTTCGGCGGGGCAGGTATCGCATCACGCCTCGCGGTTACGTCGGTTGGTTCGATTCGCCGACACGTCGCTTCGCCATCAGCCCGAAAATTCCCTGGCCGAACACGCAGATGCTCCTCGGGGTGAGACACGCCGAAGTAAGCGAGATCGAGCCAGACGCGGGGTTGCTAAACGTGCTTGCTTGGGAGTTCGCGAGCCAACTACGCACTGTCACGCGAATCGGACTCGTCGCGGGCTACCACGATCACGACACCATTTCGCCGTTCCTTCGCGGCAAGTTCAGAGTCGCCGAGCAGCTTCGAGACGCTGCCGCACGAGCGTTTCCCGATCGCTTTCACATCACGGAATCCGTCCTCGATCTCGATACGCCGTGGAACCGCATCCCGCGAGTGGTCGCTGATGAACTGCTCACGAATCCCAAACTCGGGGAACATACACGAATCGAATTGCAGGATGCGACCCTCTCACTTGGTAGCGTTCCCGTTGCGTCAATCACGGATGCGGAGTTCGCGGCAGCCGACGCGGAACCGCGTGCGAGTCACTACCGTCCACTGCTCGAACTGTGTCGCACGCTGCACGACGGCTTCGCGGCGGCTCGACCGGCTGACACGGGAAGCGGTGGGTTTCTCGTCGATATGGGGCGAACCTTCGAGCGGTGGCTCGAACGCGGCCTCACAGCCGAATTTGCAAGGCGACAGAACTGGCGAGTCGAAGCGCAGCGCGAGTTTCCGATTGGGCCGACCGTGTTGCAGCCGGACATCGTGATTCGCAAGCGTGAGGAGCCGCGTGTCGTGCTCGATGCCAAGTGGAAGGCACCCGGCGCAGTTCCCGACGCGGCTGACCTGCACCAGATACTTGCGTATGCCGCGATCACCGGGGCCAAGCACGTCGGGCTGGTGTATCCCAGTCGCCGGTTTGCACGGCGATCGTTCCGCGTTCCAGGCAGTGACATCACGGTGTCACTGCTCCGCGTGCGAGTGATTGGAAGCGTGGAAGAGTGTCGCCGGTCGGTTGGACAGCTCGCCCGATTCGTGCGTCGAGATGGTTCCGAAGGTGTCGAAAACGAGCGGTAAGTTCATCAGGTTGGTTACCGTTCGCCGCAAAGCAATTGCCAAGAATGGGATGGGAACCGCGGACAAATCTTGGTTGATGCTCTGACTAACTTTCTTCCGGACGAATCGGATGGTTCCGGACATGGGGTGTGCATGTCGTCCGGAATCAATTGGCATCACGAATCACTTCCGTTTCCTTGACAAACCGCACAGGAAAGCTCTGCCATTGGGGAATGGGGAGACTTTGCCGAGTTTGCCGGGCGTGCGGGACTGAGATGAAGATGACGTGAAACAGAGTGTCGGAACCGGTGGTGGGGTCTTGCGGGAGCGAAAAAACTGCCGGTATGATGGGAGGACAGATGAACCTTGTAGCTCGCCAGCGCCTCTCCTAATTACGAGCCGACCGCGTGACGTGGCGGCAGATTAACCCTTACGAAAGGCCGCACCGCTATGAATGTCGGTTTGCACTCGGCCTTGGACGCGAGCGTGTTGGTGCTGAACAAGACGTTCGTCGCCGTACACATCATCTCCGTCCGCCGAGCGTTCTGTTTGCTGTGTAAGGATCTCGCCGAGGTCGTCAGCATCGACGAAGGTCAGTTCGCAACCTACGACTTCGCGTCGTGGTCCGAACTGAGTGCCTTCCGCGCCTCGGACTTTCGTAAGGAAGAGGACGACTGGGTGCGGACGCCGACGTCCGAGATTCAGGCTCCCCGTGTTGTTCGGTTGCTGAGCTACGACAAGTTCCCAAAGCAGACGGTGAAGTTCAACCGTCGGAACCTGTTCGCTCGTGACCACAACCAGTGCCAGTACTGCGGGAAGAAGTTCCCGACGAGCGAACTGAGCCTGGACCACGTGATGCCACGAAGCCAGGGGGGTGGCACCACCTGGGACAACATCGTGTGCGCGTGCGTGGACTGCAACGTCCGTAAGGGCGGTCGCACTCCTCGGCAGGCCAACATGACGCTGATCCGTAAGCCGGAGAAGCCGAAGCGAAGCCCGCTGTTGAACCTCAAGCTCACGCAGAAGAAGTACTCCTCGTGGCAGTCGTTCATCGACAACGCTTACTGGAACGTTGAGCTGAAGTGATAACGCGAGAAGCCCACCCGATCGCGGGTGGGCTTCTTGGTTATTTAGGCCGACTCGCACAAACTCGCGACTACACCACAAATACACTGGCGGAAGTGGCCAGACCAAATCTTCGCCCAGATAGGGCTCCAAACCGTGACACCGTAATCGAACTCTCCGACGTGCCGCCGTATCTCGAGTTTGAGCACGGCTCGCGAGAGCCCTCTGCGGCAAAAGAACAGCTCAATACGCCGAGCTTCGATGATCTCCTTCCCCTCTGCGTCGCGGTAGTGATATCCGGGGAGGTGAGTCTCCCAAGCAGTCACCTCCACGCCGACTGCCTGGAGTGACTTCGGCAACTGTTTCACGAGTCGCTCGGGAAGACGCATCGAGGGTCTCGTTCGACGCACGATCAAGCCCGGCTGCTCACACGCGGTCGAGCGAGTCGAGCCATGCGATGAACTCGGCGAAGGTCGCGGCGTCGAAGTATTCCTTGCCGCTCTCTTTCATCTCGCGGAACACCACCGGGAACCGGCGTTCGATCAGCAAATCCTTGCTTTCCTTGATGTCTTTGATGAGCGGATCTTTGTCGCCGCCCGAGATGAAGAACGACAATGGCTGATTCGCGATGTTCTCCTTTGGATTAGTCCCGAGAACCGCGCCGACAGTGCCAACGCCACGGAAGATATCGCGAGCGTTGAACCCGACGTAGAACGCCATCTGCCCGCCGTTGCCCTGGCCGTGGGCGACAACGCGAGTCTTGTCGATCGTGTACTGCCCGAGAACCGTCTTCACGTCTTGCATCACGATCTCGGTTTCGCTCGGCACCCAGCCGTCTTTGTTGCCCGACTTCGGCCCAACCAAGATGAAGTTGTGATCTTCGCAGACATCGCGGAAGGTTCGACCAACCTTCTCGCCGTCCTTGCTCGCCTCAGTCGTATCGTGGAACCACACGATCAAGCCGTAGGACTTGTTCGCGTCGTAGTTACCGGGAATGTACACCCAGTATTCACGGCCAAGGGCCTCGTTGGTGCGCTTGATGAAGCCGGTTTCGACCTTCGGCTTGTCGTCTTTCTTGTCTTCTTTCTTCTCGTCTTCTTTCTTGTCATCGCCGAAACTGGCGTCTTCGTCCGCATCCCCGCAGCCAGGCCCGAACGGGTCTTTCGGTTCTTTGCCCTTCGGCTTGGGCTGACCTTCGAGTGCTTTGCCAGCCGACGACGGCAACGGCACCTTCTCAGGTAACGTGTCCGGCGCGGCAATCAACTTCGCTGTGACAGTCTCAACCTTGTCGCCTTCTTTTCGTTTCACCTCGATCTTGATTTCGACACCCGGCGTCAGTTGTTGCAAAGCTCGCAGTAGAGCAGAACGATTCTGAATGGGGGTCAGAGCGGGTGCCGCTGCCGGGGCGAGTTTCATCACGCGGTCGCCGATCTTCAAGCCTGCGATGTCCGCGGGACTCTTCGGGTAGACGTACCGAATCTCGACGCCCGGACCCGGATCGTCCCGCATCGGCAGCAACCCGAGGAACGCGCTCACATACGCGGTGTTGGTGCCTTGCAACTTCACGCCCTTGAACTCCATCTCTTTGTCGCCACGCATCACCTTGACGCTGATTTCGTCGCCGTCGTACTTCGGCCCGAGGACGTGCTGCACCGTGGAGAAGTTCGGAATCTTCTTGCCGTCGATCTCCGTGATCTTGTCGCCGACCTTCATCCCGGCGCGAGCGGCGGCAGAGTCCGGTTGAATTGCGCCGATGATCGGCGAGGCGTTGTAAGCGTCGTTGCCTTGCGGGTTGATGCCGAGCAACCCACGCTTGAGTTCCTGCCCCTGCTTCAGTCGCGGCAGCACGGCGAGGATGTCTTCGAGCGGCACGGCGAATCCGATCCCACCGTCGTAGACATCAACGCCAGCGGTTTCGCCTTCGGCACGGTTCGAGGCGGGAACGATCACGCCGTAAACCTGCCCGTTGAGCGCGACCAGCGGGCCACCGTAGTTCACGGGTGAGGTCTTCGCGTCGGTCTGGATGGCCTTACCCCAGATGCGGTTCGTTGCGCTGACGATGCCGACGCTCATGGATGGCGGGTGTTCCGCGTCCGGGTCGGATGTGCGACCGAGAGCGAGCGACCACTGGCCGATGTCGATGCCGCTCTTGGGGAACGCGGACGGAACCGGCAGGTCTTTCGCATCGACCTTGAGCAGCGTCAGCATGCGGGTCTGGTCATGAGCGACGACCTTGGCGACAAGCCGTTGTGGCCGCCCTGGAATCGTGACGAAGATGTCGGTCGGCTTGTTCGCGAAGTTGAAGGCGCTCGTGATGATGAACCCGTCTGCGTCCACGATCAACCCGGTGGTGGGGCCGGTGCCCTTGCGGATGCCAGCCGGAGGGGGACCGCCACCTTTCTTCGGACCGCCCGGCACCATCTCGGCACCGCCAGCGGTTTCGATCTTCACGACGGTCGGCGCGACTTTCGCAGACGCCGCTTTCATCGCCTTCTCGGTGGACTCGTTGAGGTCCGCGGCGCGTGCTTGAGTCGCTGGAGCAGCGAGCAACGCCAAGAGAGCGATCAGAAGCCGCCGGGGTGTCAGCAAAGCGTTCATCGGTGGAATCCGTTGGGGCGTATGTTCGTTGGGATCGACCGTTATCGCGTGGATTGTTGTGAGCGTCGAGGCGTAAGCCCGACGGTGCCACGTTTGCACCGTCGGGCTCACGCCTCGACGCTCACAGACACGTCACGGCGTCTTTGGCATCGGAGCCGGTTGCGGTGTCGCAGTTTTCGCAGGATGTGCGCCGAGCGTCAGCTCGATTGTTTGTAGAGCTTCGCCACGACGCACTTCAACGCGAAGAACCTGCCCGGATCGAGTGTTCTTCTTGATCCACGTATTGAAGACGTTGATGCTCGCGATCGGTTCGCCGTCCACAAAACTGACGAGGTCGTCCGGGCGGAAGCCGGCCTTCGCTGCTGGCGAGCCTGGCACCACGTCTTCGACATAGGCCGGCGTGCGGTCGAGGATGTTCGGCACGAACACGATCCCGTGGTAGCCACCCTCGCCGATAGCCGTCGTGGTGCGGTTCACTCGCTTGTATTCGCCTTTCATTCCCTTCGTGACGAAACTCAGCATCGTCTCAGTGACGATCTTCTCCTGATCCTTGCCGTCCTTGTCCTTCACCAACTCCTTGATATCTACCTTCGCCGTGACGGGAATCGCGTAGTTCATCCAGGTGTCGCTGAGGGTGTTCTTGATTTCGCGACCGATGACGCCAAGCAACTCGCCCTTGCGATTGATGAGCGCTCCGCCCGCTGCTCCGGGGTTGTTCGTGATCGCGTCCACAACGTAGACCTCACCGGTGTACGGGAACTCGAACACACCCCGCCGGGCGGCCAGTTTCGTGTACGCCATCACGACGCCACGCTGAAGGCTCAACGGCTCATCGCGAAGTGCAATCTCGAACGTATTCGACAACGCGAGAACCCAGTCGCCGGTCTCGGCATGTGGTCGCTTGGCGGCCTCGGCGAAATCGAAGTAGTCGAGCTTCAAGCCGTTTGGCTCTTCGATCTTCTTGCCATCAAGGCGAATCTTGATGATCGCGGCATCGAGTTCCGGCTCCACTGCCAAGACTTGAGCCTTGAGCCGCTGGCCGTCGTAAAGGTGAACGACCAGTTCCGACGTGTCGAGCAGTTGGCTCGCGACAGTCAGGATGTGGCCATCCGGACTGATGATGATGCCGGTGCCGTAGTTGTTCAGCCGGGAGAACCCGCCCGCACCGAACACCTTCACCATCTTCTGGTTGGTCTTCTCAGCGAGTTCGTTGAATGGGTCGGCTGCGCGTGCTGGTGTCGCAGTGAACGGAACCGCGAGAAGCGCCGCCAAGAGCCAGTTGCCGTATCGGGTAGTCATGGTTGCGTTCGGGGGTTGGATTTCAAGCGAGCGGCGACCATCAGTTCGCCGGTTGTTTCAGCCTCGGTTCACTTCTTGGCAAGGGTGTACTTGTTGACGGTGAGCATCGCGTATCGCTTATCCTTGAAGCGAACCTCGATTCGGTGCGGAAGCTGCTTCCCCTCGACCGCCTTGTAATCGGAGAAGTACACCTCACACGGGTCTTCCTTCTCCTTGTCGGTGTACGTCTCGAAGCCAATCAGCGAGTTGTCTTTCAGCGAGAAGTACCACTTGCACTCGGTCGAGCCGTGCTTCGTCTTGATAACCGCGCAGTCGGTCCGCAAATCCACAAGCGACTTCGGGGCACTCCCATCGACAGGGAACGGGTAGAGCGGTTCGGTGCCGCCGTGAGCGAATCCACCCTCGAAACCCTTCGCCCCAAGCGTCAGGAATCGGTTCCAGTGGTAAAGAGCCAACATGAGGCCGCCACTGCCAATCGGTTCGGCCTGCAACCGATGATCCGTATCCTTCAGCGGCGCGAGTTTGTGCTCAATGTTCAGTTTCAGATTCACGAACGTGTCGGCGTCTTTGTTCTCCGCGATCTCGAACCGGAAGTCGCCCTTGCGTTCGCCCATCGTGTACTGACCTTCAGCCACCCACGCACCATTCGCGGTGCTGAAGTCGCCCTGCTTCTTGACCTCGGCCAACAGCTTGTCACGTTCGAGTTCGTTGAAATACCAGTTCGCGTAGCCCTTCTTGGGGATGTACAACTTGGCCGCATCGGTGCCTCCGCCCTTGGGCAACACAACCGGAAGTTTCGGCGTCGGCGGAGCAGGGGTGTCGAGTTCCTTCTTGACCGGTTCCTTCTCCGTCGCGATGTTCCCCATCAAGCGAACAAGTGTTTCGCGCCTCTCGTTGTTCCGGCGAAGTGTCAGCGGGACTCGCCACTCCTTCGGGAAGATGCCGAGGATGTTCTTGTACTGGTTCGTACTCGACAGATTGCGACCCGCGAAGCTCGACAGTTGATCGCCTTCCTTGAGTCCGCGGCGCTCGGCATCGGACCCCTCAAGCACTTGCTTGATGACCATTTGAGTCAGCAGAGCATCCTCGGACGCAGTGCCAACCGTCGCGCCGAGCGTGGCGTGGTCGGTGTCGATCCCGGCTCGCATGTGGCCGAGGAAGTTCTTGATCTGGTTGATCGAGATGGCGTATCCGACGCCAGAATTCACACGGCCGCGCTTCTCGAACGAGCCGCGACCGTTAATGCCGATCAGTTCGCCCTGCATGTTGAACAGCGGGCCACCCGAGTTGCCCGGGTTGATCGACGTTTCAATCTGGATGCAGTCGGTGTATTCCAGCAAGCCCTTGCCTTCGGGCGGCTGATAGCGGTTTGTGCCGCTGATAATGCCGTAAGTCACGGTGGGCGTGAAGTCCATCGCGAGCGAGAACGGATTGCCCATCGCCAGCGACCAGTCGCCGATGCGAACCTTGTCGCTGTCGCCGAGTTTGACGAACGGGAACGGCTTGTCCTTTTCCTTCGGCAGCAGCTTGATGAGCGACACGTCGCCGACCTTGTCAGTCCCGACGAGAACCGCGTCGTACAGCACGCCGTCAGCAAGCCCGGCTTGCATCAACGGTCCGGTCGGCTGAACGACGTGGAAGTTGGTCAGAGCGTAGCCGTCCGGAGTGATGATGACCCCAGAGCCGACCCCCTGGCCGCCTTGCATACAAACAGCGACCACAGCGGGGAACACCTTCTTGATGGCCGCGATCCGTTCCGCCTGAGCATCGAGAACGGACTTCTCGACATCAATCGGACCCGGTGCCGCAGCGGCTGAACCCAGCGCAATCGCCGCAACAGCGAGGCCGGATGGGACCGCAATCGCAAGTAGAAGTCGGACGCGGGCAAGAGCCCGAAACACGAATCGAGTCATGACGGATTCCGATGGGATTCGGTGTCGCGCTTTGGTTGAGATCAATGACGAATGAGTGCGTCGTCTTTCACTTTTGAACGCGGGCATCCGCGAAGATGACGCGGTTGCCGTTCACGGGCAAATCGGCTTCCACGATCACTCGCAGTTGCTTGACGCCCTTCATGTCGATGGCGAGCGGCCTCGGTTTATCTTTCCGCTTCAGCGTTTCGGAGAACACGCGGTTACCGTCGGCTTCGATAGTGACCCTCGCTTCGAGGTTCGCGTCTGGCGTGTTCTCCGGCAGACCGAGCAGCGCCTTGAACTCGCGGTAATCTCCGCCAATGTTGAAAGTCAGCACGGTATCGGGAGCGACGACGAACCCTTTCGGAAATGTCTCGCCCCCAAACTTGATGGGCTCACCCGAGACGCCGTGATCTCGCACGTAGGGTGCGATGGGGTTCAGACGAAGCCCCTTCTCGTCAGGGGGAACCTCGGGCGAATCCACCTGTGGTGACAGGTCCGAGAGATAAGCTACGTTCCCCTGTGCGTAGTCGAACTTCGCGATGGCCGCCGTCGAGCCATACTTGACCACGACACCAGATACCGTGGTGACCGCGACACCTTCAACGCTCAATTGCACCGACTGCGCGACCAGCGAGTTCCCGAACACGTCGAGGACCCTGCACAGAGTTTGGGGCACTTGAGCGGGAGCCGGTTGCGAGAACACAAGACCGCCCGACGCCGCGCGAAGAAGAAGCACTTCTTTTTCGCCTTCTTTTCCAGCTCGTTCAAAGTTCAGTTTGGTTCCGGTCTCGTCGCCGCTGAGGATCGTTCCCTGAACGAAGTTCAACCCTTCTGGCTCACGCATCACGTACAGATCGCGCTTGCCACGGTTGCCGAGAATCTTCTTCCACGCTTCGCGGTTCTTCGTGTCTTCAGCCCCTCGCATGATCGAGAACACTGCCTCCAGCGGGATTTCGATGCTTGGACCCGGCACGTTGGCTGGAACCGTGAGCAGTTCGGCTTCGACCTTGCGACCCTTGATGACAAACTTGCCGCCACGGATGGTCGAGCCGTCCGTGAGTTCGATTTCGTTGAGCCGCTGATCTTTCGGCAATGGCGCGATCTTGTTCCCGAGGTCGATCACGACGATGTCTTTGCCCGACACAGCGGCCCGTGCTTCGCCCGCGACAATCGTTGCTCCTTGAGCGTCGATCGCGACCAGTTTGCCAGCGAGCTTTTTGCCGGCGGTTGTGGTGATGTCGTCGGCCAGAGCGACCGAAGCGAGGGAAGCGATGACGATGGCGAACAGATGCCGGCAGAGGAACGACATGGCCGGTGGTCTCGCGTGGTCAGGTTGGTGCTCAAAGAGAGGAGATTTTAGGCGAGGCGGACCACTTTGGCGACCTTCTCGAATCGCCAAAGCGGTGACCGTCTGAAACGGCCACCGCTTGGTTCGTCAGTTACTTTTTCTCACTCATCCGGGGTCACTTGTACCCGTGGATGCGGTTGAGTGAGCGGAAGTATTCGTCGATCATCTGCTTGTACTTCAACGGCTGATCGCGGGTGATATCGTCCACGATCTTGGCTCGCTTCTCTGGCGGCAGGTTGCCCCACTGCTCGGCGATCTGGCGAAGTTGCTTCTCGTCAACCTTGCCCTGACCGCTGCCGCCCATAATCACGCTGTCAGCCGCGTTCTGGGTTGGGTTGATCTGGTTGCCCGGTTGGTTGCCGGGAGGGCCACCAGGAGGACCGCCGCCTGGGCAGTTGCCGCCATTCGGCGGGCCGTCTCCGGGAGGGCCAGGCTTCTTGTTTTCCTGTTCCTTGATGAGCTCTTCCAGGCGGAACACGATCTTCTTCTGGATGTCCTGGGTCTTCTCGCCGGCGCGGGCCAGTTCGAGACGCCGACCGCTGTTATCCATCAGCCGTTCGATGTTCGAGAGAGCCTTCGGGTCGTTCGACCAGCTCTGCATCTCGAAGAACATCAGCGTGGCGACCATCTTGTAACGGTCGGGAGCGTCAGCCACATCGTCGAGCAGTTTGACGATCGAAGTGGTCGCCGGTTCCTTCCGCATCGTGGCGTGTTCTGAAACGGCCTTGAAGAAGTAGAACGCGGCAGGATCGACGGCCACTTCCGGGGTCGTCACTGTGTTGAGGGCGTCGAGGGCTTCCTCATACGCTTTGCGGCTGGCTGCGGCCTTCGAGAAAGCGAGCACGACGTTCGTGCGGAAGAAGCTATCGAGCTTCGCGTCCTTGAGCAGAGCAGGCGTCTCGGCGGGAGCCGGGGCGTCGTGCTTGCGGACGTTCGCCAGAATCGCGGCGGCTTCGGGACTGCCGAGAGCGAGCGAGTCGGCGGTGCGATCGAGGATCGTCCGATTTTCGTCTGCCCACACCTTGTCGAACGCAGCCTGATCGAACTTGCCGACCGACTTCAGCCATGCCTCGGCCTTGGTCTTGGCAGCTTCGGGCGTCGCGGTCTTCAGGGTGCTGAAGCCAAACATCGGTTTCTTGTCGGCGGCGGAAGCCACCGGCGCGTCGAAGGCAGCCAGGCCCGTCGAGAGGACGGCGGCCGCGAATATCTTACGAATCGCCACGGAAAACCTCCTCAAGCAGTGATCGACGGATTTGGAGAGTTTGTGGTTGTTGTCCCTGCTCGAAGTGAGCTTCAGGACTGCCGTATCAGATAGACGAGCGTATCGGGGAGAGATAACCGCCCAAACGAGTTTATCTTGCAACTGCCACCGACACAACACTTTTCGCTTCCTGAAAAGTCGCTGAGTTCGGCATCCAGAGAGCCGGCATCACGACGTCTGTGGTTGGTTCCGGCCCACTTCCCCACCCCACGTCCGGAACCATCCATTTCAGGTCCGGAACCATCGTCCTCGTCCGGAAGAAACAGCGTCAGAATGTATTTAAGCCAATACCTTGGAATCAGTTGCGACGATTTTGTCCTGAAACCATAATCGAATCCACGCCCGGAACCAATCGTTTCAGACCCGGAACCATCTCATCCGTCCGGAAGAAATAACGTTGGAGTAAATGTCGTGTCCCAGTAAACAGTTGCGGAGCTGCAAGCGCCTTCACATCCCAACGGGGCCATTGGGTTGCGAGCCGGGTGGGGGTCTTCTCTTTCGCCTGGGAATTGTGAAGGTGTTTCCCTCGTTTTCAGTCACCCCAGATCACCTCGGTTTTTCCGCCCGCAATCGTCGCCATCTTCAGGAGCACCTCGGGCGTCGTCTGCGGTGTAAACGTCCGCACCGAACCATCGCAAAGCGCGAAGTTCGCCCCGTTCGGGAAGTATCCTCCGAACTGCCCGTCAGCACCCAGCAGCGGTTTCACTCCCTTGGCATCCTGAAGTCCACGGGTTGTCGAGAGACCACCTTGGAGCCACGGACCCGGCGAGTCTGCGGTTTCGCCGATCAGCAGCGTTTGACTCAATCCATCCTCGATGCGGTCGAACGGCGTCACGGCATCGTAGCGGAAAGCACCGGCATGTGGCGGCGTCGGCATTCCCGGAACGAGAGCCAAAGTCGCGGCATCGGCCCCGATCCCGCTGATGGCGACATAGCATGTCACAGCCGGCGAGTCTGGCTGCACCTGCGGCGTGTTCGCGGGACTGAGCAGAACGTGGAGCCGGGTTCGTGCTGCTTGTTGGTTCGCCTCGGCAGTCCAGGGTTGCTCGACTTTGATTTGCGTCAGAAGTTGGTCGGTCGGTTGCAGACGCTGATCGAGCGCAGGCAGAATCGCGACGGCCCAACTCAACCGATCCTCAACCGGAACGCCAGCCAACACGACAGTCGCGGCGGGAATTTCCGTCGGCAATTTCGTGACGTCGATCTTTAACTTGCGGTTCGGGGTGTTGTTCGGGTCCGGAGTCGGATTCGTGTGATGGGCAGCAAAGAAGGCGAGTTGTCGGAGATTGTTCCAGGAAGCCTCTATCTGCGAGTCCAGCCGTAATTTCTGGATGCGAGTCAGGAACAATGCGACAACAGCGAATGCCAGCAACAACCCGACGACAACCAGGATTCGACGATGCATTCTTCACCTGAAGGGAGGAGACTCTCGGTTGTCGAACGCCAGGGCTTCCAACCGTTCGTAGGCGTGATAGCATGTTGTAGAGTTTGTGGAAGTTCCCCAGCGAGGTCTGCCCAATGACCACCGCCGCTCCAACACCCAAAACCGAGTCGCCGAGCGATCGCCGCAGAGCGGCGAGGTTTCAGCCAGCGTTCGGAACAATCTGCCACTTCCGTCGGCACGGTGAAGAGGGCGAGCGAAGCATCGGGCTGGTTTGGAACATCTCTGAAACTGGTGTCAGCATGTTGCTGGCCGACCCGCCCGCACGCGGAACTCAACTCGATGGCGAACTGACAACCGAATCTGGCGTCGCTCGCATGTCGGTCAAGTTGCAAGTCGTCCACATCCGGAAGATGCCGCACGGCGACTACTTCCTGGGTGGCCACTTCGAACAGCCACTCACCCCCGATGAACTCCAGCGGTTCCTGGCCGCACAGATCACGCCAAAAGAAGTACGCCGCACCTAACCTGGCAGTTCGATTCTGAACACCGTCTTGCCGTCACGACGTTCCCACGAGAGCCGCCCACCGTGCGCTTCGGCGGCCTGCTTCGCGACTGCTAAACCCAGCCCAATTCCTTGATCCTTTCCCGTCACGAATGGCTCGAAGAGCCGTTCCGCGATGTCGGGCGGCGGTCCCGCTCCCGTGTCCGTGACTTCGATCACATGGCCCGGTCCGCTTCCAGTCGCGGCTAAACTGACCGTCACTGTGCCAGCAGAACCCGCGGCCTCAACCGCGTTGCCAATCACGTTGCCGAACAGGTGCGAAAGTTGCGTCGGGTCGCCTGAAATGACGCACGCTTCCGTCGATGGGTTCCACACCAACTCGGTGCCCGCGTGCTGACACTGCGGCTTTAACAGACTCACGGCCTGATCGAGCAACTTGACCAGATCACACGGCTGTCGCCCGTGTTGCGGTGGTTTGCCCAGGACAAGGAATTGCCGCAGATTCGCTTCGATGCGAGCAAGCTGACGGAGCGCGACTCGCAACGGTTCCGGATCTGCGGTCGGGTTCTCCGCGAGGAACAGCTCGATCGCCAGCTTCGCGCCGGCTGCTGCGTTCCGCAGTTGGTGAGCGAGACCGCCCGAGAACTGCCCGAGAACCCGCAAGCGTTCGTCGCGTTGCAACTCTTCCTGAAACGCAGCGAGCCGGCGAGCCATGTCGTTGACGGATTCGCAGAGGTCGCGCAGTTCGTCGTCGGATCGGGGCAACGGCATCGGGCGGAAGTCGCCAGCAGCGATGAGGCGAGTGCGGGCGTCGAGATCTCGGATTCGCGTGACGAGGCTGGAGCCGAAGGCCACCGCCAGCGCGAAAGCACCAAGTCCGCCAACTCCGCCGAGGATGAGCAGCGGCTGAACGGCATCCCGCACGGCCGTCTGACGGAGCGATTCGGGGTAGAAGATGTAGAGGTCGCCACCGGTGTAGGGATGGGGTCGAAACACGATTCGCAATCGCAGACAGCGGTATTCGGTGCCTGCGACTTGAACGGGTGAACCAAGCGTGTGTTCTTCGGCTTCCTCCGCGAGAGTGACGACTGGCACATCGGCTGGCGGCACGGGCATCGGCTCGAAGGTCGATTCCGGCAACACACTCGGGCGACCTTCAGGGGGCACGAACAGAAACTCCGCTCCGGAAAGCCCCTTCATCTGATCGAGGATCGGTTTGGTGAATCGGAACTGACTTTGCTTCGCGGTAAGCGTGTGGGCGACCGCCCACTGTTGTGCAGCGAGTCGGCGTTCGGCACTACGTGCGGCAGTGTCTGCGGCCCACGCAGTTGCAGCTGCGTCCCCAAGGAGGAGCAACGTGAGGGGGAGGAGCATTCGATAGCGAAGCGACAGACGCATGATTCCAGTTTAGGAACAGATACGCACTGTTGAAATCATGCGGAACTCTACCGAGTTGAGCAGACACGCCAACGGAGCCGCCCTCCGTGGTGGCCCGCGCCTTCAGAGGCCTTCAACAGAGCAGAACAAACACAGAATGAGTTCCACCCCAATTGGAAACGCAGGGCATTGTGATACAAGGTAGGAGTTACGTGGCCCTGCCGCGGCCCGAGCCGACGACCCACGGGAATTCAACATGCGAACCACTCTCGTACTTGCTCTCGTGATCGCCTCTCAAGGAGTTTCCGCTCCCAGCTCGCATGCGGCTGAGAAGCCGAATGTTCTCTTCATCGCCATTGACGATCTCAACGACTGGGTCGGACCGCTCGGCGGCCACCCACAAGTGAAGACGCCCAACCTCGACCGACTCGCGGCTCGCGGCACGACATTCACCAACGCTCACTGTCAAAGCCCGCTGTGCAATCCGAGCCGAACGAGCATCCTCACGGGATTGCGACCCACGACGACCGGTGTGTACGCCCTCGCGCCGTGGTTCCGCACCGCCGAGAAGTTCAAGAATCACGCCACGGTATTCCAGTGGTTCCACAAACACGGTTACACCACCCTCACGAGTGGTAAGGTGTTCCACGATGCGTACCCGCCACAGGTCGAGCGCAAGGACAACGGCTCGGAGGTTGATGTGTGGGGAACGCACGGCGGCTTCACTCCCCGGCCCAAGACCAAGTTCGTGACCACGCCGGACAACATCGCGCTGATGGACTGGGGAGCATTCCCCGAAAAGGACGAGGACTGTTTCGATTACGACGTCGCAACATGGGCCGTGCAGCGACTCAAGACTCCGCCGAAGGAGCCGTTCTTCCTCGCGGTCGGCTTCCGGCATCCGCACGTTCCCTGCTACGCTCCGCAGAAATGGTTCGACCTCTACCCCGAAGACAAGCTCACGATGCCACCCGTCAAGGCCGACGACCGCGACGATCTTCCGCGATTCGCGTCGTACCTGCACTGGAAACTTCCGGAACCGCGGCTGAAGTGGCTCGAAGAGAGCAAACAGTGGAAGCCGTTGGTGAGGGCGTATCTGGCGAGCGTGAGCTATGCCGATTCGCAAGTTGGCCGCGTTCTCGATGCACTTGCCGCATCGGGTCTGGAGAAGAACACGATTGTGGTGCTCTGGAGCGACCACGGCTGGCACCTCGGGGAGAAGGGCATCACCGGGAAGAACACGCTCTGGGAACGCTCGACGCGAGTGCCGCTGATCTTCGCCGGTCCCGGAATCGCGACGGGGGTGAAGTGCGGTCGTCCCGCGGAGCTGCTCGACGTCTACCCGACGCTCGCGGAACTCGCGTCGCTTCCAGCGCAGACAGCGAACGAGGGGTTGAGTCTCGTTCCCCAACTCAAGGACGCGAAGGCGGCACGGGAACGGCCCGCGATTACCACGCACAATCCGGGCAATCACGCGATTCGCACGGAGCAGTGGCGGTACATCCAGTATGCCGATGGCAGCGAGGAACTGTACGAGGTGCTGGCCGATCCGAACGAGTGGAAGAACATTGCGGGCGAAGCCAAGCACGCCGACATCAAGAAGCAACTCGCGAAGTGGTTGCCAGCGAAGTCGGCTGCTCCGCTGCCGGGTAGCGCCGGCCGCATTCTGACCTACGAAAACGGCGTGCCCATCTGGGAGGGGAAGCCGATCGGTAAAGACGATCCTTTCCCCGAGAAGTGACCCCATAATCTCGTTGCCTGGAGTCTGGGTCTGGTTCGTTCGCGTTGGTTTGTCGGAGCCCGAGCGCCAAGCGAGGGGCACGCTCTTCCCTCGCTTGGCGCTCGGGCTCCGACCAATTGGAGCTCGGGCTCCGACCAATTGGATGTGCCGAGCGAAAGACTGGAAAAACATCGACAGACGGTTCATATCGCGAGTACAGTTGGTTCTGCATCGAATCCGTGTTCCCATCCAACGCTTGCGATCCCTCACGCCAACAACTCGACCCACAGATGACTCGAACCACATCCGCGACGTTTCTCCTTTCCGCGTTCCTGCTCTCGACTCCAGTTGTGTCGGCTCAGGATCTCACGGCCGCGTTCAAGGCCAAGGTCAAGCCGTTGATCGAAAGCCATTGCGTCGATTGCCACGGACCGCAGGTGCAGAAGGCGAATCTGCGGCTCGATAACCTCCCGCCCGATCTGCGCGACGAACGAACGATGGCCGTGTGGGCCAGCGTTCACGACAAACTCGTGTCCGGCGAGATGCCTCCGAAGAAGCGTGAACGACCGCCACAAGACGAACTCAAGGGCGCGATCACCTGGCTGAACAAGGAACTGCACGCAGCATCGCTTGATCGCCAGCAGAAGAAGGGCCGCGTCGTCGTTCGTCGGCTCAACGGCACCGAATACGAGAACACGATTCGCGATCTGCTCGGAACGGGAGTGAAGCTGAAGGAGCTGTTGCCCGAAGACAACTCCGTCGCGGGGTTCGACAACGTCGGTGCGGCGCTCGATGTCTCGGCAACGCATCAACTGCTGTATCAGGAAGCGGCCGAGAAGGCGATTATGTCGGTCATTCCGCCGAACACGCCGATCCCGTTCAGCGACAAGCGAACCGGCAAAGAGATGTCCGAGAAGGGGCCGAACTTCAAGCAAACGCTGACCCGCAGTTGCTACCTCAAAGACGACGCCCTCATCGTCTACAGCAAGCTGCCGCGATACGGACTGTGTGCCACGGCCCCCGTTCCCGCCGCGGGACGCTACAAGGTGCAGATGTCGATTGCCGCCGTCGGTGCGGACAACAAGGCTGTGCCCGCCGCGTTCTTGACCGTCGATGGCGGTCGCGAAGATCCCGTGTTGCGCGAGATGCGAGACATTCAGCCCGGCAAGCCGACGATCGTGGAAGTGGAAGTCGATCTCGAACGCCGGCAAGCGTTCGTCGTGAACCTGCTGATGAACTGGGACATTCGCGCCACCAAGAAGCCAATCGAGGACTACACCGGGCCGGGTCTGCTCGTTGAGTGGCTCAAGATCGAAGGGCCGGTCGGTGTCTGGCCGCCGAAGAGTTATTCGAGCCTGTTCGATGATGTGCCACTGAAGCCGCGTTCGGTCGCCAAGGCGCTCAGCGAAGGCAAGCCGGCGCCGAAGATTCCCGACATTCGCTCGGAATATGCCTGGGCCACCGATCCGCTCGTTCCTGCATCCCTCAAGCCGAAGGAAGACGCCGAACGCCTGATCCGCAGCTTCCTGCCGCGTGCATTCCGCCGACCCGTCAGCGAAGCCGTGCAGAAGCAGTTCGTGGCTCGCGTTCACGACAAACTCGACAAAGGCTACACGTTCCTCGACGCCATGGTTTACGGCTATAAGTCGATTCTGACGTCGCCGTACTTCTTGTTGCTGGTAGAACCCGGCGAGGCAACGGTCGTTGCGAAGAACGATCTGCCGAGTGCGAAGCTTGACGAGTATGCCCTGGCGTCGCGGTTGTCGTACTTTCTGTGGTCCACGTCGCCTGACGACGAACTCCTGGAACTGGCCAAGAAGGGGGAGCTTTCCAAGCCTGCGGCGTTGCGGGCACAGGTCGAGCGAATGCTCAAGTCGCCACGATCGCGACGGTTCACCGAGAACTTCGCGGGTCAGTGGCTCGACCTCCGCAAGATCGACGCCACGATTCCCGATCCGCAGCTTTATGGCGACTTCGACGGCACGTTGCTCTGGGCGATGCCACGCGAGACGCAACAATTCTTCGAGGAAGTGCTGAAAAATGACATGAGCGTGCTGGAGTTCGTCGATTCCGATTGGACGATGCTGAACGAACGGCTCGCGAAGCACTACGGCATTCCGGGCGTGTTCGGCAACGATTTCCGCAAGGTGGCGTTGCCGCCCGGCAGCCATCGCGGTGGCGTGATGACTCACGCGAGCGTGCTGAAGGTCACCGCCGACGGCACCCGCACATCGCCAGTGCTTCGCGGAAAGTGGGTTTTGGAGAAGATCATTGGCAAGCCGCCGGCCCCGCCGCCGCCCGACGTCCCGAGCATTGAGCCTGACATTCGCGGAGCAACGACGATTCGCCAGCAGCTCGATAAGCACCGCAACATTGCCGCGTGCGCTTCGTGTCATGTTCACATCGACCCGCCGGGCTTCGCACTCGAAAACTTCGACCCGATTGGCGGCTGGCGCGTCTTCTATCGAGCATCGACTCGCACGCCGAAGGGCATCGTGAACTTGCCGGGTTACACGGGTCGTGCCTTCTTTCGCGGTCCCGACGTCGAGCTTGGTGGCGAAACGCACGACGGCAAGAAGTTCCAGAGCATCGACGACTACAAGAAACTCCTGCTCGCCGACAAGGATCAACTGGCTCGCAACCTGACGCAAAAGCTGTTGGTCTACTCGACGGGTGCCGACATTCAGTTCGCCGACCATGAAGTCGTCGAACAGATCGTGACATCGCTCAAAGCGAAGAACTACGGCTTCCGCACGCTGGTTCACGAAGTGGTGCAGAGCCGCGTGTTCTTGAACAAATAAGGACAGCAAGAAAGGACGCACATGAGCTATCCGAAGCAAGTGCAAAGATTGCACGATGCGATTCAAGGGCTGGCGGGTGTCAAAGAAGTCGAGATGAGCATCCGCAGTTTGGATGGTCTCGGTGAACGGGAGCTATCGTTTCCCGGTGAGTTTGGAGACCTGCCGCATCTCGCGATCCGCCGGACCAAGGGCGGGCAGGCTCACGAGTTACTCGTGACCGCGGAAATCCGATTCTTCCAGAACTTTGAGGGCTGGATTGCAGTGGAGTTCTTGGCTTGGTGGGTGCGTGACCTCTCGCGGGGTGGGGAACATGTCCAAATGCGACCGCTGGCGCTTCCCCCGGTTGCATACGGAACGCAACTCGGGCGAACCCTCAAGTTCGTGATCGAGTTCTTCTTCATCAATCCGACCGAGGACAACGCACCGGTACTGAAAGTAATCGGGGAGCATGCGAAGTCGCTCGCGGAGAGTACCGAACAGTACGCCAAGCCGTTGGCTCACCCCACACAAGCCGAACATGAAGACATCGACTCATTGCAGCGCGCGGCCGAGAACGGGGATGCATCTGCGCAACTCGCACTGGCGCAGTTTCTCGAAAACGGGGAGGGCGTCGACGAGGACAAAGACGAGGCGTTCAAGTGGTACAAGCGGGCCGCGGAGCACGGTCATCCCGAAGCCAAGATGCGCCTGGGGATTTGTTACGAGTATGGCACCGGAGTGAAGGTCAACCACAAGAAGGCGTTCCCACTCTACCAAGAGGCTGCGGAGGCGGGCATTCCGCTTGCAATGGGGTTGCTTGCTGGTTGCTACTCTGAAGGCCGAGGAGTCACAAAGGACCAGGCTCAGGGTGTGGAATGGTATCGACGCGGTGCGGATAGCGGTGAAGCGAGTTGTCAGGCCGAACTCGGCGAGTGCTACGAGTACGGCAAAGGCGTCAAGCGAGATCTGCAAGAAGCGTTGAAGTGGTATCAGATGGCGTTGGAACAAGAATTCGATGCTGTTCAGCCTGCGATTGATCGAGTGAAGGCCACACGAAAATAAAATTGGAGTTCACGATGCCATTCAAGCGACTTGATCGACGAACCCTCCTCCGTTCCGCGGGCGTCGCCATCGGGCTGCCGTTCCTCGACGCGATGGTGCCCGCCAGCGCCGCCGAGGCGAAGAAGGTGCTGGCACAACCGCAGCGTCTGCTACTCATCGGCCGACCGCTCGGGCTCTACACGCCGTTCTTCTTCCCCGAGAAGGCCGGCAAGGATTACGAGCCGAGCCGTTATCTGAAGATCCTGCAACCGCATCGCGACCAGTTCACGGTGTTCTCGGGAATGTCGCACCGCTATGCCGCTGGCCACTTCGCCGAAGTCGGGCTGTTCACCGGCGTTCACCCCGACAACATTCGCCCGAACGAAATTCGGAACGGCATCTCACTCGATCAGGAAGTCGCGTCGCATCTCGGCGGTCAAACTCGCTTCGCGTCCCTGGTGCTTGGTGGTGGCGACGCGGCGTGGAATCGTCGCGGCGTGCGTATCCCGGCACAACAGCGGGCCACGCAGGTCTTCAAGCAACTGTTCATCAAGGGCACACCGGAAGAAGAAGCCCGCGAGATGCGCCGCATCCGCGATGGACAGAGCATCCTCGATGACGTCCGCGAACAGGTGAAGACGCTCAACAAGAAACTCAGCGACGTGGACCGCGAACGGCTCGACCTTTACCTGTCGTCCGTTCGCGAAGCCGAGTTGCGATTACAGCAAGACGAGAAGTGGACCAAGACCCCCAAGCCCGAGGTCAAGGTTCCGACGCCGACGCAAGACTTCGGCGGGCCGCAACTACTTCAGCGAAGCCGGCAGTGGTACGACCTCGTGCAGCTCGCTCTGAAGACCGATTCGACCCGCGTGATTTCGCTGTGGCTGGGTTCGCAGGAACGGCCCGAGATTGAAGGCGTCACCATCCCGCACCACGACGCTTCGCACCACGGGCAGGAACCGAGCAAGCTCGAACAGCTCGCGTTGATCGAAGAGGCTGAACTCAAGGTGTTGGGCGAGTTGATCGACAAGATGAAGAAGACCGCTGACGGCGAGCAGACGCTGCTGGATCGCACCGCGATCTTCTACGCCAGCAACCTCGGCAACTCGTCGTCGCACGACAACACGAACCTGCCGATTCTGCTCGCGGGCGGCGGCTTCAAGCACAAGGGTCACGTCGCCTTCGACCGCAAGAACAATACGCTGCTCTCGAACCTGTACTTGCGGATGCTGCATCAGATGGGCATCGAGGCGAAGTCGTTCGGAGCGAGTACGGGTGCGCTGAGCGAGGTATAGGAATGGCCACCGGCTCTCTCGACATCGAAAACCCCGCGGCACTCCGTCAATATCTGACAGCGGCCGGCCTCCTTGCGGCTGGCGAAGAGGTTGCGATCACCGTGTTGCCGGGGGGCGTGTCTGGGCGCACGGTGTTGGTCATGTGGCCAGATGGTCACGGTCGCGTGTTCAAGCAAGCACTGCCGAAGTTGCGAGTCGCAGTTGACTGGTTCAGCGATCCAACCCGGATTCATCGCGAGGCGCTCGGGCTTCGCTGGCTGGCACAACTCGCGCCGCCGGGGTCGGCCCCGGCGCTCATCTTCGAGGACACGCAAGAACATGTCGTTGGGATGGAAGCCGTGCGCATGCCGCACGACAACTGGAAAACGCTCCTCCTCGCTGGGCAACTCGACGACGACCACGTCCGCCAGTTCGGTCAGTGGCTCGGCATGGTTCATCGCAAATCCTGGCTGCAACGGAATGAGTTGGCTCCCGCGTTCGATGACCGATCCTTCTTTGAATCGCTCCGGATCGAGCCGTACTACCAGTACACGGCAACCCGTGTTCCAGCGGCAGCGGCGTTTCTCGGCGAACTCATCGCCACTACACGAAGCCGTCGTCTGGCGTTGGTTCACGGCGACTACAGCCCCAAGAATGTCCTCGTTCACGCGGGTCGGCTGGTCGTGCTCGACTACGAGGTGATTCACTGGGGCGATCCGGCTTTCGATCTGGGTTTTGGTCTCACGCACCTGCTCAGCAAAGCCCATCACGTCCGCAATCGTCGGGTTGACTTCGGCCGCGCTGCGTCGACCTTCTTCACGGTGTACCTTAAAGTGCTCGGGGATGTGCCCTGGGCTTCCGACGTGGAACCGCACGCGGTTCGGCATGCTCTTGGGTGCCTGTTGGCACGAGGACAAGGTCGCTCGCCGTTGGAGTACCTTGACCCCGCCGCCCGTGATCGGCAACGCGACGCGGTCCTCGCCGTGATTGCTCGCGTGCCGACCCGTGTCGATGACTTGGTCAGTGATTTTCTCGCGAAGTTGGAGACTCCATGCCCGTGATTCGCTGCTTGACCGCCCGCGAAATCCTCGATAGCCGCGGTAGGCCGACGGTCGCTGCTTCCTGCGAACTGGATGGCGGCGCGGTCGGCACGGTGTCGGTTCCGTCGGGAGCATCGACCGGCACTGCCGAGGCGATGGAACTTCGCGACCTCGACGCCAACCGCTTCGGTGGGTTCGGTTGTCGCAAGGCTGCCGGGAATGTGACTGGCCCGATCGCGACGGCAGTGTGCGGCCGGCGGTTCGAGACGCAGGCGGAACTCGACGCGGCGTTGATCGCGGTGGATGGCACGCCGAACAAGTCGCGACTCGGAGCGAATGCGATTCTCGCCGTGTCGCTTGCATTCGCACGGGCACACGCTGCGAATCGCGGGGTGGCTCTCTACCAACACTTCGCCGACCAACTCGCAACGCCCCTCCGAACTCTCCCAAGGCTCACGATCAATCTGTTCAGCGGTGGCAAACACGCGGGCGGGCAAGTGTGCATTCAGGATGTGCTTCTCGTTCCAACAGCACGCACGATCGACGATGGACTGTCTGCGGTGTTCGCGGTGTATCAGGCTGCGGTCGCCCTCACTCGACGGAAATACGGGGCCCGTGCGTTGACGGCCGACGAGGGCGGGCTGGCACCACCGTTTGTATCAACCGAAGCGATGCTTGCCGATGCGGTCGAGGCGATCACCGCTGCCGGGTTGAAGCCGGGCCAGGACATGGCGCTCGCGGTGGATGTGGCGTCAACTCACTTCTACGCAGACGGGCAGTACCATCTGGACGGCAAAGCGCTGAACAGTCGGGGAATGATCGGCGTGCTGACCGAATGGTGCGGGCGGTATCCGATCGTGAGTCTTGAAGACGGCTTGGCGGAAGACGACTGGGATCACTGGCCGCGTTTGCGGGAATCACTTGGCTCGGGCGTATTGGTGGTTGGCGACGATCTGCTGTGTACGAACCCTGCTCGTGTTCGCCGTGCCGCAACGACTGGAGCGGCAACCGGCCTGTTGCTGAAGGTAAACCAGGTGGGCACGCTGACCGAAGCTGCGGAGGCTTATCGTGCGGCGCGGGCCGCCGGCTGGCTAGTGACGGTGAGCGCCCGAAGCGGCGAGACGGAAGACGATTGGCTCGCCGACCTGTCCGTCGGGTGGGGTGGGGATCAGATCAAGGTTGGGTCGGTGACGCATTCTGAGCGGCTGGCGAAGTACAATCGGTTGCTGGCCATCGAAGCCGATACCGGGCTACCGGTCGTCACTTGGCCAACACGAGGATGAGGAATTCTGCTAGGCTGGGTGAAAGTGCAGCGACCCGTTGCGAGTCTGGTCATGTGCCGTTCATCCCCACGAAGCGCCTTCACACTGATCGAACTGCTTGTCGTCATCGCCATCATCGCGGTGTTGATCGGGCTTCTCCTGCCCGCTGTGCAGAAGGTTCGCGAGGCCGCTGCTCGTCTGAAGTGTCAGAACAATCTCAAGCAAATCGGGCTGAGTCTGCACAACTACGAATCCGCGAACAGTCGGTTCCCGCCGGGCTATCGCGACACTCGCCCCGACACGCAAGCCGGCCCCGGCTGGGGTTGGGCGACGTTCCTGCTGCCGTTCTTTGAGCAGGCGAGCCTTCACGATCAGATCGACCCCGAACACACCCTGTTTGGCGGTGGGTTGGACACCACCACACCCACAACGCAGACGCTCACAGCGTTATCTGTTTTTCGCTGCCCGACAGACCCAGGCGCTCCGACCAACTTCAATTTCGACGGCCATGCCACGGCCAGTTATCGCGGTGTCGGATGGAGCCGACCGCAAACCGCCCCCGGCCCGAAAGGGCTGATGATTACGAACATCGACAAGCCGAATGGCGTGCTGTACCGAAACAGCCGAACCCAGATCGCGGACGTGACAGATGGCCTCTCGTGTACCGTGTTCGTCGGTGAAGTGTTCTTCGAGGGCCAGCGATGGGGCGGCATCTGGGCGGGTGCCAACCGAAAGGATCAGTACGGGCTGTGGATTGGCGGTGTCTTCTGGGCGATTGACGAGGGGCCGTTCCGGTTGAACGGCCCAGACAAATGGAGCTTTTGTAGTCCGCATCCCGGTGGCGTCGGGCTGCTGTTTGGGGATGGGTCGGTGCGGTTCGTTCAGGACTCCATCGACCCGCGAATCCCGGCAGACATGGCGAGTCGTGCTGGTGGCGAAGTGGCCGCGGATCAATGATTAGGGCGACCCGAACGCACAGAGCGAAACGACGTGATCGGCTGAGCCATCGCGGAGCCAGCCATCGAGTTGCGCCGGGTCTTTGAGTTGCTGACCGCGAACACGAGGCACCACGACGAAGCCGCAATCCACGCCGCTGACCGCCGTCATGTCGCCCCACAACTTCTCGAACTGACACACCGGGAACACGTCTTCGTGCCCGTGCCCCCATCGCTTTTTCACATCCTTCAGCGTCACATACGTCGGCAGTCGCGCCGCCATTCGATTCACAGCAGCCGTTACCTTCGCAGCATCATTCAACTCGCCGCGAGTCAGCCCGAACACCGCGAGCAGAGCGTCGATATCCACCCAGTTCGTGAGCGTGTTGTAATACGACAGGTGAAACTCTTCCTCCTCACGCGGCATCGCTAACCCTTCGAGAATGCGAACCTTTCCATCGACGCGGGCAAGGCCACCACCGCGATCGTCGATGCGTCGGCCGATCACCTCGAACGTGAGCGCACGCCGCGACGCGATGTGTAGCCCCAACAACCCCGGATCGAGCGACGCCCCGAGCGTGTCGATGTTGTGAACGAGCAGGTGCTTGAGTTGCGGCCGGGCGGTGAGCAGTTCCCGCAGCACGCCATTGCGAAGCAGGTTCGGTACCTCGAACCAGTGGCCGACCGGATGCAGGCATTGCAGCGGTTCGTTGTCGGTATAGTCACTGCCTTCGCCGGCCGATTGCGCCCAACCGATCAAGGCCGCGTGAGCGCTCGCCCGCACTCGCTGCTTGCCTTCGTCGAGCATTTGCTGTGCAGTCTCTTCCCATGCGAAGCGGAGATCGCGCACCATCGGCACCAGCCGCAACCCCACCGACGCCCCCGGCGACAGGTACACTTCTTGCGAGCCACGGGGTTTACCCCCGTGGTCTTTGTCGCTCGAAGACCACGGGGATAAACCCCGTGGCTCGCCAAGCCCGAGATGTTCCGCCATCGGGCGATGCGTGAGATACCCCGTCGTGAAGACGTGCGGCACGGTTGCGGCGAACCGCTCCGACACCTGCCGACTCTTCGCAAGGTGAAGCTCGACGAACGTTCGGTGCTGGCCCGCGAGCCGTGCGAACGGATGCAGTGCCTTCGTGACGCCAGCCCCTTGCGTCCATCGGCTACCTGCCCCAGCCGCGAGAGTCACGACGGCAACTTCGCCTGCTTCGAGTGACCGCTTGCCAATCGCGACGAGATCAGCACTGATGCCGTTGCGGGTGTCGGTGACATCGGTCGGTCGAACGTCTTCGATAACGGTGGAAGCGGGCAACCGATTCTGTGCGAGCCCGATCAGCCCTCGGCGAAGGTCATCTCGAATACGTTCGTGCTGTCCTCGCTCGAAACCGTTCGCGGCAAGAAGTGCTGTGAGACTGCCAGCCTTACCGTCTCGCGTAACTTGAGCGCTCGGCAACATGCGATCAAACAACGATTCGACAAGCCCCGACAGATCGGGATTGCGGCGTGCGGCCTGTCCAACGCGGTCGAGTTCGGCTCGTTTGGATGCCGTGATGTTTCGCGGGTCTTCACGTAGCCAACGCGGCACGAGCAGCGAGTAATACCCGCGTGGCAAAAGTGCCTCGGTGCCGACGAGCAGATCGGCAATGGTGCCGTTCGGGTTGATCGCGAAATCGTACACGACGGGTGCCATCGCGAACGGCAAACTATCGCGGAAATTCGCCCGCAGCCTGGTCATCTCGTCGCGAAGGAATTTGATCGCTTCAGGCTTTCGCTGTGGGGCCACAATGAAACCCATGCCGCCGCCCGACATGCCGCCGAGCATCCAGAAACCCCAGAAATCTAGGCCGAATCTTCCCCTTGTGGCGGCAATGAGGGCTTCCGTGAAGGCGTTCGTCGCGGCTGGAATGATCGTCTGAATCGGGCCTGCGAAGTTGCGTGTCGTTGCTGCGCCGAGTGCCTGAATGTCGCCGCGTGTCAGTGCCGCTGCAATCTCGTCGAAGATGCCGAGTGCCTGCTGACGGGCGTCCCATTCGCGAGCCTCCCGCAGCAGATATTTCTCCGTGACCATCTCCAAAACCGGTCCGACATTCTGGGCCATGCCGCCGTGTACCAACACGAGACTATCTTCGAGTCGCTGCCTCGCTTCGGCTGAAACGCGATCCGGCCCTAGCACCGTGTGGCGTGGCAGTAACCGCCCACGACTCACGCCAAATTCAGGGTCGCCATCGCCTGCGAAGGTGCCTTCGATGAGCTTGATTCCAGGCCACACGCCGCCGGAGTCTTGCCAGCCGCCACCGGAGCCGCCGAGCCATTCGCCGAGGATCGCACGCGCTGCGACCAGCCGCCGTTCGGGTTCGGTCAGCGTGCCGGTGAGTTCCTTGGTCTGCCCGGTTGCACGCATGCACACGGCAATCAGACCCGCGAGAAGGTTGGTCGAAACCGCGAGCCGTGAGCCTTTCGGAATGTCGTTCACCGCACTGACGAGTTCGATGCCCAACCCCGGCCCCACGAGCGTTTCCAGCACTTCTCGCAGGTCTTGGCGGGCACCTTCGAGGCCAGCCGGAATCAGGCCAGACGCGATCACCGCGGCCTTGAGCAACCCCAGGTAATCGCGGGCGAAGTCGAATACTTCCGCGAGCGATTTCACATCGGCAGAAGCATCGAGATCGACGCACACGAGCCGCAGCACGGGTTCGTCAATCACCCGAAAATACACCTCGATCGGTGGTCGCGGTTTGGCATCGCGACCGTTCACGCCGAGGTCGATGGACACGTTCAGAACGCGGGCGCCTTCAGGGTAATCCATGCCGAGGAAGAAGATGTCGCTCCAGCACGAATGCGACAGATCCATCCGCACCGGGGTTCGTTCGCGAAGCACGGGGAAGACACTCGCCGCATCACTTCGCACGAGCAGTTCGGGACGCACTCGCAGTGGGTGATCGCCTGGTGAACCCGTGCGAAACATCCACCGATTTCCGGCCGCACCGCGAACGCTCGAACGCACCTGATCCGCAAGCGTCTGGAATGCCAGTCCGTGGTACGCCGTGGCGAGGGCACTACAAACGGGATCGCTTGGTCCGTGAGCGGTTTCTTCAGCACGGAACACACGCACGGCTTCGTCGAATCGCCGACCGAGGAGTCGTTCGACGCCCGCGTATGGGATGTGGCCGTGCGCTGGCAATTCAGGGCGTGCGGGGAGGTAGAAGCGATTGATCGCGGACAGCACAAACAGGGCACGAACCCGTTCGTAGAGGTTCACGCTTTCGCGACGGAAGCGGTCGAGGTGTTCGCGTTCGGCGAGCAGTTCCGTGTAGCTGAGTCCGCTACACGCAGCAGCCACCGAGCTGTTTCGCACTGCGGCATCGGTCGAGCGAATGATGTCGATGAGTGACATCGGCATGTCAGCCCCGTTGTGCGAGAAGGTCCACGATCTGAGCGAGAATCTTCTCGCGATCCACGCCATCAAGCGCGAGCGCGAGTTGGGCCGTCAGCAACCCGTACTTCACGCCGGTGTTGTAGCGCTGGCCCGCCACTTCCAGCGCGAGATAGCGCTCGCGTCGGGCCAGTTCCGCCAGCGCAACTGAAAGCTGCGGCGATGCCGATTCGGCGAGGATTTCCATGACCGCTGGCGTGAAAACGTGGATGCCGAAGAAGCACAGGTAGAAGCCAGCTCGCAAGCCCGTCACAGCCAGCACTTGCTCCGCTTCGCTCGGCGTCGGCTTCTCCAACACCTGCTGAATCTCGTAGAGGTCCGGCCGGTTCGCGACCCGCCGACCGCCAATCGCCCCGTAGAAACGCAGCAAGCTTTCGCGTGTCGCCTGCACTGCGGAGACTGCACATCCTTCCGCTCGCGCGAGGTCCGCCAGTTGCTTCGCAGAGTGTGATTCGCCGCGCGAAATGTACAGGTGATCGCTCACGAGATGCAGGAACGGTTGGCCCGCCGTGAACGCTCGTGCCAGCAGAACCGCATGACCGTAGCCGAGCGGTTCCGCCTGCGTGACGAAGTGCAGTCGCCCGGCGTGCGGGCCGGCTGCAATGCGATACGCGGCTTCATCGCCGGGAGCGATCACGACGCAGATTTCCTCGGCACCGGCTCCGACCGCTTCTTCGAGGATGATCTCCAGCGACTTCTTTTCGTGCCCGTCGCGGTCCACGAGGGACTGAAGCGGCAACGCACGTTGCCCTGGCCCCGCAGCAGTAATGACGGCTTTCGTGAGGTTCATTCCGACGACACCGGAGGCTGAGAAAACAGCGACGGATGTAGGGATAGGCGACTGGGGTAAGAAAGGTAGGGGTCGCTCAGTTCGTCTGGACACGATCTTCACGAAACGGCATACGGGGCGAGTTCACTCTGACGAGAGGAGCGGGTATGCGTGCGGTGTGGATCGCCGTCGCCACCATGTTCGCCGTGGTTGTTGATCGCGCCGACGCACAGGAATTGCCGCCGATCTCGGCTGCTCCCGGCGACGGCTCGACGCTCCCTGGCGGCACGGACGTTTCGCGTCCACTCACGCCTGTCGAGATCCCCGCGCCGCCCAAAGTGCTGCAGCCAAATCCAGACCCAAAACCCGAAGCCATTGAGCGTGTCGAGCAGGTTCAACAGCAAAAAGCGAAGCCGCGCGGCCCCCTGGGCCCATCGTGGGATGATCTCGAATTGCTGCTCTGGTGGTCGAAGGCACACCCGATTCCGCCAATCATCACCGCGAGTCACATGGGCGGCTCACCCGTTCTCGGAAGCCCCGAAACCTTTCTCGTCGTTGGCGGTCGATCTCTTGGTAGCCAAGCTATCGCGGGCGGGCGTTTCACCTTCGGGGCTGCCCTGAACGAAACCGAAACGGTCGGCGGCGAACTGGTGTATTTCTTCCTCGGCAGCCAAACCTTCAACACGACGATCAGCGGCGTGAACCCCCGGATTCAGTCGCTCGGGTTGCCGTACACGAACTCGGTCACGGGTCGCGAAGAAGCGTTTCCGCTTGTGTTGCCAGGCGTTTCGACGGGATCGGTTTACGCGACAACGACCACCCGACTGCAGGGGGCCGAGGCGAACGGCGTCGCGAATCTGTTTGACGTCGTGGGCTTCAAGATGAACGGCTTGCTCGGCTATCGCTTCCTACAGGTGAACGAAGGACTGACCATCGAACAGCGACGTTTCGCGAGCACAGGCACCGGCTCGATCTACGACGAGTTCAACGGGCATAATCAGTTTCACGGCGGCCAGCTCGGGCTTCACGCGGATGTGTCGCATGGTGTCGTGTTCTGCGAAATGACCGGGAAGGTCGCTCTCGGACAGACGTTCGAGATGGTGCGAATTGACGGAGCCACGGCTATCGGCGGCTTCGTGCCCGGTGGTGTGTATGCGACGGCGGCCAACATTGGACGCTACACGCGGAATGTGTTTGCAGTGGTGCCGGAGGGGACGTTCAAGATTGGTGTGAAGCTCAACGATTCGGGGCGGTTCTACGTGGGCTACAACTTCTTGTATCTGAGCGATTCGGTGCGGCCCGGCGATCAGATCGACCGCACGCTGAACCCGGCGAACATTCCCTCACTCAACCCCGGTGGCGCGTTCATTCCGAGCGACCGACCACGCCCGCTGATGAATCGCACCGACTTCTGGACACAGGGATTCACGATCGGATTGGAAACGCGGTACTGATGTGATTATCAGGCTCGTTAAGCGTCTGCCCCAGCGGGGCTGACGCTTAACGAATCGTGTTACGCCATCCGGGTCTTGGTCTGGAACGCGCCCTCGAATTGCCGAAGCCGTTATGCCGCGAAATTGGAGGCGGTTTGGAAGAGATGGCGACTGCAATGTTGGGGAAGGTGTTTTCCCCCAACACCGGCGACGATGCCATTGATTCCACTCTCGTTCATCACGAGGCGTAAGCACGTTCGGCAGCGGCGACGCCGCTTCCTGGCTCGATCTTCGCACCGGCTCCAATCAACACTTGCTCCATCGCCGCCAACACCACAAACACGCAGTTCGGTCGGCTGTTCTGGCCCATGATGCCGATACGCCACGCCTTGCCCTTGAAGTCGCCGAGACCGCCGCCAATCTCGATGCCGAACTCGGAAAGCAATCGCTTCCGGCCCGCGATGTCATCGACGATCGACGGAATCTTCACGGCGTTCAGTTGCGGCAACTGGCAGTGCTTCGCCGCCGTGAATTCCAGCCCCATCGCCTCCAGGCCGGCCCGCAGCGCGACGTGGTTCCGTTGGTGTCGAGCGAAGCGTGCCTCCAAGCCTTCTTCCAGCACGAGCCGCAGCCCTTCACGCAGAGCATACACCATCGTAATCGGTGCCGTGTGGTGATATGCACGGTCGCTGCTACCCCAGTAGCTCATGATCGTCGTGAGGTCGAGGTACCAGCTCTGCACCTTCGTCTTGCGAGCCTTCAGCGCGTCAACCGCGCGTTGACTGAAACTGACCGGCGACATTCCCGGCGGGCAACTCAGCCCCTTCTGCGAGCAACTGAACGCCGCATCGACTTCCCATTCGTCGAGCTTCACCGGTGTGCAACCCAGCGACGTGACGCAATCCGTGATGCGAGATGTCCTGACCCGCTCCCGTCGACGTTTCCGCGTGTACGATACCGAGCACTTTCGGGCGTACCGTCTTGAGCGTTTCACGGATCGTGTCGAGGTCGAACGACTGGCCCCACGGCGCTTCCTTCACCGTGACCTGTGCCCCGCATCGCCCGGCGATTTCCACCATGCGATTGCCGAAATAACCCATCGTGCAGATCACCACTTTGTCGCCAGGTTCGAGCAGATTCACGAGACACGTTTCCATGCCTGCGGTGCCCGTGGCCGAAACCGGGAACGTGAGTTGGTTCTTCGTTTGGAACACCTCACGCAGCATTTCCTGCGTCTCGGTCATGATCGTGAGGAACTGCGGATCGAGGTGTCCGAGCAGCGGCGTACTCATGACGGACAGGACACGCGGGTGTGCGTCGCTTGGGCCTGGGCCGAGGAGCAGGCGCGGCGAGGGATTCAGTTGACCAGGGATGCTTGACATCAGATCGCTCGTTCGGGGGAAAGTTTCGCAGGGCTTCCGCCCTGAGTTGTTTTATCATAGGGCCACACCCGAAATTCACAGGGAGCCTCGCCATGTTCCTCCGTTATTTCGTAGTTGCGGTCGCGGTGCTACCGGCCCTCGCGCACGCAGCAGACCCGATTCCCCCGCAAGAAGCTGCCGCGAAGGTGAAGGAAATCATCGGCCACAAAGGCTCGTGTGCAGACAGCCCCGAGAACACGCTCGCCGGTATTCGACGAGCCATCGAAGCAGGCGCTCACGCAGCCGAAGTGGACATTCGCACGACGAAAGACGGCTTCCTCGTGTGCCTTCACGACGACACCTTCGACCGCACCACGGAACGCAAAGGCAAGGTTTCGGAACTGACGCTCGCCGAGATCAAGAAGCTCGACGCGGGCAGCAAGTTCGACAACAAGTTCGCGAATGAAAGAGTGCCGACCTTGCGTGAAGTGCTGACCGTCGCCAAGGGCAAGATCGGCGTGATGCTCGACTTGAAGGAGCCTGACGAGGAGTACGCGAAGAAGATCGTCGCCGAGGTGCGTGAGTTCGGTGAACCGAAGCGGATTGTGCTCGGCATTCGGTCTGTCGAACACGCGAAGCAGTTCGCGAGGCTGCTTCCCGAGGCTCGCCAAATTGGTCTGGTGCCAACGCAAGATGACATCGAGCCGTTCGCGAAGGCCGGCGTGAAGGTGATTCGACTGTGGCCAAAGTGGTTGACTGACGAAACGCTCGTGCCGCGTGTCCGAAAGCTAGGCTGCGAACTGCACCTCGGAACCGCTATGGGCACCAAAGCCGAAGTGCTGCCGTTGCTGGCCCACGCACCGGAATCGCTTTCCAGCGACGACCCCGCGCGACTGCTCAAGACGTTAGCCGAGATCGCCCTGCCGAAGAAGTGACGGCAATGCGAGCCACGGGATTTATCCCCGTGGTCTTGGTCTCGTGGGAAATGCCACGGGGATAAACCCCGTGGCTCGCAAGGGTGACGCGATGCAACCGACCGATCCGTTCAACCTGCTTGTGGTCGACGACGAACCGAGTCTTCGCCGCACGCTCCGCACGGCGCTGGAGAGCATGGGTCACCGCGTGACCGAAGCCGCGAACAGTTCGCAAGCTCTCGACGCGCTCCGGAAACAACGGTTCGATCTGGCATTCCTCGATCTGCGGCTCGGCACCGAGAAGGGACTCGAACTGCTGCCCGAACTGCTTCGCGTTATGCCGAACTTGCATGTGGTCATCATCACCGCGTTCGCGGGGCTCGATTCTGCAATCGAAGCCATGAGGAAGGGTGCGTTCGATTACCTGCCGAAACCGTTCACGCCGAACCAGCTTCGTGTCGCGCTCGATCGCTCCGCTCTGGTTCGCGGATTACGAAATCGCGTCGCGGCGTTGGAGGAACAGGTCGGGTTGCTCGCACCGGATGTGGAACTCGACACACAAGAGCCAACCGCCCAGAAGGTACTCGATATCGCGTTTCAGGTCGCTCCGACTGAGGCGACAGTGCTCCTTCGCGGCGAGAGCGGCACGGGAAAAGGTGTTCTCGCGAAAGCCATGCACACGCGAAGCAAGCGAGCACGGCGTTCGTTCGTCACGGTTCACTGCCCGAGTTTGTCGGCGGAGTTGCTGGAGAGCGACCTGTTCGGGCACGTCAAGGGAGCGTTCACGGGAGCCGTACAGGACAAGCCCGCGAAGGTCGAGGCAGCCGACGGCGGAACGTTGTTCCTTGATGAGATTGGCGACCTGCCGCTCGCGTTGCAGCCCAAACTATTGCGGTTGATTCAAGACAAGACTTACGAGCGAGTTGGCGACCCAACGCAGCGTTCCGCAGACGTGCGAATCATGGCAGCAACCAATCGCGATCTCGAAGCCGACGTGAAAGCGGGCCGCTTCCGCGAGGATCTCTTCTATCGACTGAACGTGATTGAGGTCACGCTGCCGCCATTGCGGAACCGACGGAAAGACTTGCTCCCGCTGGCGAATCACCTTCTCGGATTCTTCGCTCGTCAATCGGGAAAGGCGGTCACGGGGTTCACGGCGGAAGCTGAGACCGCGATGGCTGCGTATGCGTGGCCTGGAAACGTCCGTGAACTGCGGAACGCTGTCGAACGCGGTGTGATCCTGACACGGGACACGGTCATCGGGTTGGAACATTTGCCGGGTCAGCTCACGGCAGCGGGAAGCAGTCTCGTTGAAGTGGGGGGTTCTGTCACGCTCGAAGCGTTGGAGGCTGAACACATTCGCCGAGTGATCGCGTCGGCCCCCTCGCTCGACGAGGCTTCTCGCATTCTGGGAATTGACCCCAGCACCCTTTACCGCAAGCGAAAACGCGGCGACGCACCCAAGGGTAGCCCATGAATTAGCCGCACGATTGAAACCCGATAATGACACGATCCGGACAAAGACCAAGAGAGTTCATTTTTGAAGACCAAGTACGTTGGTTTCAACACTGTCTCGGTTTTCTGTGTTGATCGTGCCTTTATCGGGTTTCAATCGTGCGGCTAACTATTCTTCCCCTGCTTACTTCGTCACGATTCGGCCGGCGAGTTTGCTGTTCGGGAAATTCGCCATTACATAACTGTTCCGACCATCTTGGATTTGAATCTTCACCGATTCAGGCTGACCAAGATTCACCGCATCGCCCGTGAGCGGTTGCAGCGTCAGTTGATGTTCGCCGACGGGCAACTCCAACCGCAGCACCTGAATCTTGTCCGGCAGCAAGCCCCAGCAGCGGGTGTCGGCGACTTCGAGTGCTTCCCACGCGACCCCCGCAGCGTCCATTCCGAGACTCGTCAGCGAACCCTTGTTAGTGCCAATCGCCTCTTTCACACCGTACACGGCACCTTTCTTCACCACACGACGAACCACGGCACGAGCCAGCGTTTCAGGCATCACCGCTTCGCACTGCTCCGTCGCCATGAGACCGACATCGGTGATTGTTGCGGTCTGACCGACGGCTCGCCCATCCGCGGCAACCGACACCTTCGCGATCTCGTTGTAAGGTCGCACCACGACCGGAATCTTGATCGGGGCGATCGTTGGAGGTAGCGATTGCTTTCCGAGTGCCGTGATGAGGCGATCGGCGATCAGCAGCGCGGCCGTGCTGGCGATCTCCATCTTTTCTTCCTTGTACGGCCCGCGACCAACCAGCGTGAAGATATACACCACACCGTGGCCCGGCTGCGAATGGCTGCCGTGCTTGGCGCGTTCGAGATCCTGCTTGATCGCGGGAAAGTCAGGCTTCCACTTCGCGACAAGCTCCAGCGAACGAGCCACATCGTCGTAGTTTGTGTGCGTCTCTTCTCGCAGCGCGGCATGGAGATATGCCCCGGCCGGCACGAGCTTGTAGTTCGCCTTCAGATTCTTTCCGTCGCCACTGAGACTCTTCGAGTTGTCGATAATCTGCTGTTGCTTCTGCGTCACTTGAAGCGCGTAAGCGGTGGCGTCGGACCCATCGCCAAGCAGACTGGACAAGGAGAGCATGAAGCGAATCAGCACCTTTTCGTAATCTTCCCCAGCGTAGGCAAGCTGTCTGTCGTCGGTGAGCATCGACTTCACACCTTCAGCGATGTCCTTGCCTTCCTTCGCCTCGAAGTTGTCACGCACTTCGCGGAAGAGGGCTTCCGCTTCCTTCGCTTTGCCCTGCGAAAGCAGGATCGTGGCCTGATCCAGCTTCAGCACATCGGCTTCGCTCTTGTTCTTCTGAATGGCGGTGTCGATCTTCGCGCTGGCCGTGTCGATTCGGCCAGAATAGTAGGCGGAACGGATCTCCTGCACGCGATCGCCGTGGGTCGCGCAGCCGCTCGCGAGCATTGCCGTGGTCATCGCCATCATCGCGATCAGTCGAGCCATCGGACTCTCCCACAGTAGCTACGGAACGTGTACGATCATCGGAGGCCGTGCGACTTGTGGTAGCCCTTGCGGAGCGAAGCCGACTCCTTATCCGGCTTCCCGGTCTGGATGTTCACGAGTTCCAGCGTCAACAGATATTCCTTCTGTGTCTCGTGCGTGCTTTGGGTCGTTCCCGAGGTGAGTTTGGCGAATAGCAGGTACTCAAACGACTGGCCCTGACTTCCCATGACCGCCAAGAATTTCTGCAAATTCGCTGGCAGGAATAGCTGATCCGGGCGGATGCGACTTTCCGCGAGGCCCGCCTCCACGAATCGCTTGCTGATCTGCTCGAATGGGTGCAGCCGTTTCCAGACAGCTATCCGGCCATCGCGAAATCGCATACCAACGGGTCGCTACACCGGACCTGCACAACCTCATACATGACCAGACGCTTCTGATACTGCTCGTCACTCCAGGCAATGAACATCTCCCAG
>JAIOPV010000264.1 GCA_021413735.1 Planctomycetota bacterium
CGAGCGTGCGGTGAGTCAGTGCGAGGCGGATGACGGCGTTCAGCATGGCGTTCCCAATTTTGCCTTCGTCTTCGTTCTTGTGGAGGCTGCCGTCGGCGTGAATGTGGTAGCCCTTCGGCACCCCGCTCCCGCCTGCCTTGACCATGCGGCTCAACTGGGCGGCACCGCTCTGCACGATGAAAATACCGGGCGGCAGCGAGCCGTCGTTCGCCAACACGACTTGCTGCCGGTCTTGGAGCAAGACGCGAACGGGCTTCCGCTCGAACGTGTTCACGTTCTGCGTGAACACGAACGCCTCCGGGCCTTCGCGGGCGACTGCGTCGGCGGGCAAGACGAACACGTTCTTCACCTCCTCCACTCGAACCATCAGTCGGACCTTCTGACCGGGCCGGAACCGCCACAGGGTCTGCGTCCGGCCCTCGTCGTCCACTACCCGCGACTGATTCTCCAGCGGCATCAGGAACGCGAACGTCCGGTTCACCGGGTCGATGGTGTTCGCCATGTGCCGGATGCGGAAGGTCTGGTTCACTTCGCCCCAAGCCGACGCCGTATCTTCCTGAAAGTCCACCTCGACCGGCCACTTCTCCTTGACGCTCTTCTCCAGCAGCGTCGTCTCGTCGCGGAACGCCCGGCCCTCGACGGCGAGTTTCTGGTGGTTGGCGATGAGGCAAAGCGTCTGCCCGGCTTGCACCTGCTGCCCGAGATCGACCTTCAGTTCCTGCACCTCAAACGTCGGTGGATCGGTCGGCCCGACGGCCCCCGGCACCGCGAGCGGGTCCGTCAGGAGTTTCGCCGGACGGGGAGGGACGACGATGGCGATCTCGTTCACGAATTTGCCATCTGCGATCCCGTCGATGAGTTCCGAACTGAAGCCGCGATTGAGCAATTCCTGACGGTATGCTCGCACGGCCACCTGGAGCCGGACGAGCTGATTGTCCACTTCAATAAGCCGCGACTCAGGGACGGCCCCGCCGGACGCCACCAGCGTCTTGCGTTGGGCCTGGGCGAACTTGATGTCCTGGGTGGCCTTCAAGAGTTCGGTCTGCGTCAGGTGCAGCGACTCGCTCAGGAGCTTGAGGGTAAATAACACGTCGCCGGGTTGTACGGTGTCGCCAGGGAAGTGATTCACCTTGGCGATCACGCCCGTCGCGGGGGCGACGACACCCCGGTCGCTCTGGCCGGGTCGGTCCACCACCATGCCGGGCACCTGAATGGTCTTCCAGAATGTCTGGGCTTTCAGCGGTTTCGCGGTCAGCCCCAGGTTGAGTTGGGCCTGCTCGCTGACGATGACCTTGCCGGTCGGCGTGACGGCTTCGCCCGCCGTCTCGACGGGCTCAATGGGTTGGCCTGTTTGGAGGAACGGCAACCAGTTGTCGCGGGTCAGGTAACCAGCGGCACCAACGCCGCCGAGGATCGCGACGAAGGCGAGTGGTTTCAGGAATCGGAGTCGGCTCACGGTTGAATCCCCTTGCAGAACACGGCGTCAACTGAGGCGTTCGCCATCGGGCCGCAACAGCACGAATTCCTGCCCGAGTCATCGGGACGCGGAGGGTGCGGAGCGGTACATCGCCGAGTTTGCGAGGTCGCAATGCACGATGATGAAGTCGAACGAACGAATGGGAACGGCACCCGACGCCAGTGATTCACTGGGCGTGGAATGTCCGCGAGCGGGCACGGGCCGCTAGATGAGCAGTGTGAGGTGGCGAACGTAGAGTGGGCATTCGGACGCGACCGAATGCGGTGAAGGGTGTGGACGAGGCGTTAAGCGGTCAGGGCAGCCGACGACCCAACCGGACGACAGGTTCCACGGCGGCATGTGCCATGAGAAAACAGGGATGGCGTCGTCGAAATTTTGACCGGACCCGGTCGCGATGTCCACCGCAAGGTGGACGGCGTCATCGGCGTGGTCGGGTAAGGGCTTGGGATCGGTGGGTTCCGCCGTCGCGTGTTCCGGCTTGTCGTCATTCGCGTCGTCGTGGTGGTGATGGCCGCCGGGAGCGTGGTGGTGATCGTGCGGGGCGGCGGGCTTGGTCGCGTGGAAGTGCGGGCGGTGATCGTGGCCGGGTGGTTCCTTGCCGCCGTGCGAATGGCCGAGTAATGCCGACTGCGTCAGCACCAAACACGGCAACAGGATGAGTGACACTGCGCGACGAAACATGTCTCTGTGCCCAACCGTTTCATGCAAGTAGCTTATCCACCCGGTGACTCAAGACCAGCCCCCAAGGTTGCGGATGCCGCAACCGAGACACGTTGACTTCTGCCGCGATCCCGCCAATAGTAGTGACATGGGTCGCGTTGCCCTCACACTCTGGTTCACCCTCACGACGCTCCTGAGTCCGGGGGTTTGCTGCTGTAATTTCGCGGCTTCTCCTCCAACTCAATCATCCGATCCCAAGCCAGCCCCGGTAACGAAGGCGACGAAGTCGTGCTGCCACAAGGAAGCACTGCCGGGGGAAGATAACGGGCAGCCGAAGCCCGAGCCGGTCAAGTCGCCCAAGTGCCCCTGTGAACACGCGAAGCAGGCCAACGCCCTGCCGGTTGCTGGGCACGCCAACGCGGACATCTCCACTGACTTGCGGCTTCTCGACGCTCTCTTCGTCCGCATACCGCTTTGGGTCGAGTACGCCCTCGAAGCCCCGACCTCGATCCTCGCCGGTGCCACCCAACCTGTCTTCAGGCTCGCGGGCCGCGACCTCCTCGCGGCCTATTCCATGCTCCGTTGCTGATCCATTTCTCTGACGCCCCTTGGCGATCTCCACCCGTTTAGCCGTCTGCGGCGTTCGTAACGCTCGCTCCTGACATCCCTCGGGTCACCGCATCGCCATGATGCGTCTCGACTCCGTTGCGTCATTACCGACCACCAGATCGTCGGCGTCAGCCGCGCGATCTCATTCCTATACGGAGAGTCGTCATGGTCCGTCATCTGCGTTTTGCCGCGTTCGGCTGTGCCCTCGCTGGCGTGGCTCTCCTTCTCGCCGGTTGCGGCGATTCCGAATCGCCGTCGTCGGAAGTCAGCAAGCAGGCCATCGCCCCCAGCAAAACCGCCCCGCAGCCGAAGGGGGACGGTGAACACGCCCACAAGCCCGGCTCTCGTGGCGGAATCGTCGTGCCAATCGGCGGCGACAACTACCACGCCGAGGTGGTGTTCGAGAAGGGCGGCGTCCTGCGTCTGTACATGCTTGGCCGGAACGAGAGTGTCGTCGCCGAGGTCGAGTCCCAACCCTTGACCGGGTACGCCAGACTTGAGGACGCCACCGAGTCGGAGTCGTTCGTCCTCGCCCCGAAGCCGCAGCCCGGTGACAAGGCCGAGATGACCTCCCTGTTTGTCGGCCACCTGCCCAAGGGGGTGGTCGGTAAGAAGTTCGTGGTGACCGTCCCGGTCATCCGCATCGGTGGCGAGCGGTTACGGTTCGCGTTCACCTCGGCTACGGAGACTGGCGATCACGACGTGCCCTCGAAGGTGGCGAACGACGAGGAGCAGAAACTCTACCTCACCCCCGGCGGCAAGTACACCACCGCCGACATCAAGGCCAACGGAAACATGACCGCTTCAGTGAAGTTCAAGGGACTGAAGTCAGATCACGACCTGAAGCCGAAGTCCGGCGAGAAGGTATGCCCGGTCACGCTCACCAAGGCTAACCCGAAGTTCTCTTGGGTAATCGACGGCAAGACATACGAGTTCTGCTGCCCACCTTGCGTGGACGAGTTCGTCGCCCTCGCCAAGGAGAAGCCGGAAGAGATCATGCCGCCCGAGTTTTACAGGAAGAAGTGAGTTGTCCCGTCACGCCATGTGGAGCGCCAAGGATGAACCAGTACCGAATCACCGCCGGGGCCGTACTGCTCGCCACGTTGGTTCTGACGGGGTGCAACAGCAACAAAGCCACCCCACACACCAACGCGGCGACCGGCCTGTCGAAGTCGGAGGAAACCGTGCCGAGCGAAGTGGCCGTCGAGCGAACGAAACTCTCGCCCGCCGACCGGGCCTTGGTCGAGGCTCAGGAGTGGTGCGTCGTCAACACCGAGGAGCGACTCGGCTCGATGGGGCCGCCCGTGAAACTGGAAGTCAAGGGACGATCCGTCTTCATCTGCTGCAAGGGCTGCAAGCAGAAAGCCGAGGCGGACCCTGAGCAGACCCTGGCAAAGGCCGAAGAGTTGACAGCCAAGGCAAAATTGGAACTGAAAAATTAACTCATTGAGGAGATCGTCATGCGAGTCGTGTGGTTCATCACGGGTGTCGTGGGATGGGCGTTGCCGGGATCGGTGGGTGCTGCCGAACCGACGCCCGCCGAGGTGTTCGAGAAGCGGATCGTCCCGATCTTCAAGTCGCCCAACCCGTCGAGTTGCGTGCAGTGTCATCTCGCGGGAGTTGACCTGAAGGACTACATCTTGCCGGATGCGGAGAAGACGTTTCGCAGCCTGCGTGACCAGGGGCTAATCGACCTCGATGCCCCCGAGAAGACCAAGATCGTCAAGCTCATCGACATGGGCGGCAACGCCAATGGGCCGAACGCGGTGAACGCCAAGCTCCGCGTTGCCGAGCGGGATGCGTTCGTGGCGTGGATCAAGGCGTGTGCCGCCGACCCGAAGTTGAAGGACGCCCCGAAGCTTGACGAGAAGGATCGGGCACAGCCTGCCCGCCCAGTCGAGGTGATCCGGCACGCCCGCAAGGATCAGGTGTTGGAGTCGTTCGAGAGGAACGTCTGGGCGTGGCGGTTCCGGTGCATGAACTGCCACACTGAGGTGACGCCGCAGAACGACAAGTACCGCAAGGAGTACGGCGACCGCGTCGCGTGGGTGAAGAAGGGCGGCCCCGCCGACACCCTGGAGTACCTCATTGCCTCGAAGCTGCTCGACCCGGCCAAGCCCGAGCAGAGTCTTTTGCTCCGCAAGCCGCTCGGGGAGAAACACGAGGGCGGGACGAAGTTCGTCGTCGGTGACGATGCGTACAAGGGGTTTCGCACCTGGATCGAGGACGTGGCGGCGATCCGTGCGGACAAGTACGCTGCGGTTGCGGACCTGCCGCCTGCCGACACCGGACCTCAGCGGTTCGGCACCGACCTCTGGTTGAAGCTCACCGCGTGCCCGCCCGAGTGGGGCGACAAGTTCCTCCAGGCCCGCGTCTTCGCGTGGGACGCCAAGCGGAAGGCATGGGACGAGACGCCCGTCGCCGTGTCGGATCGGGTCGTCTCTGGCAAGGCGAATCTCTGGCAGCACAGCCTGACGCTGCTCACGTCCAAGGACTCGGAACGGGCGAAGGCGTGGCGTACCGGCAAGCCGTCGCTGCCCGACGGGAAGTACCTACTGCGAGTCTATGTGGACGGTAATGGCAAACTCGCCAAGGATTGGCAAGCCGTCCTGGGCGAGGCCGACCTCGCCGGTCAGGTGGAGTTCCAGGCGAAGTGGCGCGAGGGTTACAACGCGATGACTGCGGTGGACGCAAGTAAGGTGCGAAAATGACACCTCGAAGATTCACGATGCGACGGACTCTGGCCGTTACGCTCGCGGGCCTTGTCGCCGGGTGCCGTCCGAAGCACGACGATCATGTGCATCCGGGAAGGCGGTTTGTTCCGGTTGAGACGATTACGGAAACTGTTCTCAAGGCGACGGGCGAGCCAGCCGATAACTGAGTTGGAGTCGTGGATTAGCTCATGTGTTCGAGTTTCAAATGAGGCGGTTCGTCACCATCGCCGTCGCAGCAGTGCTGGTCGCCACATGTGGACCGGCACCGTGCCCTTGCCACCTCGTCGCACTCTTTCGACCCGCTTCAAAACAGGATACACGTCTTCCGATACCTCTACGGCCTGCGTGCAAGTCTTGCCTCGCCCATCACTCGGATGCCAGCGACGGGGCGACCACGGATGGGGCAACAAAAGCCGACCGATTGCCTGATCCACCAAAGCAACCGTGCGAGCATGGTCCGAAGGTCGAACTCGGTTCGACTGGAGTTCCGGGCGAACTTCATGTCGAGGTCGAGGCAGACCATGTCGAGGCCATGCTGAACGATCCGTACTCAGGCTCGCACGTTGATCTCGTGGCCTCGGCCCTCCAGTCCCAGATGTGCCTTCGCCCATTAGCGCACCTCCGCGCACTTCGGTTCGCCCACGCCTTCCGCTCATAGCCCTTCCCGGCAAGGGTTGCTGCGTCACATTCTCTTCGTCGCGGAGGACGAGTCCATGCGCGGAATCAAGAGCCACTTGCGGCAACTGCTTGTGGGGTGCGTATTTGGGAGCTTTGGATGTACCCCGACGAAGTCCTTTCTCGATGAGCGTTTCCCGCCGCCCGGTGGGACTGAACGCTCGCCGCAAAGTCGTGAGACACCGGAAGCACTGAGAGTCAGGAAGCCACCTGAAAGCCTGCCACCTCGCTTTCACGGGCCTGTCGTCCCCGCCGGTGGCCAAAACTTGCCGGCACTCGCCGCACTGGAACAATCACAACCGGCCGTGGTGGATGAGTTCGTTCAGTTGGCCGTTACGCGGAACCCGCGTCTTGCACGAGCGACCATTGCAATTGACGCGGCACAGGGGCGGTACTTACAGGCCGGCTTGTACCCGAACCCAGAACTCGCAGTGAACTGGGACGAAATCGGCGACCGCACCGGGCCGGGTGGCATCATCACGGCCCCGAAACTCACCCAAACCATCGTCACCGGGAAGAAGCTCTCGCTCTCGCAAGCCGTCGTCGCCAGGGAAGTCGATCAGGCGACCTTGGAACTCATCAGCGAGCGATACGCGGTTATCGCAAACGTCCGGGCTGCGTTCTATGAGGCGTACACCCTCCAACAACGGTACGAGGTACTCGGCGAGTTGCTGAAGCTCGCCAACGAGGCGGTCGCGAACGGGAAGAGCTTGCTGGAGGCCAAGCAAATCGCCCGCCTCGACATGGTTCAACTGGAAGTCCAGCAACAACAGTTCCGGGCCGAACTCCAGGCGGTGGCGAAGGAGCTTCCAGCCGCCTACCGCAAACTGGCGTCGGTCACGGGAGAGAACGGGTTGAACGTGCCGACGGTTGTCGGCACGTTCGACGGGTTGCCCAGCTACGACCTGGAGCAGACCCGAGCGGCGGTGCTGGCGTCCCACCCCGACATCCGAACCGCAAAGGTCGGGGTGGACCGTGCCCAGGCAGCCGTCCGGCGGGCACAAGCGGAACCCATCCCGAACGTGTCCGTGTACGCTGGCTACATTCGCCAGTACGAGAACAAGTCCCACGACGGGGCTGCGGGTTTGAGCATGCCCATTCCGGTTTGGAACCGGAACCAGGGTAACATTCACGCCGCCAAGGCCGAACTCGGGATGGCGATCCAGTCGGTTGGTCGGGTCGAAAACGAACTGGTGGGCCGTGTGGCGGCGGCATTCCAGACCTACGCCGCCGCACAGCAACGGGCTGAACTGTACCGTGTTGAAATCCTGCCCCGTGCGACCGAAACCTACGAACTCTCGATGAAGGCGTTCAAGGGCGGGCAGTTTGAATACCTGCGAGTGATCCAGGCACAGCGTGCCGTGGCAGAGGCGAAACTGGAACTCAACAAGTCGCTGGGAGATGCTTGGCGGTCGGCAGCGGAGTTGTCGGGGTTACTCCTTGAAGATTCATGGCCGGGGCCGCTTCTCGGAGTGCCCAAGGGTCCGGTCGTCATGCCGATGCCGAAGCCCCTGCCACCGAACGACGGACCCAAGAAGTGAGACGGTCAGTGTTGACTTTCGTGGCCCGGACTCGGATAGTTTGCGGTAGGAGGAACGGATCGTGACACGGTTGCTCGTCATTGTGCTGACGCTGGTGGGGCCACTGCCCTTCCGCACCTGCACATGTGCCGCGACCCCAACCACCTGTAGCGATCCGAGTTGCCCGACTGCTCCAAAAGTGAAATCCTGCTCCTGCGGGCATCACCACGATTCAGCCGAAGAAGCGGAGTCCACCCAACCAACGGTGACTCCCGTCGAGGGCGTTGCGGCGAGCCACACCCACCCGCCCGAACACCAGTCGGGTTGCCCGACGGTTCAGCCTCGCCCTGCTGACGCGATGGGCCAGATCGAAGCTCGCGACGTTCCCCCGGAAGCGGTTCCAGAAAGCATCGCCGCTATTTCCGACCCATTCTTCTCGACTCGGCACCCGGTTGGGCGTACGGTTCCCGACCGAAGAATGCCCTCAAATCCCCTCTTCATCACACTTCCGACGCTTCGGAATTAACTCACTTCCTCGGATCAGTTGCTTGATGCGATCAATCGCGTCGGCGTCACTGTTTTCACTCCCACAACTTCGTCGTTCGCGCTCTGGCTAAAAGCCCGGAGGGGGCCATGCGTTTCTGGAAATACTTGTCGCCCGTCTTCACCGTCCTGGCGGTTGGCGGTGTTGCGTTCGCAACTTACGCGACTCGCGACCGTTGGCTTCCGCACGTCTTTCCGATGAAGCCGGAAGCAAAGTCCGGCGACGGCCACGGTGAGAAGGCCGGGCACGACGACCACGCTGGCCACGACCACGGTTCTCGCGGTGATCGCGTGAAACTTAGCACGCAGGCCCAGGCGAACCTCGGCCTCGACAAGGACGGGGCGGTCGGTTCTCTCTCTCCTACGGAATACTGGCGGCGGGTGCCGGTTCCCGGCGTGGTGGTGGACCGCCCAGGCGAAAGTGATCGAGGGGTGACCTCGAAGGTCGCCGGGATCGTGACCGAGATCAAGGCCCGCCCCGGCGACACCGTGAAAGCGGGCGACCCGCTCTTCACCCTTCAACTCGTCAGCGAGTTCTTGCAGGGCGTTCAGACGGACCTCGCGAAAGCAGCACGGGAACTGGAGTTCGCGATTGCGAAGCGTGATCGGGTTGCCGCACTAGTCAAAGCGGGCACGCAGTCGGGTGCCGTGTTGATCGAGGAGGAGAATCAGGTCAAGCGGGTGGTCACGCAAATTCAGGCGTACCGCCGACAACTCCAGGTCTTCGGCATGACCCAGGAGCAAGTGGACCGGGCCGAGAAGGGCGAGGTGGTGACCGCAGTGACGGTCTTCGCACCGGCGGGGCCGACGACGGGTTGGCTCCCGTTCCCGTCAACGGAAGACGATCTGCTGTACGAGGTGCAGGAATTGTCGGTCCAGCGGGGGGCACAGGTTCAGGCGGGCCAGACGTTGTGTCTACTCGCCAATCACCAGCGGCTATTTGTCGAGGGGCAAGCGTTCGCGTCCGAGACGAAGCCGCTCGCCGCAGCAGCAGCGAAGAGTCTGCCGATCCGAGTTGAGTTCCCCGGAGAAGCACCCGGCGACTGGCCCGAGGTGCCGCCGCTGGTCATCCACCACATGGGATCGCCGCCCGCCGCTGGAGCCACGTTCCCGTTCTACCTGCCGCTGGAGAACCAGTACCAACAGTTCACCCAAGGGGGAAGAACCGCTTCGCATGGCGATTCCGACCCGGCCAGCGGGTGCGACTGCGGCTGCCCGTCGAGAAGATCGTCACGCTCGGGCCGGACGGGAAAACCGAGTTGCTGCCGTTCGTGCTTCCCGCCGGGGCGGTCGTGCGTGAGGGGGCCGAGGCGTTCGTGTTCGTACAGAACGGTGACGTGTTCGTGAAAAAGGCCGTGCAGGTCTTGTACGAGGACCGGAACGAAGCCGTGATTGCCCGTGGGGGGAACGTCTCGGCTGCCGACTTCGTCGTCCGAACTTCCGCTGCGGCTGCCATCAACCGCGCTCTCAAGGCCGCTGCTGCCAGCGAGGGCGGCGGTGGCGGCGACCACCACGGCCACAGTCACGACTGAGCGGAGATTTCCCGTGCTGAACGGCATCATCAAGTTCGCCCTCCGACACCGACCACTCGTCGTGGTGATGTGTCTCGTCGTCCTCGGGTACGGGAGTTACCTCGCGACGACGATGCCCATCGACGTGTTCCCGGACCTGGACCGGCCTCGCGTCACGATCATGACCGAGTGTCCCGGCCTTGCCCCCGAAGAAGTCGAGACGCTGGTCACATTCCCGCTGGAATCCGCGATGCTCGGGGCCAGCGGCGTGCAGGACGTGCGGACCCAGTCGGGGTACGGTCTGTCCGTCGTGTACGTCGAGTTCTCGTGGGGCACCGACATCAAGACGGCCCGGCAGATGGTGCAGGAACGGCTCGCCACGGTCGCGGGCGACCTCCCCGAAGGCGTGCGTCCGCAGATGGCCCAGATCAGTTCCATCATGGGGCAGTTCCTGATCGCTGGTATGCGGCGACAACCCGGCCCGAAGGGCGGTGAACTGGTTCCGATCCCGGACACCAAGTTCTACGCCGAGCGGGTCACGAATCCCGACTCACTACCGGAGTTGTTTGCGTGGACGGTAACCGACCGGCGGAACCCGGTTTCGTGGCAACCCGTCTCGGTTGTGGGGGCGACGTGGGAAGCTGTCGCGGCGGATGGCGATCAACGGGTTCGTGCGTCGGTTCAGCGGCAAGGCCGCAGACCAGATGGCACACGCGGACGACAAGGCCGACGGGTTGGACGACACGCCGACGCCACACGAACCAAATCCACTGCACGGCGCGGTGGGTGACGGAACCGCGACCCATTCCGGGTCGTGAGGACGGTAGTTTCCCATCAGGAGGACGAGACGATGAAGACGATTTTCGGACTGGCCCTGCTCGCGGGTTTGGGTCTGGTTGCGGACGCCTCGACGGCCCGTGCCCAGGAAGTCGGGCCGAACAAGATGCCGGTCGCGGAGTGGGGCGATGAAGAATATCACCTGGAGGTGATTCCCGACGCCAAGGCTGGCACGGTGACGGTCTTCGTGTACGGCAACCACGACGACCTTCACAAGGCGAAGAAGAAGGCGATTGAGACGAAGACCATCACCGTGATCTTCAAGAACCCGGAGATGACGGTGAAGCTGGAAGCGACCCCGGAGAAGGACGACCCGAAGGACAAGACGACGAAGTTCTTCGGCAAGGTCGAGGGACTCGACAAGCTCGGCAAGCTCGAAGGCACCATCGCCGGGAAAGTTGGCACCAAGCCGTACTCCGGTGGCTTCAAGCAGAAGTGACCCGAGTTCGCCGGTCGTGAGGAGTGCAGTGTTGATTTACCTGCTCATCTTCCTGTCGGGGGCGGCGGCACTCGTCTGCGAGGTGTCGTGGTCGCGGCAGGTTGGGCTGGTTGTCGGCCACACAGCCCAGGCGGCTGCGCTCGTGTTGGCCGCGTTCTTCACGGGCATGGCCGTGGGGCAGTTTATTGGCGGTCGGATCGTGTCGCGGGTGAACCCGCTGCTCGGCTACGGACTGGCCGAACTCGCGGTCGCGTGGGGAGGGAGTCTGGTTCCCTCTCTTCTTGCAAGCATCAGCGAATCCGATGTCGGGGATTCGGCGATGTCGCTGCTGTGCTTCGTCGTCCTGCTGCCCGCGACGATCCCGCTCGGAGCGACGTTCCCCTTCGTGGTGGAACATCTCTCCCAACGTGGTGGAGGGCGAATCGCACTCGCCTACGGGCTGAACACCGCAGGCGGGCTGGGCGGGGTCGTTGTTGCGACCGCGTTCCTGTTAGTTGTGGTCGGCGTCGTGACGAGCAGTTACCTCGCAGCCGGGGTGTCTGCCGCGTGCGGTCTGCTCGCGTGTTTCATGAGCTTCCGCGTGCAAGCTATCGCCCACTTGTCAGCACCCCTGCCACAAGATGATCCGCCTGCGACATTCTGGGTCGTGGCGGCACTTTCGGGGTTCGGCACACTCGGGCTGGAAGTCCTGTACATGCGGTTGTTCGCTCTCGTGTTCCACAACAGCACCTACACGTTCGGGGCGGTCCTCGCTGTCTTCCTTGCTGGACTCGCTCTCGGAGCGTCCTTGGTCGCGGCGGTCGAGAGGCGACTTGCTCCACGAACGTTGATGGCAGCCGGATGTGCAACGGGAGCCGTCGCCGTAGCTGCGTCGGTCGTCGTGTTCGTTCGATTGACCGGCCTCGATTACTTTGCCGCCGGGGATACGTTCGCAGGTTACCTCGGGGGAGCTTTGGGCTTGGTCGCGGCGGTGGTATTGCCACCGGCGAGTCTCTTGGGAATGACCCTCCCTGCGATTCTTGCCGCGAAGGACGTGAGCCGGTCTGTCGGTCGTTTGGTGGCCGTCAACACGGCGGGTGCGGTAGCTGGTGCAATCATCGTCGGGTTCGTGTTGATCCCATGGCTCGGGTTGTGGGCGACGTTTGCGTTCCACGTCACTTTGTTCGGGGTGGTCGGAATCGCCCTTCTGTTGTGGGACGCGCGACGAAACACCGCCTTTGGCATCGCTGTAGCGGTTGCCCTCGGAGTGGTCGTTGTTGGTTCAGGTCCGTCGCAACCTCCCGACAACGAAGAAGTTGTCCGGCGATGGGAGAGCGCCTACGGGTGGATCGACGTGACTCGTTCACGCGGTGACGGCGTCCGCTGGGTTCGACAGAACCTCCACTACAGACACGGTTCGACGGCCAGTGCTACCCGCGAATACAGGCAAGGCAGGTTGCCCCTCTTGTTGCACCCGCGACCAACGGACGTTGCGTTCCTCGGTCTGGGAACCGGATTGACGGCGGCACCCGCAGTCGCGGATCGCGACGTGGAACGGGCCGTCGTGGTCGAATTGATCCCGGAAGTCGTGGAGGCGGCAAGGCTCCTCTCGGATGTGAATTTGGGCGTTGTGGATCACCCCAAGTTCGAGACGCGGACGGGAGACGCGAGACACTACCTGCAACGCACAGATCGCCGGTTCGACGTGGTTGTGGCTGACCTGTTCGTCCCGTGGGAAAGCCGGGCGGGGTATCTGTACACGGTCGAGTTTTACGAAACGGTTCGGCACCGGCTCAAACCCGGCGGGCACTTCTGCCAGTGGCTCGCCCTCTACCAGTTCAGCCCGGAGGAGTTCGAGTTGGTTGCCGACAGTTTCGCGTCGGTGTTCCCGAACGTGACACTCTGGTGGGGGCAACTCGACGGCCATTTCCCCGTCATGGCGATCATCGGAAGTGAACAGCCGCTCGCACTCTCTGCGGATCGTTGGGAAGCACTCCCGGAGTTGCCCGGCATAGCAGACACGGAGTTGTCGAGATTCGCCGAACTCCCCAGTTTGTATTCGGGGCTGTGGCCGCTGCGGTCGCGGCGAAAACTGAACACCGACGAACATCCCCGGCTTGAATTCGCGGCACCGATCAGTCGGGGGTCCAATCGTTGCCTGAGCGGGCCAACGCTTCGGGCTTACTTCGACAATGTTCTCGTCACGCTGCCGGATGTCGGTGTCCGGTTCGCCACGCACGGCGGGGAAGACGCGATACGCCGTCGAGCCATTCAACGACTCAACTTGTTCGGCGAAGTTCAGAAGTGAGTCCTGAAGAGTTGACGACGATTTCTTCGCGGGCACTGGCTTTGCGGTTCGCTACGGCAGTCAGCCTCGATTTTTCCGGTCGTGATGCACCACAATCAGAGAAGCAACCCGATGGCGATTAACAACCCGACCCTTCAATTCACGATTCACGACTTGGACTGTGCGGAAGAGGTCGCAGTCCTCAAGCGAGATGTCGGCCCTCTTGTCGGCGGCGAAGATAGACTCGGATTCGATATCCTCAATGGCCGGATGACCGTAACCGGAACGGGCGTCACGGCAGACCAAGTGCGTGACGCCGTCGCCCGGACGGGCATGTCAGCCAATTTGTGGGTCGAAGGCGAGTCGCCGTTGCATCTGCCTGGGTACTGGGAACGGAACCGACGAACGATATTGACCGCAGTCAGCGGCGGTTTTCTCCTCGCGGGGATTGCCATTCACGCAGCGGTGATCGGGTTGCTCGCCGCGTTCACCGAGGACTCCACCGCGTGGCCCCCGGTCGGGGCAGTTGCCTGCTACGTTCTCAGCATCGTGGCAGGCGTCTGGACGGTCTTGCCGAAGGCATGGGTTGCCGCCAAACACCTTGCCCCGGATATGAACTTGCTGATGGTTGTGACAGTCTGCGGTGCGGTCGCCATCAACCAGTGGGCCGAGGCCGCAACCGTTGCATTCCTGTTCTCTTTGTCGCTCGCCCTGGAAGCGTGGAGCGTCGGTCGTGCCCGGCGGGCTGTGGCGGCTCTGATGAACCTCGCCCCACCGACCGCACGTCTCGTTCACCCGGACGGTCGCGAAGAGTCTGTGGCACCGGACAAAGTACCGGTTGGTGCGAAGTTCCGCGTGCGACCCGGCGACCGCGTCCCGCTCGACGGTCGCGTGGTGGCAGGGTCTGGCGGCGTTGACCAGTCGCCGATCACGGGGGAAAGCGTCCCGGTGCTGAAAAATGCGGGCGATGAGGTCTACGCCGGAACCATCAACGGAGACGGCTTGTTGACGGTCGAGTCCACGAAACCCGCATCCGATACGACCCTCGCACGCATCACACGAATGGTTGGCGAAGCTCAGTCTCGCCGCTCCCCGTCCGAGCAGTGGGTCGAGAAGTTCGCTCGTTACTACACCCCCGCAGTCATGCTCTTGGCATTGGCGGTTCTCGCCATCCCGCCACTCGCGTTCGGCGAACCTTGGTGTCCGTGGCTCTACAGTTCCCTGGTGCTTCTCGTAATCGCCTGTCCGTGTGCCCTGGTGATCTCGACACCGGTGAGCATCGTCGCGGCACTTTCCGCAGCGGCACGAAACGGGGTATTGGTCAAAGGTGGCGTTCACCTTGAGACACCGGGCCGACTCAAGGCGGTGGCGATGGACAAGACCGGGACGCTCACGGAAGGGAAGCCAGCGGTGGTCAAATTGGTTCCGCTGAACGGGCACACCGAATCCGAATTGCTGGAGCGTGTAGCGGCGTTGGAGGCCCACAGCACGCACCCGCTCGCCCGTGCCATTGTCGCGTACGCGAAAGCCCAGAGCGTGGACGTGCCGCTGGCCGAGGACTTTCGCATCCTGCCGGGCAAGGGTGCAGTCGGGCGGGTGCGAGGAACCGAGTATTGGGCCGGGTCACACCGCTACCTGGAGGAGCGGGGGCAGGAAACATCGGAGGTTCACGACCGACTTGAGGCGATGTCTCGGGCCGGGCAGACCGTCGTGGTTGTCGGGAACGACCGGCACGTTTGCGGGTTCATTGCCCTGGCAGACCGAGTTCGCCCCGAGTCGAAGCAGGCACTGGCCGACCTCCGCGCCGCAGGCATCGAACACATCGTGATGTTGACGGGCGACAACCGGGGAACCGCAGCCGCAATCGCTGCCGAGGCCGGGGTGGACGAAGTCCATGCTGAGTTACTTCCCGCTGACAAGGTGACAAAGATCGAGCAACTGGTAGCGAAGTACGGGTCGGTGGCGATGGTTGGAGACGGGGTGAACGACGCCCCCGCAATGGCCCGAGCGACGGTTGGCATGGCGATGGGGGCAGCCGGGACCGATGCGGCCATCGAGACGGCAGACATCGCTCTGATGTCGGACGACCTCTCGAAGTTACCGTGGTTGGTCCGCCACTCTCGCCGCACGTTGGCCGTGATCCGGCAGAACGTGGTGTTTTCGCTCGGGGTGAAGGCGGTGTTCGTTGTTCTGACCTTGGCTGGCCACTCTTCGATGTGGGCGGCGGTTGCTGCCGACTCCGGTGCGACGCTGCTCGTCGTGTTCAACGCGCTACGCCTTCTCCGCACAACTGGCCGTTAACGATGTTGCCGTTCACCTCAGGGTCCATGGGCAGCGGAACGAGGAGCCGGGCCTTGTCTTTCACAGCTTCCTCTCACGACGACTTGTCACTCCACCTCTCGCGTAGCATGTTCTTCCGGACACTGGCCTGTGAACCAACCGTGACCAACCCCTTCTCGCAATGAACGCTGGCCAAGCGAAGAATTCGTCGAACAATTCATCTCGTTCTCTTCATTACGAGCCGCCAGGTCTCACTCGCAATGCCGAGTACTGGGTGGTAATCAGCGTTGAAAAGGGGCTCTTCCTAGCTAGCGAGTGAATGCGTTCATGCGATTCTCCGCGGTGGGCGTCCCGCCCGAGAGGAAATGGTGGTGTGGACACGTTACCTTTCCAAATGGGCGGTACACATTTTCCCATGGCATACAGCGATCGCCCTTTCGGAGCGACAACCGGCATGGTCATTCAGGTCCACCAAGACTTTCCTACTGATCCGCAGGTTGTAAAAGCTGTGTGACCAACGGATCATGCCTGGAATTCAAGCGTTTATCTCGCCGATCTCAGCTTTTGCTACCTGCCAGGTAGTAGCCCTCCAGTGCATTGCGATGTGTACGAAGGGGGGAAGCGAGAAAGGCAGCAGCGAAAGGCCGCACATCGTCGTGGTATGCAGGGCTATTCTGAGGAACGGTAATGGCAACAACCCAGTTTTGAGGAGAAGCAGCGATGCAACCCGCTCGCTCTACGGAGCCCCTGCGGCCTGGCTCTTTTCTTGAGCACGCCTTTGCAGTCGAGAAACCAGGTAAGGACCCGTTACGTGTCTTCACACCCAACGACTTGTTCCACTTCGAGCGTTTGGCACCGACATTTGGCTCAAAATCGCGAACACGCCTCCCGCATGGGCCGACAAACTCGTGCAGGTGAAGGTCTTCGCGTGGGACGCCACAAAGAAGACGTGGGAAGCCGAGCCGATTGCGAGTACCGACCGCAAAGTGTGGGGTCAGGGCAAGCTCTTCCAGCACACACTGACGCTCTCCGCCGCTCCCGGCTCCGCGCGTGCAAAGGCGTGGAAGTCCAAGCCCGATTTGCCGAACGGGAAGTATCTCGTGCGTGCGTATCTCGACGACGGCAAACTCGCCAAGGACTGGACCGCCGAGCTCGGCGTTGGGGACTTCGTGGGCGAAGCCGAGGTGACGTCGGCATGGCCAGCGGGCTACGGCAAGATGACGACGCTCGACGGCAGCAAAGTGAAGAAGCCATGACAGACGAAGTAGACGTCGAGAAAATTCGCCCGGCGATTACGCCGGGTTTTGTCACGTCGTGGCTTCCGTTGTGAAGACACAGATTCGGTCGGAACAGTTCCACTCAGCGCCCGTCCTCGACAACGCCGACAACACCGTCACGACCTCCCGAGTTTCTGCTTGATTTCAGTGATGAACCGCGATGGCCCCGAAGGGAGCATCAATCCCTTCTCGTCTCGATATTGCTCGGAATAAATGACGAAGATGTACCGCCTCGCCCGGGTCAGGCCGACGTAGAACAGCCTGCGGTCGTCGGCGAGCCGTGCGGGGGTCGGATTGTCCCACGTCGATCGGAAGCGGTTCCGCGATCGTTGGGGAAGCAACCCGTCTTGGACGCAGGGCATGATGACCGCGTCGAATTGGCGGCCCTTGCTGCTGTGCAAGGTGGTAATGGCGAGTTTGCCCCTCACCCGCCCATAGTAGGCGAATTCCGCGATGGTGGGCGATTGGTTCATCCCGGCGGACGCCGTCAATTTCTTCCAATCTTCGGCGTCTTCCTTACGGACCACGGTTGACGCAAGGTGCTTGGTGAGCCCCAACACCTCGTCCAGGTGCGAGAGCCACAGGTGCAGGGGCGATCCCTGCGCGAAGGGCTTTTCAAGCGAGACATACAGACGGACACGCTCCTGAAGCGGGAAATCACCCGCCTCGAGCACCCCCGCATTTTCCAGGAGTGAGCTGTACTCCCAGACGAGTTCCTCGAACGGGACCGGCTCGTCAGGGGCGGCTCCGAGCATCCGGTTCGCAGCCCGTTGGAGCCACTTGATGAGGGGCGACCGCGGAAACTTCTCGTCCCGCTCGGCGACGAACGGGATGCCATTCACCGTCAGTTGTTCCTGTAACTGGGTGAGGAGCGCACCCTTTCTGGGGTACAGGATCGCGATCTCGTGAAGCGGGATGCCTTCCCTGGTGATGAACGGGATGATCTGGCTGTGGATGTCGCCGACCTGTTCGGACGAGCCTCCGCCGACCTGGCGGATGTGGATTTCGCCCGGGTCTTTGCGATTCGGGTCGGGCAAGTAGCCCCGCGGGTTCGGATCTCCAAGTGCCGCCTCCGATGCCGCGATCAGCATCGAACCACTGCGGTAGTTGAACTTCAATCGGACGGTCTTGAACGTCTTGGCCCCGGTCAACTCGCCAAGGTATTTTGGGTCGGCCCCGTTGAAGGTGTGGATCGTCTGGTCCGGATCGCCGACGGCGAAGACCTTGGCAGACCCGATCCCGGAGAGGAGTCCCACGATCTGGTGCAGTGGGCCGCCGAGGTCCTGGTACTCGTCGATCACAAGCCAGGGGAACTTGCAGTTGATCAAGTCCCGGACTCGGGGCTGTTCCCGGATAATCTTGAGGGATTCGAGAACGATGGCCTCGAAATCAAGTTCCTGTTTCTCCCTCAGCAATTCCTCGTACCGCACGGCCGCCTTGACCTGATTCGCTTGGTAGCCGCGAAGGTCCTCCCCGCAGGCTCTGCTCTTCCTAATGCGGCTCAGGGTGGTCCGAAACCAGCCGACCTTCTCATTCACCCCGACCTCGTCGATCGCAATCTGGACGTACCGATCGGTTGTCGCGTCGAGCACCACGCCGGCTTTCTCAACGTAGTTGTCGCCGATCAAGGCGCCAAAGGGCCTGACGATGTGGCGGAGACAAAATCCGTGGACGGTGCCGAGGAAGAGGCGGTGTCCGGGCTTGATGCCAAGATCGGAGAGCCTGTGCTTAAACTCCCCCGCAGCGTCACGACCGTACGTGATGCACGCGACGCCACACGGTGGCGTGATCACGTCTCGAATCAGGTGCGCAACCTTCACGACCAGCGTGGCCGTCTTGCCGCTGCCGGGGCCCGCGAGCACGACGGTGTTGCCGTTGTGCAACACCGCCTCCCGCTGCTCGTTGTTCAGTCGATCGAACTCGGTTCGTAGGTCAAGCATTCGACCGCACCTTCCTCACGATTGCCTCGATGGCCTTCCTCACGTGGTCCGGCGGCTCGACCCCACACAAGTGGTCGGCCAGCCGCTGGGCAAAGCGGCCCTTGCCGCGCCGCTCGATCTGCTTGATGAACGCCTCTCGCACTCCCGCGTCGTTCTTCGCAACGCCGACCAACCTCTCCGCGAACAACTTTTGAGACGGAACGCTGGCAACGAGCTCCCCCCACGCCGCTTTCATTGCGTCTTGGGCCTGGGGCAACAGGTCGAGTTCGAGGGTAAAATTGCTGACGAAGACGTCAGCCTCGGTCAAGGTCATCCGGGCCTCGGCAAACTTTTCCTCGGCAATCTGTTTGTCGAGAGCAGTCTTGAGTGCCGGGGGGATGTCAGGCAGCGCGGCCCCCCGCTTAACTCCGGCTGCGGGCCGCGAGTGCTCGTCGAGTTGTCCATCGCCGTCGGTCAGGATCACGTGGGGGATGCGGAAGCCGCCCACGCCCAGAAGTTTCCAGTACGGTGCAAAGTCCGTCCCATGAACGGCACACACGGTGATGCCAATAGAATCCAGGTCATTTCCCAACTGTGAGGCAAAGGCTGGAACGAGGAACTCTTCCGCCGCCCCTTCAACGAGGATGACACCCTTTGCAAACAGAACCTCAGCGCGGGTAACGTCCAGGTATCGCTCCATATCCCGAACCTCGAGTTCTGTGAACACACGATCACGGACCGTGTGGCCCTGAGTGCCTTCCTTCTTCGTTCTCCTGAGAACGACGAGAGAGCTGAGCGGAGTGACACTCGCGATGTGTGGCGAATGCGTTGAGAGCAGCAACGGGGAGTCCAGGCGCAACAGGTAACGGAACAGCACCCTTTGCAGGTGCGGATGGAGGTGGGCCTCGGGTTCTTCGACGGCAAGAATTGTGGTGACGATCTCCTTCGCTTCCTTCTGTTGGGCGAGTTCTTCAAGGAGGAGCGTAAGAAAAAGAAGGTTGGCCGTGCCGAGAGAGGTTTCGGAAACCGAGCGATCTCTCCCCTCCATGAGGAAAAGGCGCACGGCCTTGAGGATTTGGTTTGGCTGCATCGCGGCGATCCCAAACCGCGTCTTGATCGGGAACACCTCTCCAATCATCTTGGTCAGGCGGATTCCGAGCGACTCGTTGAGCTTCTCTACCTCCCCGTCCTTCAGCACGCCTTGGCTGACCTCGGCGATGGACTGAGTCAGTTTCGCGAGCCTGTCTTCCGGAAGTTTCAAGCGTTCCAGCAGTGGACGCAGTGGTGATCGGTGCCACACGAGAAGGTTATTCTCGGCGTCCCGTAACGCCGGCAGGAGGTGGAGAGAGACGTACCGGCGAACCTCGGTTCCGATTCGATTCGACTCGTCCTTGCCGCCGAACACAACAAATTCGTATTCCGCCTCGCGAGTGGCGTTGTCGCCGACCGACTTCCGCGGCCGGTAAAGGTACGTAAGCCGGGCGGTCATCGGGTTGATACTCACGATGGCATCGGTCAGGATCGCCTTCGCTTCCGTGTCGGTGTCGAACCCGGTCAACTCAATGACGACTCGGACAACCGTGCCGGCAAACGGCTTCGGAAGGCCATCCCAAAAGTCCTCGGTCGCAAGAATGCGTTCGGTATCAGGGAGGGCCGGGTCGAGTACCAACCGGAGGGCGTCAAGTAGGTTGCTCTTCCCGACAGCGTTCTCGCCGACGAACACCGCTGTGGCGGGTAACGCTTCCAGCCGGAGGGCCTTGAAGTTGCGGTAATTGGTAATGTCGATGACAGAAATATGCACTTGGAACTCCTCCTCGATTCACACCAGGTTATGACGACAGGTTCCACGTCGACCGCACTTTCTTGTGACAGAATGTGTCGGAGACCCCCATCGGCGCGGCCACCTGACGGCGACGAACTCGCCATTGTGTCGCATGTGACGTGTTGAGTTCGCAAGCAAAATCCCGATCAGAGAATTTGTCAAAGGAATCAAGCGCACCGTCATCTGCCCCACGAACCTCCATGCTCCTCGGGTTCGGAATCGGAATCCGACTTCATGTGAGCTCGTGAATGAAGCTCGCAATCGTGGAAGGATTCCAGCCGCAATTGGAACATCGAATTCGTCACATGAAACATCTCAACTTCTCGCCACTTTTCAGACGTGAGACAACTCGCGAGCGTCGCCGTCGGCTGCCCCGTGGGTTCCCACTTGCACCCCTATCGGGGGCGACGATCTTACCTCGGGTGGACGGCCCAAAAACGGAGGAATAGGATAAATGAGAGCAAACGACTCACATCGTTACAAAATCGGATTATCTCAGCGGCGGAGCGCAGACTTCGGAGAGCGGAAGTCCAGGGTTCAACTCCCCACAGCGTGATACCATTAACCAGAAGTAGACCGTTCACGACCTCACATTTCGTTCGTGTTTCGCTCTGAATTCGTGATCGGCCTCTGAGGCCGACACCAAGAGTTACCGATTACGTCGCCGGAGTATAAAGGATGCAGCGTGAACCCTCGAACTGGCAGGTCTACTTCGATCGCCGGAACACCATCATCGGTCGTGTGTGCCGCGACGTGGAGGAGAGGCTCCAACAACGCGGCAAGGGGCCGCGCGTGCCCAAGGACGACGATGTTTTCGGGCCGCTGTCTGAAGCCACCGCGATCGCGGTCGCGCAAGGGGATTACGATCTGGCCGTCGACCTCTTCCACCGCGTCTTCGACGTTGTCGGGCGTTACGAAGACCCGCCAGACTACGTGCTCCACAAGGGGGCGCCCACCTTCAACGTCGGCGTGGCCTATCTGCGAAACTACGATTTCCGGGCAGCGATGCACTACTTCCAGGTGGCGGAGAACGAGACGAACACAACCTACTCCGGCACAAATCACGACATCTACCAGGATCACCTGTTCGATAGGAATTTCTGGGCGACAGTCGATGCGACTTCTGCGGGCACCGCTTACCCGAACAAGCTCTACGAGGAGCTTTGGGGTAAGCCCCTCGACGCTACTGCCGCGAAAGCAGACTGGGCGAAGCTCACACCCGACTCGAAGCTCCTCTACATCATCACGACGGCCGAACGCATTCGGTATCGGCAACTTGCGGATCTCGCACCTCGGTGTCGGGACTCGGAAAGTCTAAAGTTAGCCTATTGGAATCTTTCCGCCGACATTGCACGTCTCGTTGAGACCGAAGCCAGGAATCGCTCCACGTCCAAGGACGCGAAGACACTCTTGGCCATGCTGTCTCAGGGTTTCAAGACCGTCGGCCTCGGCGATCTCTCGAAGTACGTCCAGAATCTTCATGACAACGTATACAAGGTGAAGGAAGGACCAACGTACAACGCTCACTTCAAAACGATCATGGGCATCGTGCGTGACGCAACCCGCCCGAGAATGGATCGAATCGGGCATGCGGTCTACCTCTTGGGCGCGACCCGCAACCAAGTAGCGCATTCGGTCGATCAGTCGCTCATCCTCTACCAAGACATCTCCGCTGCTCAAGACGTCACCGATTTACTGTTCGCGCTGGCGAATCTCGACGGCTGGGCGAAGTGACCCGCCCGCGCTTTTCTCGCTCGAGCATCTTCTGGAGTCGGTCCGATGGGGTTGCCTAACCGCGCTTTCTCAGGCTGCAAACTTCTACAAGATGTGCCGGAGGTGCAATTATGAGTTCACGGTCCATGAAACCGATCAAACAGATTTGTAATCAGATTCCGGCCGGCACCTCGCCACTGAGCATGCGGGCTCTTCAGCAGAGGCTACTGGAAACGTACCCGAAATGACTGACAGGCGGCAAATCATCCAGCGAAAGTCGCGCCGCATCAGGGAAACCTCGGGCCGTCTACTTTTGAGGCCGTGCTGGTCATTGAATCACTGTCCTGCGATAGACCGGATCGACAGACCGGGCCTTTATTCGGAATTTGCGACGTTCGGCGAGTCAGTGACCGCGAAACCGTGTGTGGCATCGGGAGATTCTGATTTTTCAACAATCGTGACAATTACCAATATCAACCGGCTTCTCCCCGAGGAGGTCTCAAGCCTCCGACAACCCCGTTCTCTCGCACCACATCCCAACTCGCGGGAAGAATCCAGTTCAAGGTTCAAGGTGATTCAGGGCCGAGGCAAAGTACGCTCACGGCAAATCACGTGATTAGTGGATAAGGCCCCTGTGGCGTCATCCACTAATCAGAAGCGAGACGATGTGAGGAAGAAGCTCATCGATGTGGCTCTTCAGCGGCTGATACCAGTCCCACGTACGAGGCGGTCATGATCCCAACCCAGTCCGACTGGTCGGTACGTGACGGGCGGCACTATTTCGACGGTACACTGATTCTCTTCTCGGGCTCGTTGTGTGGGGGCAGTCGATTCCGGTACGGAGTGGGGTCGCGTGATTGCGCTATCGTTCCGACGGAGGCTCTGGCCACACGTCTTCTGCAAAGTCAGCCCCGCCAACCTTTCCCGGGTAGCGTCGATACCGAACCCGATCCCCTTCCTTGAGATTGTCGAACCCCGGCTGACCACCAGCGACTGTTCCCGATGCGAAGATGACCTCCTCCGGCTCTCCGCGTTGTCCCTCGTCGGGTTGGATCGTGCCGATGCCAGCACCCCGGTGGATG
>JAIOPV010000068.1 GCA_021413735.1 Planctomycetota bacterium
CGTTGTTCAGTGCGTAAGGTCGAGGGACGGATTCGATTTCAAGCGTTCAACTTCGGCTTCCAGTTCGGCGATTTTCTTGTGGAGGCTCTCGATCACCGGGGCGATCTGCCGCCGCGAGTACCGCTCGTGGATGTGCTGCTGACAGTTCACATCCCACGCTTCGACCGTGAAGAGTATCACCCGCTCCACCTTGCCGGAGTATGCAGGGTCGCGGAGTTTCTCTTCGAGAGTTGGAGCGCCTTCGACCACGCGGGCCGTGCCCCAAACCTTGACCCGTCGCTGGTTCGCATAGTCCATCAGGAACAGGAACGCCTTCGGGTTCTCGGACAGGTTACCCAGGGTGAGGTACTGTCGGTTGCCGCCGAAGTCGGCGAAGCCCAGCGTGTGTTCGTCGATGACCTTGAGGAACCCTGGCGGGCCGCCGCGATACTGGATGTACGGTTGGCCCTCGGCAGTTGCGGTCCCCATGTAGAACATGTCCAGATCGGCGAGGTACTCTGCCAGTTCCGGGGTGACGGTCGTCTGCCAACCTTCGCCCCGCTCCATCCGGGCATAGCTCCTGCGCGAGTTATTCTTCTCTTGAATGGCCTTCACAGCAGGGGTGAAGGCGATATCGCTTGCATACGTTCTCATTGGTCTGCCCTCCAGTCGGTAACTTCGTGCTGACGAGCTTGCCGAGGAAACTTCGCATCAACTCGGCAAGCTCGTCGCCGTTCAATTCCAGAGCGAAGTGGTCTGCAGGGTCCGTTCTTGTGCGGCAACCACTTGCTGGCTTGCGTTTGTCTTCCGCAGATACGCTTTCGCAGAGTCGGCCATCGTCACCATCGCGGCACCGAGCATGATCGCGTCCTTCACGACCAAACGTCCGGCACCAGACAGCAACGGGAAACCGTGCTCGGAACTGCCCAGCGACGGCACCCAGCATTCCGGCGTTGTGATAAGGAACGACAGCGTCACGAACGACATCACGACGACCAGGAAACTGCCGACGGCTGCGACTCGCGGGAACACCGGGTGCAGGGCGATCATCACGCCGTAGGCGACGATCACCGAACCGAGACCGTATGCGAACAGATAGGTTCCGTTCTTCTCGTGCCATTCGCGATTGGCGGGTACGAGGTCGCCTTCGCGATTCATGTGCCTGCGGTACTCGCCCGCGGGTTCCTGGTACAAGAAGCTCATCAGCGGGCTGTTCGCCACGAACGGAACGATGCCCTCGTCCTCATACTTGAACACCTTGAGGCTACCGATCCAGACCAGCACCACGACCAACCCGATGCGGGTCAGCGTGATACCGACTCGATCCATCTGTGCAGCGTACTCGAATAGCTTGTTGATGCGGTCCATGGCCCAGCCCTCTCGCGGTTGGTGGTGATGTTGGTTGGATTCACTCGGCGGCGGTTTGCGAAACGTGCAGGTCTTCGGCCTTCGGGAAGTCGATGTCGGTCTCGGCGAGTTCGTTGAAGTAATTCGTGAAGACATTCAGCGCGACATGCGCGACGACTTCGGCGATCATGCCGTCGTCGAATCCGGCTTCACGAACCTCAGCAAGGTCGCCGTCACTGACTCGTCCGCGGGTGTCCACCACTTTGCGAGCGAACCGAATGAGCGTGTCGGCCTTCGGGTCAACCGTAGTGCCAAGGCGACTGTCGCGGATCTGATCGGCGGTCAGCCCAACCATCCGGCCGATTGTCGAGTGAGCCGCGAGGCAGTACTCACAACCATTCGCCTGCGAGATTGCGAGAGCGAGTTGTTCGCGGAGTTTCGCCGACAGCGTGCCCTTCGTGAGTGCTCCGCTGAACTGGAGGTAGCCATCGAGAACCGCCGGAGCGTTCGCCATCGCACGGGTCATGTTCGGCACGAGACCGAGTTTGCTCTTGACTGCGTCGAGGAGCGTCTTCGCACGGCCGGTTGCGCTTTCTGGTTCGAGTTGATTGACGCGGGACATGGTCGTGATCCTTTCGTTTCGGGTCGGCTTTCCGCAAGCAGTAAGTGCATGGCTAAGGAGTAATCCACGTTGCATGCCAAATGAATAAGATTGCCACAACACGCATGAGACAAGAAATTTGCGGCGAATTGATCGGCTCCATCAAGATCCCGAAAGTTCGTAAATCAACGAGATTTCGTAAACCAACTCCGAAATTTCGTCAGGGGAGCGTATGACACCAATCGCCGACGGACCGCTGCTCGTCGAACCGAAGCGATTGCTTCTCGACATGGCTCAGGAACATCAGCTATCAGCGTTACTCCGCCTGGTTGTGGATCGGTTAGCTGCGACCCCGCGGGTGGCGATGGCTCGTATCTGGTTGATGCAGCCGAGCGAAGACTTCCTTCATCTGGTCGCGAGCGCCGGTCGGTCAGTGGTCGATCCGCGGATCGAGTGGACCAAACTCGATGGCTCGTTCCGGCGAATTCCGATTGGTGTGCGGAAGGTCGGGCGGATTGCAGCGACCGGTGAGCCGATCGAAGCTCCCAACCTCACCCCCACGCCGGATTGGATTGCGAATCCCGAATGGATTCGCGCCGAGGGGATCGCGGGGTTCGGCGGCCAACCGCTCATTCATCGTGGGCGGGTTCTCGGCGTGCTCGCCGTGTTCGCTCGCGGTCCAGTCGGTGCCGAGTGCATGAGTTGGCTGCGGACCATCGCCGACCACGCCGCGGCTGCTATCGCGACCGCCCGTGCGTTCGAGCAGATCGAGGAACTGCGAGCAAAGCTGGAACTGGAAAACGAGTACCTGCGGGAAGAAGTGATTCGCAGCGGGGCATTCGGCGAGTTGATCGGGCAGGGTCCGGCGCTGGAAGCCATCGCCCGGCAGATCGACCTCGTCGCTCCAACAGACTCTGCGGTGCTGATTCTCGGCGAGAGTGGCACGGGCAAGGAACTCGTGGCGCGAGAAGTTCACCGGCGCAGCAAGCGGGCAAACCGAGCGCTCGTGAAGGTGAACTGTGCAGCAGTGCCTCATGAGTTGTACGAGAGCGAGTTCTTCGGCCACGCGAAGGGTGCGTTCACCGGCGCTCTGCGTGACCGAGCTGGTCGCTTCGAGTTGGCCGATAGCGGCACTCTGTTCCTCGACGAGGTAGGCGAGATTCCGCTGGAATTGCAGGCCAAATTGCTCCGCGTGCTTCAGGAAGGAGAGTTGGAGCGAGTCGGTGAAGAACGCACTCGAAAGGTGAATGTGCGAATCATCGCGGCCACGAATTGCGACCTCCGAGCAGAGGCCGAGATGGGGCGATTCCGACAGGATCTGTACTACCGACTCAGCGTGTTCCCGGTCGAGTTGCCTCCACTGCGGAAGCGAGTTGAGGACATCCCACTGTTGGCCGAACACTTCGTGACGCTGATCGCCCGCAAGATCGGGCGGCCGAAGCCGCGTCTCACACTGGCGAATATCCAGCAACTTCAGCGATATCACTGGCCCGGGAACGTCCGCGAGTTACAGCACGTCATCGAGCGGGCGGTAATTACAGCCGACGGGAACCGCCTGACGATCGACCTGCCTTCGAACCCCGCTTCGCCGATGGTCAAGGTACTGGCGGCTCCCGCCCCGGCTGCGACCGACAATCGTGTGCGGACCGAAGCCGAGATGCGCCGACTGGAGGCGGACAATATCCGGGTCGCGCTGCAGCAAGCGAAGGGCAAAGTGTCGGGGGTCGGTGGGGCCGCCGACTTGCTTGGGATGAAGCCAACCACTCTCGCATCCAGGATGAAGGCGCTGGGTATTTCGCGGTGAGGCTCCGGAACCACCGCGAAGAGTGATCTCGTGAGTTATGAAATATCGCAACTGACTATTTCGCCAATCACATAGTTAAAAACAAGCACCAATCATGACTTGACGAATCCCAAGGGTTCGGGTTGCATCATGTCGCTCTCACTGATGGTGTACGTAATCCGTGGATAGGTAAATTGCGTTTCATTGTTCTCGCGATGCCGCAGATGGTAAAACTCTCGCCTTTGTTCATCGTTGGCCAACGTCAGACTCGCGCCGTCCAGGAAGTATGCAGATTCGTCGCGAAACCGCACAAAGGTCTTTGATGTTCGAAATGTGATGCCCAACCATTGGTTCTCAGGCGTTTGGATGGGCGTGTCCAGCACGATCTTGTGTTTGAGTCGCCGATTGGCGTCAACGGAGAACACCACGACACTATTGTGGGTTAAGGGGATCTCGATATTAGCCCCGCCAGCCTCCTTCAATCCGACGAGCAACTTCCTCGGCGGGTTCGCTATCTCAGGATGTTTGTAGCAGGAGAAAACAGCAATGAACGATTCGTCTGCCAGATCCAGGGCTTGGTCAGAGTGACTGCCCATGGTGGTGTAAGCGTTCGTGTAGTTCTCGATGAGAGCGTTGTTGAAGCTAGCCGAAAGCGACGCACTGTTTTGAATCTGCTGTGCTAACTGCTCATGCACCGACCGGAAGTGTTGCGCTGGGGATCTATACCTGGTGGTGGTGCGAACGATAGGCATGTTACCTGCGGTGTCGATCTTGAGCAGCACCGCTCCCTGCCTACCTTTTCCCACGGCTTCAAACCGAACCGATGCAAGCAGCTCCTCAAAAAGATTGCCTTCGGTAAGTAATGTGTATGAGCGAACCTCGTCCGTTATTTTAGAGTTGGGGAGCAATGTAATCTCCCGTGTTCATACTGAAGAGAAAATTATTTCCGTAATCGATGAAGTCTCGGGTCTTGTTCTCCTCTGCATACAACTTGCGCAATTCATTCATACCCTCAAGCGTGGGTGGTACGAGCTTCACAAGCTTTCCGTCGCTCTTGAGGAAGGTGTGGCCGTTCTTGTGAACAGCCTCGGCGTTCGAACAGCGAACCACATACCCCATGCGGGTCGGGAGCAACTCGGCGTCCAGCGTCGATGACCGGATCTCGTGCGTGTACAGCCGATTCGTGGACAGCGGTATGAAGAATACAGAGTTGGGGTACAAGGTCAGGGAGAACTGAGTGGGGAGGGTGCATCCAGGGCGTTCCGCGACCGGCTCTTTGAGACGAAAGTGGAGTTTGGTAAGCCCGCTGATACCATTATGGCCGTAGTCAAAGGCGTCCTTGGTCAGGGGACGTAGCTTATCGAGTTGGTCGTAGAAGGTGCAGAAGGCCATGATGCCATTTCCAGGCATGTCCTTGGTCTTGTCTGCGTGCGCCGAGATCTTGGCCTTGGACTGCTTTTGCGCAACGTCTGCAGGGGTGTTATGGTAGATCTGCGTCAGGACGTGATTCAGCGGCGCCTGGTTCTGGAAGATACGGGCGGCCTCCTGGTTCAGGGCATCGACAATGCGCCAGTCGTTCGCGCGAAAGTTCTCGGTTGGGCCCGAGAGATTCGTGGAGCACCTGAGCAGGCGGAAGTGCAGCTCTTCGCTGTCCAGCTTAACGGGTGTCAGATAGATTCCTGTGCGATGGGCCGTCCCGGGCTTGGTGGACTCCGTGAGGGACTGGAAAGTGTGCTCCGTGCAGATACGGTTGAAGTGATCGAACCCCAGGTCGAAAAAGCGCCGATAGTACACGCCGACGCCGTGCACGTTGATGGGAACCTGACCTCGGTCCACGAGCGTCCAGGTCTTGCCGTCTTCCTCGTTGTAACCGTGCGAAAGCTCCCGGATCACAAATATCCGCTCGGCCGAATCGAGATTGTGGCCGCTGACCTTGGATACGTCGCCGCACAGGTAAACGGTTTTCTGGGAGAAGCTGGGCAGCTCAGATGAAAGATCGTCGAGAGTGATCACGGACCCGCAAAAGTCTCTGGTCAAACCACCATCTTCCAACGTAGACAGCACGACCAAGATGTTGCTTGCATCGAGGATGCGAGCTTCCGTTCTTTCCGTTGTACGCATTAAACTCTCCCTGCTGGCCAAGAAGCGATCCTCTAACACGCAGAGGTTGCAATTCCGCGTCGGCTAACACTGCAGGACTTCGTGTTCGGGCACGAAGCCATGCGGTTTTTCGCAGGCTCACACAGTCGGTGTTGGCCTGCTAAGGATGTGGCCTTCACCCTGCGGCTACCCAAGTTTCCCCACGGATTGCAACTCTCGATTCACGCGATTTCTGACCAGACCGCCAAGCACTTCTTCGATTGCCACCACTCCTCCAATGTCAACTTGTCGTCGAGCACGCAGCGGATGTGCAGAGGGCTGAGTCGCACGCTGATTGGGTGCGAACGCTCGCCTTGCCAAGTGCCGATGTCCACGACTTCGCTGCCTTGCAATTCCATCCCATGCTCTCGGAGATACCGCATGATCGCGGGAACCTGGAGATCGACTCCGGTCGTGGCCTCGGCGTGAGGGTTGCGCAGAACCTTCGCCCGTGCCACCAATTCCTTCAAATCAACAGGATGATCGCGGAAGTGGGCCTCGTAACTGCGGTAGTAGACCGACCCCAGCGCGTCGTCCTGAAACACGAATTCGTTGTCGATGACGTAACCGACCGCCCAAGCATCGGCTCCGTACTTGTGGTCCCACTCTCGCTGCCGAGCGGTACGCTGTCTCTCCCCGCCAGCGTGACCGATCTTGCGTTCAACGACTTGCCAGCCCACGTTCCGCCTCCGCGAGTATGCGACGCTCCGGACCGGCCATCAACATCTTCAACCAGATGACGCACGAGGAGCAAATTGGGTTCGGGGACGTTGGCCCGACTATGGAGTTGTCTGGAGAAGAAGCCTGCCGCCCGTTACTCGTCGGTCGCGGCATTTGCCGCTGACCTGCGAAGGCGGCTCGACGGCATTCCGCTGAGCATCGGCCAGGCCGACGTTCTCGACCAGCACGCGAGAAGCCCAGTTTGTGTCGGATGATGACATTTCAGTCGGGCTTTTGAGATGGCCGAGGTGGCGTTCCATGCGGTAGCGCGAAGGGCATCGGAATGCCATCGGGATGGTATGGTCGAAGAATAACAGCTCCTCTCACCAAATTTGCCTCGCTTTGTTCGGTCCAATAATCCCACCGGGGCCAGCGTGCTCTTCGCCATGGTGAACCTTGGACGGGCACGTCAGGAATGCAGATGCAGCGAAGATCCGACATCCTCTACTCGGGTTTCGTGGCGAGCCAGCGAACGGCGTTCTCCACGAGTTTCAGCACCGGCTTCTCCTTGAACACCGGGTAGGTCTCGTGACCGGGACGGAAGTAGAAGACCCTGCCCTTGCCAAGTTTCCAGATCATCCCGCTGCGAAACCACTCGCCGGTCGCCCATCGCTCCTCCAAAATCAACTCGTCAGCTTCTGGAACGTGGAACGGTTCGGCATACATCTCGGTCTGAGGCAACTCGAACTTCTCGGGCAATCCCTTGCATATCGGGTGGTTCGGCTTCAACACGCGAATCTGACTCGGTTTCCCGTCCGCCCGGTACGCAGGAAAGCAGCAATACGGCAAGTAGACCGTCGCCTTCTCGCTGTTGTCGGGGAATTTCTTGATGTCCGTGTACGGTGTGAGGTGGTCGCTAGATTTCGGCAAAGTGTATCGCTTTGAAGGTTCGGCGTAGCTGATCTCCAATTTGGTTCCCTCACGTCGGAGAGCCTTCTCGGCGTCGAGTCGGGTTCGCTCGTACATCGCTTCCACGAAGGGCGTCGCCCAGTGTGCCGAGTGCAACGCGATCAGGGAGAGTGTGCCTTCCTTGATCCGTTCGATCAGCGGTGCTGCCATTTTCGGCGTAATCTCGGCCTGTCGCTTGTGTCCCCACCAAATCAGAACATCGCACCCGCGAATGATCCCTGGCGACAATCCCTTTTCGTCGTCCTCGATGCTGACCGACTTGACCGACAATCCTTCCTGACCCTTCAGGTGATCCGCGATCTGGTTGCCGAGGAAGTTGTCGTATGCGTGCTTCTGCTCAGGTTGCCGCTCATCCCAGACCACCACACTGATGGATTTCGGTTCCGCCGCTGCGGATGCGGAAGACAACACTGCGCTGGCGGCTGTCGTTGCCAAGAACTCGCGTCGGCTCGTGGTCATCTCGGATCCTCGTGGAGAATTCAACCTGGGAGCGTTCTGGATTCGGGCTTATTCAGCGGGTGCTGGTCTTTGCGGCCATCGGCCACGACGGCGACCCACTCAGCGAGCCGTCGTCCCAGCAGCCGACACGCATCCTGAACATCAACGTCTCGTGGCTCTCGTGCCGCGACCGCACCGTAATGTGCCGTCATCGTCTTGCCGGCATAATCCGTGACCCCGAACACGAGGAACCCGAAGTTCATGAGGACCATCTGAATCGACTGGCAGGCGATCTCGGCACCACCTCCCCAGCCACCCGATGACGAGAACGCACACGCGACCTTCCCGTCAACCTTGCCCCAATGATTGAACATCGCTTCGTCCCAGAAGCGTTTCATCTTCCACGAAATGATGCCCATGTTTGTCGGGCTGCCGACCGCAAGCCCGTCGCACCAGTGAATGTCCTCGGGTGTTGCCGCGTCTACTTCCACCAGACGGACCTCGATGCCGGGGATCAGCTTTGCCCCTTCGGTGACGAGATTTGCCATCTTGGCGGTGTTGCCGCTGGCGGAATGGTAGAGAACCAGAACCTTGCCCATTCGTTCCTCGTGGCAGATCTCGTTTTGGTCGCGACTCCGGTACGATACGCCATGAGGGTTGTCGCGGCAGGGCGAACCATCCCATCGAACCTTGCAACCCACCACAGGCTCCGCTAACTTCACCTTGTTCCCGTGGTTGCGTTTAGCTCGTTGCTCTGCAACAGGGTGATGTTGCGTCACCTAAGCGATCTGTCTTCGATCCGTCTCGGGGAAGGCTGTTCCAGCACCGCTTTCGGGGCGAATCCGCACACCTGCGGGTCGGTCTGGAACAACCACGCCAAACGCGGTCTCGACCCGCAGGTGTGCGGATTCGCCCCGGCGGTGCCGTGAGCCTTCCGCGTATCAGGTCTTGAAGTAAACGCCTCGGAACACGACGAGCCGGGGACCCTCCCCGGCTCGTTCGTTTGGCAACCCGCCAGCCATCACGGCTTCACGCGGTTTCCGGTTGCCTTCCAACTCGCTCAGTTCCACAATTCGAGAGTCATGCCTTTTCCGAACCGGAGCGAATCAATGCGCGTCAAGCGAGCTATCCTATGGGCCATCACCGGCGGAGCCGTCGCGTTCTCCATGAACGCGCACGCCGCACGTCAATCCACCGAATTCAAGAGCGGCATCGTGTGGCCCGAACCCAAAATGGTCACCCCAGGTAAGACCGACGCCGAACCGCCAGCCGACGCCATCGTGCTATTCGACGGCAAAAACCTCGATATGTGGAAAGACGGCGCGAACTGGGAAATCAAGGACGGCGTTGCTACCTCGAAGAAGTCTGGCATCACCACGAAGGAAGCGTTCGGCGATTGCCAGTTGCACCTGGAGTTCGCAACCCCCGAGAAGATCGAAGGCAAGGGCCAGGGTCGCGGCAACAGCGGCGTCTACATCATGGGCAAGTACGAAGTGCAAATCCTCGACTCCATCGACAACCCGACGTACTTCGATGGCCAGTGCGCCAGCATCTACAAGCAGACGCCGCCGATGGTGAACGCGAGCCGCAAGCCCGGTGAATGGCAAACCTACGACATCATCTTCACCGCTCCGAAGTTCGGCGAAGACGGCAAAGTCACGAAGCCAGCGTATGCGACGGTCATTCACAACGGCGTCGTGGTTCACAATCATTTCGAGTTGCTCGGCGGCACGTTCTACGATCGCGCACCGGTCTATCAGAAGCACGCGGAGAAGCTGCCGTTGAACTTGCAGTATCACGGCAACCCGGTGAAGTTCCGCAACATCTGGATTCGCTCCTTCGAGCCGCTCGTGGGCAAGAAGCCTGAGTGAAGTCGCTCGCCATGTCGCGAAGGAATTCTGCCATGTCGATCACCGCAGCGCCGTCAGAAAGCACGAACCCGCTTCCGTTCCTGGCGGCACTCGGCCTCGCGGTGGTCGGGTTCTTCGTCGTCGTGAACGTCGCTGATGTCCTCGGTTACGGCAAGGACACGCACACGTTGCGGGTGCTCTCGCTCACGCTTCCGCTGTTCGTCGGTGGCGCGGTCGCGTTCTGGCCCGGGAGTTCGGTCGTTGTTCGCGTCGGGGTGCTGGCCGTCACGATCGGAGTTGCTGTCGCTGCGTGGGTGTACACACCGAGTTCAGGCGGAGGAATGTCGCTCGCTCAGGCTGTGGCGAAGCGCAATGAAGTACTCGCCGAAATCACGACAGCACCCTCGTACCAGGACGTCACGCGAGCAGAAGGCATCGGAACGCGGCTAGCATCTCTCGCCGCCTTTCCGTCACTCATTGAGACCGTTCAACCTGACGTGAACGAATGGGGAAATGCCGCCGCCGAGCGACTCGCGGAACAATACCGCAGCGTCAGCCCCGACAACGTTTCCAGCCTCGACGAATTGACCAAACGCGCTCACCTATTGACGAAGTACATTCCACAGACACGCGAAGCGGTCGCCACTGCGGAACGCACCTTCTCCAACCGCAGCGCCGACTTCTGGGTCAGCGAGTTGAACCGCGTGCCAGCCGGCGACTTCATCAAGTTCCGTGCCTGGGGCAGCCGACGCGACTCCGTGAAATCCATCCTGCCAAACCCGACACGCATCGTGGAAGCGGAAAACGCGTGGGTCTCGTCCGCGGTTGAAGCGGCCATCACCCGATCTGAACTCATCCAGAAGTTCATGCCTCAGCGAGCACGCGATGCTCTGCTCACAACCGCGATGGAGATACGGAACCTACCCGAAGGTGGTGGCTCAGAGACGAAGCCGTTCCGTGCCGCTCGGCAACGATTGTTCGCGGTGGCGCTCGAACGGGCACAGGGCGAAGCGCAATCGCTTGCCGAACAGAGTGCATACGACCGGGCGTTCGACGTGGCGAAAACTCACGCGACTGGCTGGGCACTCGATGCCGTTGCACTTGGGCCGGATGCAACCACGAACCTGGCCCACTTCCGCGACGGATATGGCTTCCTCGCCACGCTCGCCGAGAAAGTCGGCGTCGGACCCGATTTCGTGCCGCCACCGAGAACCAAGCCGTGAAGTGATTGAGAAGTGTTGGCGGAAAAGGAGAGTCGCCTGACGGGTGCCGAGTGCCGAGTGCCGTCGTCTTTTGTCTTTGCCCTGAAGGGGGGGATAACGTAGCCCGGGGCAAGCCGAAGGCAACGCCCCGGAATAGTTGTCGCACCCTTTTCAGGGTGCATGAGTTTTGGTGGTTGGCACCGGGGCGACCGTTGATCCCGGGGCTGCGACAGCTCCGCAGTCTTGCCCGGGGCTATGTTGTCCTGCCCCTTCGGGGCAAAGACATGAACCGTTTCTCTTTTTCACCACCAACACGCACGACATCCTGCGACACCAGATGTCCCGCCGTCTGCTTTCAAGGCTCACATTGGTGAAGGTGGTTTCCTACGGCTTCGGAGCGGCTTTCGGAGCGCGGCGTAAGCTCACCGAATACACGCCGCTCGCCAAGCCGGAAGCACCGTCTTCCGTAAGATCCAGATCCACGTCGATTCGGGCGGTCGCCGACACCACCTGCCCAGACTCCACATCAACGCTCGATGTCACTTCCATCTTGCCGCCGATGTTCGAGCCTTCACCCTTGCGACCGCGAACCAGCCCCTCCGCCTTGATAACCGCCTCAACCCGACCATTCACGGTTCGCACTCCCAAGTACCGGAACGTCAGTTCGGCTACCGCCAGTTCCGGGGCCCCCGCAACGCTGAGCAGCACGTCACGCTTCGCCGTCCACGGCTTGTCAGATGTCACTTCCTTCCCCGTGAGCGGAATCACTGTCGAATCCAACCCCTGTGCCATCTGGAGAACCAGATACGACATGACGTTTCGATCCTTCGCCGGAAGCGAGGCGACCACCGGGCGGAATTCGAGGAACTCCCCTTCCTTGTTGATCGAGACGGTGGTTGGAACCTTGTCCACCTGCGAGAGCAATTCCTGAAGCCGAACGGATTTCGCTTCTTCCTTGCCGTCGGTGGCGATCGTGAGTTTCGCGTTCGAGAACAGGAGCTTGGCGGTCGTGCTGCCGTCTGGCTTGGCCTTGCCGTCGGTCTCGCGAACCAGATCGGTCTGGTACTTCATGCTCATGCTGTGGTCGTTCCCTTCCCGGTCGCGGATCTTCAGTTCCGCATCGCAATTCAGGAGCAACTTGCCAGGATCCCATGCGAGCGGTTTGTACCCCAACACGACCGGGGTTCGCTCAACGAGTTGCTGCGGACGGAATGGCCGACCCGGGAGAGTGATTTCGTTCTTGTCTTTGACCGTCACGAGCTGGAGCCAGTACAGTTTCCCCTTCGGGAGTTCGGGCAACGCGATATCACCCTGAGCAAACCCGGCTTTGTAGACGAGATCGGTCTTCACACGTTCAGAGTCGCCGGGCAGTGCCTCGCGGGACTTCGGACCGGTGCGCTCTGGTCCTGGGTCGCCAGTCCACACTTCCGCCCGAATCGTCCGAACGCTGCTGAGTGGGTCATACGTCATCGTGCTCAGTGGCATCTTGATTGTGTCGCCGTCCTTGTAGGGAACGCCCCAGAACCAACGGTGAGTTCGCCCGAGGAGGAATGAGTGAACGTAGCCCACGGGCACAGCGAAATGAATCTGCGTGCCCTTGATGCCCGACACCGCGACGCCGACAACCGCACCCTTGGCGTCGAGAACTGGACCGCCCGAGTTGCCGGGGTGTAAACCGCCAGCGAGTTGAATCTGGGTGTAACCACTCGGAGCTTTGCGGGCGCTCGACGAAACGGTGGATTTGGTAACCGTGATGGTCTTGCCCAGATCGTCGCCGAACGGGTAGCCGAAGATGAACACGTTCTGGGTTTCCAGGACTTCCGTGCGGCTCGGTGCCAACGCAAGAGGTGCCGGAAGATCCTTGCTGGAGACAACCAACACGCCGAGATCGCTACCCGCATCGACGCCGAGTACGCGGCCGATGTACGTCTTCTCGTCGGCGGTGCCACCGTGGACGATCACTTCGACCTTCTTGGGCTTGCGGCTCTCGTCACGCAGCATTCCGAGGACGTGAGCGTTGGTGAGAACGAGATTCGGGCCGGCGCCGAAGAACCCACTTCCTTGAATCACGCTGTTATCTGGCAGTGTGACTTTCAGGCGAACAGTTGCCGCTTTCGATTTCTTCAGCGTGTCCGCATCGAGGGCATCGTCGGCCGCTCGGAGTGAAGCCGACTGCACAAGCACACAAAGCGAAGCCACGAACAGACCGAACAGCACAGCCCTGCGCGGCCGAGTACGGGCGAACGAGTTCGTCATGGGAACCTCGGAATCTGGCCGGGGTTGGGATGTGGCATGGGTTACCCGGCTTTGGTGCGTGGATAATTTCACCACGCCGAATTTCCAGGAGCAAGCGAAGACCGGAAACATTCAGAATTGAGAGATTCGCCAGATCCAGGGCTGAAATCACGGTTCCGGGCGTGAATCGTTCGTTTCCGGAGGCGAATGACATGGTTCCGGGGTTGAAATCTTGGTTCCGGACGTGTTTGGGGTCTTTCCGGACGTGGGGTGTGCGTATCGCCCGGAACCGATCAGAAGCAACCGACCCACTTGACTCCCTGCGAACGTTCACTCCGGAATTCAGTCGCACACCCCTCCATCTCATCTCTCGCAGTTCTCACTTGACTTGTGCGGGTTTCGGGTGGACGATTCATAAACCTGCACTTGCTCCCGTCGCGCCGGTCCCGCGACGGGCTTCCCACCCACCGAGGACCGCTGCCATGCTGGTCTGTTTCCTACTTGCCACGGTCGTGAGCGTTGGAGATGCGCGTAACCCGCTACCCAACCGCATCGACACGCTGATCGCTGCCGGGTTCCCTGACTTCACCAAAGTCGCCGCGCCACCGGCTGACGATGCCGAGTTCTGCCGTCGAGTCTACCTCGACCTCACCGGCACCATTCCAACCGCAGCCGAAGTTCGCTCCTTCCTCGCCGACAAGAACCCCAAGAAGCGAACGGCTCTCATCAACTCGCTGTTGAACACGCCAGGCTTCATTCGCCGCCTGATGTGGTTTCTCGACGTGACCCTCATGGAACGTCGCGCGGATGCGAAGGTTCCGCGTGCTGCGTGGGAATCGTACCTGCAAACTGCCGTCACGGAGAACCGCCCGTACAACGTGCTGGTTCGCGATCTGCTGTCGAATGACGGCAGTGATCCGAAGACGCGAGCGGCCGCGAAGTTCTTCCTCGATCGCGACCTCGAACCGAACCTGGTCACCCGCGATTTGAGCCGCATCTTCCTGGGGCGAAACTTGCAGTGTGCCCAGTGCCACGATCACCCCAGCGTGATCGACTACAAGCAGGAAGAATACTACGGCATCCAGGCGTTCGTGAACCGTTCGTTTCTGTTCCCGAACGCACAGGCACCGACCGCGATCATCGCTGAGAAAGCCGAAGGCGACGTCACTTTCGTGAGCGTCTTCGACAAGGCGAAGAAGTCGTATACAGTCACGCCGAAGATGCCCGGCATGAAGGCCGCGACCGAGGAGAAGCCCGAGAAGGGCAAGGAATACAAGGTTGCCCCTGCCGCGAACGTGCGACCGATTCCCCTGTATAGCCGTCGCGAACAGCTTGCGGGTGCGATCACATCGCGTGACAACCCGGCGTTCGCTCGCACGGCCGTGAACCGCGTCTGGTCGATGATGCTCGGTCGCGGGCTGGTGAACGTGCTGGATTGGGACCACAGCGCGAACCCGCCGAGCCATCCGGAGTTGTTGGATCTGCTCGCGGCCGAATTCGTTTCGCACAATTACGACGTGAAATGGCTCGTGAGTCAGATCGCCTACACGCAGACGTATCAGCGGAGCAGCGAGGTTCCTGCAACCCTCACCGACGTTCCAGCCGACCGGTATCTCGTTGCGATTATGAAGCCGCTGTCGCCGGAGCAGTTTGCGTTCGCGATCTCGCAAGCCGGCGGGCAGCCAAATGGGAACGGTGCTCTCGGCCCGTTCCGGAGTATGTTCGGAGCGCGTCCGGGGGAAGCGCAGGATGGCCTCACCGCGACGCTCGACCAAACGCTGTTCCTGAAGTACGGCGGAACGGTTCGCAGTTTAATTGCTGGTCGCCCTGCTCTGCTCGCGAAGCTGACCACCGACGACGCGATTGCCGAGGAATTGTTTCTGAGCGTGCTTTCGCGGCTTCCCACGGCCGACGAGAAACGCGATGTGATCGACGCTCTGAAGTCGGCCAAGGACCGCAACGCTGCCCTCGCGGAACTGACGTGGGCGCTGGTGGCCTCTGCGGAATTCCGATTCAACCACTGATTTTATTGTGGTCCGCTCGCTCCGCGAGCGGTGCTTTCTGAACCGCTCGCGGAGCGAGCGGACCACAATCAGGAGCCATTCATGCAACGCTGCACCTATTCCTGCAACACTGCCGATCATGGGCTTTCGCGTCGTGCGTTCCTCGGAGCCAGCACAGCCGCAGCGCTGGGGCCGAGCGGTTTCGCTAACGCATACGCGAACGCCGAACTCGCCAAGACGCAAAAGCGAGTGCTGGTAATCTTCCTCGCGGGCGGGGCGAGCCAGCTTGAAACGTGGGACCCGAAGCCGAACACCGACACCGGCGGGCCGTTCAAGGCGATTCCGACATCGGTGCCGGGCACGCACATCGGCGAACTGCTGCCGTACACCGCGAAGCAAATGCATCGTCTCGCCATCGTTCGGGGCTTGAACTCGGTCTCGGACGATCACGGCATCGGCGAGAAGATCATGTTGACCGGTCGCAAGCCGGAACCAGCCGTAGAGTATCCGCACATCGGAGCCGTCGCCGCGAAACTCCTTGGCAACTCCGCCGCGAGTGCGTTGCCTGGTCACATTCAGATTCTCCCCAAAGGAAGCAGCGGCTTCGGCAAAGCCGACGCCACATTCCTGGGGCCGAAGTTCGGTTCGGTATCGCTTGGCGATGGCAAGCCGCCGGCCGATTTGCTGCGTCCCGCGAACATGACCGCAGAATCAGATGCGGCCCGTGAAGACTTCCGCCGCAAGCTGAACGATCGCTTCGCAAAGTCTCGTAAGTCTGCCGCGACTGATGCCTACGCGGAATCGTTCGAGCAAGCCGAGCGTGTCGTGAAGCAGGGTGAAGTGTTCGACATCGAGAAGGAAGACCCGAAGGTTGCGGACCGCTATGGCCGACACGACCTCGGCAGGCACTTCCTGCTCGCTCGGCGACTGCTCGAAGCGGGCGTGACGTATGTGAAGGTGTCGCACTCGAACTACGACACGCATCACGAGAACTTCGACTTCCACATCGAACAACTCGGCGAGTTCGATCGGCCGTTCGCGGCACTGATGGATGATCTCGCAGCACGCGGAATGTTGGAAACGACGCTCGTGATCGTGATGAGCGAGATGGGCCGCACGCCGAAGATCAACGCGAACTATGGTCGCGATCACTGGTCGCGGGCGTGGTCGGTGGCGCTCGGCGGGTGCGGCATCAAGGGCGGGGCAGTCGTCGGCAAGACGAACGCGAACGGCACCGTCGTCACGGATCGCGAAGTGTATTCGGGGCACCTGTTCCACACGTATTTGCAGGCCGTCGGCCTCGATTCGAGCAAGAGCTTCCACCCGAACGATCGCCCCATTCCGATCGCCGATCCGAAGACTGCCGCCATCAGCGAAATCCTGGCGTAATCATGAATCCTCCCATTGATCCCATCGCCGCCCGTCTCGAACGCGAACTGAAACACGCCCGGCCGCTCATCGGATGCCGCTTCGACCCGAGCGGGCGATTCGTGTTCGCCTCGTCCGAAGACGACACCATTCAGCGATTCGACCTGCTCACGGGCACCAAGACGGCACTCCTCGGGCATAGGAGCTGGGTGCGTGGCCTCGCGTTCGTCGGCACACCAATCGCCGGTTCGGGTGAGGTCGCCGCGTGGCAACGCCGACAAACCAACCTTCACGCGGTCGCTGGTTTTGGTGGCACGATGTTGCCGCCACCGAAGGCCGCACCGTTCACGCTCATCTCGGGCGACTACCACGGCAACCTCATCTGGTGGCAAGGTGACGCCGAAACGCCAAAGCCGATTCGCACCGTGGAAGCTCACAAGGGTTGGGTTCGCGCCGTAGTGGTGAGCCCCGATGGAACCAGGATCGCGAGTTGCGGCAACGACAACGCCGTGAAGCTCTGGAAGGCCGATGATGGCACCCTGATCCGCACGCTCGAAGGGCACGCTTCACACGTTTACAATGTCGCGTTCCATCCGGACGGCACCCGCATCGCGTCCTGCGATTTGAAGGGCGTCGCGAAGGACTGGAACATCAAAACTGGCGTCGCCGACCGGGATCTCGACGCGAAGATCCTGACGAAGTACGATCCGACATTCATGGCCGACATCGGCGGGGCGCGTGCGATGGCTTTCAGTCCGGATGGCTCGAAACTCGGCTGCGCGGGCATTACGAATGTGTCGAACGCGTTCGCGGGCGTCGGGAATCCCGCCGTGGTCGTATTCGACTGGAAAGACGGCAAGGCGAAGGTGCTGAAGCCGAAGGATGCGTTTCAGGGCACGGCGTGGGGCTTCGTGTTTCACCCGGCGGGCTTCTCGCTCGCGGCGGGTGGCGGAAGCGGCGGTCGCGTTTGGTTTTGGAAGGGCGACGACGTGGTGAGTATGCACATGCTGACGATCCCCGGCAACGCCCGTGACCTCGCGCTGACGGCCGACGGAGAACGCTTCGCGGTCGCCAATTCGGGCGGCAGCGTCTATGTATACACGTTCACGCCCGGCCCCGCGACCACGCCCGTTGCACCACCCAAAAAGTAACTTGCAGGTAAGGATTTTCTCCATGCGTCTCGCACTCTTCATTGCGATCATTTTCGCCGTTCCGGTAACGGCTGCGGAGCCTCCGAAGGGCTTCACACCGCTGTTCAACGAGAAAGACCTCACCGGCTGGCACGGTTGGGCCATTCACGAGAAGGGTGCCGCCCCCGCAGACTTCGCGAAGCTCTCATCCGAAGATCGCACCAAGAAACTCGACGCCTGGACCGACGACGCAAAGAAGCACTGGACCGTGGACAACGGCGAACTCGTGAACGACGGCAAGGGAGCGTACCTCGCCACCGAAAAGGAATACGGTGACATTGAACTGCTGATCGAGTACAAGACAGTCGCCAAGGCCGACAGCGGCATCTATCTTCGGAACACGCCCCAGGTCCAAATCTGGGACTCGAACCAGAAGTTCGACCCGAAGAACCCCACACGGAGACCTCACCTCGGCTCCGGGGGCCTGTTCAACAACACCCCCGACGCAGACGGCCGCGACCCGAGCGTGGTGGCCGACAAGCCATTCGGCGAATGGAACACGTTCCGCATCCTGCAAGTTGGCGAACGCACGACGGTCTACCTCAACGACAAGCTGGTGGTCGATCACGCCCGCATGGAGAACTTCTGGGATCGCAAGTCCGCGTTGCCGAGGGTGGGGAAGATTCTGCTACAAACGCACGGCGGCGAGATTCGCTGGCGAAACCTGTTCGTCCGCGAAATCCAGGCGAAGGAAGCGAACGAACTGCTCGCGAAGCACAAGCCCGACGGCTTCGAGAGCATCTTCAACGGCAAGGACTTCACCGGTTGGGAAGGGCCACTCGAGAATTACGAGGTCGTCGATAGCGCGATCGTGTGCAAGCCGAAGAAGGGCGGGAACATCTACACGAAAGCCGAGTACGCCGATCACGTCATTCGGCTGGAGTACAAGCTGCCGCCGGGCGGGAACAACGGCCTCGCGTTGCGTTATCCGGGGAACGGGGTTCACGCCGCAACTCAGGGCATGTGCGAAATGCAAATCCTCGACGACACGGCTGCGAAGTACACGAAGCTCGACCCGCGGCAATTCAACTGCTCGGCGTATGGCATGGTCGCGTCACAGAAGGGCTACCTGCGACCGGTCGGCGAATGGAACTTCCTGGAAGTGACCGTGAAGGGTTCGACGCTGCGAGCGGAACTGAACGGTACACGCATCCTCGACGCGGATTTGAGCAAGGTGACGGAGTTCAAGGACAACCAGAAGCACCCCGGCAAGGACAACGTGAAGGGGCACTTCGGCTTCGCGGGGCACAACGACCCCGTCGCGTTCCGCAATCTTTCCATCAAAGACATCAGCGACAAAAAGTGACCAACGTGAAGCGGCCGCCCCAACGGGGCGGCGTTCCACCGGCTAAAAATCCCACGTCTCGGCGCCGGCCTTCTTTTTCTTGGGCTTCGGCATCGGCGCTTCTTCCTCATACACAGGCTCGGCTCGCTTCTTGTTCGGCTGACGCACAACCGGCATCTCCTCGTCGCCTTCTTCTTCGGGGATATCGAGTGCATCGTCGGCACGTCGCGGACCGCCTTCGCCCTTCGCACGCAGCATGATCTTGATCGACACCTCAGGGAACGGCAGGTTATCGCGGAACGTCTTCGTGAGGTATCGCAGGTACGTATCCTCGAACAGCTCCGGGCCGTTCGTGAACAGCACAATCGACGGCGGATATACCCCGACCTGCGTCGCATAGAAAATCTTCGGCGTCTTACTTCCCTGCATCGGCGGCGCGGTCGCCTCGACTGCCGATCGCACAACGCGGTTCAAGTCGCCAGTGCTGACACGCAATCCCGCCTGCTTGTGCAACTGAACCGCGAGTTGCAGCAACCGCAGCACGTTCTTGCCGCTCTTCGCCGTGATGAACGCGATCGGAACGTGTTCGAGCATCGGGAACATCTTGCGGACGTAGTCGGCCATCTTGTCGGTGGTCATGTCGTCCTTGACGAGATCCCACTTGTTCACCACGAAGATCGCCGGCTTGTTCTCGTTGACGATGTAGCCCGCGAGCTGCTTATCCACACGGCCCACGCGGTGACGGGCATCGAAGAACTGCAACACGACATCCGCACGCCGAATCGACCGCTCGGCTCGGTGCATGCTGTAGAACTCGACGTTGCTCTCGATGGAAGTCTTCTTTTGAACACCGGCCGTGTCGATGGCCATGAACGTCTTGCCGTCACGCTGGAACAACACGTCGATGCTGTCTCGCGTGGTACCCGGCACTTCCGAAACGATCACACGCTCGCTCTCGGCGAGGCTGTTGATGAACGTGGACTTCCCGACGTTTCGCCGACCGACAATGGCGATCTTCAGGGCCGCCTCCGCCGGCGGCAACTCGTGCGTGTCGGGCGGCAACTTCGCGTACACCGCTTCGAGCAGTTCGCCACGACCGAGCTTTTGATCAGCGCTGACCGTGAGCGGTTCGCCATAGCCGAGTGCGTTGAACTCGCCCGCAAGTTGGGCGATCTTCTCGGTGTCGGCCTTGTTCGCCACGAGAACGACCGGCTTCTTCACCGCACGCAACCGCACCGCGACATCCTGATCGAGCGGCGTCACGCCATCGCGGACATCGACGACGAAGACGACAACCGATGCGGTGTCGAGGGCTATCTGAATTTGCCGTTCGACGTCTGCGGTCAGGTCATCGACATCGACGATGCCAATGCCGCCGGTATCCATCAATTCAAAGAACCGCTCCTTGAACTCGACAACTGTGGCGACACGATCGCGTGTCACGCCCGCAGCGGGGTCAACGATGCTGATTCGCCGGTTCGCGAGCCAGTTGAATAGCGACGACTTGCCGACATTCGGCCGGCCAATGATCGCAACAGTGGGAAGGGACATTGTGTTTAGTGTGTGGTGTTGAGTGTTTGGTGTTTTGCATTCGGAGTTGTGCGGTTGGTGAACGAAACACCAAACACACAACACTAAACACCAACTCACCAGATCGTGAATCCACCGTCCACAACCAAGGTTGCGCCGGTGATGTAACTGCTGGCGTCGCTCGCCAGGAAGACCGCTGCGGGGCCGAGTTCAGCCGGTTCGCCAAGCCGACCCATCGGAATGTGTGCCTCGAACGTCGCCCGTAACTCCGGCTTCTCGGCGTACCACTTCTTGTTCGGGTCCGTCAGAAAACCGCCCGGAGCGATGGCATTCACACGCACGCCGCGTTCGGCCCAGTCCGCGGCGAGCGAACGGGTCAGCCCCGTGAGCGCAGCCTTTGCTGTTTCATAGTGCCGACCGCGAATGCCCTTGATCGCCAGCGGACCCGCGATGCTCGTGATGTTGATGATCGACCCACGCCGCCGTTCCAGCATCGGCTTGCCCATGTGCTGACAGCACACCAGAGCGCTGGTCAGGTTCAGATCGAACAGCTTCTTCCACTCGTCAATCGGGAAGTCTTCGGTCGCGATATCGGCCCGGCGACCGCCGACATTGTTCACGAGAATGTCGATGGGCTTGCCGATCCCGAGCACTTCCTTGCACACCTCGGCAGCCACTTCCGGAGTGCCGACATCGCCGACGGCAATGCCAACCCAGCGACCGAGCTGCGCCAATTCCCTCGCTGCTGTATCGAGCGACGCTTCTTCACGCCCAACGAGCAGAATGTCGGCACCGGCTTCCGCGAGAGCCTGAGCCATCGCGCGGCCCAACCCTCGGCTGCCGCCCGTAATCATCGCCGTGCGACCAATCAGCGAGAATTTCTGAAGCACGCTCATACATACCTGCGGGAACGCTGTTCTGGAGCCAACCGCTTATTATATCGCGCCGGGCCGTTGTTGGAATCGCGACGCAATCATTGAGATGCCGCTTACGTTTCACAAATCTGAAAGTCCAGTGATGTATCGGCTTCTCATTGGTTCCGGGCGACATGCCCACCCCACATCCGGAACCATGATTTCAGCCCCGGAACCACGTCATTCGCCTCCGGAACCAAACGATTGACGTCCGGAACCATGACTTCACCCTGGAGAGTACCGAATACTTCACTCTCGATATCGGTACTCTTTGGGCAAGTCGACAGGCGTGGCAGGTCGTTCGTTCCGGATGCGCCGAGCAACAGCATCCCTCACGCAATCAGCCCAACCCGGATCATCGAAAATGACGGCACAGACATTCGCCTCAGCATGGTTTTCCAGCCAGACGCCCCAGCTATCATCGACGTGCAGTTGAATTCCGAATCGTGCTGGATCTTTGCTTCTGCCGCGTCGGCCGCACATCCGTTCGTGAGCGTTCTGGTTGATGACCTTCCGGATTCGGACACCGAAACCCCACAGCCACCACGAAACGCTCATCGGCGAGCGGTACGAGGTTGTGTAGACCCACAGTTCGTGGCCCGCCGCCGAGAGTTCTCGGAGCAACTCGACAGCACCAAGCCTGAGAGGCTCGCGAACCCAAGGCCGCAACCACCACGGGACGCGGTTCGGTTCGTGGAGCGCACCGGGTTGGTAGCAGATCAGTGTGTCGTCGAGGTCGAACGAAATCCGCATATCGGGAAATACGTGAATCGGGGAATCTGTGTTCGGGTCATCGCAGCAGCACGGTCAATGCCTATCGGTTTCTCCCCAACGCTGCAACAAACTGTGTTCGACCCCGAGTTGATCGCAGATACGCCCGACAACGAAATCCACCATATCCGCCACGGTTTGCGGACGAGTGTAGAACGCAGGCATCGCCGGCAACACCACAGCACCCGCTTCGGCCACCGCCACCATGTTCCGCAACTGGATCAACCCCAGTGGCGTCTCGCGTGGCACGAGCACTAACTTCCGACGCTCCTTCAAGTGAACGTCGGCGGCCCGATGGATCAGGTTCTCGGAAACGCCGTGAGCAATCGCCGCGAGCGTTCCCATGCTGCACGGGCACACCACCATCCCACCCGTCAGGAACGAACCGCTGGCGATTCCGGCCCCGAAGTTCCGGAAATAGTGATACTTCAACCGCGACAGATCCAACCCTTCCGCAGTTGGGCCGAGCAATTCGCGGGGATCGAATTCTCCTTCCCCCAGTCGTAGCGGGCGACCGATTTCGCGGTCGAAGACCTCAACCGCTGCTGGACTGATGGTGAGATGAACCGTGCGGCCCATGCGGAGCAGCACTTCCACGAGTCGCAGACCATACGGCGAACCGCTGGCACCGGTGAACGCAACCACGAGATCGGAGGACATGACGACTCCTGCCGAGTGCAAAACAACCCTTCCGCGAACACCAATCACACCGCACAATGGTATGGATAGTTCACTCGGACGGAGGAACCCGACAATGACACGGTTTACCATTCTCGCTGGTTCCATGCTGATCGCCGTCGGGTTTGTGTTCGGTCAACAGCCGCCGATGCCACCCATCGGGCTTGCGAACTGGTCGTTCGACGAACTCACGCTCATGAACGGTGGCAAAATTCAGGGTTTGCTCGTGTCCGAAGGTCCGGATGGGATCCGGTTCAAGTCCGTGACCCAACTGCCAGGCCGCCCCACCGTCATGCTGACGTGGTTTCACACCAAGGCCGAGGTCGCCAGCATCAAGAGGCTCCCGGATGCCGAGCGCACCATTCTTAAAGAGCGTCTCGCGGAACTCGACACCAACGGCAAGGGCGAACGCGACCGCATGGATTCGCTGGAACTCATCTCGAAAGATTGGCCCGGCAAACCCGGCGCGGCAAAAGTGTACGAATCCGAACACTTCGAGTTGTACTCGACCGGCTCAGAAGAGTTGACTCGTCGTTCCGCCGTTCGGCTCGAACAGGTTTACACTGCGTTCGCCCGATCCCTGCCTCCGACGGTGAAGGATGGCAAGCCGACCCGAATCATGCTCGCAACCGACAGGGAAGAATACCGGACTCTGCTCGGGCCACTGCGGGAAACACTGCTCTTGAACCCAGCGGTGTACGATCGAGAAACCAACCGCGTGCTGTGCGGACACGATCTGAAGCAACTCGGCGACCAACTCCAAAACGCACGTATCCAACACGGGCAGCAACTCGCAACGCTCGCTCGCTACGAAGGCGAGATCCGGAAGCTCTACAAAGTTCCGGAACTCACTCGCTACCTCGAAGTGGTTCGCCTGGAACGCAGCCGGGTCTGGAAAGCAGACACCGACAACGGCATCAAGTTCGACAAAGCCACAGCGGCCGTGTTCGCTGTGCTGTACCACGAGGCGTTCCACGCTTACGTCGGAACGTTCGTATATCCCGCGTTGAAGCCTGACGACGTGAAAGCTGGCAAGGGCACAGGCGAGTTACCTCGCTGGCTCAACGAAGGACTGGCTCAGGTGTTCGAGACATCCGTTGTGGAGGCTGGCGAACTGCGGGCCGACACGCCCAACAAGGCGAGGCTGGATCTGGCCAAGGAATCGCTGAAGGCGAAAAACGGTAACTCGCTTGTGCCGTTGTCCGATCTTCTTGTCACGGGGAAGGAAGCATTCCTGGCTTCGCACGCGGATCAGAAAGCGGCTGCGAATCGCGCCTATCTTTCGAGCTGGGCACTCGCGTACTACCTGACGTTCGACCGTCGAGTGATCGGAACCGCTGGCTTCCGCAAGTACCTCGTTGCCGTGAACTCAGGCGACGATCCTCGGCAAGCGTTCGCCGGTCTTGTCGGCAAGGATCTCGCTGCGTTCGAGAAAGACTGGCACGCCTACTTGCTGCGATTAAACTCGGACGGGACGCTTGCGAAGTGATCCGAAACGAACCAAACGAAAAAGCCCCTCGTTGTTGGGTCAACGAGGGGCTTCGCATTCACTGGGAATCACTTTTCGCCATACGCCTTGTAGGTGTATGGCTTGCTCGTTTTGACCTTGATCAGCGAGATCGGCACATCGCCGGTCGCCGAGGGAACTGCTTGAGTCTTGGGCGTCGGGTCCGCGAGTGGAATCGGAACCGGGTTCGACGGACCACCATCGTAACGGAGACCGTCGGCTGGGGTCGCGTTCAGCGGAACCGCCGGTGCGTTCAGATCGGCTGCAGTTGCGCTGATCCCGTAATAGGCAGAACTGCAACCGTAACTGTAACTCGGGTAGTAGCTGCTGTAACCATACCCGCTGGAGCCGCCATAACCGCCGTACCCCAACCCAAGACCAAGGCCATATCCAAAACCGTAGAAGGGTCGGTAGTACGAGCTGTAGTACGGTCGGTAGTAACCACCGTAACCACCATAGCCGTAACCGCGATAGCCGTAACCACCGTAGCCGTAACCGCGGTAACCGGTGTAATAACCACCGCGATAGCCACCGTAGCCGCCGTACCCACCGCGATAACCACCGTACCCACCATGGTATCCGCCATACCCACCGTGGTATCCGCCACCGCCATGGTAGCCACCACCGTGATAACCACCACCACCGTGGTAGCCACCGCCGCCACCGCCGTGACCACCGTGAGCAGTGAGAACGGTGTCGTCTTCCGCGGCTGCCTGTGAAGCGGTGCCCGAACCGCCGAGCGTCATCGTCGTGCCAAAGTGCGACTTGATTGGACTGACATCTTCAGCGGTCGCCACTCCGTTCAGCGTCAACACTGCTCCGAGAGCGAGTGCTGATGCCCCAATTGTGCGAATCATTGTGTCCTCTCCCGAAGATCCCATGATCTTCATTCCCGATGGTGAAGGGCGTTCCGCTGGCGCACCATCTACCCCGATTGTAGACGTCAGCGCGGACAAACGGAAGCGACGCACAACAAATCTCATCAATGGGCACAGTCTCTTTGCGATCCGGTCGTTCGTGTGTCATGCTTCCTCGGTTGCCGCGAGGTGTCCGAGTTCTGTCGAGGCTGTCATGCGTCAATTCACGTTGTTCCTCGTCCTTGTTAGCCTGTATGCGGTGCTCGTCGGCAGTCAGTTCAAGGCATCCGACGGTGATCGGCTGGTAGCGGTTACCCGGAGTGTGACGGGAAAGCTGCGTGAAGCCCTTCCCCCGACGCTGAACGTGATCGCTCCGCTCGACACTCTCAGACGCGAACTCCCGACACGGCCCGAAGACGCCGTGCGTTCCAGGCTCGCTGCGGATCGTCGCCTCATCGGTTTGGATGTGACGGTGATAGGCGAGGGCAGCACCGTGAAACTGCGTGGCGTGATGCCAGATGCGAAATCCCGCAGGGTGGCATTGAGCCTGGCTGAGAACACGGCGGGCGTCGAACAGGTCGTGGACGAACTGGCGATTCCGGTCGAGTGAAGGTTGGCCTTCCCAGGTTGCCGCGATGTGGGTATCTCCCCGTCGGTTCCATGAACCACGGAGATTCCCCATGTTCCACCGGTACGCTCTGCTCGCTGCTTTGATTGCCGTCCCACTCACGGCGAGCGCCCAACCACCCGCAGCAAATCCGCCCGCTCGCTTCAAATGGCAAGCGAATCAGGTTCTCACCTACAAGGTGACCCAGGTCACGGCTGTTCGCGAAACGAGCCTCGACGAGAAGACCGAAAAGCCGGTCACCACGGAGGCCCGCACGAATCTGACGATCATCAAGAAATGGACCGTGAAAGGCATCGAGCCGAACGGCGTTGCCACGCTGGAAATGACCATCTCTCAGATGAAGACCGAGTTCATCAAGCCCGACGGCAGCAGTGTCGTTCGCGACTCGGCGAACCCGGAGCAGGCCAAGGAAATGGTCGGCTTTCTGAACGTGCCGGTGGTGACGATCAAGGTTGACCCGCAGGGCAAGCTCATCGACGTGAAGGAAGCGAAAGCAGGTTCCGCGGCCCGGTTACACGCCGAGTTGCCGTTCCGCTTTATCCTGCCTGAGACAGGTCCGACCCCAGGGCAGAAGTGGGAACGCACCTTTACGCAGAAGCTCGACCCGCCGCAGGGCACGGGCGAGAGCTACGAGTTCACGCAGAAGTACGTTGGCAGCGTGAAGGATAGTCTCGTGGCGATTGGCGTTGAGACGACCCTGAACGCACCACCGAAGACGTTGGCGGAGCGGGTGCCGTTGGTGCCGATGCTGTGGACGGGCGAGGTGTACTTCAACCCGACGTTGGGACAGTATCACGCGGCTCGTCTGAAGGTGAAGGCGGAGCTGCCGAATCACCAGGGCGAAGGCACGAAGTTCGAGTACGAGAGCGCTTACGTCGAAGACATCGTGACGGGGAAGTAAAAGACATTAGCCACGGATGAACACAGATGAAACACGGATAAGACCAAAGACAATGAAGCAAATTGCTCTTCTGTCTTATCCGTGTTTCATCTGTGTTCATCCGTGGCTAATCTTCTGTCTTAGCTCTCGGCGACGCAGGGGTTCTTCAGCACGCCGATCTTCTCGATCTCCACTTCGCACACGTCGCCAGGGTTCAGCGTCACCGGTGGCTTGCGAGCAATGCCCACCCCCGGAGGCGTGCCCGTGAAGATCAAGTCGCCCGGCTCCAGCGTCACGCCCTGCGACACGTACCACAGCACGTGCGGCACGCTGAAGATGAACTCCTTCGTGTTCGAATTCTGCAGCGTCGTGCCGTTCAGCCGCAACTGAATCTGAAGGCTGTGCGGGTCGGTCAGTTCATCGGCCGTCACCAACACCGGCCCCGTCGGCGCGAACGTGTCCATCGTTTTGCCGATGACCCACTGCTTCTCTTCGCCGCGGAACTGCCAGTAACGATCGCTCACGTCGTGACCGCAAGTGTAGCCGCCGACGTAATCGAACGCGGACTTGTCGTTTGGAATGTGCTTGCCCTTCTTGCCGATCACGATCACCAACTCAGCTTCGTAATCCATCTTCTGCGCGACTTTCGGAATCACGATCGGGTCGCCGTGCGCGACGAGCGTGTTCGGGAACTTCGCGAACAGCACGGGTTCCGTCGGGATCGCCTTGCCGCCCTCGATGGCGTGGTCGCGGTAGTTCAAGCCGACGCACACGATCTTGCTCGGGTTCGGGATCGGCGGAAGCAACTTCACCGCGTTGGCGGCGTACTTCACGGCGTGCTTGCAGTTCACGGTTTCGGCCGCGATCTTGCGAATGCCGGCGCTTGCGGCGAGGAGATTCTTCACGCACGTCGGCAGGCCGGGGTCGGTTGCGTGGAGGTCGATGTAGCCGTCGGCGGTGGCGATGGCGGCACGCGGGCCGTGCGGGGTGAGGATGGTGGCGAGACGCATGTGGGTGTGGCTCCGGGTGTTGATGGAACCCGGAGTATTGAATGAGTCGATGCCCCCGGCGGCGAGGATGAGAGAAGAGTATTCACCACAGAGGGCGCGGAGGACGCAGAGAGAAAACTAAAGGCAGGAGAATTCAGAGTTTGAAGACTCCTCTTTTCTCGGTTTTGGTTTTTCTCTCTGTGCTCTCCGCGCCCTCTGCGGTGAATACTCTTTTATTTCTTCCCGTCGAGTTTCTTCCGCAGATACTTCAGCGCGGCGAGGCGATATGGGTCGGCGTCCGCATCGTCGAACGGCAACGCTTCCCGGCTGTCCGCGGGCCGCAGCGAATGCAGATCGGCTTGCCGACGCAACTCCGCCGACTTGTCTGCCGTGATCGGCACCTCAAGCCCATCATCCGGACGAATGCCCCATTCGTCGGTCGGCTGGCTGTCCGGCTTCCGCTGGCGATTCTTGCCGTTCGGGCGAAGTGACGTTCCGGTCGTGATGCGGAACTGCACGCCCGCAAAGCCCGCATCCCGCACATTCTGAATCGACGCCCGCCCGACCGTCCGCTGACCCACAACAACACAGCGATCGTTGTCTCGCAACGCCGACGTGATTAGTTCGCCGCCGCCGGTCGTTTCGTTCCCCACCAGCACAACCAACGGCATGTTGGAATACTGCCCACCGCCCGGTGGAGTGTGAATCTCGCCTGCCGAGCCTGCGAGTGCCGCGTTACGATACTCCATCTTCGCGATGACCGAGCCATCCTTCAGGAACATGCCCGCGATCTGCGTCCCCGGATCGACATAGCCCCCTGGGCACCATCGAAGATCGAGAATCAATGCGCGACAGCCCTGTTTCGTGAGTTCAGACATGAGATCCGCGAACTTCCGATCCAGGCCGGTTTCGATCGGTCCGAGGCGGATGTAGCCGATCTTGTTCTTCCGGTCGAGCATGCAATCCCATTTGTCGTCGGCAGTGCGAAAGACGCCGAACGCGCTCTCGGGCGTATACGCTTCCGATTTGAGGTTGGCGGTGAATGGCTTCTCCTCGCCGCGACGAAAGATGAACCTTCGCTCTTGCGGCATCATGCGACCAGTTGCCGGGTCGAATATCTGCGTGGGGTTCGCCAGTTGCGAGAACAGCCGATTCGCGGTTTCGGCAGTAATCTCGGAGCCGTTGAAACTCGTGATGACGTCACCGGGTTTCACGCCCGCTCGCTGTGCGGGACTGCCCGGAATCACACGCTTCACTTTCCACGGCACACCCGCAGGACTGGGGAGTGCATCGGCTTTCACAACGGGACCAAACCAGCCGATGGCCCCGAACCGCCCGAGCGCGACGCCCTGTTCGACCTGGTAAAGCGTCCACCGCGTTCCGACGACACCTTCCAGTTCGATGCCGACGCCGAAGTCCTGATCGACCGATGCGAAGGCGTTGATTCGCGGGCTATACAGTCCGCAGATTTGGTCGGTGGCGTGCTTGAAGCCGTTCATGGCCGCGAACAGCGACTTCGCTCCGGTCAGGTTCGGGTGATCCCCGAGCAGGATGCGGACATCGGCCAGTGTATCGACCAGTTCCACTGCGCTGTTTGAACGAGCGAGGGCGGCTTTCACGTTGTCGGGAATGGCCTGGCCAGTTTCGTCGTAAAGCCCGCGAACCGCTGCCTCGATGAGTTCTTTCTGGTGGTTCTTCTTCTCGATGACGTAGTTGACCGCGACCTGCTCGGCGAGTTGGTACACGAGACGCGAGAATTGCAGAGCCTGGTTGCGATCCACGTACCCCGCGACCGGCTTCGGTGGTGTCGCTGGCACCGGAGCGGCAGGCGTGAGCAACAGCGTGAGAGTGATGATTCCGGTCATGGGTTACCTTCTCGCGAGAGTTCACCACTGAGTTTCCGGCGTCTGCGGCGAAGATGCAAGTCACGGTTCGTAACAATTGGTCGCCGCTTGTTCTTGCCGTTCATTCGATACAACAAGTTCAATCACTCTTCTCCCGAGGTGTCGTCAGTGCTCACGCTCGCCAAATACTCCGTCGGCGTTGGAGATCGGTTCGCGCATCAAGCGAAGGCACAACTTCGGGCGTGCATGCTCGCGGCCGACAAGGGCGTCGAAGTCATTCCGGTCTGGAACAAGTCGAACCGCGAGCACACGATCATCGGCTCGGAGCCTGGCAGCGTGCGTGCTTCTGGTGACGCTGCCGTGAAGGCACTCGGCTGGACGAAGCCGTATCACGTTGACGCCGACCACATCAGGCTCGAAACCGTCGATCGTTTCCTGCCGGCGTGCGACTTCTACACCATCGATGTCGCCGATTCGATTGGTCACGCGGCAGCGCCGGAAGCCGTGAAAGCGTTCGTCGATCGGCACCCTGAACTCGCTGGGAAGCTGGAGATTCCCGGCATTGCGGAGCCGTTCACCACGACTCGTGCAGACGTCGAACGGGTCGCTGCAAAGTATCTGAAGGCCGTGCAGGATGCGGGAGCGATCTACCGCAAGATCGCGGGTGCGAAGGGTGCCGAGAACATTATCGCAGAAGTGTCGATGGACGAAACCGACGCTCCGCAGACGCCGCCGGAACTGCTGCTGATCCTCGCCGCACTCGCGGATACTCAGGTGCCTGTGCAGACGATCGCGCCGAAGTTCACGGGGCGCTTCAACAAGGGCGTCGATTACGTCGGCGATCTGAAGCAGTTCGAGAAGGAATTCCGCGACGACCTCGCCGTAATCGCGTTTGCGGTGCGGAAGTACGGCCTGCCTGCTAACCTGAAATTGAGCGTGCATTCCGGCAGCGATAAGTTTTCGATCTACGAACCGATGCGTCGTGCGATTCGCGAAACCGGTGCCGGCCTTCACCTGAAAACCGCCGGCACAACGTGGCTAGAAGAAGTGATCGGCCTCGCGGAAACGGGCGGTGCGGGCCTCGACATGGCGAAGGAGATCTACGCAGGCGCACTCAAGAAGAAGGACGAGTTGTGCGCCCCGTATGCGACCGTCATCGACATCGACGCTGCGAAGTTGCCGACCGCTGAAGCCGTGAAAGGCTGGACCTCAGAACAGTTCGTCGCGGCGCTGCGACATGAGCCGTCGAACCCAGCGTTCAACGCTTCGCTTCGGCAACTGATTCACGTCGGCTTCAAGATCGCAGCCCAGATGGGCGAGCGGTATCTGAACATGCTGAAGACGTGCGAACCAGCCGTATCGCGGAACGTGACCGGCAACTTGTACGATCGGCACCTGAAGCCACTGTTTGTGGACTAAAACCAAGCTCACGCAAAGCCGCAAAGACGCGAAGTTGTCTTTCTTTGTGGCTTTGCGGCTTTGCGTGAGATCCATGATTTCATTGGGGATGCAATGACCAATCTGTTCGACCTCTCTGGTGAAGTGGCGGCTGTGCTTGGCGGTACCGGCGTTCTCGGTGGCGGCATGGCTGACGCACTGGCTGCGGCTGGCGCAACGGTTGCCGTCGTGGGGCGCAGTGAAGAACGGGGCATCGAGCGAGTGCGTGCTATCGAGAGGGTCGGCGGCAAAGCGATCTTCCAGCAAGCCGACGCGATGAGTCGCGATTCGCTGGCAATGGCTCGCGATTCCATCACGTCGAAGCTCGGCAACGTCACGATTCTGATTAACGGTGCGGGCGGCAACAAGCCCGAAGGCACCATCATGCCCGGCGGCGACTTCTGCAAGATGGGCATGGAAGGCTGGAACGCCGTCTTCGACCTGAACCTAGTCGGTGGGACGCTGCTGCCGTGTCAGATCTTTGGCGAGAAGATGGTCGCGGCGGGCAAGGGCAGCATCATCAACATCGCGTCGATGGCAAGCATCATTCCGTTGTCGCGGGTGGTGGCGTATTCGGCATCGAAGGCGGCCGTGTTAAACCTGACGCTGTGGCTCGCTCGCGAGTGGGCCACGAAGGGCGTGCGGGTGAACGCGATCAGTCCGGGGTTCTTCCCGGCGGAACAGAATCGCCGAATGCTGATGAAGGATGACGGCACTTACACCGAACGCGGTCAGTCGATTGTCGGGCACACGCCGATGGCACGGTTTGGCAGCGCCGAGGAACTCGCGGGCGCAACGATCTGGCTTGCGTCGCAGCGAGCGAGCGGCTTCGTGACGGGACAGAACATTGTCGTGGACGGAGGCTTCTCGTCGGTGACGATTTGAATGTAGGGCCGGCTCAGCCGGCCATCTCGATTCGACCGACGTATGAAAGAAGGCCGGCTGAGCCGGCCCTACGAAGTCGGTGAAAGGTCACATCCCATGAACGGTACACATCAAGGTCTGCTTTCGCAGTTCGATCCGTCGGTCCCACTGGAGAAAGCGCACTGTCTGCCGAACACGTGGTACACGTCGCCGGAAATCGCTCGTTTGGAACGCGATCGGGTGTTCACGCAGACTTGGCAAGCAGCCGGGAGGCGAGAACTCGTTGCGAAGCCTGGGCAGTTTCTCACGACTGACATCGCCGACGAGCCGATCCTCGTCGTGCGTGGGGAAGACGGCGTTTTGCGGGCGTTCGTGAATGTGTGTCGGCACCGGGCAGCGCGAGTGTGCAGCGAGGAGTGCGGTACCGTCACGAAACTGCGTTGCCACTACCACGGCTGGACCTACGATCTCGCCGGCAACCTTCGTGGCGTGCCCGAGTTCGACGGCGTGGAGGAGTTCCGTCGCGAAGACAACGGCTTGCCGCCGGTGAGCGTTGCAGAGTGGGGGCCGTATGTGTGGGTGCATTTGGAGAAACCGCGTGAACCTCTGGAGCAGTTTCTCGCTCCGTTGCCGACGTGGAGCGACTCACGCAGCGCCCTGAGTGGCCTTGTGTGGCACACTCGCAAGCATTACGACCTCGCGTGCAACTGGAAGGTGTACGTCGATAACTACCTCGACGGCGGTTATCACGTAAACACCATCCATCCCGGACTTGCGGGCGTGCTGGACTATCGCGAATATCGCACGACGCCCGACCGCAACACGGTTCTGCAAAGCAGCCCGATGAAGCCCGCGGAAGGCGAAACTGGCCGGACTCGCACCGGCGACCTCGCGGCGTACTGGTGGGTGTTCCCGAATGTGATGGTGAACCTCTACTCCGGCGTCCTCGACACGAACATCGTGTTGCCGCTGGCGGTGGATCGTTGTCGAGTGATCTTCGATCTGTATTTCGCGGCCGACGCGGACCCCGAATTCGTTCGCGAAAGTTTGCTGGTGACGGATCAAGTGCAGACGGAAGACGTGGGAGTGTGCGAGGAAGTTCAGCGGAATCTGAACAGTCGCAGTTACACGACAGGCCGTTACAGCGTGAAGCGCGAGAACGGCGAGCACTACTTCCACACGATGTTGGCGAAGGCGTTACAACATCCCGTGTAGCGGCCGCCCCGCCGGGGCGGCGTGTTTGCGAGTGAGCCGCGTTCCATTTTGGGGCGCGGCCAAACCATTGAAAGGGGTTATCGGTGTCCGATCCCGCGGCGGCAAAGTTTAGATCTGGCCTCGTCTTTGGTCTGATCGCGTACTCGTGGTGGGGGCTTGTTCCTCTCTACTTTTCTGCCCTGCAAGCGTTCGGAATGCCGGCCTGGGAAATTCTCGCACACCGAATTACGTGGTCGCTGCCGATCATGATTGCCATCACGGCCGTCGTCGGTGGCTGGTCTGATCTCTTCCGCGTTCTGCGAAATCGAAAGCTCGTGCTGACGCTGTTGCTCTCGTCGGTTCTCCTGGCGATCAACTGGCTGCTCTACATCTACGCCACGGTGACGAATCGCGTCCCGGAGGCGAGCCTCGGTTACTACATGATGCCGCTCGTGAACGCGGCCCTCGCCACGGTGTTTCTCGGTGAGAAACTGCGTCCCGCACACTACCCCGCACTCGCGTTAGTGGCGATTGGCGTGGCGGTGCCGTGCATCGCGGGCGGCTACTTCCCCTGGCTCGCAATCTCGCTGACGATCTCGTTCGGCTGCTACGGTCTCGTGCGGAAGCAAGTAGCGGTGGAAAGCATCGCGGGCCTGACGGTCGAGACGCTGCTGATGCTGCCGGTGTCGCTGGCGTTTCTGGGATATTTGTGGTCGATCAACGAGAACCACATGGGCGGCGAACTCGGTCTGAGCGCCTTGATCGCGTTCAGCGGAATCGTGACGGTGGTGCCGTTGCTGACGTTCACGCTGTCGATTCGTCGGCTTCCGTTGTTGGCGGTGAGCTTCATTCAGTTCCTGTCGCCGACGATTCAGTTGATCCTGGCGGTACTGGTGCTGAATCACCCGTTGGTTGAAGGTGCGTTCACAGCGTTCGTGTGCGTGTGGGCTGCCGTGCTGATCTTCGTCGGCGACGCCATCTGGCAAGTCCGAGCGAGGAAGCGTCAAGTGCGGTTGTACAGCGGCGTCGCGACGAAGATCGCCGTCGTCACACGATGATCTTGTGGACTTCCGTTTGGAGTTCGCCGCCGGTAACGTGAACCGTTCCGGCGGCGTCGATGTACACGTCCACTTCGCTTCGCACGCCGAACTCGGGCAGGTAAATTCCCGGTTCGATGCTGAAGCAAGTCCGCGGAATGATCCGGCGGTCGTCGCGGGTTTCGAGGCCGTCGATGTGCGCTCCGTTGCCGTGAACTTCCTGCCCGATGTTGTGACCCGTGCGGTGCGTGTACTGCTCGCCGTAACCCGCCTTCTCGATCACGTCCCGCGTCGCGTTATCGACCTCCCAGCCCCGCAACGGCTGCTTCGCCGCGAACGCATCCTTCACCTTCTTGATGCCCGCATCGCGACCAGCCGCCACGACGTTGAACACCTTCGCAATCTTTTCCGGCACTGTGTCGCCGACGAACGCCGTGCGTGTGTAGTCCGCATACACCGCACGCGGACGATCCATCTTCGCCCACAGATCGATCAGCACGAACGAACCCTTCTCGATGGGCATGTCGGTCGCGAGGCTCGTGTCGAAGTGTGGGTCGCCACTGTGCGGACCCACACCGATAATCGGCGGGCTGTAGGTGGTCATCTTGTTGTCGGCAAAGTGCTTCATGATGCGGGCCTGCACGGCCGTTTCCATCACCTTGCCCTTCGCCTTGATCTCGGAAGCGATGAACGCAAACGCCACGTCATAAGCCTCTCGACACAGCTTCGCGGCCTCGAAGTGCGATTTCTCCTGGTCGGCGTCCCAGACCGACTCGAACAGTTGAATCAGGTCGCCCGAGCCGACCACCTCGCAGCCAAACGACCGCACGAGTTCGACCGTGCCCGCATCGACACGCCCGATGTACGGGTTCGCGTTGCGGGGGCTGTACTCCATCGCGACGACTTTCGTGCCTGCCACTAGCCAGCCGACCTCCGCTTCGAGTTCCTGCCAGCGACGATACGTTTTCTTCGTGCCCGGAAGATGATCGAGCGAAGCGGGTTCAATGACGTGGGCCAGCTTCTTCGGCTCGCCGGTCGCGGGCACAAAGTAGAACCAACGTCGTGAGAGCTTCTTTTCGGCGACGCCGACAACCCGCTGAGCGAGGATGTTCTGGCCGCGGAAGTCGTAGAGCAACCAGCCGTCGAAGCCGGATTCGCGAATCGCTGCTTGCACTGCGTTGAGATCAAACATGGGAAATCTCCGAGACGGGTGTTCAGATCACACTATCGAGTACCACGTGGAGTGCGAGCGTCACTCACAGACGTACCCTATCGCCGAAGCGTTTCTTGAGGATGTTCTTCCCCGCAATGGGAACGCCAGACGTGGAAATGTACTTCAGATTGGTGAAGTGCGGAGACCCCGCGAGGCTTCTCGCTGCTGCGATGTCGAGCGGGTTGCCATACAAGTGCAAACGCTGAATTCCCGTGGCGGCCGGCCATTGTGCCAGCACCTCGGCCGCCTTCGCCCCGAAGCGGTTCCCCATCAGATACAGAATCGCCGGGGCACGATCCCCAAGCCCCTTCACCAACCCGGATACCGCAGAGTCCGCAAGGTTGTTGTGATCGAGATCGAGGTACATGAGATTCGCCAAGCGTGGTGCCGCCGCGAGCCCAGCGACGTCCTTGATCGTGAGCCGACAAGCGTGGAAGCCGACGCCACGCAACCCGCCCGGCGGGGCCGCGGCAAGCGCCTTCGCGTCCAGACCACGCACGGGGTTATTCTCCAGATCGAGGAACCCGAGGTTCGCGAGGTGCGGCGACGTGAGCAACGCCGTCGCGCCGCGGCCCGTAATGCGGTTGTTGTGCAGCGACAGAGATCGCAGGTTCGCCAATCCCGGCATGTTCGCAAGTGCGATGGCCGCATCGTCGCCCAGTCCGCAGTAACGGATGCTGAGTTCTCGCAGAGCCGTGAAGTTGTTCAACTCGCTAATCGTGTGCTGGTTCCAGTCACGCCCATGCATAATGAGCCGGGTGAGCTTGTGAAGGTGCTTCGCTCGTAAGAATTCCGCCGCCGAGTCGTGATCGAGCGCCTCGGAATCGTTCAGCGCAACGTCCTGCAACCCGTTCCAGTTGGCTGACACGGCCAGCCATCGCCGCACAATCTCCTGTCCTCCCCCGTTCTGGGTCAACATCCGCACGTCCTTCGCGTCGGACGAAGAGCTGAACGCGCTCATCACGTTCGTGTCGTGGGAGAGCACGACCTCTTTGGCCCATCGGAGCAACCCGGCTTCAACAAGCTGGACCGCGAGTTCCGGTCCGACTCTATGGTTTAATAGGCCGATAATTGAAAGCCGGGGGTTGGTCTTCAGAAGTGCGGGCAGCGCCTTGATGAGGTGCTCGGGGTCTTCGAGCGTCACGCGACTTGGAAAACCGCGGTCAGTGCTGTCCGTCCACTTGACTCCGCATTGCTTCGGCCGCACGCACGCCATTTGCGACTTCGCCTTCCCCCGCAAACGTGTTGCACGCAGCGTGAGTTCCACTCGACGAGCGATCTCCAAATCCACTTTCGGCCACTCGACGGTCGTAATCGCTCCTTGATCGGCTCCTGAGAGGAACCGAAAGATCGCCTCCGCAGCGGAGCCATCGTCGGCGAGTCGGGCGAGTTCGCACTCGACGCGGATCAACTCGGCCCACGCTGGCGAGTTGTGCTCATCGAGCCAGTCGGCGAACACGAGCCGCGGCGTATCGTCTTCTGGGTTAGCACAAATCGCGGCCAACAGGGCATCGCGTTCGGTGGTCATGGTCACCGCCGTTCGTAGAAGTTGCCGGGCTGTCGGCGAACGAGCTTCTTCATTTCGAGCTGCATGAGTGTGCGTGACAGCTCCGCTACCGGCATCGCGAGTTCGCGGGTAAGTTCGTCCGCATGGCGACGGTTCGCGAGCGCATCGAACACCCGCTGTTGCGTGAGATCGAGCGTTGGTGCGGGCGCGGGTGGTGGTTCTGGCGAGCGGGGGACGTCAGTCCCCTGTTTCTTCTCCTTCGCACTATCAACAGGGGACTGACGTCCCCCGCTCGCCAAGTCGCGGTAATCGGCCACCGCGATACCCTTCAGGTCTTCGATCACGTCGTCGGCCGATCGTACGAGGCGGGCACCACCGCGAATCAGTTCCAGGCAGCCGGCGCTCGCGGAATCGTCTACGCGACCAGGCACCGCGTATACCTCTCGCCCCTGCTCGGCAGCGTGTCGGGCCGTGATGAGTGCCCCACTGCGTGCGTTCGCTTCCACGACGATCACCGCTCGCGACAAGCCGCTGATGATGCGATTGCGGGCCGGGAACATGCCAGGTTGCGGGTCCATGCCCATCGGCGTTTCCGTGATGAGACAGCCACGACCCGCAGCGATTTCGTCCGCGAGGGCGGAATGTTCCGGCGGGTAAATCTTCGACAGGCCGCCCGCGAGTGCCGCTACCGTGCGTCCACCCGCTTCCAGCGCGGCCCGATGAGCGGCACCGTCGATTCCGCGTGCGAGCCCCGAAATGATCGTGAAGCCGGCACGAGCGAGTTCGCGAGCCAGTTGCGCCGCGATTTTCTGGCCGTAGGTCGTGCAGTTGCGTGAGCCGACGATGCCGATGCTGTTCGCGTCGGCTTCGAGCCATTCGCCACGCACGTACAGCAACGGTGGCGGGGCCGGTACTTTCGCAAGGGGCTGCGGATATCCAGATAAACCCAACGCCAACACGCCGGTCGCGTGCTTCTCCATAAGCCGCAATTCGGGTTCGATGTCCACTGTGCGAAGGGCCGCAGCCAATCCGATTGCGGTCTTCTCGCCGATGTGCGGAATTTCCGCGAGTTGTGTCGCCGTGGCTTGTCGGGCAAGTGTCGCCGAGCCGAAACGTTCCAGAAGCGCGGCGGTCAGCTTCGGCCCAAGACCGGGCACGAGAGCCAACGCCAGATGATCCCGAACCGCATCTGAAATGTCGGGCATGGGAAGCGTGTATGTCAGGTATTGGGTCGCGGGATCGAAAAGACAAGCCCGCCAACTCTTCTTTCGGTATACACACAGAACTAGCAATCCGGTGTCACTGACCGCATAATGCACACCGTTCGGCGACTCGCCATGGAGGAACGACCGGTGTTCGGGAACGGGAACAATAACAAGCTCAAGATCTTCAGCGGACGAGCGAATCGGTCGTTGGCCGAGAAAATCGCCGTGGATCTCGGCAGCGGGATGGGTCGCATTTCCATCGGCGACTTCCCCGACGGCGAAACCAGCGTTCGCATCGACGAAGACGTTCGCGGTCGAGATGTGTTCATCGTGCAGTCGATTTGCACGCCGGTGAACCAGAACCTGATGGAACTGCTCATCATGCTGGACGCCTTCAAGCGTGCCAGCCCCGCTCGCATCACCGCCGTGCTGCCGTACTACGGCTACGCTCGCCAGGACCGCAAAGACAAGGGTCGCGTTCCCATCTCGGCGAAGCTCGTCGCGAACCTCATCACGAAGGCTGGGGCCGATCGCGTTCTGGCGCTCGACCTACACGCGGCACAGATTCAGGGTTTCTTCGACATCCCGGTCGATCACCTGTACGCGGTGAAGGAGTTGGCGAAGCACGTCCGTTCGCTGGACATCGTTCCGGATGAGCTGGTTGTGCTCAGCCCCGACGAGGGCAGCATCAAGAAGGCTCTCGACTTCCAGAAGAACGTCGGCGGCAAGATCGCGATGATCGACAAACGCCGCACGAGTGCCACGGAAGTGAAGCAGGGGCATCTGCTCGGCGCTCCGATCGAGGGGAAGTCGGTTATCATCTACGACGACCTGATTTCCACCGGCGGCACAATTGCGGGGGCGGTTCGTGTGGCTCGCGAGTTCGGCGCGAAGAAGGTGTACGTCGGGGCGACGCACGGTGTCCTCTGCGGTAAGTGGATGGAGAATCTCGCGAAGGCGAACATCGACCAGATCGCCGTAACGGACAGCGTGCCGCTGTCGCCGGAGAAAATGCTGCCGAACATCAAGGTGATTTCGGTGGCAGGGCTGTTTGCGAAGGCGATTCAGCGCATCCACGGCAATGAGTCGATCAGCGCGTTGTTCTCGGATGAAAGCCCCGGCGAGAAGAAGTAATTGTTCGGCGAACCCCGCAGAGGGTTTCTGAGATGTCGGTCGATAACCCGGACGTGATCGACATTGTCACCACGGTGGGAGCGACCGGCGAGGTTGTGCTGGTCATCACCGATCATCTGCGGTGGTCGGATGAGAATCATCTGGACGTTCTCCAAGCCAAGATCAACAGCTACTTGGCGTACATCGAGAGCGGACAGCTCGCGGCAACATATCCAAACGCCAAGCCCGGCGTATCAGTCCGGATTGAAGTGGCATGTAAATATCGTCCGTCGCATGAGGGGCTCCGGTTCCTGAAGCTCGCTCGTGGTGCCGTTCAAGCTGCCGGATGGGGATTCTCGTGGGATTTGCCGCAGCGCAAACAAACAGAACGTGATGCGGCGTCTGACCCAGCCGGTTGATCCGTTCCCCATGAACGGAGCCGAGCAGTCGGGGTTGCAACGAATGGGCGAGTCTTGCAATACTTTTCCGGTCACCCTCTGTAACCGGTCAAGGAAGCCCCAATGACACGCCTGCTCGTGATCGTTTCCGTCGCACTCGTCGCGACGGGTCTCGCGTTCATCACCTCTGCTCGCTCAGCTCCGAACCAACTGCCACCACAACCCGCACTGCAACCGCCGGTTGCCGCAGCGCAGGTTCCGCTCGATGGCACCTGGGAACTGGTTTCCGTCATCGACGACGGAAAGCTGATTCCGCTGGAATCCGTGCGTCAGACGATGATTAAAGATGCGAGGGTCGTCATCAAGGGGCAGACCGCTTCAGTCCTGCGACCCGACGGCAAAGTTCGCACGATGGCGTTCGTGACCGACCCCACGACAAGCCCCAAGACGGTTGACATCGCGGGCGAGTTGCACATCGGCGGCAAGGGAATTTACATGCGGGACGGTGACGTGCTGATGGTCTGCACGCATGGTTCCGACTCGCACACGCGGCCCACGGTCATGGCATCGCTGCCGGCCAGCGACACCTTCTTGATGACGTTCCGCAAGGTGAACGCTCCCGTGGCGGTGGTCCCGCCTGCTCCCGTGGTGGAATTCAAGCCACAACCGCTCGTGTTGCCACAGGAAGACGGCGTTCGGAAGGCGCTCATCGGCACCTGGGGTCACCAGACCGACAGCGAAATCGTGAAGGTGACGATGAACGTCGACAACACATTCGCGTTGCTCCGGACGTACAAGAAGGGCTTTAAGAAGGTATTCGACCACGAAGATCGAACGAGCGGCACCTGGCGGGTCAAGGATGGCGAAGTGACGTTGAGTATCTCGGCTTCGACGAACCGCGAGAACATCGGTCAGGTGTTCTCGTATCGCATCACATCGATCAACGATTCGGAGCTGATTTACATCGATACGCTGTCGGGGCAACGTCGCGTCGAGTGGAAACTGCGGTGAACCCTGGCCGGTGGTGACGTGTCGAGTTGGAGACACTGGGCGACGCGAGACTGATCGTTTCACGCGCCCGGTCGTAAACTACTCGATATCGAGAATTCTCACCGCCGTCTCAGGAATTTCAATGCCTCGCGTTCTGATCGCTGACAAGCTCGAAGCCGCTGGAATCGAACTCCTCCAGGCCGCCGGCTTGGAGATCGACAACCAACCGAACATCCACAAGGAGCCGAAAGAAAAGCTCATCGCCGCGCTCCAGAATTCGGACGCGGTGATTTGCCGCTCTTTCCCCAAGCTCACCGCAGAATTGCTCGAGAACCCCGGGAAACTCCGGGCCATCGCTCGGGCTGGCGTCGGCGTCGATAACGTCCACTTGCCCACGGCGACCAGCAAGGGCATCATCGTGATGAATACGCCGGGCGGGAACTCCGTCTCGGCTGCGGAACACACCATCGCGCTGCTGTTCGCTCTGGCAAGGCGCGTACCAGTTGCCGACGCCACCATGAAAGCCGGCGGCTGGGATCGCAACAAGTTCGTCGGCACCGAAGTCGCGGGCAAAACGATCGGCATCATCGGTCTCGGCCGCATTGGTCGCGAAGTCGCCCGACGAGCCATCGGGCTCGACATGAAAGTCATCGCGCTCGATCCGTTCGTCACGGCCGCGAAGGTTGCCGAGATGGGCTACAAGGTCGCACAGTCGGTCGATGAACTCCTGCCGCAAGTCGATTTCCTCACCGTTCACGTCCAGCTCTCTGCCGAAACCAAGAGCCTCATCGGAGCCCGCGAACTCGGCCTCATGAAGAAGTCCGCTCGCGTGCTGAATGTCGCTCGCGGTGGCATCATCGACGAGAAAGCCCTCGCCGACGCTCTCGCCGCTGGCACCATTGCCGGCGCCGGCATCGACGTGTTCTCGGTCGAGCCGATCACCGCAGACAACCCGCTCCTCAAGGCTCCGAACATCGTGCTGACGCCACACCTCGGGGCGAGCACCTTCGAGGCACAGGAAAACGTTGCGGTTGAGGCGGCTCAACTCATCGCCGATTTCTTGCTCAAGGGGCAGGTCGCGAACGCCGTGAACATGGCTGCGGTCAACCCTGCGGAACTCGCGGAAGCTCGGCCGTTCGTGGACCTCGCACGGCGACTCGGCTTGCTCCAGGCACAACTCGCGCAGGGGCCGATTCGCAAGGCGACGCTGAGTTTCAAGGGCGATCTCGCTGGCAAGAAGACGAAACTCCTCACGGCTGCGTTCACGGCTGGCCTGCTCGAATTCCGACTGAGCCAGGGCGTGAACCTCGTGAATGCGGAAGTCGTGGCACGCGAACGCGGGATCGAGATTGCGGAATCGTCGAACCCGAAGAAGGGCGACTTCGCGGCGCTCTTGCACACGGAAGTCGAGACCGAACAGGGCACCCACGTCGCGGCTGGCACGTTGTTCGGCGACCAGTATGTGCGTCTCGTGCAGCTCGACACGTTCCGCATGGAAGGCTACCTCGACGGCGTACTGCTCGTGTTCACGCACCGCGATGTGCCGGGCTTGATCGGCTTCGTCGGCACGATCTTCGGCAATCACAAGGTGAACATCGCTCAGATGACGGTCGGCCGGCAGACGCAAGGCGGCGAGGCGATCGGGATTCTGAATCTCGATAGCCTGCCTCCGGAAGCAGCCGTGAACGAAGTGAAAGCTCACCCGCAGATCAGCAACGTGACGGTGGTGAAGTTGCCCAAGGCCGGCGAACTCCCCGCATGGTTGGGGTGAACCGGCATCGTCAGTCTGTTGGGTGGTCTTGTCGGAACGCACGACCACCCAACAAAAACGGATGTGACCACATTTCACACACCCGTTTTGAGATGGCACGTTGACAAAAGTGGCTGCGGTATTGCAATTCTCGTCGGTCATTTCCGTTCGCTCCAGCGGCCACTCACTCCGAACGCATCATCTGACCCATAAGCCGGTTATAGCGAGCAGTGACGTGAAGCGATTCATCCGTCACTTCGTCGGGGAGGCGCTGAAAGCCGACCCCAATGTTCGCAGCTTCGGACCGATTTGCCCGATCGGGGGTTTCATCCTTGAGACGCTCCACACCGGCGTTATTCTCAAGGGCAATCGCGGTTCCCACCGCCGGCGAAGTGACCCTCGAACTCAAGCAGCGCTGAATATACCTCCGAGATTCAGGAAGACCGACATGCCATCCCGACCCCGCATCATCGCTCCGGCCGCGTTGCTGCTGCTCGTCAGCGCAGCTGCGGCAGAGACGCCTCCGGCCGATCCTGCTGTTGCCGCGAAGGTCGAATTCTTCGAGAAGAAGGTTCGGCCGATTCTGGTGGACCACTGCCATCACTGCCATTCGGCAGACACGAAACCAGCCGGCGGATTGCGAGTCGATGACCGCAACGGCCTCTTCCTCGGCGGGAATACCGGCCCAGCCGTCGTGCCAGGCAACCCCGAGAAGAGTCTGCTTCTGAAGCGGATCGGCCCTGAGAACGCCAAGCGTCGGATGCCGCTGGAAGGCAAGCATCTGACCGAGGAACAGACCGAGATCATCGCCAAGTGGATCAAGGACGGAGCCGCGTGGCCAGCAATCCGAATTCCTGCTTCGCTCGGCAAGATCCGGCCTGAGTACGAGCAGTTGAGGAAAGAACATTGGGCCTGGCAACCACTCACGAAGCCTGCGGTTCCGGCGGTGAATGACGCAGCGTGGGCACGCGACGACATCGACCGTTTCCTGCTTGCGAAGCTCGACGCCAAGGGATTGAAGCCCGTCGGCGACGCGGACAAGGTCACGCTGATTCGCCGGGTCACATTCGATCTGACGGGGTTGCCTCCGACGCCTGCCGAGATCGATGCGTTCGTGAAAGACAGCAGCCCGAATGCGTTTGAGCAGGTGGTGGATCGATTGCTCGCGAGTTCGGCATTCGGCGAACGGTGGGGTCGGCACTGGCTCGACGTCGCCCGCTATGGCGAAAGCACGGGACCATCGCGGAACATCCCGTATCCGCACGCCTGGAAGTACCGCGATTACGTCATCGACTCCGTGAACGCCGATGTGCCGTATGATCGATTCCTGCGCGAACAGATCGCGGGCGACCTGCTTGCCAAGGCGGAAGGCTTCGCCAAGGCGGAAGGCGGAGGGCAGAAGGCGGAAAACGAAAGCGGTTGGGGGATATTCTCCGCCTTCCGCCTTCCGCCCTCCGCCTTTGTTGATCGGCTCCTGACCGCAACTGGCTTCCTTGCCCTCGGCGTGAAGGACGTGAACCAGCGCTTCAAGGTGCGGTTCATCATGGACAACGTTGATGAGCAGATCGACACAGTGACTCGCTCGATTCTCGGGTTGACGGTCAGTTGTGCCCGCTGCCACGACCACAAGTTCGACCCGGTTCCGACAACCGATTACTACGCGATCGCCGGCATCTTCACCAGCACCGACAACGCCGCCGGAGTGCGAAACCTGATGGGCGGTGGTGGCCTCGCTTATTACGTACCAGACATGCTCGTGAAGCTCTCCGGCAGCGCTCCGCCGGCCGATCCCGCACGGCTTGCCAAGTTGAAGGCCGATTTCGAGGAAGCCAAGAAAGCCTGGGACGCGATTCGAGGCACACCAGCCGGCACGAAGATCGCTGCGAACGGGCAGCCGACGCAGCGACCGTACCGGCTCAAGTTCGAGGCACTTCAGACTGAACTAAACTCGCTCACGGACCCAGCAGCGCGAGGGCAGGCAGTTCACGGCGTTCGCGACGCCAAGACACTGGCCGACACCGAAGTTCGCATTCGCGGCGAAGCCGAGAAGCTCGGACCAATCGTGCCTCGTGGCTTCCTCACGGCGTTCACAGTGCCGGGCGCTGCGAACGTCAATCCGAAGCAAAGCGGCCGGCTCGAACTCGCGAACTGGCTCACGAGCGCGAAGAATCCGCTGACTCCGCGTGTGGCCGTCAACCGTATCTGGCAGCATTTGTTCGGCACGGGCATCGTGAACACGGTCGACAACTTCGGCGTCACGGGCGGGGCACCGTCGCATCCAGAACTGCTCGATCACCTCGCGAATCGCTTCATTGCGGATGATTGGTCGGTGAAGAAGTTGGTGCGTGCGGTCGTGCTGACACACGCTTACCAGTTGAGTGCGGAAGCGACGCCCGCGAACACGGCTGCCGATCCGGGCAACCGTCTCGTGTGGCGGCACACACCGCGACGCCTGACGGCTGAAGAGATTCGCGACGCGACTCTCGCCGCTGCCGGAACCCTCGACGTGAAACGCCCAGGCGGTTCACCGGCGCAGAGCCTTCGCATGGTCGAGATGTTGGACAACGGTCCGGAAGCCCGCACCATCAACGAGAAGGCCGACGCCAGCATGAACCGCAGCGTTTACTTGCCGTTGCTTCGTGGTGTCGTGCCGCATTCGCTCGAAGTGTTCGACCCCGCGGAACAAACGCTCGTCACCGGCAACCGCGACGCGACCACCGTTCCAAGTCAGGCGTTGTATCTGCTGAACGGCTCCTTCGTGCGTCGGCAATCGCTGATCCTCGCGGAACGTCTGTTGAAGCCGAACGCCAGCGATTCGGAACGCATTACTGAGGCTTATCGTCGCGCGTTGGGTCGTGCCCCCACGAAGACCGAGGTTGCACGGGCGCGAGCGTTCCTCGATGAGTACGAATCGGAATCGCGTCAGTTCTACCCGGACAATCTCGCACCTGCACCGCGTCGCGTGAAGACCGCCGAACCGGCCAAGGTCGAGGAACCGCCGTTCGATCCCGATCAGGTCGATCAGACCGGCACCCCAATTCACGAAGACCTGATCCGTGCGAAGGACGCCCGCACAGCAGCGTGGCTCGCGTTCACGCAGGCGCTCTTTGGCAGCGCCGAGTTCCGATACGTTCGCTGACACCCCAAGGCGGAGGGCAGAAGGCGGAAGGCGGAGTGAAAACCGCCCTGTCCGCACTCCGCAGACCACACACCATCAACAACTGAGGTATCTCGATGTCTTCGCCTTCCGCCTTCCGCCTTCCGCCTTCCACCTTCGCGCCGTCGCGTCGTCAAGCACTCAAGTCCGCGGGTGCGGGCTTCGGTATGGTCGCTCTCGCGGGCATCCTCGGCGAACAAGCCAAGGCCGCTGAGAAGGCCGCTGTGCTGAAACCTCTCGCCCAGAAGTCCCCGCACTTCCCCGCGAAAGCCAAGCGGCTCATCTTCGTTCACATGAACGGGTCGATGTCGCAGCACGACACGTTCGACTACAAGCCGCAACTCGTGAAGGACAACGGCAAAGGCGGCCCTGGTGGCGGCACACTCACCGCGTCGAAGTTCAAGTTCTCGCAGCACGGGGAAACTGGCTCGTGGTTCTCGGAACTGCTGCCGAACATCGCCAAGCACGCCGACAGCCTGACGTGGTTGCGCGGCCTCTACACCGACACACCGGCACACCCGCAAGCCGTCGTTCAGATGCACACCGGCAGCGCGAACGCCGCACTCACACGCCCGAGCATGGGGGCGTGGTTGCTTTATGGTCTGGGCACCGAGAATCAGGACTTGCCGGGCTATGTCACCATCAACCCGCCGCCGAACTTCGGGGGTGCGGTGAACTACGGTAGCGCCTTCTTGCCGGCGCACTTCCAGGGCACGCGGATCAACGATCAAGGCTACCTGCCCAATCTGAAAGCGCAGACCGAAGCCGACCTTCAGCGCAAGCAACTCGATCTGTTGCAGGCGATGAATCGCGATCTCGCTGCGACGCCTGGAGCGCCCGAAGCGGTGGATGGCGTCATCGAGTCGTTCGAGTTGGCGTTCAAGATGCAGGGAAAGGTTCCGGAATTGCTCGACATCTCGAAGGAACCGAAGAAGATCCTCGATGCTTACGGCGCGAATGACAAGGCGACCGCGTCGTTTGCTCGGCAATGCCTGATGGCCCGGCGACTCAGCGAAGCTGGAGTGCGGTTCGTGGAGATCTGTCAGCCGGGTTGGGATCACCACAACAACTTGCACAAGGGGTTGATCGACCGTTGCCGATCCGTGGATCGTCCGACGGGTGCGCTACTCGCGGACCTCCAGCAGCGCGGCTTGCTCGAAGATACGCTCGTGCTGTTCGGGAGCGAATTCGGGCGTCTCCCGACGCAGCAGGGAGTCGATGGCCGCGATCACAACATCACGGGTTATTCGATGTTCCTGGCGGGTGCGGGAGTGAAGCCGGGCGTGAATTACGGCGTCACCGACGAGTACGGCATCAAGGCCGTGGAAGGTCGAATGCACACGAACGACCTGCACGCAACGCTTCTCGCGCTAATGGGTCTGGATCACGAGAAGCTGACGTACAACTACGCGGGCCGCGACTTCCGTCTGACCGACGTGAAGGGAAACGTGGTGAAGGAAATCTTCGCCTGATGTGTTTGTTTTCGCCCTCTCTCCTTGTGGGAGAGGGCAACTCGCGAAGCGAGCTGCGAGCGGTTGCTTTACCTCTTCCAATCCACTGGCAAATCGCCCTTCGTCTCGCGAAGAATCTCCATCACGGCCCGACGGTCCTCCTTCGTGAGATGTGCGAACTCCTTCGTCTGATCTTTCTCGGTGAGGATTTCCAGGAGCCGCGAGTAAATGCGTGTCTTCGCCTCGATCGGCAGGCCATCGAAGAGTTTCGAGTAGACGAGATAGCTCAACGGGTAGCGGAACATCCGCGTCTTCAGATCGAACTCACGCAGCGAGCGCTTCTGTGAGTCGAACGGTCCGCGAGCAGCGAACTCTTTCGCGAACCCGGAAGTGCCCGCCACCGGTTCGGTGAGTTTCGCTTCCTCGCAGAACAACAGATATCGCACCACCGACTCACACGCATGATTGATGCGGCGAGTGATCCCCTCACTGCGATATGTCGCAGGCTCACGAAACGCCTTGTTCAATTCTCGCTGTTCGTGAAGGGCCGAACGAATCTGGAAGTTCGCTCGAATGAGCCGATTCTGCATCTCGCACTGATGTTCGAGCACCATCAACGCGACGATGTCGCTGTGCGTCGTCGGGTAATTCGCCGCTGTGAAATATGGCTTCAGATCAGTGACATTCGTGTTTTCCGCGTCGTCATCTTGGCCCGGCCAACCGCCGACGATGGAGTTCCCCATGTGCGTTTGCTTGCCACTGGTACCGGTGACGTACCAGCCACCCCAACGGTCCGCGAATGGTGTCGAGTGATCGACTCGCTTTGTGCCGCGCGAGAACACAGGCTCACCCGTGCGATCCGGTGAAACCGAACGGATCAGATGGCCTGGGAACCCCTGATTGCTTGAAGAACCGTGACACAGCAGGCAGCTTTCGGTCTGACGAGTGAATGCTACCTCCTTCGCCGGGTTCTGGTCGAGCGTGTAGAACACAGCACCAAGATTGGGATCGGACGCGACGACTTCGAGAACGTCGCCCCGCTGACAGAACCCCACGGTGACATCATCATTGAAGTAGATGGCTCGCGGCGTCTTCGGCCCGATCCGCGACCGCTGGAGACTGGTTCGCGAGAACACCAACACCTGCGACGACAGTGGGACATCCAGCTCCTTGAGCAACGACTTCAGGTAGCCGTGGTCGTCGGTGTGTTTCAGTTCCGCGTTGCCTTTGCGGATCTTCTCGTTGAGCGAGGTGATGACATCGTTGGTTGGGGCGGTGCCGTACTCGATTGGTGGCCGGTCATAGTCCGCAGCGGAGGCCACTCCACACACGGCGAAGACGAACATGATGGTGAACGATTTCATCGCGATCTCGCGGCCGACTGAATTATGGATAATGTTATCCTCAATTCTCCGAAAAGTCAAGGAGTTCAGTATATTCGCTAAAATCTCGGTCGGTATTCGCCGCTTGCGGCGTAGCGATTCTTGGAACGCTACGCCGCAAGCGGCGAATACCATATCCCGGATGAAATGACTTGTCGCCTCCGTCGTAATTCACGTTAGC
>JAIOPV010000017.1 GCA_021413735.1 Planctomycetota bacterium
CCGCACGAGCAACTCATCGTTGAGAATGTTGGCGATTCGATGTAGTGTGCTTAACGTCTCTCGAAAGGGGTAGTCTCTCGGAGATGACGATGAACGCCGTGCTGCTATTCGTGCTTCTCGCCCCGGACACTTCTCCCAAAGCCACGGACGACTTCAATCGTCTGAACGGGACGTGGGAAGTGGTGGCGGAGGAACGGTACGGGAAGGTTGTGGACCCGAAGCAATCGCTTCTGCCGCCGAAGGTGCGGTTCACGGCTGAGAAGCCAAAAGGTCTTGAGAAGCGTTGTGACATCTACACCGTCGCTTTGGACCCGAAGGCAGACCCACCCCGGCTCACGGCAACGGTAGCGGGTGGGGAGATCAAAGGCGAGCGAATGCTTGTCATCTACAGGCTCGACGGCGACAGCATGACTCTGCGGCTCCACTACGGTGCGAAGGATTTCCCGAAAGGATTCAGAACCGTGGACGGAGACGGGACTGCCGTTCTGAAATTGCGTCAAGTCAAACAATAACCTCGCAGTGGCAGGAGGCGTCCAAACACGTCGTCGCCCGTCGGCATGCGCCACATGCCACCAACACTCAAAAGCCGACTTCAAAAGCCGATGCTTTAATTCCGGGTTGGGGCGTGTGTCGCAAGGATGGCTTTTGTACTCATGAGACATCGCTGTCTCGACGCCATTCGGTAACAGTGAACGTCGTGGTCGTGGCCATTCGCATTCCTTTGCTCCCCTTTTCGATGCCGAACCGCTTGTGTTCGGTTGTGCCCGATTTCCGCGAGGCAACCAGCCACGATATGATATCGCGATTGCTGCCCGTTCAGACATAGGCTCACCACGCCATTCCACCACTCGCGTCGAACATGGCTCACGACACTGCGTTCCTTCTGCTGCCCGGCATGGCCGCTGAGGAGCGGTTATTCGCTTCGCAGATGCTCGCCTTCCCCAACCTGCGGGTGCCGCGATGGATCGCCCCGCTCCCGAACGAGTCCCTCCGCGCCTACGCCGCCAGACTCGCCTCGGTCGTTGACCCCGGTCGGCCGTGCATTGTCGGCGGTGCGTCCTTCGGCGGAATCGTGGCCCTCGAAATGTCACTGCACCTGCGAACGGTCGCGTGCGTGCTGATCGGCAGCGTCCGCTCACCAGCCGAGTTCTCATGGCGTTGGCGTCTGCTCCGACCGCTCGTGTATCTGGGGCCGGATCAGATTGGTTGGCTCGCGGGCCTGCTGGTTTGGGTTGGCAAGCGTTGGCTCCCACGCGGCACCGCACGCCGCCTGGAACGGCTCTCACGGCCGGAAGCTGCATTCGTTCGCTGGGCGTTGTGTGCCGTGCTGCGATGGCAGCCGAGTCCGACAGTGAAGCATGTTCGCGTGTTCCACATCCACGGTGAGGCCGACCGCACGCTACCCGTCGAACTGACCCGACCGGATGAGGTGGTCCCAGGCGGCTCGCACGCGCTGTCGCTTTTCAATGCCGGCGAGGTGAATGTTTTCTTGCGTCGGGTGCTGGCGTGGGCTGCTTGTAACTGATGCACCTCATCGCAGTCGCTGTTCGTGCAATCAAGCACGCAGAGGCACCTTCACGGAACGAGATTGACCCACACCCGAAGTGGAGCCGGTGGTATTGGAACAACCGGGCTGAGGAAACCCTGGACGACGGCACGGATGGCGGCGACCGGCTCGACGGGGCACTCGAAGGGAAGTGCGGCATGACTGGTCGAGATGAGGCTGAATCGGAGTTGTCCAGCCTGGGCATCGTGCCAGCAATAGAACCGCATCGGCCCAAGACCTCGCTTCGCGAGCCACTGCCCGCGTGCCGCCACGACTGCGCGGACAAACTCTTCAACGTCTGCTGGTGCGACCGTGGCTCGCTGCTCGTCGTCCAAGCCGAACGTCCAGAGGTTGCCGCGAGCCTCGACGACGACATCGCTGGGTTCGACGACGACGGCATCTGCCGCGACTTCGCCGAGCCACCCCGGGAACGGGTTCGTCGCCATCCACTGCACTCCCACGGGCGTGTGTCCGCTCTTCATGTCATCGCCTTCCCCACTACCACCTCGCCGGTGTTGCCCACACGCCCCGCGGCACCAACTCCACCGGCCACGTCATCTCCTTCTCGATCACGACACTACACGCGACCAAGTGATCGCGTCACGCATTCTGCGAGTCGGCCGGCACCCCCGATGGCTAAGTGGCCCGACCCTCTCGCCCGTCGGTCACTCCTTCTTCCCGTCGGGCTTCTTCTCTCTCAGTTTGCTCCTCTCCCACACCGCGAGCAGGCTGTCCCCCGAGGTCACGGTGAGTTCTTTGCCGCCTGGTCGGAAGGCAACCTTCGCCGTGCCCGGGAATGGTCGGGGTTCGCCCACCTCGGTTTCGCTGACTTGTCCGGTTGCGGTATCAACCACGCGGACGAGCGTTTTCGGCGTGATGGGCGGGTTCTGGAACCCCGTCAGGAACCCGAGTTGCTTCCCATCCTCCGAAACGCCTACGCCCGCTGCCGAGTCCGCTTCGGTGACGCGGTCCGGCATTCGCCCGGCGAGGTCGATGAGCCGAATCTTGAATCGCAAAGCCACGGGGGCGCGTCCGCCGGGTGGGAAGGGCGGAGGCGGCCTGTAGTTGAAGATTTGCTCTTCGACCACCGCTAACGTTGCTCCGTCAGCGAGCGGAAAGAGCGATTGCACGCGCGATGACGCATACCGCAAGCCCTTCAGTTCTGGCGAACCCAACGCCCTCCAGTCTTGAACCTGCTTGCTGGATTTCAACTCGAATCGACGGATGAAGCCAGCACCGGCCTTCTCGCCATCCGGTTCAACAGCCTCAGGCTGGGCCGGCCAGTTCTGCGCCGTGAAGATGTGCGTGGCATCCGCCGAGAACGCGAGCGTTCCCGTGCCCTTCGGCACTTTCACCGCGTGTTTCTCTTCGCCATTCGTGGCATCCCACACGAGTACATTGTCCCCCTCGGCAACCACGGCGGCGAACAGTTTCCCATTGAGCGAGAACGTGGCCGCGAGCTGGAGCGGGCCGGGTTGCCGTTCAAAGGGGGGAGGCGGCAAACGGACACCGCCCGGCGGCGGAGGCGGTGCGACCCCCGGAGGAACGGGTTGCGGCCCAGGCGGCAGCGGGAACGGTCCAGGCGGGCCAGCCCCCGGTTCGCGATATCCGTGCAGTTTCCCCTTGGGCTTCGCCTGTTCCTTCCCCGTACCCAAATCCCACAGCACGCACTCGCCAGCGTCCGACGCGGTTGCGAGCAACTTCCCGTCCTGGCTCGTGGCGATCAGGTGGGGTGTCGTCTTCAGGTCGAGTTTCACTTCCCGCAGCGTTTTGCCGCTGTCCGCGTCGAAGTCGTGAATCAAGCCGTCAGTGTGAATGACCCGCAGGAGCTTGCCGCCGTCCGCGTACACCGTCTGGTAAACGGGCGACCAGCCTCCGAGGGCGACACTCACGGGCTTGCCGTTCTCGGCCTCGAAGAACCGCAGCGAGCCGTCGGTTCCCCCGACCGCGATCCGCGAACCGTCAGGGCTGATGAGTTGCGATGCGGCACCCGAAGGCACCTCGAAACGCTTCAGTTCCTGGCCGGTGGCGTCGGCGACCACAAGCGTGCGGCTGCCCTGCTGATATTGTTGGGTCTGCACGATCCACGACACGCGGCCCATCTCGCGGGCGAACTGCAACTGCTCTGGCGACACTTCGCCCTTCGGAACATCCACCGTCTTCACTTCCTTCTCTTTGCCAACCTCGAACATCTGCATCAGCCCCTTGGGCCAAGTGCTAATCAGCAGGAACTTGTCGTCGGAGGAGAACGCGAAGCGAGTGCGGTTGGCAACGTAGTGCAACGGCAGCGATTGCACCAACATTCCGCTCTCGGCTTCCCAGATGCGAACGCCGGCACCATCGCAACCGGCCACGACGTACTTCCCCTTCGGCGACCACGTTGCCGTATGGAAGAACTGATTCCGTTCCGTATCCGCGAAGAAGCCACCCTTGGCTTTGAGCGGCTTCTGAGTTTCCACGTCGTACATTTCGAGTTTCGTGCTGCCGACAAGGAGCCGTTTGCCGTCCGGAGAGAATGAGAGAGCGTAGCCGTGACCGGTGAGGGGAAGATCGGCCTTCGTGATGTCCTTGCCGGTTTTGCCATCCCAGAAGCGGAGTTGGTTGTCGATGCCGCTGGTGGCGATGGTCGCGCCGTCGTTCGAGAACGCGGCGGCCATGACGCCAACCTTGTGCCATTTCAGGGTGCGGACATGCTTGCCGGTGGCCGTGTCCCACAGGTGAACGGGAGCGTCCATCCCGCTGGCGAATCCGCCATTGGTGGTCGCCGCGACCGTTTTCCCATCGGCCGAGAACGCGAGTACGGTGGTTTGGCATTCGGTGGAACGACCAATGCTGAGACGCGGCCCGTCGGGTCGTGCTTCACTGGGAAGGGTGACGGGTGCGGGCGACTCGGCAGCGCTTGCGGCGTTGGCGAGTGCCGCTATCGCCGCAAGCGAACTGAGGAATCGGATCATGTGGGCCTCCGGAAAGGACTGCCGATATTCTCAACTCGCTGCGAGCGGAGGACAACGCTTTTCCCGGCAACAGACCGTGAAGCCGCAAGTGGCTTCAACCAAGGGTCAGCTTGCGTTGTGTCGTTGGTCGCGCAGAATTGGAGTTGTTTAGAACGTGCGTTCAGTAATGAGTTGCACGGCGAAAACTGAAGGACACATGACGACCGGCTTCGTGGCCGATTGTCGGTAGGTCGAGGACGGTGGCGTAAAACTGCTCGGCTGTGTCCAGGTCGTCGGCGTAGGTCGCCGTCTCGACACGGCTTCGAGGGGTGGGGTGGCGAGTGCGGGGTCAGCCATCTTCGTCCCTCACGGGCAGAGGAATTGTGTTTCGGGTTCGTGGTCGCTCGATTTTTGGTGATATTCGATTTGCGGGATCAGAGGTATGAGGCAAGCACCCCATGAGGACGTTTTGGCTCGCTCATCTGCCCACCTGCCCACATGCGTATAGTGTCAACGCCGAAGCCAACCTACGAACAGGACTAAGACCATTGAACCTCGCACCAGTGCGTTTATGTCACTTGGGTTTGCCAAGGCAACCGCTTAACTTATAACGGCAACGGTTTAACATCCGGTTCTCGGCCTCTCCTCCGCACGATTCGTCGGCATACCCACAAACCAGCCGCCACCAAGCAGAACTTTGAAGCCCAGCGAACCGCGATGTACGCAGGACGGGACTCCTGGTGTGCCTCTCTCCACACTTGGCGGATTGCGTTCACACCGTGTCTCCCCTCAACTTCCTCCCGGATACGCTCGTTGTACCCTGTTGCATGCTCAATCAGTTCATCTGTCACTTCGCACTGTGCGACCGCTTCTAACTCGACGCCGAACCGGTCCTGCATCTTCTCTTTCGCAACTTTATCTCTTGTCGTTAGCCCGGCAGAGTAGCCATAGATTTTCCATTTCATCGTGCCTGCGATGATGTCCCGTTCGGCCTCGGTTCGTCCTTCAGTCTGCCACAACAATGATGGCATGACAGACAGAAACAAGGTAAAAACGAAGGAGAGCATCGGGAACCTGAGTGTGACGTGGAGTGTTGGTCGCTTCCGACCGTGCTTGTTCAATCATACCCGGCAGAACGGTACGCTGTCAGGCTTCGGTGCAGATGGGACATTTCCCGTTGGAGTGGGGGTACAATTCTTGTGCGAAGCCATGAAGGACGAGAAGCCACACGGAGCGTGCGATGAGTGAAAGTATCAGCCACGTGCATTTTCTGCCTGACACCGACGGCACTGGCCATCCTCAAATGAGCGTGGTCTGGGACGAACCCTCGACTGTGCTTGAGGTCACTCGCGAAGATACGGGCGAGATGAGCGAGGTTCTCGATGACGACACTGAACCCGAACCCGTGAACGAGTCCTACCCGCTCTTGGGCGGCGCGGAAGCCCTCTTCAACAACCTGTCGGTGGAGGCGAGAACGGCGACCGCAGAAGCGACCGTAGCCGACCGAACGAGCATGTTGGCCTTCCTGGATCGTCTGGAAGCTCACCCTGAAGAAGTTGACGGAGCAGGCGAAGAACTGGTTGCGGCGGCGGTGTTGTGGTGCAGAACGCGGTTGGGATAGCTGCATGGCGCGAGCAATCGTCTTTCCACGCGTCGGTCTTGGCAGCACTTCTTGTTCAGCATCATGCGACATGAAACCTTCGCATGAGGGCCGGCAATAAACGATCAGTTCAGACCCACTTTCAACGCTCGCGAATGCCCGCCACGCACTGGGAAAAGCAGTACAATATCAATGGAGGGGAAGCTGGTGAACGAGTGCCGGGTTCGTTCCCGATTCGCTCGTTGCCGTCTTCTTCGGCGGGATGGATTCCCGAAGGAGTGACGCAATGTCTCGCCCCATTTCTCAGAACCGAAAGTCCACCAGCAAGAAGCCAACGTTCACCGAGCCGGTGCCCATCACGGTCAGTACCGTGCCCGTGAGCTTGTCACTCGCAACGAAACTGCGAGAACTCGATCATGCGCTGTTTGCCGAGTTCGGTGCCGGCCAGCAATTTTCGTTTGCGATCTGGGGCGGTGGCGGATTGCTCGCGGCATCGAACGTTCGGGACTGTGTGGTGGTGCCCGCAGTGAAGCACGAGCCGCCCGAAGGGCGAGTGTACAGCGAAAATGACCTCTGGCAGCAACCGAGCGGTACTGTGGTGGTTCACCCGGTCCACGGCAGCGGTGTGATTCAGCGAGCGGGACGAGTGGCAAGCACGGACGAGGACGACCGCGTGGTGGTGTTTGAGGGCGGCGAGACCTTCGTGCTGCCCGCACCGGCGACAGTGGCGAACACGCCACCCTGGAACGCGGTTGTGAAGGTGATCCGACCGGTGGACTGTGAGATCAGCACCGCATTGTCGTCGAGGGTGTGACCGCGACTGCGGCGGGAAGTGCCCGCCGCGTTTCTCAAGCCACAAAGAGTTGGCCCAACTCACTCCGCAGCCGCGCCAACCTGCGATTCG
>JAIOPV010000018.1 GCA_021413735.1 Planctomycetota bacterium
CAACTTCATGCCACTTCGGTGCGGTTCCAGACGTTCCGCCCATCCCACTCGACCCAAGGTTCCCCACGCCGACCGACGGCCCAGTCGCCGAGGTAATGGGGGGAAGTTGCTCAATTGGGAGGCCCACCAAATCGCCCAGGGTCGTGGCCGCGTCGGTACTCGATGGGTTCGTGCGGCGAGCAACACCGGAGGGCACCGGAGTCGATTGTCTTGGCGGTGACATTGGGGGCGCGGGTGACGCGGTTGCCTGCGGCAACTCGCCTCCGATTATCGGTGACGCCTGTGATGGGATCGGAGCCGGCGTGGCAATCTGCCCAACCGCCCTGCCTCCCGCGCACAAAACAATCAGCAACGCTGCGACCCCCCAGCCGCTGCGGCCCGCGAACGTGGACGAAGCCATACTTTCCCCCGAAGCTCGGCATTCTTCTCGGTGGCGGATAGCCTCCGCATGTCAGGTTGTCGAGATGAGAAATCGCTCGAAGAGTTCAACGGTAGGGAAAATGCGAGTGCGATTCGGGATGGGCGCGGTCCGCGAAGTTGGTTGTCAGCGGTCTCACAAACTCTCCCGTTCAGAGGGGAGAGGTCGGCGAGGCTTTGCGAGCAGGGGTGAGAGGTGAGGGGGAGTACGATTCGACGTCAAGATCAGCGACGCGGGGCTGAAAACGTTCGCACGGACTGCCGACACCTTGCGGTTACAAGAGTTCACTATCACGACGGCAAGCCCGAGGAGGCACACGAAGGCCAAATTCACCGCTGCGGGGGTTCTCACGCTGCTGAACAGCGCGCGGCTACCGGGGCTCACCGCGTTCGACGTCAGCGGCCCCACCGCCGAGACGTTCGGCGCGGCGGAGTTCTTCGCCGACGCGGGCCTTGCGAAGCTCACCCGACTGACGCTCAAGGTGCGAGTGAGCCTGGCCGACGTGATCGCGTGCCCGCGCCTCGCGCACCTGCGCAAGTTCCGGCTCGACGACACCGACCTGACGGAGGGCGACGCCAACTCGCTGCTCGCCAGCCCCACGTTCGCCCGGCTCACCAACCTGACGCTTTGGACCCGCGGCCCGCTCCCGCACGGGTTCGAGGGGAAACTCCGGGCGCGGTTCGGCGACAACCTGTGGCTCCGTTCCGGGGTATCGTAGACACCTGGCGCAAGCGAGCCCACCGCGGACGCTCACCTGCAACGCTCGTCGCGGTCGATGTGGATTGCAATCGAGCCGAGTGATGAGCGAACTTATCTGGGCATCGCTACTCCATTTCGCGGGAGGTATTTAGTTAGTAAATCATGCGACGAATCTTCTTCATCCACTTCCCGCCGGCGTGCGGCGTGAGTGGGAAACCCTGATAGGGCTTTTTCGGTCGGTCGGGGCGAATGATCGGTCGGGTGTGTGAACTGGGGGGGCTTTTCGCGAAGGGCGCGAACCGCTAGAATCGTAAATGCGTCACCTTCTCAGTTCAAACGGTTCAGGTGGCCGCAATCCGCCGGGTACAACGTGACTCCCCGAGAGTCAAACGGGAGCGTTGGGAGTACAAGAAGATTCAATGCGACAGGAGAACTGAGGAGAAAACGCAAGGAAAGCAAGCAATTGGAGAGGTGGCAGAGTGGTTGAATGCGTCAGTCTCGAAAACTGATTTACCCGCAAGGGTAACGAGGGTTCGAATCCCTCCCTCTCCGCTAGTTGAACCAAGCAGGGCCGCATCTTGCGGCCCTGCTTCACTTTGCGTCGTTCTCATTGCGATCCTCCTTTCGCGTGTGCTGAGTTTGTGCTGAACTTGCTTCCTTGCTGTCACGAGACTTGTCCTCCTTCTGCAGTTGTTGGTTGGCCTCGGCCAGACGCTGCATCGCCGTCTGGGAAGCGTTGTTGTGGACGTGGGTGTACAGATCGATCACCTGCTGATCGACGTGACCAACCCACTCCCGCACCACCGCCACTGCCGTCCCCTTCAGAAGAGCGTTCGAGATGAACGCATGGCGGAAGGTGTGCAACTTGCCCGGGAAATCCAATCCCCGCAGCACTTGTTTCAAAGCGCTCAAGAGCCGGCGTTCCGTCCACTGTCGACCTGACGTTGGGTGCGTTGCGGAAGGCGGCATCGTCACCACCCAACGCCACCGTCGCGGCAAGGCGTCGAGGATCTCCTGAACAACCGGGCTGATTGGGATCGCCCGGCAATCGCCCGACTTGGGCTTCCATCCTTCTTTGGGACGGATGCGAAGAACGTTGGCTTCAACATCGACATCCTCCCACGTGAGCCAGGCGAGTTCTCCGAACCGCATCCCCGTCTCGGCCAAGAGCGTGAACGCCGATTTCACCGTCACGGGCGCGTTGGCGAGGATTGCGGTAAGTTGCTCGGGAGTCCAGCACGGCTGCGTCGTCGGCTTCGGCTTCTTCATTTTCAATCCTCTCAGCGGATCGGTCGCGAGCATGTTCCGAGAGAGGGCAAAGAGCACCAGTTGTCGGACGATCACGGTCTCTGTGTACTTCGTCTTCGGGGCGACACCGTCGTCGGTCCGCTTCCGTCGGTAGGCGTCGATGAACGCCAGGTCAATCCCCAGCAAGTTCTTCACTTTCCGCTCAGTACCCAACTCGGCGACCCGCTCGAACACTTTCGTGTACTTCGAGAGCGTTTTCGGAGACCGCTCTTCGGCGCGAAGGAAGTCGAGGTAAGCGGCAACAGCTTGGGGAACCGTCGCCGCTTCGGGCGCCGGGTTCCATTGCCCGGCCGCGAGTTTCACCTCGATCTGGAGCGCCTTGCGTCGAGCCTCTTTCTTGCTTGTCGTGTTGAGCGAAGGTCGGTGCTGTTTTCCGCCGTGCTGAAAGTTGGCGTACCACACGTTGCCACGTTGGAAGATTCGAACGTGTTCGCCGACGCGGTCGGAGCCGTCTGCTCCTTCCGCGGAATCGGCTTCATTCGCCATGAAGTCCCTCGTTAACGAGTTTCAGGATGAACTTGTCGCGCAAAATTCGAAGGTACTTTCCTGCCCGACAACTGCACCCTCCGAGCAAGCCCTGGCTGGACCAGGTGTAGATGGTCTGCTTCGGGACCTGCACCAGTTCCGCGGCCATCTCGACCGTGAGAAAGGGAGGAAACTTCGTTGCCCAGACGGGATCAACGAACATTGCTGCGGCTTCTTTGAGGGTGAGCTTCGCGTCCATGCGTTTTAAGTATAAGCCGAAAATCGGCTTAACGGGGCCGAAGGAAACGGGCCAAGAAGGCCCGTCGGGTGCGACCCACTGTGGGTCGGCAAAGATTCGATTCGCTCAGAATGTCAGCAACTTCACGTCGCCATCATTCGGGCGAGACCAGTAAGGTCGAGTCGGAGGGTCACGACTGGGACCGCATCGTTGGCGGCTTTCCGCGTTCCAATCACGGACCAAGGGAATGCATAGAGTCCCTCAACGCTCGGATTGGCTGTGGTGACAAGCCGGATATACTTCATATCCCCGATATCGACATACCACTGGTTCTCGGTTTCAAACTGGCCAGCGAACGGATTGAACGGGTACTCCCAGTTCAGATTCTGGGTCACCCCGCGAACCCCTTCGCGTGCGAAATCGGCGACACGCTGGGCATCAGGAACCCGGACTCCATTGCGTTTGAGCATCAAGACAATCGCCAACCAGAACGATTGAGATGGATCCAGATCGCGATGTTCCCCGCGGCCAGGATTCTGTTCAACGCCCGCTGGCAGCACGCCTTGCTCGAGCACATACCGGACATCCCGATAGGGAACCTGCAACTGCTTCGCGAGTTCCCCGACGCGCATGATCATGACCCTCCCTAACCAGTAAAGCCGATATTCGGCTCCTTGGCAAGCCGATTTTCGGCTTAATTCAGGCTGGACGGGTTTCGCCGTCGGCGTCATCTGTGGTGTGCCCGCGTTCGAGCCGCGAGACAGTTCGGGCGGATTGGGGGCGTTGCCGTCGCTCCCACAACTCGGCCAAGAGTCCGCCGATCAGGAGCGCGAAGTCGCGTTGCTCCTCGGTGAGTAACTTGCCGCAGTCGTGGAGGCCATTGTTTCGACTCGTCTGGTCGGGCCGTGGTGGGTTCATACCGTCCTTCTGTTCGGCGGAAAGTGGCACCGCGGCGTTGGTTCACGCGGCGGGAAATGCTAACTCGCTTCCTATGTATAGTGACGCAAATTCGTCAGAAATTTAGATCGAATGGGGGTGACGCTTGAACCCGAGAGCTCGGCGGGTGACGCTTGACGTGTCCGCGAGGGTGCATGCCGTAACAGACGGCCCTGTGATGGTTGGGGACGGCCCGACCTTTTTCGGCCGGCCGGCGTTTCGGTCAGGCAACCCAGGAGTGAGCACCCCGTCCGAGCTTCGAGGGATTCCGTTCGCGGGACCGGCTCCCACGACCGGCGGGTTTGATGGTCACCGTGGACGACCCGAGGAGGAGGTTCCACGCACCCACACGTCCGAGGACGTCCACGCGTCAACAGCACTGCGGGGTTATAACTGACGATCCCATGCCGTTTGTTTTCGCTGACCCGTACTCTTCCGGGACACCCCAGACGCGGTGTTGTTCCGCGTTTCGTGCATCATTCCTGGGCTCTCGACGTTTCCGCCGACCGGGTACCGGACACTCCCGTTACAGGAGGATCGACGGTGGTTGTGGGCCATCGCCGGTAGCAATCCCCTCAGCTTCGTAAGCGATGCCTCCTTGTAAGTAGGGGTCGTGAAACCCCAACGGTTCGCAATAGCTATCTGGCCGCACCTATGTATAGTGACGCAAATTGCTCGAATATTTAGTCAGACCATCACTCACTGCCAGCTAGAACAAACTACTTGTCTTAAATATCATAGATTTTACGCCAATTCGCCGAATATTTCTCGTTACTTATTGAATTGTATATTGAGTCTCGGAAGCAGACGATACTCATCGCAAGATCGAAGGATGTAAATTGCGTTGACCAAGACGTCTCAGTAACAAATCTCATCTTGCCGTACCCGTGCAACTAGGAGATCGTTCGCTCGGTGTACGTCCGGAAAGAGACGTTTCTCAAACTAGAGACATCGCGGTTCTGCCCCGATCACGCTCTGCTGGGTGCATGAGGTATTCATGAACTGCATCTGCCTGCCCCGGCATCTGCCGCGGGTACGAAAGTGTTCAAAGCACTACGTGCGGGAAGCAAGCGCGGTTGCTGGGTGCGCGAGACCTTCCACTGCCGCCCAACAATCGCCCTACTGTGATGATCAGGCCGTAGTTCGCTTTGACTTCTGATCGAGCTCCTCAGCCGTCGAGTCATCGCTACAGACAGGGCACCATGATCCGCTGCGGGTCGGTTTCTTGGTCTTGGGAGCGGATGAAGAGTCCGACTGTCGGCCTGCGAGCATGCTCTCGACCTGTTCAAGGCACTCTTCGACACTGACGTGGCTCATCCCGCCGCGTGCCCCGGCATACCCGCAGTTCCACGCCGCGAGCGCCTGGCCGTACCTGAGGCCGTTTTCTAAATCTGTTGGCGAGATTGCCCGAAGCCCTTCAGCACCATCCCGGCCCAGTCGATCCAGTAATCCTGCGGCACACCAGTCCCCCGCACCCGCGGAATCAACGAGCACGTGTGCCTTGAGCGCGTCGAGCGTTCGCCAAGACGATGTCGCCCGCTTCCCGAACTTTGCCCGATACCGGAGCCCTTCGGCCCCGAGGGTTTCAATTTGGAGGAGCAGATTCGGTCCGAATTCGAGCGTATCCGGAAGATCGGCAAGCCGCTCGTGGGAATACTTGACGACGTGGGCGAGCGCCCATGCCTCTTGGAAATGCGACTGGTCGCCGACGCTCGATGGCTCGAACATCACCAGCGCCCCGAGTTCCGCCGCCCGCTTCGCCAGTACGAGCGATCCGCGGTTCACCCGGTCGAAGAAGAAAACTTGTGGAGACGGCATCTTTTCGGCGATCGACTCGGCCGTGGTCGCGAGAGCGGGTTTGTATCCGGGGAACCTCTTATCGCATGTCGGACACCGCCAACTAAAACTGTGGGTCGGTGCGCCACCAGGATTTGACCGGATGGTCTGTACGATGATCGGCGTATTTCCGTCTTCTTCGAAAGAGACGAACCTCGTGTCCACTCCCAGCTTGCGAAACTCGGTACGGATGAGTCGAGCCGCGGAATCGTTTTGGAGCCGGGAGACGGGAGCGACATCGAACCCGAGATAGCGCAGAGCCAAGAGAACGTTCCCACACGTTCCGCCCGTGCAATGTTGCGCTTCGGCAATCCGGTCGTCCGTCACGACCACATCGAGCGCGATGAGGCCAGTCCCCATCGCGAGAGGTGCCGCCATGCGTTCAGTTTTCTGACTCATGCCCCGCTCCCCGTCGAGCCAGCCGAATACGCCTCCCCGTGAAGCCAGATATGGACCAACTCGCCACGCGGAATGGTCGTCATCTCCAGAACGGCGGGCGCAGGGTTGTACGCAAGCGACTCGACCAGCACAACCGCAAAACCCCGTTCCAGTGACGCCATCAGCATCCCGAGCGCGAGAGCCTTGCTGCCCACGGGGGAAAGAATAAGTTGGGAACCGCCCGTGCCGGCGAACACACGTTGGCGGGCGTCGTCGATCCGAAGAATGGTTCGATACAGATCGAGCGGGCTCTTCTCGTGGGCGTAAATGAGGTCACGTGAATCGACGTCCCACGCGGACGGGTGGAACAGTTCGCCGTAATCTTCGATCAGCCGGTCCGGAGAACGTGGGCTGACGGCCGGGAATGGAAGGATTGGGCAAACGGCGTGCGGGGTGACGAACTTGTGAACCTCTTCCAGCACGGCCCTTTTGCCTCGCCCAAGTTGTGGCATCCATAGCTTTGCCGCCTTCGACCACTTGTCGAGTTGCCACTCGCCTTTGAACCCGTGTGGGGAACTCGGCCGACCACAGTGTGCGGCGTGAAACGCTCCATCCGTGGAAGGGTGATCCAGGACCACGACGTGGACATTGAGGGGAGCGGGTCGAGGGGCGACCGCGATTTCGTAACAGTATTTGGTAATTGAAAAGCACACGCCGATGGAAAGCGCGCTACAGTCGATCACCAGATCGGTCAGGTCAGTCAGAGCGAACTTCCGGCGAAGAAGGGCGATCACACGTTGCCCACCAATTGGGGCAGTATCGTCCTTGTGGAAGATGTCAAAAGACTCAACCAGCGAGTCGGGCAACAGCGTGCGGAGCCGGGTGACATTGCCCTCGGCCGAACCATCCCTCTTCACGCTCAGGTATCATTCCCAATAGCCTACGTGGGCAGGAGTTGTGTAGACGCTGGGAGGGACACGGATGTTACTGGATGCGGTACTTGACCGGTTTATTGCCCACAGCCCAATGGCCGTCGCTGTTCGA
>JAIOPV010000286.1 GCA_021413735.1 Planctomycetota bacterium
TCGCCAAGAACCGAGACGAGCGACCCCCAACCGGCGACGAAGCCGCACGACAACTCCGCTTTCTCGAGGCGGGGCTTGGCTTCCCCGCATTGATGGCAATCCCGTTTGCGACACCCATCAACGACTCCGGAATCAAATCCCCTCCCGACCCGTGGGAGGCTCTCGGTGAAAACGAGACTCAGATTGACGGGGTGCCAGTTGCGGATGAGCCTTCCATTCCTCGCTTGCAGAGGAGAGCAGACAGTGAGTTCCCGCGGAAACGACCGTGGCTCTTGATTGCATCGCTGATTGCGTTCGTGGCGGTCACAGCGGTCGCAGCGGACATCATCATCAAGATCAAGAACAGGGATGGTTCGGAAACCGAGATCAAGGTGCCCAACGGTAGCAAAGTCGCCGTGAATGGAGTCGACGTCACGCCCAAGGGCACTGAGCCGAAGAAAGATCTGCCAAAGTCAGCCGACTCCGATGGTGCCGTTGCCACGTGGGTTCTATCGATGGGTGGCGTTGTGCGAGTAAACGGACAGGACAATCTCATCACCCGGCCCAACGAGCTTCCGCCCGAACCGCTCAAACTGACTTTCGTCGAAATTCAGAAAAACAACAAGCTGACCGACGCCGACTTGACACGCCTCAAGGACTGCAAAAATCTTGAGGGACTCGTTCTGAGCCACTGCTCGAATGTGACTGGCGCAGGTTGGACGCAACTGCGGGACTGGAAAAACCTCCGGCACCTGCACTTCGGCAACACTGGGATCACGAACGAGGCTTTGGCCCCGTTCAAGGAATGTAAAAATCTGACGTTCCTCGATCTGGGTCACACCCTGGTGAGCGACGCGGGATTGGCCAACTTCAAGGGATCCCAGAACCTCGTAACCCTCCTCCTCGGTTACACCAATGTCACCGACAATGGATTGGCCAATTTCAAGGACTGCAAAGACCTCACGGATCTTTCGGTCGATGGAACAATAATTGGTGATGCAGGCTTGGCCCATCTCAAGGAGTGCAAAAAGCTGCGGTCAATGCAACTGACCCGGACGCTGGTCAGCGATCAGAGTGTGCCCTTCCTTCAAACGCAAGTGAACCTCACGCAGCTCCTTCTGCCACAAACTGACGTGACTCCCGAGGGGCTTGCGATTTTAAAGAAGGCGCTCCCGAACACTCAAGTTTATGGGGGCGGGGGAGTACGATTATTCGATCATCGGCTCGCAGCGCATTACGCAATTCAACTTGGCGGCAAAGTAACCATCAACAACCAGCAGGTTGAAATCGCCGCACGGAGTGGTCTGCCGAACGGGCCTTTTGAACTCACGGGGATTCAGCTTACGGAACCCGAGAAAGTGACGCCGCACGATCTCGCTCCGTTCAAGGGGTGCGGCACGCTAAAGAGTCTCGGGCTGGGCCACACTTCAGTCACAGATGGTGGCTTGGCGACCTTCAAGGAGTGCGACAAACTCACGAAGGTTTACCTTGATGGCACCAAAATCACCGATGCGGGGCTTGCGCAGTTCAAAGGATCCAAGCACCTCCGTGAGCTTTACCTGAACAGCACGAAAGTCAGCGATCTCGGATTGAGTTACCTGAAGGAGTGCAACAATCTGACGCAGGTCTGGCTGGACGACACGCGAGTGACCGACGCGGGGTTGGCCAACTTCAAAGAATGCCGGAACCTGACCACGCTGAATGTGCGAAACAAGTTCGTCGTTGGCACAGGAGCCAAGGAACTCGCCAAGACATTGCCGCTGTGCAAGATCGGCTGGACCGGCAGCAACATCGAAATGGCACGCGACCAGGACTGCGAGGCCGCTGTGTGGGTGTTGTCCCTCGGCGGATTGGTGCGGGTGGACGACAAGCCTGCGCTTCTGAAGGCCGCGGCCGATCTGCCGCCGCAACCGTTCCGATTGACGCACGTCGAATTACGCGAAAATAAGTTCCTCACGGATGCGGGGTTGCTCAACCTCAAAAACTGCCGGAGCCTGACGAGCCTCTGGTTGAGTGACACACTGGTGACCGACGCGGGCCTCGCTGCCTTCAAAGACTGGAAAACCCTGGAGTGGCTTGTCCTGGGCGGTTGCAAGAACGTCACGGACCAGGGACTGACGAATTTCAAGGATTGCAAGAACCTCACGGACCTCTGGCTGAATGAGACGCAGGTGACAAACGCGGGTCTGGCATCCTTCAAGGACTGTCAAGCGCTGACGCATCTTGAACTGATTAACACGCAGGTCGGCGACGCGGGATTGGCAAACTTCAAGAACTGCAAGAAGCTGAAAGAGGTCTGGCTCAACGGCTCGAAGGTCGGCGACGCGGGATTGGCTTACTTGCGTGAATGCACCGCTCTCACTCAGCTCAACGTGCGAAAGACAAAGGTGACAGCCGCGGGAATCGCCGATCTCCGGAAAGCGGTGGCAGAGTGCAAAATCGAGTGGGATGAACGCGCCCCCTAACTGGTGCGCGACATCGACCGCAGAAATGACGCTCGTCTGAGTGGCGGCTTACCGACGCGGGAAGGCCGTCGGAACCACTTCGCCAAAACCGCCGCGATACTCGACTTTCGCGGTCTTGTCTGTCGGCTCGGCAGCAGGCACGGGCACCATCGGCTCAATGCGAATGTCGTCAAAGTACGCCGCACCAACACCCGTCAACGCCACCGTCACCGAGATTTGCCCGCTGGCTGGCACTCGTCGGTAAAGGTGGTACTGCTTCCATCGCGGTTGCACTGAAAGACGCACGCCAAGCGGTTCGCCGCCCGCATCGTCGTAGAACAGCACGCCGTCGGCCGACCCAGAGATTTCCTCGGGAATCATTATCCACGCACTCACCCGAACCAGTGATCCTGTCGGCAATCGCACCGGCGGGCTGTCCACTGCGAGGAATGTTCGTTCGAGAGGTGCCTGTGTCTCGGCCGTCAGCTTACCATCCTTCCCGATCTCACCGCGATGGCGTACATCGAGCCTCAAGATCCCTTCGCCGAGTTCTGGGACGGGTGGAGTGTACCCCTCATCGGCGCGAGCGATCTCACGCCCAGGAGCGAACAGCCCCTTCATGGGTTCGGCTGGCTTCTTCGTTTCCGGCTTCTTGACGTACTTCGCGGATGGCACGACCCCGGCAGCAACGTTCACGCGGTCGAGCGTCCCGAATCGCGCACTCCAACCCGGGAGAGCATCGACGCGGACACCGGCATTCGGAATCTTGCCAGCAAACTCGAAGCCCCCGTGCGGCAATGCGTTCTGCCCCGGACGTGTTTGCTGAATCTCTTTGAACAACTCCCAGTGTTTCGGCAGGCTGAAGAAGCTCACCGCGTATGGGCTGGCGGTTGGTGTGTCGAGCGTTGCCGTGGCTTGTTGCCAGTGGTCGCGCATGATGACCCGCAACGGTCGCAGTGCCCGCATCGCGTCCTGATACGACTTGTCGTACAGTTCTGCCGTGAACTGCCGCAGCGCTTCTTCGTGAAACCGTTTCGATTGCTGGAACAGCAAATCAGCCGCCTTCGCCTTGATTCCCATCGTTGTCAGCTTCGTATGAACAGCCGCGACCTTCTCGTACTCGATTGCTGCCATATCGAGCGCCCACTTTGCCGAGAGCCGACCATATTTTCGGCTGTAGTCCTGCCACCAGGCGACGAGTCCGGGGCGGTCGCTCGTGAACACGATCGGGCACACGAGGTCGAACTCGTTGATCGTGATTTCGGTTCCGCCAGGCACCTTCTTCGTCTGATGCGAGAGACACTCGACGCCCGCCGGCGAGATTCGCCACGGGTCGGCACCGTCGTGAATGAGCGGAACGACGATCGTGAGCGCGGGAATCGCTCCTTGATCGGGGACGAACTGCGTGCCAGGTCCGAACCAGATCGGCAGCAGAACCGCACCGCGTTCGCCTCGCATGAGCGCGGCTTTCACGTTGCCGTTGCTGGTGTCGAGCCACTGCGTTCGTTCGCGAGCTGCGAGAATCACCGGGCTGAGCATGTCGATTTCCGCGTTCAACAGCGCCATGCCCTGAAGCCGATCGCGGCCCTGATGCGAATCCGCGAGGTAGCGATCTGACCAGAAGCCGATGCCACGGCAACCGCACGCCAGTGCGATGTACGCCATGACACGCACTTGCTCCGGGTGCGGCCCAATCGGCTCGGTGAACGGATCATTCGGCTTCTGCTCCATCACTTGCGTGATGTACCAATCGGGCAAGTGATTCTGGATCCACGTCCAGTACGTTGCACGGTCAGCGGTGAGGACCTTTCGCTGTGCGAGCCAGTCGCGGTACTTGACCATGTCGAGGTTCGTGAACAACGGCCAGCGGTGTGCGCCGACGACATCGAGGAAGTTCGAGTAGCCCGAAAAGCCATCCCAAACGTCGGCACCACGAGGACGCTTTGGATCGAGCCTGCGAATCAAGTCGGACGTGCGGAACACGCGGTCCGATTCCTCGCCCGTGCGACCGCCGCCGAGATCCCAGAACAGCACGTCGGTGTTCGCGAACTTCTGCATCACAGGGCTGAACTCTTCGCCACCGCGATCCGCAGCGATACGGCCATCGTCTTCAGCACGCGCCGGGACCAACGGGACGGTCGGAATCACCACGAATCCCTGCTGATTCGCGTCTTCGATCACGTCAGCAGTCGTGTCGGCTGAGAGCGCCAGCGAGTCGAATCCGGCCTGTCGGAGCACATGCAACGGCGTGCCCGAATGCCTAATGGCGCGGAAGAAGAACGGCTTGCCGTCAACGAAGAGTTGACCGCCGCGTTGTTCGACCTGTCGGCCGCGTGCCTGCACTTCGCCACGTGTGTTCTTCGTTGGAACGCCCGGAGCGCCACCTGCCGGAGCTGCGGGTTTGGGAGGCGTGATGACAGGCCCGATTTCGAGATCGTCGATCCACACTTCGACAGCACCCGGACCGGTGTAGACATTCAAGATGAGGCGGTCGATGTACGCACCGGTCGTGTTCACGGCTCGGCCGGTCTTTGCCTGAATCACGGGAAGATGCTTGCCGAGCAGTTCGGGCACGTTCTCCAGCGTGAGCTTGTCCCACTGGCGCGACTTCTCGGATGTCTTGCCGACGATCAGCATCGTGAGGGCGGCTTGCGGGTTCGCGGGGTCCGGCTCTTTCGGCAGCACAACGCGAGCACGAAGCTGCACGCCCGCTTTCGTGGACTTCACCCACACGCCAGCCGACAGCGCTTCGCTGATGGGAGCGGGCGGCGTGTCGTAGTTGTAGTGCACGAAGGCCGCATCGCCGGTGGCGGCTTCGCAGGTAATCTTGACGTGTTCGCTCGACGGCTGACTCTTGAACGAGAGCGTCGAAATATCGTGTTCGTTTTCATCGACGCGAACGTTGGCGTCGCCCCGGACGAGGATGGTATTTCGGCTGGCGAATCCGTGTCGGTGGATTTGCTCGGCGCGGAGGGTCGGCACAAGGGCAAGCCCTGCGGCGAGGGTGACGACGGCAGTGGCCGCAAGTGCGGAAGGGCGGCAACGCATTCGTGACGGCTCCGTGTCCGAGAGGCTCGGGTGGGCCGGCTATAGCAGTGGGCGGATAACGGCGAAAGTGCAATTGGTTTTGACAGGTGGCGAGGGTTTACCGCGTCAACGTTTGTTGAGAGTCAAGTGTGATGTGTGTTGGTATTTGGTTCCGGACCACTTCCCCACCCCACCTCCGGAAACAACCATTTCAGACCCGGAACCATCACATTCGTCCGGAAGAAACCATATCAGAATATCAGTAAAACTATTACTTGGAATCGGTTGCGACGAATTATTCTGATACAATAATCGAATTCACGTCCGGAACCATCGTTTCAGCCCCGGAACCATTCCGTTCGTCCGTACGAAGCTCTATCAGAGGAAACGCTGGCTCTCGACTGCCGTCGCGGAAATCGAGGCGATCCAACCACTCCATCAGTCGATTGAACATGCTGTCCGTCACCGTTTCACTCGATTCTCGAATTGGGCTTCCAAGTCACTCCACTCATAGCTCCTGATTCGGTTCCGGCCCAGTTTGAGCATCATGAGGTTTGTCAGTTGGGTTGACTCTGCCAACGCAATCGCTCCATTCACGTCGATCGAATTGATCCTCAGGTTCAGGAGGGCCAATTTGCGCAGATGCGGCGAGCTTGCCAATGCCAGAGCCCCGACATTCGAGATCGAGTTGTTCTCCAAATACAGTGCGGCGAGATTCGTCAGGTGGGAGGACGCGGCCAACGCCGCCACACCCGCATCGCGAAGCGAGTTGTTGTTGAGATTCAAAGTTCTGAGTTTGACCAAGTGGGGAGATGAAGCCAAAGCCGCTGCGCCCTCGCCCCTGATGGCGTTCCTGGAGAGCGTCAGCGTGGTGAGGTTCGTCAAGTGAGGACAAACGGCCAGCGCCGTTGCGCCTTCGTTGCCAATCCCGTTGTATCCCAGGTTAATGGTGGTGAGGGTGGCCAAATGGGGTGAGCAGACCAATATCGCGATACCCTCGTCACCGATCCCGCCATCTCCGAGAGTGAGGGTCGCCAAGTCCGGAGATTCGGCTAATGCCAGCAAGTCTCCCTCGCTTACTGCGCGACTGTTCAATTTCAGCGAGTCCGGGAACCCTCGTCGAAAGAGCCACTGCGCGTGCGCCCAATCGCCCAACCAATCGACTCGGTGATTGTCCAGCAATTCTCGCTCTTGAGTGATCAGTTCGGACCACTCAGTATCGTGTTCCGTCATCCCTGCAAGTCTGATCTGCACGCGGATGAACTCGGCTCGTGCGTCGTCGCCGTGTTCCTGCAGCCAGTCCGCATACACGAGCCGTGGAGTGTCTTCCTCCGGGGCAGCCCAGATCGCGGCCAGCAGTGCTTCGCGTTCGTCCACTGCCCACCTCACACTGATGTTGCAACGCCGCAAGCGGCGAAGACCAAGATAGCAGGAATCCAACACAGGTTGATTCCAAACTCAATCCGATGTGTCTTTACGCAACGGCCATCCCCGGCTGGCAATGTCCGTGGTACAACTAAGCGTCGAATCATGGAGCGTGCGAGGGGCCAATATGTTCGCTGTGCTCGAATGCGTCGCGGAAGCGGTCAAGAACAAGGGCTTCAAAGGTCTGTGCGAGTTCGTGCCCGGCGGCGGCTATCTCCTCGACATCGCAGGCGATGCATACCGAATCATCCGCGAACGCAAGAAGGAAGCCGCCCTTCGCGAAGAACTGGCCCGCATCGCATCCGTGTCTGCTGAGGAAGGTCGAAGAGCCGCTGAGGAGGTCGTTCGGCAGGTCGCCAAGGATGCGAAACCTGATGAGCAACTCGCACTCGAACTCTATCTCACACAGATTCCAGGGGCGATCCGTCAGTCGATGAAGCGAGCCGACGATCCTTCGGGTAAGTCGGTGCCCGCCGATTTCGCCGTAAACTCGCCGCAAGACCTCGCGAGATTGCTTCCGCCGCGTGCCCCGCACTTCCGACCGGGTGCTGAGCTACCGCATCGCTCAGGCTGGAAGCTCGAAGAACTGCTCGGCGCTGGCGGCTTCGGTGAAGTCTGGCTCGCCCGGCACTCGTTCATCCCGAATCCGCGAGCCGTGAAGTTCTGCACCGATCCGCTCGTTCGCACGAAGCTGACATCGCACGAAGGAAAAGTGATTGCTCGCGTCATGGGCGAAGGTCATCACCCGAACGTTGTGCCGCTCGTCGATGCTGTTCTGGATGGCGACACGCCTTGGCTGATGTACGAGTACGTGGGCGGGGGTTGCCTCACTGACTTGATTCACCGTTGGCAGGCACTTCCCGCAATAGAACGTGAAGCGGCAGCGGTGGTCGCCCTGCACCAACTTGCTGCAGCGGTAGGCATGTTCCATCGATTGTCGCCGCCGATTGTGCATCGCGATTTGAAGCCAGCGAACGTGTTGGTCACATCAGCCGCAACAACGGAACTGCGGATCACGGACTTCGGCATCGGAGGCGTTGCAGTCGATTACCTCCGGCAGCAAAGCCCAACCGGCATGTCGATGATGTCGATGATGAGCGGCTATCTCGAAACGTCGCTTCGCGGCTCGTACACGCCGATCTATGCTTCGCCACAGCAACGAACCGGCAATGCACCCGACCCACGCGACGACGTTCACGCCCTCGGAGTCATCGGCTTTCACATGATGACGGGCCGGCTCACGGAATCGCCAGGCATCGACGCCAACCAGGATCTCGAAGAAGCAGGCGCGAGCGTTGGATACGTTCAACTCATCACGAAGTGCGTCGCGACAAAGCCCGATCGACGGCCAAAGGACGGTCGTGAAGTAGCCGAGAAGTTGATGGAGTTGAAAGCCGGCAAGTCCACACCCGAAACGAAAAAGCCCACGGACACGAAGCCTGCACCCGCGAAGCCCGCCGAGCAGACTCAGACGCAATCGCAGTCACAGGGCTTCTGGCAGAAACCACCCACAGTGGTTCCGCCAATTCCCGGCACTAAAAGCCCTGCTCCATCTCCACAGGCCAAGGCGGGTCCGCTCGAAGGTGGCACAGCGATCATCACACCGGTCGTGTTGTCGCCGACGAAGTGGCTCATCCCGCTGCGTGGAATGTGGTTCAGCCGACCGACCGACAACGCCGAAGTCGCGTGGACGCCGAATTCCGTCAAGTTGCCCGGCGAAGTGACCGCGAAGCCCGGCGAGGCTTATCGCTTCACACTGAACCCTGACACAACCACCGACACGGAGTTGGCGAAGATCCGAACGCTGTCGGGGATGCCCGGATTGGAAGCGGTCGATCTGTCGGGCTGTCGTCTCGTGACCGACGCGGGGTTAATGCACCTCGCACAGCTCCGTGGCCTCAAGGCGGTGGGGTTGGCTGACACGCAGGTCACGGACTCGGGCTTAACGCTCTTGCTGACGCGCTTTCCCGATCTGGAAGCGGTCGGTCTTGCCGGGGCCGAGAAGCTCACGCAGACGGTGATTCCGTATCTCACGCGGTTGCGAAAACTGAAGATGCTGACGTTGCCGCCGCGTGCGGATTCGGTTGATGTGCGAGTCGAATTCGCGAAGCGGCGCCCCGCGTGTAAGTTGGGATGAGAGGCGTCGCGAAGAAAGCAGCGTGTTTCACCCCCGTGGGTACGGCACCGTGATCGTGCGGTTGGTGCCGGGGTTCAGCAGCACCACCGCCGCACCGTCGGGCCACACGACCTGAACCCGCTCCGCTCGTCCGCCCGGACCGAATCCGAAATGGGCCACCGGTTCCATCTGACACAAGTAACCGCTGCCGCCACACACACCCTTCACACGCACACGCCCATTCGCTTCCGCACGGACCACCGAGCCACGCGCAGGCGCTCCGAATCGCGTCAGCGGTCGCACTCGCAACCAGCCATTCCCTTCCGCTGAACGTGACTTGTACAAACCCAACGGTTGCGCTCCCCGCTCTCCACGCGACACCAGCAGTTCCAGAATGCCGTCGCCGTCGATGTCGCAAATCGCAGCGCCAGTGCCGAAACCGTCAGAGTCGAGAGCGTCACCCGGATCGAGCATCGTGAGACTCGGCGATACGCGAAAGAGCCGATTCGCCTCGCCAACATTGTGGAAGAACAACTCGTCGTGCCCGTCGTTGTCGAAGTCAGCGGCGATCACCGTTCGCACTGCCGACGGGAATGCCAATCCGGGCGTCGCGTGGTTCTTCCAAGGGCCGTTCTCGCGGCGAGTCATGACCCGGTGGAGTCCGTCCCAGTTCCCCCAACACAGCGACAGCTCACCGGTTTCACCTGCGTCGAAAGCTGCGACGCCACGACCGTGTTCTTCGTGATCGGTAAGGCTGCACTCGCCGGCGCACTCTGTGAAGGTGCCGTCCCCGCGATTGCGGAACAAAAAGTTCGGCCCCTGCTCGTTCACGCAGAAGATGTCGGGATGTTCCGACAAGATCGGAAGTGTGAGAACGCCGCGACCGCCTGCCGTGCGTGAGAGTCCGAGCGACGGAGCAAGATCGGCGAGAGAACGGTCCGGGGCAAGCTCGTAAAGCCGCATCGGTCGGCCGTGACTCGCCACGAAGAAGCCGTAACGACCGACGCCCCGGCGATCAATCGCGGCAACGCTGCGACCAGCCGACAGGTTGCGAGTAGCACGATTTTCCGGCCGCGAGAACAGGTCTTCCCAACGGCCGTCCGGCTGTGGATCGAAGAGCCGATCCGCGGCCTGCTTCGCTCCTGAAAAGGTATCGGTGTTGAGGATGTAAAGTTCTTCGCGACCGTCGCCGTCGATGTCGCCGGCTGCGAGTCCGACTGCTTGGCGTGAGATGTCCGCGAGATCGGGTGGGGCGCTGTCGCGGAGTTGGCCCCCGGCCCATCGCAGCACCCGGTTTGGGCCGCCGAACCCGGCAACGACGAACTCAAATCGCTCGTCGGCGTCGAGGTCTGTGACCGCGACCCCGTAGTGAAGCCCCGGCGGGTTGTTGGCGATGAGGGGCGAAACGTCCCGGAACATGGAAAACCCTTCGGGAAACTCGAAATCCGAAGCACGAAATCCGAAAGGGAGACAGAGCAATTTCCTGTCTTGCTTTCGGATTTGATGCTTCGGATTTCGTGTTTTCTTTCCCGTCAGCGGTTAAACGCCAGGCTGGTGTGGCCTCGGTGACCAGCTTCGATTGCGGCGACCGTCACCGGTGCAGACACTTTTACGCCGGGTCTGGCGTAGTAAATCAGTGTCCGACTCGTATCGACGCCTTCGGGTAAGCGGTGCGTCGGCCCGATGGGGTGCCCGAACGCCTCGTTGGGAAGTTGCACCATCCACTGATCGCGACCGGTCAGATCGTAGAGCGCAAGCGTCCGTTTCTCGGCGTCGTAATCGAGGCGGTCGAGGTGTGGGGCCGGCAGTTTCTCGCGGCTCGTCAACCACGCCGGATCGTTGGTGCCGGGTGTGGTGATTGGTGACGAGTCGTTATTGGTCGGGGGTGACGGCATTCCGCACCCGAACATCCCGAGAACGATCACGCTTGCCCCCCCTCGCAACAGCGAACGGGTCGGGCCGGGGTTGATCGGTCGGGTCGTCCGTAACGCGGTCATGGCTACCCTCCTGAGTGCCAGGGAAAGAAAGTGGGTCGCGCCGTGAGGCGTGGAGACCCAACACGCTACTTGAATCGTAGCATCGAGATGTGTCAAGGGGAAGTTATCGCGGGCTAATCACGAAGATTTTGCGTGGTTCGCGTCGCTCAATCCCGGTAGCCGATGATACCGAGGGTGAACGACGTGAGCCCTGCTAACGCAATGTACATTGGCGAAACATAAAAATCGCGCGTGAATGGAAGGAGCACGTGTGGCCCTCCCGTGAAGAGGTGATAAGCACCGAACACACCAACGACGGCACCAATGAGAATCAGGAACATCGCGAGGATACGCTTCATGGTGAGCTACGGGGTTCGAGGATTGTGTCCACTATTTGTTCATAGCTCACGCGAGGCTCGTCTGACTGCTGAGTGCGAAGATTCCCCAGATCACGGTTCCGGAATGCTGCTCGTCAATCTTCGAGGAGTCGCTTGAACTCGATCTGGTAGCAGGTCGTGTTGCCGTTGCCGCAGTAGAGATGCCAGCCGTCCGGGCTGAACGCGAGCGACTGCACGGCCGAATCGAATTCCCGCGCGACCAGGAACCGCCCACTGAGCACATCCCAAACGCGAATGGTCGAATCGTCGCCGCCACTCACGATGTAGCTGCCGTCCGGGCTGAACACCACCGTGTGAATCTTCCCCTGATGACCACCCAGCACGAAGACGGTTTCCTGCGTTTCCACGTCCCAGACATAAACCGCGTCGTCGAACCCGGCACCTGCGAGGTACTTCCCCTGCGGATCGAACTCCACCGCGTACACCCCGACGTCGATCGTGAACAATTTGTCCTTGGTCGGGATGTCCCACACGGAAACTGCTCCGTCGCGTGTCCCCGTCGAGAGGTAATCGACACCCCCGGCCGCGATTCGCCGGCCATCCGGATGGAACGAAATGCCCTCAAGCGTGCAACCGTCCGCAGCCTCGATCAGAAGCAATTCCGCTGTGGCCGTGTCGCACTTCCAAATCCAGACGAGGCCATCCGCCGGACTTGTGTGCGCGAGGTACTTGGAATCAGCCGAGAATGTCGCAAAGCCAACTGGCGGCTTCGTCGCTTCCAGCGAAGCGATCAGCCGCCCTTCAAGCACGTTCCAGAGTTTCGTGAGGTCATCCGTTCCGCCGATGGCGAGCCACTTCCCGTCTGGGCTGGCAGCAACGCAGTACGCCGGGCACAGACCTGTCGGCGCGATTTCCGCTTCGCTCTCAGTGTTCCAAACGCGAACCTTGGTCTCGCCGGAACTCGCAAGTCGCAGTGGCCGGCCGGGCACCACCGCGATAACGTGCCGACCCTTCGGATTCGGTCCTGCGAGGAGCTTCCCTTCCCGCGTGTCCCAGATGTGGATGACGCGATCAAGCCCGGCGCTGGCCAGTTTCGAGCCGTCTGGACTGAACGCGAGGCACACAATTTCGTCGGTGTGGCCGTGCAGAACTGGCCCCGCGATTGCTTTCTCGGGGTCACGCCAAAGGTGAATGTCGAAGTTCGAATCGGCACACGCGAGGAGCTTTCCGTCTGGGCTGAAGGCGAGCGTGTGAACCTGATCGGCGTGACTGTTGAGCAGGATGACCGGCTCTGTTTGCGGTGGTCGCCAGACTCGTGCGGACGTGTCCCAGCCTGCGGAAACCAGCAACCGCCCATCCGGACTCCAGGCCATTGCCGGAATGCGGTCGGTGTGGCTGCTCAACTCGCCAACCAACTTGTGAGTCAGTTCGTTCCAGAGTCGGACGACACGCTCCTCGCCTGCCGTGGCGACGTACTCGCCTCGTGAGGAGCACGCGACCGCGGACACCGGCACCGGCTTCGAACATGCCTGCACTTGACCCAGGAAACGCTGTGAAGCAGTGTCCCAGAAGCGAACGACGCCGTCGTCGTGCCCGCTGGCGATGGTGCGTCCATCGGGGCCGAATCCGATCGCGGTCACCCACGCCGATTGCGGAAGTCGCTTGACGAGATGCCCAGTCGCAACGTCCCACAAAATCAGGGAGTCGTTGCCGCTGGCGAGCAGTTTCGCATCGGGGCTGAAGCACCACACGGTTTCGAGATCAGAGAGGAAGTGCCGGGCGAGGAGCTTGCCGTCGGGTGCCCAGCGCCGCAACAGCCCGGTTTCGTCGATCGACCAGAGTGTGCCGTCGGCTGCGTACGCGAGAGCCGCAACGTCGCCTTCGGTGTGGAACCGAGGTTCGCCGAACACCTTCGACACAAGTGGCGACGGACGCAGTGGGATCGAGTCGTCGGGGGTGTCGGTCGGGAGGGGCATGGAAGTACTGGTCTGTAGGTTGTGGGCTGTTGGTTGTTGTGGAGTCGTTGGTATCCTCACGAACAGCTACCACAACCAACATCCAACTTCCCACGAACAATGTCCCAAGAATTCCATTATATTCGCTGGCTGCGTTCGCAAACAACCGGTGATCCGCGAGTGCTGGTCGGTCCCGGCGACGACTGCGCAGTTCTGATGCCACCGAGCCGCCCGCTTTTGGTCACGACCGACATGCTGATGGATGGCACCGACTTCATCGTGTCGGAAGTGGGACCGCGGCGGGTTGGTCGCAAAGCAATGGCGGCCAACCTGAGCGACATCGCCGCGATGGCCGGCGTGCCCGTGGGAGCGGTGGTGAGTGTCGCACTGCCGCGTGGGTCGAGAGAATTCGCGGAGCAACTCTACCTCGGGCTTCGCGATGTTGCCGATGCGTTCAACGTCCCCATTGTGGGCGGCGACACGAATTCCTGGGCTGGTTCGCTCGTCATCAGCGTGACTGCGTTCGGTGAAGCGACGGAACGCGGAGCGGTTCTACGAAGCGGCGCGAAAGTGGGCGACTGGATTTTCGTCACGGGACCATTGGGTGGCAGCATTCGCGGTCATCATCTCGATTTCACGCCACGGGTTCGAGAGGCACTTGCACTCCACGCGGCCGTGGAACTGCATGCGATGTGCGACATCAGCGACGGACTCGCGGGCGACCTGAACCACATCCTCGAAGAGAGCAATTGCGGGGCCGTGCTGATGGCGGAAGCGATTCCAGTGAGTGCTGATGCCCGGGAACTGAGCCACACATCGGGGAAATCGCCGTTGCAGCACGCCCTTGGCGACGGCGAGGATTTCGAGTTGGTGTTCACGGTGTCAGCCACCGACGGCGAGAGGCTGTTGCGAAATCCACCGATCGCGGGATTGGTGAAGATTGGCGAGTGTGTTGAGTCTGGGTTGTGGCTGGAAACCGGCGGCAGGCGAGAACCGTTGCAACCGACGGGCTGGGTTCACGAATTGTGAAGGTGTCGGTCGGGTCGGGGTCTAACAAGTGACGCGGTGCCCCGCGACACCCCTCGAAAGGAACGTTGGGTCAGCGTCCTACGCTATCATGCGGATGATCGCGGGTCGAGGTGGCCGACTTGTTTTTGGTGCTCCGTGCCCGACAGCTAACCTGGCCCTGGGAGCTTGCGACAATCCCACTGGCGACGCGGACAACCGTGTTCCCGCTCAAGAAACTGCTCTCATTCCGCAAGAGCAACGAGGCCGTCGAAGCTGCTGTGGTAGTAAGCCCGATCATGAGCAGAACCGGGCCAATCACGCCGCCGAACAGCACAGCACCCGTAGCCAGGGGATGTCGCTCCTGAGCAACTGAGCCTCGGAAGTTCTCTTTCCGGGCCGCCACGAGTCGAGCCGCCGCCACGCAAACAGACCGCATCCCGAACCCAAATACAGCAAGCCGGTTTGGCAGCGTGAATGTTCCCCTGATTCCGGTTCCAGACCGGGATCGGCATGCTCAAACCTGCCGGTCCGTCATGGGACTTGTTCTCGTACTGGCGAATGTAACCACCATACACAGAGACGTTCGGAATGGGTTCCACTTGTGCCCGGCGGACGGCTGCCTGGGCACGGTCAACCCCGACCTTTGCCCTTCGGATGTCGGGATGCGACGCCAGGACTGCTGCTCGCGTCTGCTCAAGGTCATAAACAGGTAACCCGTCAAACGTGCCGACAACTGCGGGCACGTTTAACCCGTTCTCTCCCGTGACCGAAGCCAACTGGCGGTAGGCTGCCGGCAGTTCCTTCTCCACGGCCTGGAGTTCGGCCCGGAACTGCTGCTGCTGAACTTCCAGTTGAACCATGTCGAGTCTCGCGATTTGCTTGGCTTCCAACAACCTTTTGCCGTTCGCGACCGCTTCATCAGCGAGTTTCAACAATTCGCCAAGCACCTCATACCGCTGTTGAAGCGTGTACGCCTCGTAGAACGCAGCCCGGACAGCAGCGACGACCAAGTATCGCTCACTGATAAGTTCCAGGGTCGCCTGATCGACTTCCCTTGCGACAACAGCTTGCGAGAGTGAGAGTTTCTTCCCCGTAACAATGGTTTGGGTAAGCTTCGGGGCGGTGATGATGCCACCCGGCCCAGTGCGGTCGCCGATTTCGTCCCAGTTCACCGCGAGTTCGGGGTTCGGGTACAAGCCGGCCTGCAAGTACCGCCCCTGTGCCGCGTCTATCGCAATGGTTGCTCGCGCGAGACGCGGGTTCCGCGTGACGGCCAACTGAACGAACTCGTCCACCACGGCAGGTTGTGATTGTTCCAGTGCGGCGAGTGCCGGCAAGTTTTGGCCACCGGCGGGGACGACAGTCCCGTTAAATCGGGGTGGCAGACTTTCAAGTGGCTTCCTGATGCGGAGTGATTCTGGTGTCTCACGACTTTGCAGCGAACGAACAGCACCGGGCGGCGGGAAACGCTCGTCGAGCAGCGTCTTTGTTGGGGTGCATCCAAAGCTCCCGAACACGCACCCCACGAGCAGATGCCGCATGTGGCTCTTGATTCCGCGCATGGTCTTGCCCTCAGCAACGAAGAGAATGTGACGCCGAACGTTTGCCGATGAGGGCTATGAACGGAAGGCGTGAGCGAAGCGAAGTGTGTGGAGGTGCGGGAACGGAATGAGACCGTGCGGGGACTGTTGGGCCGAGTTATTGAGATCGGCGTGGGAGCCTGAGAATGGATTGCTTAGCGCGGCCGCGACGCACTCCATCTCGACTTCGACGTGAAGCTCACCAAGAACTCCAATCGAACCGAGTTCGACTTTTGGGCCATGCTCGCAAGGCGTCGTCGGCAGAGCGGGCGTTCGGTCGGCTTCAATTACCGAAGACGTGTGCGACTCTTCGTTGACCTTCGATTGGTCGGCGTAGCAACACTTGCACGCGGGCCGAGGAGGTAGCGGAAGCCGTGAATCCTGTTTTGGAATGGGCCGCAGGAGCGCGACGAGTTGGCACGGGCACGATGCTGGTCCGCATGTTGCGACCAGGACGGCGGCGACGGCGATAGTGACAAACCGCCTCATGTGTCACCCGGACGCACTTCAGCCAACACGCAGCTTCCTAGCAGTATCGTGCGGTTCTTGCCGTTGCCTTGAGAAAAGTTCCCGCAAGAACCCCCTGATATAATCAAGAAACCGGTCGCAACAAAGCGGCCACCACAGCCGCTGATTCTCGCCGGGTTAGGTTTTTACTGAATCTGGCAACTGAGGGGAGGACCGATGAAGGGGCGAGAAAGTGGCATGCCAGACCGCGACTACTGGGAATCGTTCTTCAATCCCAGTTGTATCGTGGAGCGACTCGAATGCAGTGGTTTGCCTGGTGATATCGTTGAATTCGGGTGTGGGTACGGAACGTTTACAATCCCCACCGCTCGACTCAATTTCGGGACCGTGTATGCGCTGGACATTGAGAAGGAATTGGTCAGCGAGGCGGCGAGCAACGCCGTCGATGCCGGGTTGCGAAATGTCGTTGCCGAATCGCGTGACATTCTGGCAGACGGGTGCGGCAGACCCGATGGAAGTCTTGACTACGCGATGCTGTTCAACATCTTGCACGTCGAGAACCCGATCAGTTTGCTCCGTGAGGCCCACCGCGTACTCAAGCCGAACGGCATGGTGGGGATCATCCACTGGCGGCGGGACATCCCAACACCACGGGGTCCGTCGCCAGACATTCGACCGACCGCAGAAGAGTGTCGGAGTTGGGGTGAGGCTGCCGGATTGCAATTCGTTCGTTATGAGTCGCTCTGCTGTTGTTCGTGGCATTGGGGACTGCTCATGCGTCGTCCGTGATACCACGGCTCACACATTCGCGTGAATTTGTTTGGAGACCGAACGATGCCGACCCTACCACCTCTGGAAAACGACCAGACGCACCCAGACGCCCGCGCAATGCTTGAGGGCTTGCAAGCACGATTGGGTCAGGTGCCGAATATGTACCGCACGCTGGCTCACGCTCCGAAAGTCCTTTCGGCTGCCATTGCGATGGCCCAGGCAATCCGAAGCGACCTTGATCCGAAGGTGCGCGAGCTTGCATACCTCAAGGTGACTCAAATGACCGACTGCCACGTCTGTCGGCACTACCACGAAATCCTTGGTCGGAGGGCCGGTCTTACGGACTCGCAAATCGCCCATTTGGACAAATTCGAGTTGAGCGATGTTTACACCGAAGCCGAGAAGGACATTCTTCGCTTCACGGAACAATGGACCCGTGAAGGCCGCGTCGGAGAGGACGTGATAAGCCGACTGAAACTCGTTCTCAACTCGGAGCATCTGGTAATACTCGCAGCAACAGTCTCCCAAGCGAATTTCACCAGTCGCTTTAACAATGTCTTCGGAGTCGAGTTGCCGTAAGCCTTCGCCTGTACGGTTGACGTGCCTGAATCGCACCGGCATCCTTCACTCTCCACCTACTGTCGAGGAAGAACTCGGTTGGCAACTCTGGCGCGAGTCTTGCTGCTGGTGGCCTGCGTGCCACTGCTCCAACCAACAGGGTTTTGCGTCTGCAAAACCGCATCACAGACCCACGCCCAGAATGACCAACTTGCCCAGGTTCCAGCCGAAGCCCCGCATACTCCTTCGTCCGACTGTACCTGCCGCCACTGCACCAGCGAACGGCCACCCACATTGCCGACGAAGACGGGCGATCCGAGTTCTCCCGCCCCAATTCCAGACGATTCGCACTCGCCGGGCTGTCCGGCCTCTCCGGGCATTGATCGTTTCAAGTGGGTTGAGCCGGTCCAGTCGCTCGACTTTGACTTGCCAGCGGTCGATCTCGTTGCGTTTCTGCCTACAGAAGCCGTGAAGTTTGCGACCCTTCCGACAAGCACATCAACGGCTTGGCCATCCTCGCCACCATTCTACCTGTCCCACTGTTCGCTTGTCATTTAGCCCCACAAACACTTCGACATCGGTTCCCGGCACTTTGCCGTCGGGCCGTTAAACATCATTCCGTGTGTCGGCTGCTGCAACCCTGCTCGCGGTGCCTTGCTGTGCATCCTTGTGCAATGTGATTCACGAACTCGGAAAGGGAGTCGGGCATGAGCGAGCCTGTCACCAGCCGTGCCGTCATGGAACAGCACGCTCCAAAAGCTGAACTCCTTCCGCAGTCTCCCCACCAACGGGGACTCATCGGGGCTGGCATTGGATTCATCGCGGTGAGCATCCCGACTCTCTGTGTCGTAGCCGTTGCCGGGGCCGTGGGTTGGTGGGGACATCATTCGGGCTGGAAGTTGCCCAAGTTTTCCGAGTTGAACGGCCACGTCAAAGAAAAAGACGACTGGTGCGGCGAACACAACGTCCCTGAATCCATCTGTGTGGAGTGCGACCCGGACCTGTTACCCAGACCGGCTTTCCGCGAGTGGTGCAAGCTGCACGGCGTGCCCGAATGCACGCTCTGCAATCCCGAACTCGCCCAACTGCCGAAAACACCCGTCGTCACCACCGCAGACCTTGAGCGAGCCAAGCGGGCACTGGATTTCACCGACCGACCCGGCAACAACTCCATCTGCCGCTCGCACCACCGCCGCATTCAGTTCGCCACGGCCCGCGATGCCGACAAGGCCGGTGTCGCAGTTGAGCCGGTGTGGATGGCTCCGGCTGTCGAGTTCGTCTCGGCTCCGGGCGAAATCGGGTACGACCAATCGCGTGTCGCTCACCTTTCGGCGCGTTCACCCGGCACCGTGCGGAAGGTCTTCAAGCACTTCGGCGAAGAAGTTAAAACCGGCGAACTGCTGGCGTTGGTCGATGCCGCCGAAGTGGGGAAGGCGAAGGCCGAGATACTCCAGGCGTTCGCGGGACACCAGTTGAAGGCCGAGACGCTTGCCAGCATCAAGCAGTCCGGCGGTGCAGTCTCAGGTGCCCGCGTCCGCGAAGTTGAAGCGGCCCTTGTCGAATCCGAAATTCGGCTTTCTGCGGGGTGTCAGTCGCTCACCAATCTCGGTTTGCCTCTCGATGAAGCAGAAATTCGGACCCTGACCCCCGACCAACTCAAGGCAAAGCTCCACTTCCTCGGCATCCCGACCGATGTTGCGCGGTCACTCGATTTGAAAACGGCAACAACGAATCTTCTCCCGCTCGTCACGCCGATTGACGGAGTGATCGTCTCGCGGGAAATGGCAGCCGGCGAAGTCGTGGACATCACCCGCATTCTCTTCGAGATCGTGGACACTCGCTCGCTGTGGCTCACGTTCGACCTGAAGGGCGAGGACGCTCGCCGCGTCAACATCGGCCACCCGGTGCGGTTCAAGCCGGACAACGGGCGAGAGGAACTGGTCGGGAAGATCGTGTGGCGGAGCAGCCACGCCGACCCCAAGACACGCACCGTGAAAGTTCGGGCCAATCTCGCCGACCCGGAACGGAAGCTGGTGGCGAACACGTTCGGGTCCGGTCGGGTGATCTTGAGAGAGGAAGCCGAAGTCGTGTCGGTTCCGAACGACGCAGTTCACTGGGAGGGTTGCTGCCATGTCGTGTTCGTCCGCGACAAAGACTACTTGAAGGCCGGGTCGCCCAAGGTGTTCCACGTCCGCAAGGTAAGGCTCGGTGCGAAGGATGCCAAGAACACGGAAATCATCGCTGGCGTGCTGCCGGGTGAACTCGTTGTGACCAAGGGTAGTGGCCTGCTTCTCACCGAACTGCTCAGGGCCGACCTCGGTGAGGGTTGTGCCTGTTGCCATCCCAAGTAACGACGAGAGGGCAACGGCATGCTGAACGCGATCATCGACTTTTCGCTGCGATACCGCTG
>JAIOPV010000019.1 GCA_021413735.1 Planctomycetota bacterium
CGCGTCGGAAGTCCTCTGTGAACTTCCGTCGAGCCGGGGTCGGTGCTGGTGGGGTCGCTTTTCGAGGCATCGTCGAACTCCTCTCGCGATGACCATCTTAAGCAGTTGGGCTGTCCGTCAAATCGTCAGCACCTCATCATTTCAGTTGGCGGAAGTGGCGGTGCCGCGGAAACTGTTCGCGGCGATCCTGACCCGCATCGGGCGTGTGCGACACGGGGTGAAGGTAGGAGCGTTTGCGAATCCGATCCGTCACTCGTGGTCGATCAACGTCGCCAGGTGGTCGCGGTGCGCATGTTGCGCCGTTTCCACGTAACCGGTGCCGAAAGCCCTCGGAGCAGTGATTGCGGGACCGTTCGACCGAGGTTGAGACATCATCCGGGTACGAAAATCGTTGCAGCCGGCTCGTCACGGGGGTAATCTGTGACCTTACGGCCGATTTGTGTCCGCTGTGGCGTTCATTTGGGAAAGATTTGTTGAAGGGGATGCAGGCCCGACCGTGCTGGTCGCAGGACGGCACGCGGCTGGCGTTCACCTGGAACCGCGACGGCAAGTACGACCTCCACGCCGTGAACCTCAACTGCACCGGTCTCGTTCGTCTGACGGACGGGCTGGACCGTACCGATTACGCGACCTATCGCCCGGACGGCCATTCGCTGGCGTTCGTCGGTGAGAAGGCCGGTCGGTTCGATGTGTTCTCCGTTTCCCTTGCGAAGTAACGCCGCCACTCATCACGGATTACGTGATGCTCCTGCGGTTCGCCCTCACCTAGGTTTTGTGGTGATCGCAGCATGATTGATTATTGGGCTTAAGTGTGTCCAAGCTGCCTAAGGACAAAAAGCTAACCTATGAAGCCTCTAAAGATCGCCATTCTGCTTGCACTCGGAATCGCATATGCGATTCCCGTCGCCGATGGTCAGGAGTCGCCGAGCACTTTGGAAGCGGCCAAAGAGCAGGGTCGCAACAAATCCAGATACTTGAAAGAGACGAAGGCCGCGGCGGATACCAGCGATGCGATCCCAACGGCCAACGTTGCTGACTTTCAGAAGTCCGTGCAGCCAATTCTGACGAAGAGTTGCGTGAACTGTCATGGTCCAAAGAAGGCCAAGGGCAGACTTCGAATCGATCAACTGAATCCCGACCTGCTGACCGGCCCTGATGTTGAGAAATGGCGCGAGGTTTTCAACGCGATCAGCAAATCGGAAATGCCCCCCAAAGATGAGCCGGAATATGCCCTCTCCCCCACGAATCTCGGCAGCATTGTTGATTGGCTCCGTGAGGAACTGAACAAAGCCTCTCTCGTGCGTCGAAACAGCAAAGAACATTCGTCTTTTCGTCGGTTGACGAAGTATGAATATGACTACGCTCTGCAGGATCTCCTTGGACTGCCCTACGCCTTGGCAAACAAGCTGCCACCGGAATCCAAGACTGAAGACGGTTTCAAGAATAGCTCGGAATTACTTCAGATATCGGCCACGCAGTTTGAAACCTATCGTGAAATCGCACTGAAAGCTCTCAAACGAGCGACAGTTAGCGGCCCGCGTCCAAAAGCCGTCACCTACATCGTCTCGATGCAGCAAGAGTTGGATAAAGCATCGTCCGCAAAGAATGCTAAGACCTTCGATAAGAGTGAAGAAAGTTATCGCAAGAACAAGAATCAACAGCATTTATTGAATCGTGAGACAGGCAAGGGTATTCTCTTTTCCTCTTTGAATTCGATGCCTCAGGCGAAAGCTGTTGCTGGGCAAATTCCTCCGGATTCACATGTTGCTCTAGTGCTTCCCGAAGGCAAAGAGCTGAAACTGAATCTGGACCGCTATCTTCCCGACGAAGGCATCATGCGTGTTCGCATTCGAGCGGCACGCTCGACCATGAACCCTGACGAGTACGCAAGCCTGCGGCTGATACTCAGTGCCCATACCAGCAACAATGCTGACTTCTCGGAGGTTATTAGTCCGCGTGACATCCCGGTGACAGCACCGAGCGACAAAGCCCAATGGATTCACTTCGATGTGCCACTGAACGATGTCCAGCGCAACCCGTTTCGGAAACTCGCCACGACGTTTCCAAGAAGGGATGAGTTCCTGCACATTCGCAATGTATCCAATGCAACTGGAGGGGAAGAGCGTCTCAAAGTCCTGATCGACTACATCGAAATCAGCGCACCGTTCTTCGAGCAATGGCCGCCAAAAACGCATACCGACATCTTTTTCGAGAGCGAGAACAATCGCGACGAGAAGGTATATGGTCGAGAAGTGCTGAATCGATTCCTCCGACGCGTTTGGCGTCGCCCGGTCACTTCGCAGGAAGTGGACAATTTCATGGCACTGTTTGCGAAGTACCGGCCAGAATTCTCGACTTTCGAAGATACGATGGTGGAAGTGCTGGCGACGGCGTTGGCCACGCCCGAGTTCCTTTACCTGACACAACGAGCGACGACCGACGAGAAGAAAACGCCAGCAAAGATCAGTGAACTGGAGTTAGCCAGCCGTCTGTCCTTTTTTCTGTGGTCGAGCATACCGGATGAAGAACTCTTGAAACTCGCGGAGCAGGGCACACTAAGAAAGCCAGAGGTTCTGGCGGCTCAAGTGAAACGCATGCTGGGGGACCCGCGGGCGAGACGATTCTCGCAGAATTTCGTCGAGCAATGGCTGGGGTTGGATGGCCTGAACAGTGTGACGCATGTCCCGGAGGGCCCATTGAAAGAGGCGATCCAGGAAGAGCCGATCGCCTTCTTCGAGGAAGTCCTCAAGCACAACCACAGCATTATGGACTTCATCCATTCGGATTACGCCGTGGTCAACGAACGGCTGGCGGCACACTATGGGATTCAGAAGGTTTACGGTCCTCATTTCCGCAAAGTGCCAATCGCCCCGCAAATGAATCGCGGCGGCCTTTTGACGGGGGCTGCTATCCTCGCCATGAACTCCGATGGCAAGGATTCTCATCCTCTGAAACGGGGCGTGTGGATGTTGAAACGCATCCTTCACGATCCGCCGCCACCACCTCCGCCGGATGTCCCGGAAGTTGACCTGACGAACCCTGAGATTCTCAAAATGACTTTGAAAGAACGGATCGCCGATCACCGGAACAAGGCGGCCTGCGCATCGTGTCACTCCAGGATCGACCCGTGGGGAATCGCGTTTGAGAACTACGATGCCCTCGGAGTCTTCCGGACGCACATCAAGAACAAGCCCGTCGATGCGACATCAGAACTGTTCAATCGGCAGACGTTGGCTGGGATGGATGGGCTGAAGCGATATCTACTGACGGACCGACAAGATCAATTTGCCCGAGCGATGGTGCATAAGTTGACGGCCTACGGACTTGGCAGGCCACTCACTTTTGGCGACCGCGCTGAAATCGATAACTTGACCGCGCAGTTCCGACGACGCGGTGACGGTCTGCGCGACCTGATCAACCTGATCGTTAACAGTAACCTCTTTAACTCGAAGTAAGTGTCAGGAACAGACGATGAATATCAAATCCGAATCGCTGAGCCGACGAACGTTTCTTCGTGGTACCGGGGTGGCTCTGGCACTGCCGTGGTTTGAAACGTTTGCTGCGGGTGCTCCAAGTTCAGACGAGACTCCAAAGCGGTTTCTTAGTGTTTATCACCCAGATGGCGTGGGCATACCGCTCAAGTCCGACCCGGCGTGGAAGGACTGGTGCTGGTTCCCTCGGGGTGGCGAAAAGGACTTTGAATTGACGAAAGTGCTCGATGTGCTCCAACCGTTGCGGAACGACATCACGATTTATTCCGGGTTATCGCATCCGGCCGCAAGACAGATCCACGGCCATTCGAATGCCGATCAGTATTTGACGGGCGCGCTCATCGGCGGTTCGGGTCCGTATCAGAATTCGATCTCTCTCGATCAGGTCTATGCGGAGTACGCGGGCGACTTCACTCGACACTCTTCGCTGGTGATGTCGACGAACGGGGGTGTTGGCGGTCCGCGTGGCGCCCAGACTCAGTCCTTCAATCGTGAAGGGCGGCCAATCCCGGCGATGAATAAGCCAAAAGAAATCTTCGATATGCTGTTCGTGACGAGTGGCAAAGACGCGGCCGCAAGACTGGCGAGAAGCAAAAGTGCCCTGGATCTCCTAACCGACCATACTCGCTCACTGGCACGCGAGCTCTCCAGCAAAGATCAAGAGACCCTCAAGCAGTATCTCGACGCGGTGCGCGATACCGAGTTGAAACTAGCGAAGGCCCAAAAGTGGATCGATACGCCGATTCCCAAAGTCGATACCCGTAACTTGCATCTGAATGCCGAACCCAAAGAAGCCAAACTCTATTTCCAGACGATGTATGAACTGATCTATCTCGCCTTCCTCAGCGATTCGACCCGCGTGGCGACATTTCAGTTGGGTCGAGAGAATGGTGAAGGTCCACACGATCTGCTCTCACTCGCCGTGGGGCTTGGTGCTGCTCATGGCCTGACTCATGAGGTCAAGAAGCCCAACGGTTGGAAGAACCTTGGCACCTATAATCGCTATCAGGCCGAAGAATTCGGTCGCTTCGTGCAGCGCCTGAAGGATACTCAAGAGCCGACCGGCAAAGGAAATATGCTGGACAACACGTTCGCCATGCACGGCTCGGCGTCCAGCAGCTTCCACCTCTCACGCAACTATCCGATCATTTCCGCCGGTGGTAAGAACCTCGGCTTCATCAATGGTCGGTATCTCAAGTTCGGCAAGGGAAATGAAGACAATCAGGCCGGCGCAGGAATCGACACGGATACTGGCTGGCAAGGCAAGGTTGAAGTGGAAGAGCTTCCACTGGCGAAGCTCTTCGTCACCGTCTTGCAGAGGCTTGGTATCAAGACCAATTCGTTCGGTGGGTACACCGGATCGTTGAGTCGGGTTTAATTCGGGTGATCCGCCGCCAACAGCAGGCGTGATGGTTAGGAACCCAAGGGCGAGTGTTATTGAGGACAGATACGCCAGCGCGATTTTCATGAGAGACCTCTCGGAGTGGGGAAGTGGATTGCGGACGGCAAGGCCTCGTAGAATCGGGGGCTGACACGGCTGACGCCGCCTATTTGTTCGCCTCGGTCGGGTTCACGAGGATTTCGTCCATCATCAGGTGGCCCAAGACCCCGGGTGCCTTGTGCCACGCGGGAAGAAGGCAGTTGTTCTTGCAGAACACCTTCACGTACCGTCCCGCGGCAGTCGATTCGACGGCGATTTCTCTGACCGAACTCCGCCCGGTCCCCGGTCACGGGGGCCTCGCCCGCGATAAGTACGGCATGCAGTCGCTCGTCATTGAAATCGTTACCAGCTACCCCTTCCTGAACCGCCAGGTTGCACCCACCAATGCCAAGTAAATTCCTCCTCAGTCGGCGAACGTGTCTCCGGGGCCTTGGGGCCTCGCTCGCCCTGCCTCTATTCGATTGCATGGGCTGGGCCGACGCCGGGCCAAAACCAGTCAAGCCACCCGTGCGACTCGGGTTCATGTACATGCCCCACGGCGTGGTCATGGACCAGTTCTGGCCCAAATCGCCGGAGACGTTCCTGACCGCGCCGCCGCCCGCGCTCGAACCCCTGAAGCCGGTGCTCGACCGATGCCTCATGGTCAAGGGGATCTCCGGGGTTCCCATCGCCCCGTTCAATGGGGCACCGCACGCACTCGAACTTTCCACCTGGCTCACCGCCAAGTTGCCCAATGCGACCCATCGCAACAAGATCGACATCGGCATCTCCGCGGACCAGATTGCCGCGAACTTGGCCACTTGACCGCGTTGCCGTCGCTCGAACTGGCCACGATGCCGCAGACGCACAAGGAAAACCAAGAGGGGCTGAACGAGGGGTATTACACCCATTGCAGCTTCAGTTCCCCAAAGCAAGCCTTGCCCGCGGAGATCAACCCCCGCGCCGTGTTGAATCGCCTCTTCGGCAAGACCAGCAAATCAGATCAGCCCACACAGGCCGACCCGCTCGACGGGAAGATGTTGGACCTGGTCCTCGACGGGGCCCGCGACCTGCGACGGCGACTGCCGAAGGGAGATCAAGACAAGCTCGACGAATACCTCGACAGCGTGCGCTCGGTCGAACGCCGGATTGCCGCAATCGAACATCGACAGAAGGAGGCGGCTCAGGCGAAGTCTGGCGTTCCCGCGAGCAAGAACAAATCGTCGGACTCTCCACCCATTGAGATCAAAATTCCAGAGGGTGACAAGCGCAGCGAGTACATGCAGGTCATGTGCGAACTGAACGTGCTCGCCTTCCAGGCCGACGTCACGCGAGTCAGCACCTACATCGGCTCAACGCCGAACGGCGTCTCGTATCCCGAACTCGGCTTCAGCGGCGAACACCATTCCTACACACATCACCAGAACAAGGAGGAACCCAAGGGCCGCGTCGCCGCCATCACCGCGTTCAACATCGCGCAGTTTGCCCACATGGTGAAGAAGATGGCCGCCCTGCGCGAAGGCGATGGCACGCTGCTCGACAATTGCATCATGATGTGGGGTTCCGGGCTGGAGGACGGGGACAAGCACAGCCGGGA
>JAIOPV010000292.1 GCA_021413735.1 Planctomycetota bacterium
TGGGATCAAGAAGTTCATGACTTCATTGGCGAGAGCATTGCGTTGTTGAGTGGAACACCTTCGTTCCGAACCTACACGACAGCGGCACAGTTCAAGGCGGCTGGCCTGGACTGGAAGGCGATGATCTTGAGCCGTTGGAAGTTGCCAGCAAGCAAGGCGGCGGTCGTGTTGCTGAAAGCAGACTCGTCGTTCGAGAGCGAAGAGGCTCGTGTCAACGCGTTCGTCGCCGACAAGCACGGTTGCCGTGCGACGTATTTCAACATCGCCAAGACACTCAAAGGCAAGGTGTCCACGGCGACGCAACTCATCGTGACGGGTTCTGCACCGACCTTGCCGATTCCCGTGACCACGGTAGCAGAGACCATCACGCCCGCACCAATGGCGAGTGCCGCATGAGTGGCGATTCGATTTCGGCTGGATTTTTAGACTGTCGAGATTGAGATCGGTGGCGCGGCAGCGAAGTCGGTGCGTTTGAGAACAACAACTCAACGCACCGATCCCCGACAACCCCGCATCGCTCGACAGCGCTCACCGCACCGCCGGGCGACGACCTGCCCTTGGGTCTGTCGTCGCCCCGGAGCTACACTCGCGTCGCTGTCAGTTCGCTAACCGACACACCAAAGGAAAACACCATGATCGACTTCTGTACGACCGGAAACTTGGCTCGCCGTCTCGGCGTGCCAGTCTGGGCGGTCCGCCGCACCGTTGATCGCGAACTCGCCAAACCGCCACAGCGTGCCGGCGGCTACCGTCTCCTGGCCCCCGACGAGGTGATCCGCGTTGAAGAAGCACTCCGTGCCACGGGCCGACTTCCTCTTCGCGTCGCCAACTAACCCATAAACGCCGACAACCGGGGAGCCACCCCCGGTTGTCGTATTTCTTGCCACCCCTTCCGGATGACACACACATGGTAGCTCCATCAGCCCCTTCGCGCAACGAGGCCACGCCAGATCGCTTGGCGGACAGCGCACCACGCTCCAAGCACGCCATCGAGCGGTCGCCCAAACGGCCCACGCCCCTGCGTGTGGAACACGATGGTATCCCGATGGAATTGCAACGCCAGCCGAACTGGGTGGCGTGGCGATACGAGCTTACAATCGGCAAGGACAAGACGCGCCGCTGGACGAAAGTACCGACTGTTGCGTGCAACTGGCTCAGTCCCGAACACGGAGGCAACGCCAAGTCAACGGACCCGATGACGTGGACGAAGTTCGGGTGTGCGTTGCTGTACTACTTCGAGGATCATGGTGCAGATGGCATCAGTTTCGTGTTCTCAGAAGCAGACCCGTTCTGCGGCGTGGACCTCGACGACTCGTATGATCCAGTCGCCAAGTGCCTGAAAGACTGGGCGCAGCCCATCGTCGAATCGCTCGACTCGTACACCGAAATCAGTCCCAGTGCAACAGGCGTGAAGGTGTTCTTGAAGGGCGAGATTCCGGGACCACGCCGCAAGAAGGGCGACGTGGAAATGTACGACCGTGATCGCGTCTTCACGGTCACGGGCCACCACCTGCCCGGCACGCCGGAGACGGTCAACGAACGTCCCGCAGCACTACTCCGCCTCTACACGCAGACGTTCGGCACAATCAAGCCACCGCAGCAACCGAAAGCTGTGACAAAGGCTTCCGCTGCGACCGCGTCAGTCGTTTTCGATGACGCTGTCCCGGACGCCGGCGGGTTGAGTGTCGATGAGGTGGTCCGGCTGGCGTCCGCCGGCCCGAAGGGGGACAAGTTCAAGCGACTGTGGGCCGGTGACTGTGGCGGCTACGAGTCGCAGAGCGCGGCCGACATGGCGTTGTGTTCGATCCTTGCATTCTGGTGCCGCCGGAACGCGGGCCAGATGGACTCAGCGTTCCGCCGCTCCGGGTTGTTCCGTCCCAAGTGGAATCGCTCCAGCTATCGAGAGCCAACGCTTCGCAAGGCAGTCAGCGGTTGCACGCGGGTTTACGAGCCAGCCGCCCGGACGCCACCGTTCACACCTGAAGAGTACGCCGAACTTGTGCCGCTGCTCGCGCTGCTCGACATGCCGGGTGAGCCAACTCCTCCCGCAACCGCGCCGGCTTCGCCTTCGGAGACCGCGCCGGACGCTGGCCCCGAACCGACCGTTGAGCCGCCCCACGAATCAACGGCCGAACAACTCGCCCGCATGGATCGCCTCCACGAAGGTGAACTGGCCGAAACCGACGCCTCACTCCCGCGCGCCGTGCAGTGGACTTCTGCTCACAGCAGCGGGCCGGCCGTGTACATCGACCAAGACCCGCCCGATCACCCCGCCCACGTCGTGCGTCAGACGATTGCCAACGCCGGCATCCGCCGCAGCCTCACCGTCCTGCGGTCGGGGCACGAGGTTGATGCCGCCGCGTCAACACTGCGAACCGGTGTCGGGTCGGGTACGCACGTCGCGCAGTACCCGAAACGAACTGCGGCGAACTGCCAGAACATTCGCGAAGTTCAACTGGCGCAGCAAACCGGCCTCGCGGCGGGTTCGGCGGTCTGCCCGTCCTGTCCCCACAACCTGGACGGCACGTGCGTGTACCAGAAGGAAATGGAACTCGCGAGCCGTGCCGACCACCGGGTTGTGTCGTCGGCTCGTGCGGCCGGGAACCTAGCCCAGATGGCGAAGGACGTCGATGCGGTGTTTCTCCTGCGTGATGCCCTGGACGTCTTGGCTCCCCACGCGGCCGTGTGCCGAGTTCGCCGCGAACATTTAGCGGTTATTGCAGACGCAGCGGGCCGGGCGGCGAAGAATGCTCGCTTCCGGGGGCGTCCGGGAGCTTGGTGGCAGTCACTCCGCGATGTTGCGGAAGCCGTTTCCACGAGACTGGCGGCAGGGATTCCAGTTGCGATCCCGCTGCCAAGTTCCAAGAAGCCTCCATCGCTCTGGGGCGTGACATTGTGGGGTGCGTTGCGGGGTGCGGACTGCCGAGCGCCCGCGTTACCGGGCGGGCTGATTCGGTTGCTCACGGCTGCCGCGAGCGGGCGACTGCGGGCGTTGGAGTTGCACCCCGGTGAGTGCGGCGACGGACTGCTGCTGGTGGGCGTCTGGCTGCCGTGCGTGCCTCCGAACGTCACCGTATTCGCTGTGGAGGTGCTGAGGCGTGGTGGGTTGGCAGACACGGGTTTGACGGCAACGGACATCACGACGGTGGTTCCGCCTGCGTGGCGTGAGCGTGCGATTCAGATTCCACGGCGGCGGGTCGCTCGCCAGCGGCCTGGGGCTGTGGTGTCGCTGTTGCGTGGTTTTCTGGCCCGGCATCCGGGTGAGCGGCTGTGCGTGCTACTGCCGGGACGGCGGACGATGGCGGAAGCGCTGGCAGTTGAAGTCGTGAAGTTGCTGGAACCCACGGAGGCCGCGTTGGTGAATCTGGTTCCATGGCACGGTGATTGCGGCGGCAGGCTGCCCGCTTTCGACCGGGTGGTAGGGTTCGGCGTACCAGGGGTTCCGCCGGGTTCAGTGCGACGGCGGTTGATTCAGGCCGGTGATGGTGATTCGGCACGCACGGATGGCGATTGGGGAACTCACACTTGGACGGGACGTGATGCCGCAGGGGCAGAAATTGCGGTGGCGGAACAGGGGTATCGTCATTCGGCGTGGCAGAGCGCCTACCGCGAGTTGGTGGAAGATTCGTTGCGCCGGCGGCTGGTGAGCGTGGCAGTGCCTGTTGTGCTGATGACCGATTTTGAACTTGGACTGCCTCTGTCGGTATGCCCACCGGCATTGCGTCCGAAGTACCAGGATTTGCTGGCGGCGGTGGACGCTGAACTGGCTGAATCCAAATCGGCGGAAAACGTAAGAGGAAGAATAGAACACTCCTCTTACGTTTTCCGCCGATTGGAGGAGCGGGGGGCTGCGACCGCCCGGATCGCTGTGAGGGCCGGGATCGCGGTACGAACTGCCGGTGATCGACTCAAGGTGATGGAACGAAGTGGATTGGTGGCTGCGATCAGGAACGATAAGGGCCGGTTGCGGGGCTGGATTCGGCCTGGGATGGATCGGGTCGCGGGGACGCCCGAAACTTCAACGCAGTCGCTGTGATTGGCTTTGGGAGTGGCGGGTGGAGTCGTAGTTTCGGATTACTGCACTGGGGCTGCCGATGCGCGTGGGTCGGCAGCATTCCCGACCGTCGCACCAGTCTAAAAGTCGAGCCGATTTCGGGTCGTGTCCCTTACATCGCGTCCTTAACATGACTGCACACTGCGGAACAATAATCGCGGTGCCAGATACTGAGAGGGCGAGCGGTGACCGAATCGCGATGGCTTGCGATGCACCCTACCTTGATGATGTACCACATCAAGCAGTTGTCTCCGGCTTCGGTTCGGAAGTTGCGACTGCTGGCCGTGGCCTACGCGAAGTTCCTCGAAACGCAACCGGACTACGCAGGGTCGAAGCACGTTGCACACCTCGGTGACGAGTTCCTCGACGGCAGCAAGACACTTGAGCGTCTTTGCGAAGAGGGGTGGGGTTATCTCGGAGACTGGTCCATTGCCAACATGGTCCTGGCGCGAGACGACGAACTCGACCAGAGTATCCGGAAAACAATCGCGTGGTCGTTGGGAGGTCTTCATCAGGTCGAGATTGGCCCAGAGTTCAGGGAGCGCGCGGACGTCGCCCGTTCACTCATACTGTGTGTTCTCCGGAACCCCTTCCGATCCGTCACGGTTGATCCTGCTTGGTTGACGTCAACTGTGGTCTCGCTCGCCCGGCAGATGTACGAATCGCGAGACTTCACAACGATGCCAATCCTTGCGGACGCCCTTCAAGATGCTGGTTGCGATGAACCCACCATCCGCGCTCACTGTCAGTGTGAAGAACCGCACGTTCGAGGGTGCTGGTTGATCGACATGGTGCTTGGGAAAGCGTGAGACCATGACTGAAATGGAATGGCTGGCGGCGACTGACCCGACGCCAATGCTCGCCCATGTTGGTGTTGACCCGCGAGATCGCAGAATCCTCTTCTACGCGTCTCGAATTCTGTCCGGCCGTCCGGACCTCTTGACTCCTGATATAAAGCGTTGGGCCGATGTGGTAGATAAAGTGTGTGCTGGCGAGACGGATGTGGAATCTCTCAATGGCATGCAGAGCAAGGCGGAGTGGAACGTTCTTCCGTTGGCCCTGCGTGGTTGGTCAGGTACCCGCGCACATTACTCCGCAGTCGCTCACATCATCTTCCACGTGGGTGGTGAGCCAGAAGAGTATGAATTCAACATCCCTCCCGAAGAACTTCAACCTGTACGCCGAGCATGTGCCGAAATCATTCGCGATATCTTCGGCAATCCGTTTCGCCCGGTCGCGCTCGATCAATCTTGGCTCACGTCCACGGTCGTTGCAATCGCACAGGGGTTGTACGAGTCGCGTGACTTTTCCCCGATGCCCATTCTGGCCGATGCCCTTCAGGATGCAGACTGCGAGAACTGCGACGTGCTGAACCATTGCCGACAGCTGGGCGAACACGTCCGTGGCTGTTGGGTCATCGACGCGTTGCTCGGCAAGGAGTGAACCGTGACCGAAAGCGAATGGCTCCTGAATACCGACCCGGAGTTGCTGTTCCGCTCCGGCCACTTCGAGTTGAGTGCCCGCCAGCAGTACCTTTTCGCCGTCGCGGTGTGCCGCCGGATTCGAGGACTCCTGATTGACTCAAACAGCCTCCACTCACTCGATGTGATTGAGGCATTCGCGGACGGTGCCACATCGCCCGACGATCTGCGGCGGGCGAGGGACACGGTTGTCGAGGATTGGGACGAGTTCGAGTACGGGACTGCGTTCGATGACGCACAGCGTCACGCGGTTCAAGCGATCATTGAGACGGCGACCCGCGACGACCCGGCGTGGTGGGCATTGCACTGGGCGACGCAAGCGGTCGAACGTCGCGGAACGGCGGGGACCGTGCGACCCGCATTCGCTTGCATTCTCCGTGACATCGTGGGGAACCCGTTTCGACCTGTGGCGTTCTCGATGGAGTGGCGAACCACGACGGCAGTTTTGCTCGCGAAACAGATGTACGAAGATAGCGATTTCTCAGTGATGCCGATACTGGCCGACGCACTGCAAGACGCTGGGTGCGAAAACGACAACATCCTGAATCACCTTCGCAGCGATGAGCCGCATTATCGCGGGTGCTGGGTACTCGATTTGGTTCTCGGAAAATCCTGAACGCCGCGACGAGGCTGCTCAGGTCGTTGCTGAATTTACCCCGCCCGCCACTCCACCATTTTGACAGAAGACAAGTAACTCGTTCCACTCATAACGGCTGCCGGCGTATGAGTGTTCGCGGTTTCACACGCCACCGGACGCAAGAGAACAGTGAAGGTTGTTCTGACCGGCTGAGGTGAATCGCGACAGGAATGGCTTTCGTGCTTGAGTCAGTCCCGCCCGCCGCGTTAATCTGTGAGTGTTCATCGGGAGGTTTAGCTCGCTGCATTACAGCAGGGCGATGTTGCGTCGCCTGAGCGAATGGCTTGTCTTGCGTCACGGGGAAGGCTGTTCCAGCACCGCCAATGTTTCATCCAGGGAGCGTAACCCCGGCGGTCTGGGACAACTCCGCGAACCGTCGTTCCGCCAGGGTTAAGCTCTTGGATGAAACGGCGGTGCCGTGAGCCTTCCGCGACCCAGGTTTTGAAGTAGACCACCGCGATGGACACAGCCGGGTTGCGTGGGTCACAACCACGCGGCGCGGCCTTATTCAGCGACACCTTCGAGTCGATTTGCTCGACTGGTCACGCCTGCTGGTTTGCCACCAACTTTCGAGGGAGAACTTGTGATGCGGTTGGGACTCATAATCTGCGTGGCCGTTGTAACAGCGGTCGTCTCGAAAGGAAATGAACCGCCAATGTTTGATGATAAACTTGGCCCGACCGAGTATCGGGTTAAAGTTGATCCCGTCTTGGAGCCTCCAGGCGACTTGGCGGTTTACCGGGTTCAGGTCTGGACGGTTGGAAAGCAGAGCGTCTTCCTCGACGCCGAAGGTGGTCAATTCACGCAGGAAGGGGATTCCAAACCGGAAACGGGAGGGAAGCTCCACCGGGCCGATTTTGTCCTGGTTGTCACTCTCCGACCACACTCGGACCCGATGCTGCGTGGGAAGAAGTTGGAGTTGGAGCGGCGACTGCGGGTCGGCACGGTGAGCGACGGGGGATTCACATTCCTCGATAACGTCGATTTGACCACGAAACTTGAGAAGGTGGTGATTATCCCCGCCAGCACCGGCACTCAAAAACTCGGCCAGAAGCACACGGTCGGCGTACTCCGTGGGAAGAAGGTCGAGGTGTCGGCATCGAAGCCTGATAAGTGAGGTGCCCTCCAGCCACTTCGGCCAGTACAATACCTCTATGGGGGACAAACGTATATATTCGACGCGCCGTGGCTCGGCCATCCATCTGCCGTCCCGGTTCGATAAGACCACCCGCGTTCTCGCCCTCGACGTCCTCGAATCCGACATCGCCGACGAACTCATCGTCCGCTCGAACCCGGCCACGGAGTTCATCCCGGATCGCGGCACCAAGTCCGTTATCACCGAGAACGACAGCCCCGACGTGGGCTTCCGGTTCAGCCTCAACCCGTACCGGGGTTGCGAACACGGCTGCTCGTACTGCTACGCGCGACCGACGCACGAATTCCTGGGGTACGACGCGGGCCTGGGCTTCGAGACGAAGATCGTCGTCAAGCACGACGCACCCAAACTCTTCCGCCACTTCCTGTCTCAGAACTCGTGGGTTCCCGAACCCATCGCTTTGTCCGGAGTGACCGACCCGTACCAGCCGTGCGAGCGCGAGTTCAACCTCACCCGCCAGTGCCTGGAAGTCGCGGCCGGGGCAAACCAGCCCGTGGGCATCATCACCAAGGGTGCATTGGTTCTCCGCGACCTTGATATCCTCGCACCGATGGCGGCTCGTGGCCTTGTGCACGTGAACGTGAGCATCACCACCCTGGACGCTGCGTTGGCACGAGCAAGGGAGCCACAGGCCGCTTCGCCGAAAGCTCGACTTCGGGCCGTTCGCGAACTGTCCGCTGCGGGCGTGCCAGTTCGAGTTCTCGTGACTCCCGTCATACCTGGGCTAATCGACTCGGAAATCCCCGCGATCTTGGCGGCGGCGAAGGAAGCCGGTGCACGGGCTGCGGGCTACGGGTTGGTGCGGTTGCCGCTGTCGGTCGCGCCGCTGTTCCTGGAGTGGCTGGGGCGGGCGTTACCGGACCGGAAGGGGCGTGTTGAAAGCCGAATCCGAGACATTCGGAGTGGGAAGTTGAACGAGACGGAGTTCGGGCGACGGATGTCGGGGACAGGTGAGATGGCCAACCAGATCGGGGCGATGTTCGCGGTGTTCGCGAGGAAGTACGGGCTGGATGGCGGGCTGCCGGCGTATGATTGCTCGCGGTTTCACGCGCCGCCGGACGCGAGAGGGCAGGGAAGGTTGTTCTGATGGGATGGGGTGAATCGCGACCGGAATGGTTTTGGTGTTTGCATCAGTCCTAATCGCCGCGTTACTCTCGGTCTGTTCGTCGGGTTTTGGTTTAGCTCGCTGCGTTGCAGCAGGGCGATGTTGCGTCGCCTGAGCGAATGGCTTGTCATGTGAATCGGGGAAGGCTGTTCCAGCACCGCTATCGGCCAGGGGATGGCCGTGCATGTAGCGGTCTGGGACAACCTCGCAAACGCGGTTCCGCTACATGCACGGCCATCCCCTGGCCGGCGGTGCCGTGAGCCTTCCACGTTCCAGGTCTTGAAGTAAACCGCCCGATGAACAAAGCCGAGCCGTGTGGGTGTTGCCCACACGGCCCATGCATTTTGATGATGGGCTTGTCCGGAAGGTTCACACGAAGGAGTGAGTCCGAGCCGGTGCCCCGAACGTCAGCGGGTCATGTGCAGCGTACAGCGGCAACCGCGTCCGAGGCACTTTCCAGAACTGCATGGCCAGCGGCGGTAACGCCAGAACGCGGGGTTGCCGTTCGGCTACTCGATTCGGCCTCGGACTGTCTGAGAATCTTCCGGGCGAGGGGAGAATTCCACCACCGATTTACCACCAATCAGCGGACAGCATTCCGTATAGGCCACAACGTTCGATGCGTATGGCAACTTGCTGCCGGGTGGGAGCTTGAGTGATCGGTTCGGGTTCCAGGGGATGGAGTCCGATGCTGTGCTGGGGAGTTATTTTGACAGGGGCACGGGTGTACGATCCGGGCATTGGGCTATTCACGAGTCAGGACATGCAATGATCCAAAACAAAAAACAAATCGCTGTATTCGCTTGTGCATTCGTTCTGGTTGTGTATAGCTGGTGCTGTGGAATTAAGCAGCGATTGTTTGGTCCCGATGTAGTTCCCCACACCCTAATCGGAATCAGTGAGCATGCAATACTATTTGAATATGGGAAACCTGTTCGTGAATTTGATGAAAATATCCTCGTCGGCAACATGATCTCTTCAACTGCTCCAATGAATGAGCCAATAAGAACACTGGAATTTAGACCGCTAAATTTTTTTCATCTTGAGGGTGGAACCTTATGGGTATGGTTACGGAAACAGGGCAATGATTGGATATGTTGCGGGTCACTTTGGTACTCAGACGACGTTCAAGCGTAAAAACAACTACGCTCGTCTCTAAAAAATGTTGACGCAGGCAATCGCGGAATTTCCAGGGTCCGGCCAACGTCGTCGTTCTGTCGGATGTCCTCGGTTAACATCCGCTCCTCACCTGCCCCTTCCCTGAAAGCCTTTCCCAGCCGCTGGATTTTTCACCGGTGGCTTTTCCATTCGCATCAAGAAGAGAAAGTATCGTAGTTGTCGTTCCACAGGGGGCATGGAGCCTCCCGACTGTCGGGTTTTGTTCTGCAATTCCGAGTCGCAATTACTTGATCGTTTTTCGCGGTGCATTGCGTACATCGCCGTCCGCAACAGGGGCATGTAGTTTTCCCAGCAGATCACCGACCCGATCCTGCCGAGCTTCGTGGACATGACCGGAATCGTAGAGCCGTCGCCGCTACCCCAGATGACTCGCTCCATCGCAGACGGCATCAGCTTGCGGTGCTTGCCGAGCAACGTGCCATCCGACCCGAACAACACCGACGAGCAGTACAGCGTACCGCCTTCCCGCTCGATCACGCCAACCACGAGATGGATGCCGTGGTCCCTGGCGACAGCGCCGATGGACTCGGCCCCCGGACCCGGTATTTCGATGACGCTCTCGAAGTAGCGGCGGAACTCGTCCCGGCCTTTGGGCGAGCGGATGCCGAGGCTGACTCCGAAGTCGTGCCCCTTCGGGTAACCGCCAACGAACGCCTCCGGGAAGACGACGAGTTCGGCCCCTTTCTGTGCGGCATCAGCGGCAAGGTCGGCGAGCTTCTGTAGTGTCCTGGGGGTGTCGAATAGAATCGGGGCCGCTTGCACCACGGCAACCCGCACGGTGGGGTTTTCGGGGTGGCTCATGTTCGTTGTTCCTTTCCTCGACGGTCCCTCGCCGTGATCGACAACTGGATCACCGGGTCGAGCAACACCCACTCGTGGTGCGGCTGTGGCTCACAGCGATAAACTACCCGCTGATCGAAGGACGGGCAGATATCGGAGGCAGCAATGCCCGTAACCGACCGCAATACATTCGTGGAACTCTACGCCGGTCAACCCCGCTGGGAAATCGGCAGGCCGCAGAAAGCGTTCCTCGACGTGGCCGACCGGATCAGTGGTTCGATCCTGGATTCCGGGTGCGGTTCCGGGGAGAACGCTCTCTTCTTCGCCAGCCGTGGTCAGAAGGTCACGGGCATCGACTTCCTGGCCGAGCCGGTCAAATGGGCCAAACAGAAGGCGGACGAACGGGGCGTGAATGCCACCTTCCATGTCATGGACGCCCTGGCCCTCAAGGAACTCTCTGAAGTCTTCGACAACGTGATCGACAGCGGGTTGTTCCACGTCTTCAGCGACGAAGATCGGCGGCGGTACGTCGAGGGACTGGCGTCGGTCCTGAAGCCGGGCGGTCGGCTGTTCCTTCTCTGCTTCAGTGACGCCGAGCCGGGCAACCATGGACCGAGGCGAGTGTCCCGGAAGGAGCTTGGGGACGCCTTCGCCGAGGGCTGGGTCGTGGAGAGTGTCGAGCCTTCCCGCTACGAGGTCCGCCCCGACCCGAACGACAGTGGTTTCGCCGACGGTGGGCCGAGGGCGTGGTTCGTGGTGGCGAGGCGGGTGGGGTGAGCGACGTTGTGAAGGGCAAGGTCGCACTGGTGACGGGGGCGGCGAGCCGCTGACGACACCGGCAGCCGCACGGCTTGCCGTAGGGTGGCGTTAATACAGGCCATCCGGCCTGCGGGTGAGGGTTCGGGCGTCACACCCAAGATTACACAACGATTTTCGGTCGAATATGCGGGGCACACGATGAAATCGACGGTCGATGAAATCCGGCAACGCTTCGATGCCGACGTGGAGCGCTTCTCGAACCTCGAAACAGGCCAGTCCGCCACGGTTGATGCGCCGCTGGCGATGACGCTCGTCGCCCTGGCCGCTGCCGCCACGACGCCCCACGCCCTGGATGTGGGTTGCGGCGCGGGGAACTACACCCTCAAGCTGCTCGAATACCTGCCCGGCATCGACGTGACGCTGATCGACCTAAGCCGCCCGATGCTCGACCGGGCGACCGAGCGGGTGGGCCGGGCCACCTCCGGAACGGTCACGGCGATTCAGGGTGACATTCGCGATGTCGAACTTGGCGAAGGTCGATTCGACATCGTGGTCGCCGCTGCGGTGTTGCACCACCTGCGCGCCGACGAGGAATGGCGAACCGTGTTCACGGCGTTCCACCGGGCACTGCGGCCGGGCGGGTCTGTGTGGGTGTTCGATCTGGTGGAGAGTACGATCCCGGCCGTTCAGAAGCTGATGTGGGGGCGGTACGGCGAGTACCTCTCCGGATTGAAGGGCAATGACTACCGGGATCACGTCTTCGCTTACGTCGAGCGCGAAGACACCCCTCGCCCACTGACCTACCAACTCGACCTGCTCCGAGAAGTCGGGTTCGCCCAGGTAGAAGTGCTGCACAAGAACGTTTGCTTTGCGGCGTTCGGTGCTGTGAAGAGTTGCTGACTCAACGACACGCGGCGGTATGGACTGATGCCGTGCGGTGAATGGACGATCCCATGCCGGGATTCAGGCATCGCCACGGTGGAGTGAGCATCGCGCCGAAAATCGCATCATCGGTGCATGCGTTGGGTTCAGGACATGAGTCGGCGGCGTCGAGCGACCGCGTCGTGATGCGAGTTGTTTCCATCCCCTAAGAAACGCCCACTCACACCAACTGTGGTGAATCCACCGCTTCCGCCTGGACTGATTACCAGTTCACTTTTGCCGAACGAAGAGAGGCGCACGCGATCCCTGAAAGGGTGGGACAATGTGACCGTGTCGCACCCCTTCGGTGTGCATTGGTGGTAATCGACGTGGACCCAGGGCTTCGCCCTGGGCTATGTTGTCCCACCCCTTCGGGGTGAATACCAACACTCTCTCCGGAGCAACACACATGGCCGAAGCACAGAAGCCCCATGATCCGCGAGTTGATGAAATGGCCAAGCTCTTCGTGGCCAAGGTTCGCAAGCTGAAGCTCGACATCAAATGGCAGGCCATCGTCGCCGATCTGCGATGGACTCCCGGAACCCGGATTTCCAAGGTTCGGGCTGTGCTGAAGGATGGGAGCAGCACCCCTTTGTTAGACACCTCACTCGAAAACGTTCCGGATCAAATGGAGGATATCTTCAGCGAATTGAGCAGATTGATGGAGAGTGGGGATAAGCCCGCATGGTACGGGCTGAAGATCAGGGTCGCCCCGAAGGGTACATACGCTCTCGAATTTGACACGAACCCAGATTGTTCCACTGATCCCAAATTTTGGGATGATTGACTGTTGTTGAGCCTCTGACTGCCTCTCCGTTTCTTTCTTCCTTGGACTGTTCAGGTGGGTTCGGCACCTTTCCGCGCACCCATTCGCGGGTGTGCCGCATCATCTCGGACCACGGCACGCCAAAATCACGAGCCAGACGCGACGGCGTTTCGCCAGCACACCAGCGAGCATACATTTCCACGATTTGGGTCGGTGTCAATTCTTGTCTCGCATCCATTGGGGTCGCTGCCCTTCCTTTTGCTTCACGATTTCGGAGAACTTCACGGCTTTCCTTGTCTCTCGTTGCTTCGGCACATCCCCCACAGCCGCCACGACGTTCCAGCACAGCCCCGACACGCTGGCCGCGACGCAGTTGCCCGCGAGAACGTCGAGCATGTGGTTGTCCCGCTTGTCTGGGTACGCATACCACTTGCAGAACTCGAAACCGACCTTGCCTTCGAGCTTGGAATACTCGGCCGTGAGATGATCCGCGAGCAGCATGTGCGTTTCCGGCCGCTTGCCCCACAGTTAGAAGCAACCGCCGCCGCCCGGTGGCGTCTGGAGTCGATCAGCCAGGAAGGTTTTCCAATAATCGGGGTCGTGAGTGACCAGCCGGCCGCATCCGTTCGCCGGTGTGCCCAGTCGCCACCACGGCCCGACACGTTCCCCCGGCTTCACGGCCCACTCATTCATCGGCCGCGCGTTCGACGTCTTCGCATACCCGCGAGCCGGGTACAGAATCGCCCCATACGGCGACTCTCGCACGAACTGGAACACCGCATCCGTCAGGTAATTTGAGTCGATCAGGCACGCACCGACGCGAACGGGTTCGCCCGTGTCTTGTCGCGGGTACACTCGCCCCAAAATCTGCCCAGACAGGTCGCGAAGTGCTGCGTAAACGAGTTGTTCGTCGGTGTACCCAGCCGGGTACGACTCTTTCAAGCTGGGGCGTGCGTCGCGTGCCGCGAAATACTCGCGGGTCTGCTTTGGGAACGGTCCGGCATCCACCAGTGAGCCGTTGAAACGTTCGTCCCACGCGACAACACCGTACCAACACACGCCCAGGCCGATGTCAATGAAAGCCGTCAGCCGCGTGGTTTCCTTCGGCACCGTGTAGCGGTCAAGCGTGTTGGTGCGACGCATGATTTCGGCAGACGAAAGCTCACTCACCGACCCGATTGCGTTCTTCGGTTCGGGTTCGTTTTGCATTTCGCACTGGAACGCGCCGGGGTTGTCGTGCCGCTTGCACATAGCCTCTTCGACTGCCGACGTGTACTTGTCCGCGTCGAACCGCTGCGGACGTGGCCGGGGCGAAGCTGACCCGGAAACGGGGCGAGGGCATCCACCTCTCCGAGGAGCAGCGGAAGGTGATCGACTGGCAGGAGAGCGAGGGCGATGAGCCGTCCGGTGGATGGCCCTTCGAGGAGCAGGGTCAGCCTTCGCCGCCGAACGACCGCAGCAGCTTGATGATCTGCTGCGGGTGCCGCCAGGGCTTGCCCGTCCGGGTGCGGTAGCCCAGGCGGTTCAGTTCCTCGCAGACCTCCATGTGAGTCTTGCCCTGCCGCCGCAGTTCACCCGCCTTGGCGGCGACATCGGCGTAGACGCCCTGAAGTTCGGCTGGGATGATGTCCCTGGGCTTCCTGGGCCGGGGCGGCTTCTTCTGGATGGCGTGGGTGCTGGTCAAGAGTATCCCAAGCAGGGATGGTGAACGCCATGCACATCACCGCATCGGTCTTCATCAACGACGACGAGAGGGGGCTGCACCCCGATTTCGGTGTGTGGCTTGAAGCACTCGCTCCGTTCAACCCGGACCCGAACGTGTATCATCACAACCGCACCGGCGAGGACAACGCCGACGCCCACCTGAAGCGGCAGGTCATGGGTCGGGAGGTCGTCGTGGCGATCACGAATGGGAAGCTTGACTTCGGGCCGTGAGAGCAGATTTTCGACGGCAACCGCCCGAAGCGGGTGCTGGTCAAGGTCATTGGCGAGTAGGGGTTGCCGTCGCATGAACAGGAAAGCCATCGACAGGTCGTTACAGTCACTCTACGGACACCCTTGCTGGGGGCTTCGTTACGACCGGAGCTTGAACTTGTCGATGAGCTTCGGCAAACCGTCGCTTGATGTTCGAGAACCGTACAGCACGGACTCGAAATCCGAAGTCGTCCAGCGAATGGCATCACGGCGGCGGGTGACCGTCCGTGGGGAATGGTGGCTGTGGATTTACTGCTGCTACTGGCGGTTGACTTCCAACGATCTTGAACTGGCGACTGGTACTTCGTCAATCCGGCGAATTGAACGGGCAACGGCACAACTTGCTGGACAAGAACTCGTCTCGGTGGCAATTGAGCCAGAAACGGGGGCGACACGCTTCGTCTTCGATCTCGGATGCGTCCTTCAATGTCGTAGGTTCGAGCGGGATACCGACGCTGAACTGTGGACGCTCTACAAGCCAAGCGGGTATGTGCTGTCGGTTCACGGTAACGGAACCTTCAGCCATCAGCGTTCTACCGAAGTCGAGAATCGTCTTCAGCCCATCCAGGATGGCGTCCCGCCAGATAACCAGTAGGAGGGCAACCAACACATACACGGGCGTCTGCCGTTGCTTGTATTCGCTCCGTTCAACCAATTTCACGGAATGACCGCAGCAACTTGATGATCTGCTGGAGTGTCGCCACCGCTTCCCTGTCTGGGTGCGGAACCCCTGCCGGTTCACTCTTCGCAAACCTCCGGGTGGGTCAGGCCACGGTCCCGAAGTTCGACCGCTTTGACGACGACCTCGGCGTAGACGCCCCGCAGTCCAGCCGGGATGATGTGCTTGGGTTTCCGGGGCCGGGGCGGCTTACTGAGAGGCGCGCAAAGAATGTTAAACTTTTGGACGTGTACAATGGTGCATGGAGACCCCAGAAGTTTCCTCCAGCAACTGGCGAGAATGGCGACGGTTGCGGGCCTGGTCACTTAAACAGCAAGGCTGGTTCCAAC
>JAIOPV010000259.1 GCA_021413735.1 Planctomycetota bacterium
GTAGACGATGCCTGACGCCGCACTCTCCGTAAGCATCGCGAGGTTCTGTTGTGAGCCGGTTCCGGCGACGGATGTGATGGCCTGATCCACCACCGCGTTGCCAGTCCGGTAGGTGCCCGCATCTGGACCGGTGCTGACAATTGTGGCGGCGCTTGACGATGCAGCGGGATTGATCGCGTACACCCCAACACGAACTTGCTCGTTCGCCGGATTGGTCAGCGGGTCGAGTGCCGCGAACACCAACTCCGCCTTCCCATCTCCGTCGGCATCCACGAACGCCACACGACCATCACGATTGATGCCGTTCCCCGCTCCCGTGAGTCCCGCGAACGGTGCGAATGCCGTCGAGCCATCCGCAGCCAGATGCAGTTCAGTTAGTGCCGCACCTTGCAGTTGCAGAACCTTGACCTTGATCGATTGGACTGCGGGATTTGAACTTGCAACCGGACCGCCACGAGTGACCGCGATCTCATCGCCGCCGACACCATCAACGTTGCCAGCCGCGACAATCACACCCTTCTGATAGCCCGTGCCGAAGGGAGTCTGGATTCCTCCGATCACATTGTTCGTGCCGGCGGGGGATGTTCCATTAATCACCACCAACCGGCCAAACTCAATCTGTCCCGCTGTCGTTCCGTTGCCACCGCGAGTGCCTGCAATCAGATCGACATGACCATCTCCGTTGACATCGCCCGCCGCGATGTTCAGGCCATTCGTGTACGCACCCGAGGTGCCGTTCGGTCCGTCGTGGTTCGCGAACGGGGTGAAGGTGTGAATCAGGGTCAACGTTCCCTTGGCGAGCGCAGTCCCATCGTAGACGAACACATTTCCGGCTTTGCTCGCATCGAGCCCGTTCACTCCCCCGGCATCCGCAGCGGAAACCGCGAGATCCGCGACGGTATCGCCGTTGAAATCGCCGAGCGTGACCTCCACAAGCCCCGAGTAGAACGCAGTTCCGACATCGAGCGGTCGGACCGTCGTGAGGATTGCGCCATTAGTGGGGTTGATGATCTGAACTGTCCCGCCTGCATTGCCCACCGCCAGAACTGGTGGAATCGAAACGACACTGAAAGCGCTCGATGCCGTATTCCCCGTGCCGCCCTCGTTCTGAGCCGCACCTGCCTGGACGACCGCCGTGACGGTGCCTGGCGCGGTCGGGGTCAAACTAAATGTCCAGGTTGTTGCGAAGCCATTCACCGGGTTCACCGCCTGGACATTGCTCACGGTCCCGTTGGTGGCTGTAATGTCGGCCGCCGTCAAACCCGTCACTGGCGTTGAGAATGTCGCTGTGACCGGGATGACACTCAAGCTGGTTGGGTTTGTCGCGGTCGAATTCAGAACTACCGTGGGAGCCTGGGCGAACGAAGACGGAACAAGCACCAACTCGAAGAGGGCGTTCGTCGCGGATGTTTGTGTCGTCTGGGTCGTCGTGTTCGGAAGGGTCGAGTTGATGCCGCCGTACATATAGCCGAGCGTGATCGGTTGAGTCAGTTGGTCGAGTTTGATCACATCGTTCGAGTAAGTCGGGAGCCCGCTGGCCTCGAAGAACCTCGCGTTCGATCCATACAGACCAGGCAATTGGCTCGGCATCTCGTACTCTTGCATGCTGCCATTCGCGGTCTGGACAAGGGTTGTCACGTCGTCGACGAAGGGCAACGCCGGATCGGAGGTCAACGTTCCTGTTGCAAAGTCGTAGTCGTAAGCACTGAGCCCACCAAGGAAGATGCTATACATTGATCCACTAACAGCATCATACATCGGCACGATGGGAGCGGTGTATTGGCTGAAGTATTGCTGATAAGTGCCGACATCAATGTTGGTCGCACTCGGGATCGCGATTGGGTTGCTGTAGCCTCCGCCGCCTTGCGGGCCAGGGGTGAAGACGCCGCCATAGATTTGCAACGCCTCAGTTGTCGGCGATTGCATCAAGTCGCCCAGGATATAGTCACGTCGGCGAAGGTCGGTCTGGTCGTTCAACGCCTGGTAATTGGAAATGTTCAGACTGCCCGGTACTGACCCATCGTAGTTGATCTGGAAACTTCGGATCTCGCTGATGTAGGTCTGGGTGAAGTGTGCAAAGTCAAAGTAATCGCCCTGGAAGTTGTGCCCGAGAGCGAGGACCACTTCATTGCCCAACTTCTTCATCTCGCCACCCGTGACCTGGAATCGCGGGTCGGAGATCTGCTGAAGTTGCGACTGGGTTGCGACACTCCCGCCGTTGACCACCGCCTTGATGAGTCCATCGACACTTAACGCCGTCAGGGTGTCGTAGGTCTGGTATGCACTGAAGACCCCGCTTCCTTGGTCTGTGGCTCCGTAGCCGCCCGACGTGAAGAGCGTGTCGCCATCCTGGAATGATTGCTGATTGGCGGAATAAAGAGACGCGGTAACGGCGGCTGGAATATCCGTGGAACTCCAGGGGAGAGTCCAACTCTGCCAGTTTGCAGGGTTGATGACGATGATGTCCTGGTTTTGATTCGTGGGCGGGAAGTTTGAACTGCCGTCCGGGTTGAAGCTGTGCAGGCCGTTCGTTCGGCCACCGAAGAGCAGCCAGTACCCTTCAAACTGCGATCCGCTGACGCTATCCATTCCGTCAACCGCCGACTGAATAACAGGAAGGTTGGGCGCGGTGATCTGCCTGACCTGAAGCGTGTACGGCAGATTGCTGGGCGTTGCGACGATGGGTGTCGGTGCATTCGGTGGCACCGCGAGCGGCGTTAATTGGAAGTTCCCCGACAATCCGTTCGTAAAGCTGACCCCCGCGCCGGCGATCGAGGGAACAACAACGATGACTGGCGGCGGAGGTGCTCCCGGTCCGGGCGGTGGCGGCGGTGGAACCGTGCCGCTCAAGGTGGTGGTCGCCAGTGTCCCACCCGACACGGTGATCTGTTGGATGCTGCCGCTCGTGAGGTTCGCCTGTGATGCGAGCGTCGTGGCGTTGAAGTCGCCGTTGAGCGCCCGCCAGGCATCGAGTTGGCCTGGACCGGTGATCTTCAGCGTAACCGGAACCCCTGCTGAGTCCGTGAAACTGAGAGGGGTTGCGGCAGTTGTCGAGGCGAACAGGCCGTAGAAATTGCCACTTGGAGTGTCGTCGTAATCACCGTCGATCGGTTTGCCTTTGCTATCGGTGAGGCCAGGATCAGGATTTCCACCGGTTGCGGCCGAGCCGTTGATGAAGACGCGGTAAAAGGTAGCTGGGGTCAGAGCCGTCCCGAGGGTCAGAGTTACCGTCGACCCTGAGCCGCTCGCCGCGTAGGTACCTGAGGAGAGGGCAACCGTTGAAGTGCTACTCGTCACGAGTTGCGGGTTGCTCGTCGGAACCTGAATCGAGAAATCGGCGAGGGCGGTCGCGCTCAACGCGCCTGCCGGAAGCGACAGGGGACCGTCGAAACTGACCGTCAGTTGAGTTCCACCGGTGTTCGCGGTCAAGTTGGTCACAACCGCGCCGCTGCTATCCACAAAGGACGGAACGATTCTACCTTCCAGTGGTTCCACTTGCGGCCGGAAGCCCGCGTGAGCTTTGCTTTTGGTTTTTCGGCGAGTGATTCGGGAGTGGACGCTCATCGTGTCAGTTCCTCAGGGAGATTGGCTATGGGTGAAGGATCAAGTTGTGGAATGAAGAATGACGGTCACAGGGGCAAAGAACGTATACAGAATATTTGTGAACCTCCCAGTCGCGTTCTTCGGGTGGTTCCCGTTGCTCGCCGCGTTCGACTGGCATACCAGAGGTAATAATGAAGCCGCGGGAGCTTCGCGGGGCTCGTGGTTTACAAAGCGAGCCGCCCCTGCGTCGGGTTCGCGTATTGGAATGTGGCGAAGTCGCAACCGCAACTGTGGCAGAGAAGCCGACGCCGGAAAAGAAGAAGTGACTCCTTCAAGTTACGTGGGCATGCACATCCTTCGACCACATCGCCGGGGCGCCCAGCGACAGTTCACCCAGGTCTGGTGACATCTCACGCTGCTGTTGGTGGTACTGAGGTTCGTGACGTGTCAAACGCAATGACTGCCGGGGAAATTCTCGAAGTGATTGCCGAGCAGTTGTGCCGTGTCGTGTAGCGATGGTGAGTGATACTGTCCGACTCACACGTTCGGCAGGCGCGGAGTCGAACGGCATCTGCGGAAACCAATTGGTTTCCGCAGCTCCATGACCGGAGGTGGTTGCTGTTTCGTTGCGTTCGTCGGCCCGGTCGGATGAGATTACCCCGGCGTGGGAACGCCCGCGGGGGCCACCTCGAGGTGGTTGACGACACGCTTCACACCATCGACGCCCGCAGCGACGGTCTCAGCTTGCCACTGCTCCTTCGTGCCCGGGACCGTTCCCCGCAGCCACACCACGCCATCGACCGCAGTCACGCCGATGTGGCCATAATCCACACTGGGTTCGATCCGCAGGGCTTCCAACACTTCCCGTTCCAGTTCGGCATTCGATTTCATCGCATTTCCCTTTCGAGTTAGTGTCAAATCGGACTGCATCTCACGTTCCATCTCAACGATCTCGCGCGTGGTCTTCAGAACCGTGTCGGGGTTCAACGAGATGCTGTCGATCCCGCACGCCACCAAGAATCGGGCGAACTCTGGGTAATCGCTCGGAGCCTGGCCGCAGATGCCAACCTTCCGACCACACGCCCGCGCCCGTCGGATCACATCGGCGATCAGCTTCTTCACCGCCGCGTTCCGCTCGTCAAACAGGTGGGCCACAATTTCCGAATCGCGATCGAGGCCAAGCGTCAACTGTGTCAGATCGTTCGACCCGATCGAGAACCCGTCGAACACTTCCGCGAACTCTTCGGTGAGGATCACGTTCGACGGGATTTCGCACATCACGTAAACTTCAAGCCCATTCTCACCCTGCTTGAGTCCGGCCTCGGCCATCACGGCAAGCACCCGCTTGCCTTCCTCGACGGTCCGGCAGAACGGGACCATGAGCTTCACGTTCGTCAGGCCCATCTCCTCTCGCACCTGCTTCATCGCCCGGCATTCCAGCAGGAAGCCCTCCTTGTAGCGAGGGTCGTAGTAACGTGAAGCACCGCGGAACCCGATCATCGGATTCTCTTCCTTCGGCTCGAACGGCTCACCGCCAAGGAGTCCGGCGTACTCATTCGTCTTGAAGTCGGACAACCGGACGATCACCTCGCGGGGGTAGAACGCAGCCGCGATCCGTGCCACACCTTCCGCCAACCGCTCGACAAAGTACGCGGGTTTGTCCGGGTGGTTGCGTGTCAACTCGGCAATCTTCTGCTTCGCAGGGCCATCGGGTACCTTGTCGAAGTGAACGAGAGCCAGTGGATGAATCTTGATGGACCCCGAGATGATGAACTCTTCACGAGCGAGCCCAACCCCATCGCACGGCAGCGACGCGAGCGCGAACGCCTGATCCGGGTTACCGACGTTTACCATCACCTTCGTCTTCGGGCGTGCAAGGCTGCCAAGGTCGATCTCCCGGCGAGTGAAGATCAGCATGCCATCGTAGATCACCCCGACCTCGCCGCCCGCACACGACACGGTGACCGATTGACCATCCTTCAGAACCGACGTCCCTGTTCCAGTGCCGACGACACACGGTACGCCGATCTCGCGGCTCACGATGGCAGCGTGGCACGTTCGACCACCGCGGTTGGTGACGATCGCGGCCGCCATCTTCATCGTTGGTTCCCAGTCCGGGTCGGTCATGTCGGCGACCAGTACCTCACCGGGCTTGAACGCTCGGAGTCCGTCCACATCCTTCACCACCCGCACCGGACCGGCCCCAATCTTCTCCCCGACACTGCGGCCGGTGAGGAGCACTTGCCCGGATTGAGGAAGTGAGTACACCTCGCGGACGACCTTGCTCGCCTGCGAATGAACGGTCTCTGGGCGCGCTTGAAGGATAAACAGTTCACCGGTCAGGCCGTCCTTTCCCCACTCGATGTCCATGGGGGTCGGCTGCCCGGCTTTCTTCGAGTAGTGATCCTCGATCTGGCAACCCCAACGGGCGAGCGTCAAAACCTCGTCGTCAGTGAGGCTCAACCGCCCCCGGTCTTCTGCTGGCACCGGCACGATGCGAGTGCTGCCACCGCGGGTGGTGTAGATCAACTTCTCTTGCTTCGCCCCAACCGAACGCTTCAGGATCGGTCGGTGTCCCGTCTTCAGCGTGGGCTTGAACACCAGGAATTCATCGGGATCGACTCGCCCCTTGACGACGCTCTCGCCGAGGCCGTAGGCGCTGCTAATCAGGATGACGTCGCGGAACCCGCTCTCGGTGTCGAGCGTGAACATTACCCCAGCGGCCCCGACATCGGATCGCACCATCCGTTGCACACCGACTGAGAGCGCTACCGCAAGGTGGTCGAAGCCTTTATCCACCCGGTACGAGATCGCACGGTCGGTGAACAGCGACGCGATGCAGAGTCGGACAGCCTCCAGGATTCCGCGTTCGCCGCGGACATTCAGGTACGATTCTTGTTGGCCCGCGAAGCTGGCGGTCGGCAAGTCCTCGGCTGTGGCGCTGGATCGCACCGCTGTGTCGGTGTCGGCTCCGTAATCGCGACAGAGTTCGGCGTAAGCGTCGGCGATTTCCTTTCGGAGATCGTCGGGCAGTGGCCGAGCGAGAATGGCCTCGCGGATGCGTCGGCCACACTCAGCTAGAGCGGTGAGGTCGCCGGTATTGAGGCCCGTGAGTGTCTTGCGGACTTCTTCACCCAGACCGCTGGCACGGAGAAAGTGCCGATACGCTTCAGCTGTGACAGCGAATCCGTTTGGGATGCGAATCCCTGTCGGGACGAGTTGCTGATACATCTCGCCGAGCGAAGCGTTCTTGCCACCGACGGTGGCAACATCCGAGAGACCGATCTCCCGAAACCACCGTATGAAGCGGGCCATGAGTTCTCCAGTGGTTGGAAGTGGTGCGCGGTTTGGACCACAAAGCCGTGTGTTTGCTGTCGGAGTCATTGCATTCAACATGCCAAACGTGCCGAGCGGGTGAGATTCGCTAACTCCGAGCCCAGGAGCCGTGAATGAATCAGTCACAGCTCAATTCCGATGCTCGGCATACTGACGCGGATCCGCACACAGGTGTGCGGATTGGACCCGCGGTTTTGACTCAGCGGACGGGTTGGAGTAAGTCACCCACTGAGCCATTGCCCAAGACAGCTCGCAAGCAATTCGACGGCTACCTCGGATTATGGCTCTCGCTGCTTCGGCCCTGGAATTGCTCACTGATGCGCAGGCGTCACCACTTCACCATTCACGAGAACTTGAGGGGCGCGGCCCATGTCGAAGGCGAAGATCGTCGGTGAACTCGGGGAGGAGGCATTGCTCTTGCCGGCGCTGGTCAACGAGGGATTGGCCGCCAACGACAGGGCCAAGTATCGGATGACACTTCTTCAAGCGGCTCGCGAACACGCCGACCACCCGCACCGGCCCGCACCCGAACTGAAGCGGGAACGCCTTGCGGCGGGCGAACTCGATGCCGAACTGGATACTGTGGTCGAGAGTAGTCGCCGGGACTCATCCGACACCTACTCCATCCACTCCGGTCACCGTGTCTGCGAAGCCTTGGTGGATGATGTCCGCCAGATGCTCGCTCCTCTCCACGCCGCCGTCAGCGCGACGCCAGATGGCCAGGCTGATACGCGATACGAACAGCGACTCAACGCGATCCTCGCCCGAACCCCGATCCCCGCAGATGATCAGATCTCCGGAGCCGCGATCGACCGACTGACCTCGGGCTCTCGTGATGCGGGCGACAGCTTGCATCTGCTGGTCATGGACCTGCACAAGGAGTTGAACAAGCTCCAGAGGCGGCTCGCAACTGAGACAATCGAAGGAGCCAGTGTCTACGGGATTCTCGACGCGGACCGATCCCTGATCACAGCGTTCATGGCTGGGTTGAACCGCACACGGGAGCTGAAATTCGAGCATCCCGGTCTTGGCACGACCGCAACCCGCAGCAATGACCGACTCGTTATCCAGAACGACATCGGACTCACTGCCGCCCACGTTCTCGTCATCCACATTGAGGGCAACCGGGTCACACTTACCTACACTGATGTTCACATCGAGCGGTTGCTCTTCTTCCAGAGCTTGTTCGAGCCGTTCGCCGTCGTGTGGCAGGACACGGTCTCGAAGCGAGGCACGGGGCTCGGCGAGGATCTGTACCATGTGTGCCTGGGAAGCTACACCGCTCGTGACCCTGGTGATTTGCTCGCTTACCTGACCCACCTTGGGTCGCGGCTTGTGTTCCTGATCGACTGGAACCGGGCGCGGAAACGGTTGCGGAAGTTTGCCAAGCGGCGTGTCTGCGTCGGCGTCCTGCGGTGGGCGGCCGACAACAACTACGGGCATATGGGCTTCCTGGTTCTGGGTGGGGATCAACTCATCTTCGATGCGTTGCGAGCCGGCAACCAACTCTCGCTCCCGCCGGCCGGGTTACTCTCGGACGTCATCGGCCCCGAACGCACTGGCGAGTTCCTCAAGTTCACAATCCAGACGGCCAGCGAGGGTTTGCGGGGTGGTCGCTCCGAGTTCCTGATTCGCGACGAGATCAGTGCCGAACTCCGACACTACATCGACACGGCCCACCAGTGGCTTCTCGCGTCGGCTGCCGAGCAGGCGTCACTCGCGGTGGAACTGGCTCTGGCCGCACGCGATCTGCTCACTTCAGCAGGCACGCCGCCAGACCGCGATTTCATCGAACGCACAGTGCGGCGAGCACGGAAGTGGGAACACCGAGCGGACCAACTCGTCAACCGCGGCCGAGGGAGTCGTGGTGAAGGGACCACGCCTATCGTTAATCTGCTCATCCAGGCTGACGATATCCCCGATGCCCTCGAAGACGCCATCTACCGTCTCAGTCTCCTGGTAGCTCACGGGCAGAGGGAAGCATCCGTGGCGTTGACCGAATTGGCGACATTGGCGGCTGAAGGCGCGAGGGAGTATCTGAAGGCGGTGGAGACCGCCCGCTGCCTGCACCGGGCCAGTTCGCGAGATGAGGTCGACGACTTCCTCCGAGCAATCGATCGGGTATCGAGCGTGGAACACGAAAGCGATGACACCCACCGGCGGGCCCAGGCGGAGGTTCTCACCTTCGCGGGCGACTTCAAGCAGTGGCATCTGACGAGCCGGGTGGCAGACAAGTTCGAGGAAGCGACAGACGCATTGCTCCGGGCCGCTCTCCTTCTCCGCGATTACATTTTGGGTCAAGTGCTCCGACGCTGAGGGATCAACACATGGGTGGTGAGTTGTACCTGTTCGGGTGTCGCACACCCGAACCGCCGGAAGCGTCTCCCGAGGCGGTCGGGAACAAGGCCGCGAACCTGATCCGTATGGCAAGCGCTGGATTGCCAGTGCCACCCGGGTTCGTCCTTCCGACGGATCTCTGTCGTGACTATCTCGGCGGTGGCATGCTCCCCGTGGGAACGGCGGAATTGCTGCGCCTGGGAATCAGGGAACTCGAACAGGCCACGGGACAAACCTTCGGCGGCGACCGGCGCCCGCTCCTGGTGTCGGTGCGGTCCGGGGCGCCTGTCTCCATGCCGGGGATGCTCGACACAGTTCTGAACGTCGGGCTGTGTGATCGGACTCTGCCGGCGCTGGTGCGAGCAACCGGCAACCCCCGCCACGCCTGGGATTCCTACCGCCGCCTCGTGCAGTCTTACGCCGAGGTCGTCCGCGGTGTCTCGGCCGGCCCCTTCGACCAGGTGCTGGACGAACACCTCCGACGCGAGGCTGTGCCGACTGTTTCTGAACTCGACGTGGCCGCGTTAAAGGAAGTCACGCGGGGGTTTCTCGACCTGTACGCAACGGCCACCGGCTCCCCGTTCCCTCAAGACACCACGGACCAACTGACGGGCGCGGTCGAGGCTGTGTTCCGTTCTTGGCGGAGTCCGCGGGCGGTCGAGTACCGGCGACTCAACAAACTCGACGACCTTGTCGGAACGGCCGTGACCATTCAAGCGATGGTGTTCGGCAACATGGGGGGCACATCCGGTTCGGGCGTGGGTTTCAGCCGGAATCCAGCAACGGGTGAGAACGAACTTTACCTCGACTTCCTCTGGAATGCCCAAGGGGAGGATGTGGTTTCGGGCCGCTGTGCTGTTGAAGGTACTGTCGGATTGCAGGAATCCAGTCCCGAACTCTTCCTCCGACTCCGTGAAGCCGTGGGACGGTTGGAGGCGCTCTTTCACGATGCCCAGGATTTCGAGTTCACCGTGCAGGAAGGCCGCCTCTACCTGCTCCAGACACGTTCTGCCAAGCGGACGCCGCTGGCAGCGCTGCGGATTGCCTGCGAGCAGGTTGCGGAAGGATTGATCGACGAGACGACCGGCCTGGCCCGGCTCGCGAGCTACGACCTGAACGGAATCTCGACCGTGAGCGTTGCCGCGACGTCGGGTGTCCGCGAGGTGGGCAGCGGAACGCCGGCAAGCCCTGGAGTCGCCGTTGGAGAGGCCGTGTTTGATCCACAACGGGCGGCAGTCATGGTGACCGCCGGGCGGACGCCGATCCTTATCCGGGCTGACATCTCGACAGACGATATCGCCGGGCTTGCCGCCGCCGCTGGCATTCTCACGGCTCGTGGCGGCCGAACATCGCACGCCGCGGTCGTCGCCCGGCAACTTAATAAGGTGTGCGTCGTCGGCTGCCACGAACTCCAGATCGGACTCGACGGACAAAGTTGCCACATTGGAGATCAGTTCATCGCGGAGGGCGATCCAGTCTCGATCGACGGGCACACTGGTCGCGTTTATACCGGGAAGCTGGAAGTAACCCGCACGGTGCCGAGTTCCTACCTGACCGAAGTTGAGAAGTGGAAGGCTCACGTCGTGAACGTGGTTCCCTCCACGCTCACGCCAACCGATTCCTGACACATCGCCCAATTCCGCCTCACCAACCGAACGAACCCGGCGAACGCTCGACATCGAACCCTCGCCACGTCCCTTCCTCTTGCCGAGTCGATCGAGGAGTTGACAGCCACTCGCGGGTTGACCTGAGGATGTCGGTGGCCGACATCACCCGATAATGTTCTTCAAGTACAGTCGCCGCTCGATGCCAGACGAAGCTGATCTAATTTGCGTGGTCAGCGGTGGTTCTGCTGTCTGGCTTGACCGCGTTGGCATGCCAGATCCGCGTGCAGTATTCCCTGATACTGCGGTCCGAAGAGAACCACCCCATCCTCGCCACATTCAGTATCGACTTCCTGGCCCAAGCGTCCGGATCGGCATACGCGGCACTCACCTTGTCCTGGCACTCGACGTAAGACGCGTAATCAGCCAGTACGAGGAAGGGATCGCTGTAGATCAGATTGTCGCAGAGAGGGCGGAACAGTTCTCGGTTGCCATCGGAGAATGTGCCGTCAGCGATGCGATCGATGATTCGCCGCAGCCCCTCGTTCTTTTCCAGTTCCGCTGCCGGTCGATATCCTGCAATCAACCGGGCTCCAACTTGCTCAGTCGTCAGTCCGAACGTGAAAAAATTCTCGGCTCCGACCAAGTCGCGGATCTCGACATTTGCCCCGTCGAGGGTGCCGATCGTCAGCGCGCCATTCAGGGCGAACTTCATGTTCCCTGTACCGCTCGCTTCTTTTCCCGCAGTCGAAATCTGCTCGGAAAGATCGGCACCCGGATAGATCGTCTGGGCTGACTGAACATTGAAGTCTGGGCTGAACACGACCCGTAGCCGACCGCGAACATCTGGGTCGGTGTTCACCACGTCCGCGACGGAGTGGATCAACTTGATGATGAGCTTCGCCATGAAGTAGCCCGGTGCGGCCTTACCGGCGAAGACGAATACCCGCGGGACGATGTCTACACCCGGTTGATCCTTGACGCGGAGATATTGCCCAATGATGTGGAGGACGTTCAGGTGCTGCCGTTTGTACTCGTGGAACCGCTTGGCTTGGATATCGAATAGTGCATCCGGATCAGTGGCGATCCCCGTGCGAGTTGCGATCCGTGCGGCGAGTCGCTCCTTTGCCTTTCGCTTGACCGCTCGCCACTCTGAGCGAAAGGCAGCGTCGTTCGTGAGTGGTTCAAGTTTGCGGAGTTGCTCGAGATCCGCCGGCCATCCGTCCCCGATTGCCTTCGTGATGAGGACCGCGAGCGGCGGGTTCGCAAGCACCATGAACCGTCGTGGCGTGACACCGTTCGTCACGTTCTGGAACTTCTCTGGCTCGAAATTGGCGAAGTCCTTCAACACCGACTCGGTCAGTAGTCGGCTGTGCAGAGCAGACACGCCGTTCACGGAATGACTGCCGACAGTTGCCAGGTTTGCCATCCGGACCGACTTCCCGCCTCGCTCGTCGATGATCGACAACCGCTCGACCCGACCTGTATCGTTGGGATACGCCGTTCGTACCCTGTCGAGCCACCGACGGTTGATCTCAAAAATGATCTCCAGGTGCCGCGGGAGTAATCGGCCAAAGAGTTCGAGCGACCACGCCTCAAGTGCCTCAGGCAGCAGAGTGTGATTGGTGTACGCGAATGTCTGACGGGTCACATCCCAGGCTTGGTCCCAGCCCATTGCGTACTCGTCCACAAGCAACCGCATCAACTCCGCAACCGCGATCGCCGGGTGCGTGTCGTTCAGTTGTGCCGCGTATTTTTTGTGGAACCCGGACAAGTCCGCTGATCGCTGGGCGTGAATACGGGCCATGTCCCGTAGCGAACAGGCAACGAAGAAGTACTGCTGCTGGAGTCGCAACGCCTTGCCCTGAAGCGGTTCGTCATTCGGATAGAGAACCTTGGTGATATTCTCTGACTTCACCTTTTCGTTCACGGCCCGCTCGTAATCGCCGACGTTGAACGCCTGGAAGTCGAACGACTCCACCGCCTGGGCTTGCCAGAGTCGGAGCATGTTCGCGGTTCCGACCTTGTAGCCGAGGATCGGCGTATCGTACGCAACTCCAAGAACGACTCGCTCGGGAACCCACTCGACGCGATACCGCCCGGCGGCGTCTGTGTAGTTGCGGGTGTGTCCTCCGAAACCGACTGGAACGGTGATTTCCGGTCGGTAGATTTCCCAGGGGTTCCCAAACCTCAGCCACTTATCTGTGAGTTCAACTTGCCACCCGTCGCGGATTGCCTGATCGAAGATGCCGAATTCGTAGCGAATGCCGTAGCCGATGGTCGGGATCTGGAGTGTGGCCAGCGAATCGAGGAAACACGCGGCCAACCTCCCAAGACCGCCGTTGCCGAGCCCAGGCTCTTCCTCCTGATCGAGCAGATCGTCGAAGTTGAGACCGAGTTCCGCGACTGCTTCGCGAGCCTGGTCGTACAGCCCGAGATTGATGAGATTGTTGCCGAGGTGTGGGCCGAGGAGGTATTCAGCAGATAGGTAGCAAACGGTGCGAGCGGCGGTGCGGTAATACGTCTCGAAGGTATCCATTGCATGGCGAACCACCCGATCACGGACGGTGTGTGCAAGCGCCATATACCGGTCGTTGGATGTCGCGACCGCCGGGAACTTGACCTGCGCGTAATAGAGGTTCTCAAGGATGGCGTGCTTGAGGTCAGCGGGAGTGGAACCTGTGCGTGTCGCATCGTGGGAGAGTGGATTGGTTTTCATGTGCGCCTGGCATTATGTGGAACAAGGTGACACGCGGGGGTAGTATACCATCGCTCAAGTTGCAGACCGCACGCCGCCGGGCCGAATTGGTCCGCGAAGGTCAGGTACATGGATCCCGTGATCGATTCGACGCCCATCATGGGTGAGCCGGAACGGCAGAAGGCCCGACGACTCACACTCACCGAACTCCGCCCGCCACGCGCCATTCCGGGTTATGAGCAGGAACGCTTTCTCGGGCGAGGGGCGTTCGGCGAAGTTTGGGTTGCCATCGACAGCAATAACGGCCGAAAGGTTGCGATCAAGTACTACCACCGTCGCGGTGGGCTGGACTGGTCGCTGTTGTCTCGTGAGGTGGAAAAACTCCGCTACCTGTTCGGCGATCGACACGTCGTTCAACTCCTGCAAGTCGGTTGGGAGAGTGACCCGCCGTACTACGTCATGGAGTACATGGAGAACGGGTCGCTCGAAGACTTGCTCCGGGAAGCGACTCTGCCAATCGAACGTGCATTGACCATGTTCAAGGAGATTGCGACCGGTTTGGTTCATGCTCACGGTAAGGGAATCCTCCACTGCGATTTGAAGCCCGCGAACGTCATGCTCGATCAGGACGGGCAACCACGGCTTGCCGATTTCGGTCAATCGCGGCTTTCACACGAGCACTCCCCGGCATTGGGGACACTCTTTTACATGGCTCCGGAACAGGCTGATATGACTGCCGCACCGGATGCTCGGTGGGATGTCTACGCCCTCGGTGCGGTCGTGTACCGAATGCTGGTCGGGGAACCGCCATACCGCAACCCGGAGGCAATCGCGGCGATCCAGACTCCGGGCACACTGGAAGAACGACTCGCCCGTTACCGCCATCTCCTCGCTGCCGCACCGAAGCCCACCGCGCACCGAACAGTTCCTGGCGTGGATGCTGCTCTTGCTTCGATCATCGAGAAGTGCCTCGCGGTCAATCCCAGAGACCGCTACCCGAACGTCCAGGCTGTGTTATCCGCGCTGGACGCTCGAAGCGCGGCGCGTGCTCGCAAGCCGTTGCTCCTCCTCGGCGGGGTTGGCCCACTTCTCGTCCTGTTGGTCATCCTCGTTGTTGGGGGGTACGAATTCGCGCGGATCATCCAGGTCACCGAGCAGGAAGAGAAGGAACGAGCCCGTGATCTGAATCGTTTGGCCGCACGAGCGGAAGCGGATCGGCTTGGGTGGGAAGTTGCCGCACGCTGGCAGTTGCTTCAACAAGAGGCGACCGACCCGAGCCTCCGCGCCGGGCTTGTTGGCCGCGTGCCGCCCGAAGATCGCGCTGGTGCGGAGAAGGTGAGCCGGTGGCTCGTCGAGCGGCAAGAATACTGGGGTCGGCGAGGCGGTGTGGGTCTTCAGGGGACAAACTGGGTGGTTCTGACTCGCGATGGGTATATCCGGGGGTGTACAGAACCCGACCCAGAGCGACCGAACCGTTGTCGTGTCATGACAGGAACACTCGGTGCCTACTTCGGCTTTCGTGACTACTTCCATGGGCGTGGCCAGGACATGCCCATCGCGAACGGTCCACCACTGGTTGATCCGCCGCGACCGATCACCCAGCCGCACCGCTCCGCGGTGTTCCGACAACTTCCACAGAACACGTTCGCTGTCGCGTACTCGACACCGATTCCGTCCCTCGATCCTTCTGATCCGAACCCAGTTGGCGTGTTGATTATGATCAGCGATCTGGTCGGTGCGACCCGACTGCGAGGCGAGGATGGCCGCGACCGGTTCCTCGCCCTGGTCGATACCGGGCGAGACGAACACGGGCGGCGTGGGCTGATCATCCGCCACCCGTATCAGGAGGATTACAAGGACCGACCCACCGAGTTGCCCCTGGCGTTCGCGCCGGATTTGGTCGAGAAGGCAGGGTATGCCGGACCGTACTCGGACGCCGTTGGACGCGAACCCTGGGGACTGCGGTTCGCCGTGCCGTGGATTGCCGCGATCGAATCCGTTCGAGTGCCCGTTGCCCCCAAGCCGGACGCGACCCCGGAGCAGCGGGATACCGGTTGGGTCGTCGTCGTTCAGGAAACCGAGAGCGGAGTCGTCGGTCCGATTCAGACGCTCCGAAGTCGGCTCGTCTGGCGCTCGCTCTTCGCACTCTTGCTGGTCGCACTGCTCTTGGGTGGGTTGTGGCTGCTCGTTCTCGTCGTGCTGGATGCCGCACCAACGTCGCGGGTTGTCCAATTCTTCCGGCGTCAGGTCGGGTTGAAGAGTGGGCTATCGGGCGGAACTTCCTCAACCAGTAGTTCGGTCTCCGGCGCCTCGGGTTCAGGCGGCGTGAAGTCAGGAGTCTCATCTCACCCCGCCGCACCTTCCAAGTTACCGGAGTAACACGCATGCCGGACTTGCTTGCTCAGGGAGCAGACCCGAAGGATCACTGGCGACGCTCACTCACATCTGGGCGAGCGGTGCAGATTGGTCGCACCACCAGCGAACTGGCGATCCCCTGGGACCGCTACGCATCGGGGGCACACGCCGAACTCATGTGGAACTCGGATCGACTTCGGGTTCGTCGGTTGCCCTCCGCACGCAATCCGGTCTTCTTTCGTGGCGAGGAACTCGACACGTTCGAGGTTCGGTCGGGCGAGCGTTTCGCGATTGGCGATACCACGTTCACGGTGATCGCGGAAGAAAGCAGTAGTTCGTCCGACTCTCGCGCGGTGGTTCAAGAGCGGGCCGTCAATCCCGATGATCTGAAGAAGCTGCCCTTCCGCGATGCCCCACGACAACTCGACGTCCTCCGCCGCCTCCCAACCGTGATCTCGTCTGCTGCCGATGACAACGACCTATCGGTTCAGTTGGTCAACCTACTGCTGGCTGGCATCCTCAGGGCCGAAGTGATTGCGCTGGTCGTCCTGGCTTCGCCGACTGATAGTTCGACGAACGGGGATCTGAAACCCGGCGCGGTGACCACGTTGCACTGGGAAGGGCGACGGTTCGCGGGAACCGAGTTCCAGCCAAGCCGACGACTGGTGCAGGAAGCGGTGGCACGCCAGCAGCGGACCGTGCTTCATGTGTGGGCAGCACCTCGAACCAACGAGGGCAAGTCCGAGGCTACATTCACTCTCCAAAGTGACCTCGATTGGGCGTTTTGTACGCCGGTTCGCGGGGAATCGTGCCCTGGGTGGGCGATCTACGTCGCCGGCCGGGTAACCGGTGATCTTGCGGCGAGCGTGGTCGCACCATTGACGGAAAACGAACTTGCCGACGACCTCAAATTCGCCGAACTCACGGCCGATGTTCTCGGTTCGCTTCGGCAAGTTCGGAAACTCCAGCGTGACCAGGCACGACTCAATCAGTTCTTCTCGCCGACGGTGCAGAAAGTCCTCACCACTGCCGAACCGGAGGCGGTTCTTCGTCCACGCGAGACGGACGTGACCGTGATGTTCTGCGATCTTCGCGGGTTTTCGCATACCGTCGAGGCAGAAGCCGAGGCTGGCCATCTGCTCGAAATTCTGGAGCGAGTCAGTCAAGCTCTCGGAGTCATGACACAGCAAATCCTCGGTCATGAAGGAGTGGTCGCGGACTTCCTTGGTGATGCCGCTCTCGGCTTCTGGGGTTGGCCGTTAGCTGATCCAAAGATGGTTCGGCAAGCTTGCCTGGCAGCAATAGGAATCCGCCGATACTACGAGTCTCACACGAGGCAACCGGGCAGCCCACTGGCAGGTTTTCGAGTGGGAATCGGAGTGGCGACTGGACGAGCGGTGGCTGGGCGGATCGGTCCAAACGAGCAGGCCAAGGTGACGGTGTTCGGGCCTGTCGTCAACCTGGCTGCAAGACTTGAGAGCATGACGAAGCAACTTCACGTCCCGATTCTGATCGACGAGCCGACCGCTCGGGTCGTTCGGGAAATGATCGGAGCCACGGAGGCTCGCGTCCGGCGACTTGCGAAGGTCCGCCCTTACGGACTGGAAACGCCGCTGGTGGTGAGTGAATTGTTGCCACCAGAGGGGCCGGACGAGTTGACCAATGCCGACCTGACAAACTACGAGCGAGCGCTCGACGCCTTCTTGATCGGTGATTGGAACGCATCATTTGATGCGCTCCATCTCGTCTCACCGCGCGATCGAGGCAAGGACATCCTGACCGGTTGCATCATCGCCAACAACCACATCCCGCCCGCTGGTTGGACCGGTGTAATCGACCTCGGGCAGAAGTAGTTGCACCAGTGCCGTTGCTGGTCGCGAACTCCCTTGGCCATTAACTGGCTTGATAGCCTTGCGGCACCACGGTAACGTTCCCCGGTGATACGGTGAAACCTCGCGCACGATCAGCCTCTGGGGAAAATCCGATCTGAGCATTCGCGGGGATGCGAGTGTCTTTATCGACAATGGTCCGACGTAACCGCGCACCAGCACCAACCTCGACGCGACCGAACAGAATGCTGTCTTCGAGGGATGCCCCCGGATGGATCATGCACTCGTGACCCACAATGGAACCCGAGATGCGAGCGTCTTGAATGACTGTTCCCGCACAGACGATGCAATTGAGCAACCCCGATTCGTCATTTGCCCCAGAGGACAATAACAACGGAGGCGGCAGGTTCGGCTTGAAGGTCCGGATCGGCCAATGCCGATCACGCCAGTTGAACGGCGAAACGGGCAGCAGGAGATCCTGGTGAGCCTCGAAGTAGGAGTCGATCGTGCCCACATCTCGCCAGTACGGAGGTTCGCCACCAGGTGCGCGGAACGAATAGGCAAAGACGCGTTGAGTGGCGAAGATTCGCGGAAGTATGTTGTGTCCGAAATCGTGTCCGCCATCTTTCCGACCGGCATTCTTCTTGAGAATTTCGAGGAGATAGCTCGTAGAAAAGACGTAGATCCCCATCGATGCAAGTGTGTGCGCTGGGTCACCTGGAATCGGTGTGGGTTGGAGTGGTTTCTCCTGAAATCCCGTCACACGATGATCGGAATCGACTTCGATGACACCAAATTGTCCCGCTGCTTCGGCGACCGGCGTACGATAAGCGCCAACGGTCACATCGGCACATCGTTCCCGGTGAAACCGGATCATCTCACGATAGTCCATCGTGTAGATGTGATCTCCGGCCAGAATCAGCACGCTGTCGGACTGCGTATCAACAATCGAATCGAGATTCTGATACACGGCATCGGCGGTGCCGCGGTAATACTCCCCTTCGATGCGGTGTTGCGGAGGCACCACATTCAGAAACGGCCCGAGTTCTCGCGGAAAGTACTGCTTCCAGCCGAGATCAAGATGCTTATCGACGCTGTGTGACTTGTACTGCGTCAAGACGAGGATTTGGAGAAGCTCACTGTTGACGCAATTGGATAGCGCAAAGTCGATGATTCGATAACTTCCCCCGAACGGAACCGCCGGCTTGGCTCGGTCGTTCGTGAGCGGTTCGAGCCGGGTGCCCTTTCCGCCAGCAAGGATGATCGCAAGGGTCCGTTCATGCACGGTAAGACACTCCAATTGTCACGATTCAAGAGATCAGACCAAAACAATCTCGTTACATACTGACCCACGTTACCCACGCACCGAGAGCTCATTTCCCGGCATCGTCTATCGGGCACCCCTCATCGGCACCATGCAAACCTTGCGTATCCGATGGTTCCTGAAGATGTATCAACCCGCCGAAGTTGACCAAGGCTCATTTCTGTTCTCACGCCGCAGTGGCTGACAACTCCTCGGACCAGGAGGTTCCGGTTCCGCCGTCACTGCCTCAAGGAAGCCGACAAATGAGCGAAATGGATGCGGTTCAGGTAAGATGCCCACATCCGAGGCGGAATTCTGCCTGTCGCGGAGCGAGAGCACGGCCCAGTTCCTTCGCCACTGGTCTCACCCGATCATGACCCACACCGACCGTGACTTACTTTTTGGCGTCATCGCCCTCCAGAACGATCTTATCGACACGCGACAGTTCGTGGATGCCTTCACGCTTTGGGCACTCCACAAGATCGGCTCGCTGGCGGATCTCCTCATCGAACGCGGCTGGCTCGATCCGATGGACCGAAACCACATCGAATACTTGGTCGAGCGGCATATCAAGAAGCACTGGATTCTCGCGGAATCGCCCGTGCCGGCAGACCCCAGCATGCACACGGCGCCGAACGTGGCAAAGGCGCAAACTCATCAACTCCGCAAAGGTGCCACCCCGGGCGATCCGCTCGTTCGGGTGTCCCCAATTTCGGCGCCACTTCGCGACGACGGACGCCTGAGGTTGCTTGGGGTGCTTTCGACTGGCGGGATCGGGCAGGTGTGGAAGGCGCTGGATCAAGTGTTTGACCGGACTGTTGCTTTGAAGGAGTTAAAGCCCGAACTCGCCACGAACCCACAGCACCAGGAACGGTTCGTTCGCGAAGCCCAGATCACAGGCCAACTGGAGCATCCGGGAATTGTGCCGGTCTACGACTTCCACGCCGGAGACGGCGCAACCCGCTGCTACTACACCATGCGGTTCGTGAAGGGCCGAACCCTGACGGAAGTGATCCGTGAATACCACCGTGAGCGGCTCGCCGGGGGTACCGGTCGATTTCTCCCCTTGCTGCAAAACTTCATCAGCATTTGCCAAACGATCGCATATGCCCACTCGCGGAACGTGATCCACCGCGACCTGAAGGGAGACAACATCATCGTCGGCGACTTTGGCGAGGTGATCGTTCTCGATTGGGGGCTTGCGAAGCGGCTCGACGACAACCCGGCTGGGTCGGCGTCCGAGCCGGACCGTAGCGAAACGATGGCTTACCTCGAACCGAAGCCGGATTCGGTGACCTCTCCTTCTGCAACGGTGCAAGGCGACCGACTCGGCACGCCGGCTTACATGGCTCCGGAGCAGGCCACCGGTCAGATTCAACTGATCGACGCCCGAACTGATGTCTACGGTCTCGCGGCGATCCTCTACGAAATCCTGGTCGGTGAGCCGCCGTTCTGGGGCACGAGCATCCTCGACACGGTTCACAAGGTCATCCACGAACCGCCAGTCCCTCCACGTGAGCGCGTGGGAGAAGTGCCTGTCGAACTGGAGAAACTGTGCCTGCGTGGTCTGGCGAAGGATCGGAATGATCGCCCAGGTTCTGCGGCTGAGCTCGCCCTCCGGGTCCAATTCTGGATTGCCGAGCGAGCCGAGCGGAAACGGACCGAACAGGAACGGGAACGATTCTTCAACTTGTCCATGGATTTGCTTGCCATCCTCGATCTGGAAGGGCGATTGACGCAAACCAACCCGGCGTGGGGAACGATTCTGGGCTGGTCAGCGGAGCAACTCCACGGCCACGAGGTGCGTGACTTCATTCACCCGGATGACCGGCATCGGATGACAATGGCCCTCGAACGCCTCCTGGCCAGCGAATCGGCAACCGATGTTGAGTTGCAGTGCGTGACTCGTGGCGGCTCCTACCGTTGGATTCACTGGAACGCGACGCTCATTCGCGGCGAGTCAGCGCTCTACGTTGTCGGCCGCGATGTGAGCGAGCGGAAGCAGGCCGAGCAGATGTTCCGCGATCTTCTGGAATCGGCCCCGGATGCTATGGTGGTCGTGAACAGCGCAGGTTGTGTCGTGCTGGTGAATACTCAAATGGAACGACTTTTCGGCTACACCCGCGAGGAGGTGCTGGGTCAGCCGATTGAAGTGTACGTGCCGCGTGCCTACCGGGCCGACCATGTCGCAAAGGTGCAAGCATACATTGCCAATCCGTCGTTCCGACCGATGGGGATCGGGCGAGAATTAACGGGTCAGCACAAGGATGGTCATGCGTTCCCGGTCGAGATCAGTCTGAGCCCTGTGAGAACCGAACAGGGGTTACTGATCTCGTGCGCGATTCGGGGCAAATGACCGCTAGCCTGGAGCGAAACTCTCGGCACCCACTCGCTGGAGCGATTCTGGACGCGGCCCAGATCGAACGAGTGCGATTGCTGGAACCATCGAACATTAGCGAACCACCAGGGCGAGGGCTGGTAGGAACCGTCAGTGGGCGGTCGATTCGCGTTACCGGGCGAACGAAGCTCACTTCCGAGCAACCGGATATCGTGGGCCTGCTTCATTGATCCTGAGCGTTCACACGGTCGATACGCATATCCGCAACATTTACGAAAAGCTGCACGTTCACACGCGGTCGGGAGCTGTCGCGAAAGCGCTGAAAGAGAAGCTCGTTTCAGTTCCCGTGATCGCGTGATGGTTCCCCGCTGACTCCTCGGTTAATCTGTCTGTAATCCTGCCTCGTCTCCCTTTAACGTTGGTGGCTCGATGTTCCGCGTCGCTCGTATCCCCGCTCTCCTCCTCGCAGCGTTTTTCAGTGTCCCGAGCATGCGAGGAACTGCGGACAGTCAGGCTGACGAACCGAAGGCCGTCGACTTCGACCGCGAGGTGAAGCCAATCTTCGCGAAGCACTGCGTGTCGTGCCACGGTCCGGATAAACAGCGTGCTGACCTCCGACTCGACCGCAAGGCCGACGCCTTCCGTGGTGGTGAAACCGGCAAAGCGTTCGCATCTGGAAAAGCCGCGGACAGCCTGCTCGTTCATCGGGTGTTGGCAACCGACGACACGAAGATGCCACCAAAGGGCGAACGGCTTTCGGCAGTTGAAGTCGCCACACTGAAGGCGTGGATCGACCAGGGAGCAAAGTGGCCCGATGACGCGAACGCGGTGAACCCCGCCGATTGGTGGAGCTTCAAGGCCATCAAAAAACCCGCGGTCGCTGGTGCCGCGAATCCCATCGACGGCTTCATTCGTGCGAAGCTGAGTGACAAGGGGTTGTCACCGTCGCCGGAAGCGGATCGCCGGACTCTCATTCGCCGCGTGTACTTCGACCTGATCGGCTTGCCGCCAAGCCCCGAGGAAGTCGATGCGTTCGTCCGCGACCCGGCCGCAGACGCTTACGAAAAGCTCATCGAGAAACTGCTGGCCTCTCCGCAGTACGGCGAACGCTGGGCACGTTACTGGCTCGACGTCGTTCACTTCGGCGAAACGCATGGCTACGACAAGGACAAGCCCCGACCGAACGCCTGGCCGTACCGCGATTATGTCATCCGTTCGCTGAACGACGACAAACCCTACGGCCGCTTCGTGCAGGAGCAGCTGGCTGGCGATGTGCTGTTCCCTGGTACTGTCGATGGCATCGAAGCGCTCGGTTTCCTCTCGGCTGGGCCGTGGGACTTCATCGGGCACGCAGAATTACCCGAATCGAAGATCGACGGAAAGGTCGCTCGCCATCTGGACCGCGACGACTTCGTGGCGAACACGATGGGCACATTCATGGGCCTCACTGTGCATTGTGCCCAGTGCCACAACCACAAGTTCGACCCGATTCGACAGGAGGATTATTACCGACTGCAAGCGGTGTTCGCGGCCATCGACCGCACCGACCGCACTTACGATGCCGACCCGAAAGTCGCTACTCGCCGTGCCGAGTTGCAGGCAGCCAAGAAAGTCGCCATCGACAAAATCACTGCGATTCGAGCTGAAGCACGCAAGACAGCGGGTGCGGATCTGGCACTGCTCGATCGACAAATCGCGGAGGCGACCAAGCCCGCAAATACTCCGAAGCCTGCCGAGTACGGCTACCATTCGGCACTCACGCCGAAGCAAGACGAGGTGAAGTGGGTGCAGGTCGATCTCGGCGAGAGTGTGAAGATCGACCGTGTTGTGCTGCGACCGTGCAACGACGACTTCAACGATATCGGTGCGGGCTTCGGCTTCCCAGTGCGGTTTAAGATCGAAGTATCAGACGACGCCGCGTTTAAAAGCGGCGTGATGATCGCGGACCAAACTGGAAGCGACCACCCGAAATCCGGCATGGCACCTTTCACCGGGTACAGCGGGAAGAACGCGAACACGGCTGGCCGCTACATTCGCGTGACCGCGACTAAGCTGTCGCCGCGGTTGGTGAACGATTTCATGCTGGCCTTGGCCGAACTGGAAGCTATCGACGCGGATGGCAAGAACCGTGCTGCCGGGAAGACTGTCTCGGCGCTTGACAGCATCGAAGCCCCCACTCGCTGGCGGAAGTCGAACCTCACCGACGGGCTGTACGCTCCTGGGCCAATGCTTCCGGTGGCGGAACTTACGAAGCTCACGGCAGCCCGCGATGCGCTTCTGAAAACGACGCTCGGCGAAAAAGGACTCGCTGTGCTCGCGGCAGCAGAAGCCGAGAGCCGCACCGCCGACGCTGAACTCGGAAAGCTGGTGGGTTCGCAGCGGACTGCGTACATCGGAGCGGTTCACACGGGTGGCGGAAACTTCGTCGGCACCGGTCCGATGGGCAGCAAACCGCGACCAATTCACATTCTGCCTCGCGGTGATGTCACGAAGCCTGGGAAGGTCGTGGAACCTGGCGCGATCATCGCGATCCCCGGCATCAACGGTGAGTTCAACTTGCCACCGACTCACACGGAAGGCGACCGCCGTGCGGCGCTCGCGAAGTGGATCAGTTCGCCGCATAACCCGTTGACGTGGCGAGTGATGGCGAACCGCGTGTGGCAGTATCACTTCGGCAAGGGATTGGTCGATACGCCGAACGACTTCGGCAAGATGGGCCAACTGCCGACGCACCCTGAACTGCTGGATTTCCTCGCGGCAGAGTTGCGGGATCATCAATCGCTGAAGAAGCTGCACAAACTCATCGTGACAAGCAGCACGTACAAGCAGGTGTCGGCGTCGAACGAAGCAAACTCCAAGCTCGACGGCGACAACCGCTTCCTGTGGCGTCAGAACCGCCGCAAGCTCGAAGCGGAGGCAGTTCGCGATTCAATTCTTGCGGTCGCTGGCAAACTCAATCTCACGATGGGCGGCCCCAGCTTTCAGGACTTCGTGATCGAACGCCCGGAGCATTCGCCGCACTACCAGTATCACCTTCACGACCCAGAAGACGTGAAGGCTCACCGTCGGGCGGTGTATCGCTATGTGGTGCGGTCGAAGCAGCAACCGTTCATGGCAGCTCTCGATTGTGCTGACCCGTCGCTGGCCGTGGACAAGCGAAATCAAACGCTGACGCCGCAGCAGGCGCTGACGCTGATGAACAACAAGCTTGCTGTGGCTATGGCCCAGCACTTCGCAGCTCGTGTGGAGAAACTCGGCACCGACGATGCGGGACGAATCACGGCAGCGGTGCGGTTGGCATTCGGTCGCGACCCGACTGCAAAGGAACGGGACGCGCTCGTGGCATATACGAAGGAACACGGCTTGGCGAATGCGTGCCGCGTGATTCTGAATCTGAATGAGTTCGTGTTCGTGGATTGATCGTCGAACACCCGAAACACTTACCCACGGTTTCCCATGAATCGCCGCGACTTCTTGTTCAACTCTGGTGGCGGACTCGGCGGCATCGCTCTCGCATCGCTGCTCGGCAACGATGGACTCCTCGCCGATGGCGGATTGCACCACAAGCCCAAGGCCAAGCGAGTCGTGCAGCTCTTCATGGCTGGCGGCGCGAGTGCCGTCGATCTCTTCGACTACAAGCCCGAACTCGTAAAGCAACACGGCAAGGCGGCCGACTTCGGCGAGCCAGTCGAAGCGTTCCAGAACGGCCTTGGGCCGTGGCTGCGGCCCGTGTGGGACTTCAAGCCCTATGGCAAGTCCGGCAAGATGCTCTCCGAAACGGTGTCGCCACTTGGCGCTGTCGTCGACGAAATGGCCTTCGTTCACAACATGATCGGCAAGACCGGCGTTCACAGTCAGGGAACGCTTCTGCAAACGACCGGCTTCAACCGCCCAGGATTCCCGAGCATCGGTTGCTGGGTCAGCTACGGACTCGGCAGCGCGAACGAGAACTTGCCGACGTTCGTGGTGCTGCCCGATCATCGCGGGCTCGCATCGAACGGCACCAAGAACTGGGATAGTGCCTTCCTGCCAGCACAGTATCAGGGCAGCGCCATTTACCCCGGCACCAAAACGCCCGTGGAAGACCTGTTCCCCGACGAGCGAATGAAGTACGTCACTCGCGCCGGGGACAAGGCCGGCATCGACCTGATGACGCAACTGAACCGCGAACACGCCACGACTCGGCCCGGCGACGAACGGCTCGACGCTCGCATCAAGAGCTACGAACTCGCCGCGAAGATGCAGCTTGCCGCGCCCGAAGCTCTCGACATCTCGAAAGAGTCGAAGGAAGTGCTGAAGCTCTACGGCCTCGATCACGGCAAGTCGGCGTTCGACAAAGAAATCAACCCGATCGAGGAAACGGACTACTTCGGTCGCAAGTGCCTCGTCGCCCGGCGGCTCCTCGAACGCGGCGTGCGATTCGTGCAAATCTGGAGTGGCAACGACAACGGTTTCCCGCGTCGCAACTGGGACTCGCACGAAGACGTGAAACGCGATCACGGGCCGCTGGCCTACGGCATGGCTCGCGGTGCGGCGGCACTCATCGCCGACTTGAAGCGAACCGGCCTGCTCGAAGACACGATCATTCTGTGGACGACGGAGTTCGGTCGGATGCCGAGTTCGCAGGGTGGAAAGGGTCGCGATCACAACCCGTATTGCTTCACGAACTGGCTCGCGGGCGGCGGCATCAAACCCGCAACCACGCACGGCCCGAGCGACGACTTCGGCTACAAGCCCGCCGATCGCAAGCACCCCACGGAGGTGTACGACCTTCACGCCACGGTCCTGCATCTGCTCGGCATCGACCACACGAAGCTGACCGTGCGGCATAACGGCATCGACCGGCGTCTGACTGACGTTCACGGTCACGTCATCAACGAACTGATTGGGTGAAGTTCATCGCTTCGTGAGTAAAACCGTCGCCGTCGGCGTGGTCCACTGCCTACAACAGAGCCATTCGGCAAACCTGTTCGTGAAGCAGAACCACTCCCCATGAATGCGCCCCCATCGGCCCGCGGCCGCAAACTGGCCCTCACCGCAGCCCTTCTCGGCTGGATGTTCGACGGCCTGGAAATGGGCCTGTTCCCGCTCGTTGCCCGTCCCGCACTGCGGGAGTTGTTGCCACCAGGGACGAGCGAAGGCATCGTCGGCAACTGGTTCGCCATCATCACGGCGGGGTTCCTCGTCGGGGCGGCGACGGGCGGCGTCGTGTTTGGCTGGCTCGGCGACCGCATCGGTCGAGTGCGGGCAATGACATTGAGCGTGTTCGTCTACGCGGGGTGCAGCGGTCTCTGCGCCGCAGCTCAGAATCCCTGGCAGTTGGCCGGCCTCCGCTTTGCCGGCGCGCTTGGGATGGGCGGTGAGTGGGCGCTCGGCGTGGCGCTCGTCATGGAACTCTGGCCGGACCGTGGCCGTGGCTGGCTCGCCGGTTGGATCGGTGCGTTCGGGAACCTCGGCTACGCACTCGTCGGAGCGGTCGCGTATGCCCTCACGTTCGTCAAGGACGACGTCCCCAACTGGCTGATGTCGGTTGGGCTTTCCTCGGAGTGGGCGGGCATCCTCACGGCAAACGGGAACTGGCGACTGCTAATGCTCTTCGGGTCGCTTCCGGCGGTGCTGACGCTGATGATTCGGCTCCTGGTGCCTGAATCGGAGAAGTGGCTTCGCGAGAAGGAAGCGGGCGGTGCGTCCAAATGGTCGAGTCGCGATCTGCTCGGTGTGCTGGTCGGTGCTTTCGCGGGAGCAGGCATCCTCTACCTGTGGGCGGAAGACTTCTCGTATCCCGTGCGGATTCTCGGCACGATCGTCGGCGTCGCAATCGTCACCATCGGCTACCTGTACCCCGTTCGCGGTTACCTCTCGCGGTCGGGAACGTCACCGGAAGAGACACGCCAGACGATCAAGCGAATGCTGCTGGCCGCAGGGTTGAGCGGGGTGCCGTTGCTCGCGACGTGGGGCGGCGTGATGTGGGTGTACAACTTCGTCGACGATCTCTCCAAGGACCCAGCGACCGGCCTGAGCATCTACCCGCAGGCCAGGGCAGTCACGATGATGGCGTCGGCCATTGGCGCGGCGATCGGCTGCGTGGTCGCAGCGGTGTTCGGCGACCGCCTTGGGCGGCGACCTGTTTACGCTGCGATGTGCCTGATGTCGATGGCGGTGATGTTCGGTTTCTTCCGGCTGAACACGCATTACGGCTGGGAGTTCGTTGCGTCCGCAGCGTTGCTCGGTGGTGTCACGGCATCCTTTTACGGCTGGCTCCCGTTGTACTTGCCGGAACTCTTCAGGACGGGGATGCGGGCGACGGGTCAAGGCTTCGGCTTTAACTTCGGCCGAATCATCGCAGCAGTGGGGGCACTCCAAACCGGCGCATTGTTGAAGGCATTCGACAACAACTATGGTCAGGCGTGTTCGGTTGCCGCGGGGGTGTACGTCGTCGGGCTTGTGTTGATCTGCTTCGCCCCCGAAACGAAGGGTAAGCCGTTGCCTGAGTGATTTGGTATTGCCGCTTGCTCACCGGCACCATCACATGCGGGAACGCCGCGGTCGATGACACGCCCATGAACACGAAACACATCTCGTCAGTGGTCTGCTCGCCGAGCCGCACGATCCGGGGCGGTGAACTCGGGTTGCGTGGGTTCTCTGCTGAGTTGTCGAACGTCGCCCGCACTCGCAGGATCGTGCCCTTCGGCAACTTCAACGGCTCCTTCAAGTCGTACTGCTCCTGCCAGTTGTAATCCCACACCGGAATGCGGATCAGGCTGCGTTCCTTCTCACCCGGCAACGTTGCAAACAGCTCGATGTCCTTGCCGAGAAGGTGCATGTGCGGGATGAGCCGATACGCAGTTACGTCTTCGAGGGTTCGCCAGGCGCGATCAACGACGAAGTCCTTGTCGCCAGCGGGAATCGACCAGAACAACCCGGCCACAGGAATCGACGTGAAGCGTTCCGTTGCGGGCTTCTTCGCGAAGTAAATCCCCACCTTCGTGCGATCAGTCTCTTCCTTGCCCGTGCGATGATAGTGGATCTGAATGCAGAGATCCGATCCTTTGGGCAGTCGCAGCGCGACACCATCGGGCAGCTTCTTCGGAAGCATTCCGGGTGCCCAACCGCCGAGAATCATTGACGTGTCCGGCACGAATCCGAACCCCATTTTCACAGGGTAACCAGGGCCGCGGTCCGCATCGTTAGGTTGAGCTTCGGCCGCTGCTGCCGCCTGGAGCTTGCGGGCGGCACCGGTTCGATCCACGAGGTTCACAGTGTGGTGAACGACTCGCGGATTGCCAGGTCGCACTTCGACAGCCACGACGTCCTTATCTTCGGTGAGGTTCGTAGGGAACACCATCACGCGAAACATATCCCGGCCCTTCGCGGCAATTGTCACATCACTGGGTGATTCGAGAACGAGGTCGGGCTCGCCAAGTGTCCAGTTGTCGTCGAACTTCGTGGCGGGTGGCGCGTCTTTTGGATCGCCTTCGGGCATCCCCTGAGCGACCCACTTTTCCAAAACCTTCATGGCGCTTGCGGGAAGGCTGCGCTCGCCCGCGAGTAGCGTGTTCGGGGCCGGCTTCCACGGCGGCATTCGCTTCGCGTGGACTTCCTCGACGCACAACTCTCCCCAGCGGGTTGCCTGCTTGTAGGTGAGCAGCGAGAACGGACCCGCTTGGCCCGGTCGATGGCACGACTGGCAATTCGCGATGAAGACCGGCAGCACGTCCTTGTAGAACGTGACAGCCGTTTCGTTTGCGGCTGGTTTCTTCTCGGCAATGGTAATCGGACAGCCGAACGCCTTCGCTTCAGGCTCGCTCACGGCTTTGCCCGCGAGCAATTCGTCGATGGCAGTAGACAAATCGTTTCGCGCCACGATGGTCTTCGGTTTGAGCCTGGCTGTGAAGCCGTCATCGATCCGACCGCGATACCGCACGACGAACTTCTCGTCGAGTACCACAACCTCGGGCGTCACTTTCGCACCAAGAGACACAACCGACGCTTGCTCACGATCCGCAAACACTCGGAACGGCAGTTTGTACTCTTTCGCGTGTGCGGCAGCCTGGACAGGAGTTGTTTCGGTATCGGGGAAGACGCCTACCACAGTCACGCCCTTCGCGGCGTACTTCGTGGCAATGTCCGCGAGCGTCGGAAGGTAGCCGTTCGACATGGGGCATTCGGTCGCCAGGAACGCGACGACAACAACCTTCGCCTTCTGATCGGCGAGCGTCCACTTCTTTCCGGCGGCATCGGTGAGTGTGAACCCCGCGACTGGTTTGGCATGTTCCACCTTCGCGGCACCAACAGGAATCACTCCCAACACAGCGACCAGAAGCGGAAGAACAAGGCGCGACATCATGGTAGTGAACTCCTGTTCGCGACCGAAAGACAAAGCCAAACACCAAATCCATTTGCTGTCATTACAGACCGTTCACAATCACATCCCCGAGATTCTGAAGCAGAATCTTTCGGCGTAGAACTGGCCTCGTTGCATCATACACCGGCTTACCCGCGTCAATGTGCCCCTCCGGTGTGTATAACGTCTCGTCGGGCTTCGCGTTTCCAACGAACTTGAACGTAATTGTGGCCGGCCCACCCATCAGCATTTCTCGATGCAGGACAAGCGAGCGAATCAGCTTCGTGTTCTTATCCACGACAAGTTCCGCAGCACGAATTTGTCCTGCGTGTGGGTTGCCGCGTCGAGTGGCGGTCACGGAACTCGTCGCGGCACGTTTCTCGGGCGGTCCAGTCCACGATAGCTCAAAGTCTTTCAGCACTTCATCGAGCAGCGTTCCAATTTCCAGCCCGCGAATCTTGACCACATCGCGAACGGCTGGCGGCAATTCGGACTCGTCAAACCGAGCGGCGGCATCGCGAGTTGGAGCAATCCAGACGCGACCATCTTTGTCGCGGCCCCAAGTGCCGCGCCCGCCGAATCCAGGCTCGACCATGAAACGATCACCCCGAGTACAGATCGTCATGGTTCGCCCACTGTCGATCATGAGCGCGAGCGGTGCCGGCGAGTTCACGGGAAGCTGAAGTGTCTGCGTGTAGCACCGATCTGCGTCCGCTCGGTATGCTTCGCGTGCGGACTCGACAACTTGCGCCGGCGTTGCCATCGCTTGACGGGGTGGGCTGATGAAAAACACTCCGACAAGCAGCGACGCAGCAAGAGCAGCGAACGCCAGCAGCGCAAATCGGCGACCCGAGGAAGTTCGAGGTGTCGCGTCTGCTTCGAGTTGAGCGAGGACACGATCACGCATCTTCGCGGCATCGACACGGCTCGCCTCAGCGTCGAGTTGAGCGCGCACGACAGCGTCGATTCCGGGTGCGGCTGGCGGGAATTTTTCGCTGGGAGTCATGCTGAAACCTCACAGCAATTTGCCGGGTACGCGGGAACAACCCACAACTCGCCGATCGGTTACGTGGATTCATCAGAATTTGTTCCACCGAGCACCAAATGCAAATCCTCGGCGAGCGCCTTGCGACCGCGATACACCAGCACACCCGCGTTCGTGGCTGAGATGCCGAGCGATTCCGCGATGTCTTCCTTGCTCATGCCGAGCGCCCGCAACTCGACCGCCGCACGCTGCATTGGAGGGAGTTTCTCAAGTGCGGTGCGAACCCGTTCTTCGAGTTCGCGATGCTGTGCAATCTGATCCGGGCGGAGTGCGGACTGATCCGCGAAGTCGAATGGCCGGTCGTCTTCGTCTCGCACGGCGACGAGTGCAACCAGTTCGCGTTCGCGGGTCGCCTGGTTGATGCACAGGTTCGAGATCGCCTTGAACAGTAACTTCACGCCGTCGCGTTCGAGATCGTAGTCGTTGGCACGGCGAAGCAGCCTGAACAGACATTCCTGCACGACATCATCGGCGCGGTCGGGTGTGCGAACGAGCGACCGTGCGTAGGCCAGTGCCCGCGGCGTCACGGACTTGATCCAGTCGCCGAGCCTTTTTCGCTGATCGTCCGTCAGCATGTCCGAAGTGTCCGCGTGTCAGTTGATCGGCTGCGTGAGGATCAACCTACAGGATAACGCCAGCGGGCGGGAACTGTTTCCTCATGTGAACTCGGCACTGCGATCGGTTAGACTCACTCGCTCACGGTCCGTCCTGTCATGTTGGAGTGGTCGCTATGTTCGCGCATTCCCGGCAAGTTCTCTTCGTCATCGCGATGGTCGCAGTTCTGGGAACCACAACCGGCGACGATAAGAAGCCAGCCGATCCGTTCGCCGAAGTGCCGCGAGTGAAGGCGCTTGAACCAGCCGAGTCGCTGAAAGCATTCGACGTGCAACCCGGCTTCCGTGTGGAGTTGGTTGCGTCTGAGCCGTTGATTCGCTCGCCAGTCGCGATGGACTTCGACGAGAACGGCAGGCTCTTCGTGGCAGAGTTCCCGGAGTACAACCAGTACGCGAACCCGGTAGGCTCGAAGGAACGCGGATGCATCAAGATGCTGGAATCGACCAAGGGTGACGGTAAGTACGACAAGGCGACGGTGTACGCTGCCGATCTCGATTCGCCCGTCGCAGTGGCGTGCTGGGATGGTGGCGTGTTCGTCGGCGTGGTACCCGATCTGTGGTATTTCAAAGACACGAAACGCGACGGCAAAGCGGACGTGAAACGCAAAGTGCTGACCGGCTTCGAGCGTGACAAGGCTGGCGAAGCAATGTTGAACTCGTTCCGTTGGGGGCCGGACAATCGCTTCCACATAGCGACGGGGTTGGCTGGCGGCACACTTCGCAAGGCTGGTGAGCCAGGCGATAAGGGGACGCTGATTCGCCGTCAGAACATTCGCTTCGAGCCACGCAACGGAGACTTCACGATCACGAGCGGCGGCGGCCAGCACGGCATGACGCTCGATGATTGGGGCGACACGTTCGTCTGCGCGAACAGCGACCCGATTCAGCACCTCATCTATGATGCTCGCTACGCGATGCGGAATCCGTTCGTGGTCGCCCCGTCGCCGGTAGTCGATGCGAACGCTGCGGGTCGCTATCCGAAACTGCACCGCGTCAGTCCTCCCGAGCCGTGGCGTGAGGCTCGCACTCGGCTTCGCAAAGACAAGCTCGTTCCGGGTTCCGACGAAGGCGGCACGCCGTTCGGCTTCTTCACGGGAGCAACGGGTGTGACCGTTTATCGCGGCGACGCCTACCCCGCAGCGTTTCGCGGAAACGTGTTCGTCGGCGAAGTGGCGAACAATCTCGTCTATCGTGCGAAGTTGGAACCGAAGGGAATCACATGGTCGGCAGTGCGAGCTGACAAAGACCGCGAATTCCTGGCGTCGAAAGATATCTGGTTCCGACCCGTGCAGTTCGCGAACGCCCCCGACGGCTGTCTGTACGTCATCGACATGTACCGCGAAATCATCGAAGGGGCAGCGTTCTTGCCGCCGCAATTGCTGAAGTTCGTCGATGTCGCGGGTGGCATTGATCGCGGTCGCATCTGGCGTATCCGACCCGATGACGATGTGAAACTTCGCAAGCCGCCGGAACTCGGCAAGGCCACGCTCGCGGAGTTGGTCGCGCTCCTCGAACACCCCAACGGCTGGCACCGCGACACGGCCGCACGGCTGCTCTATCTGCGGAAGGATTCGGCCGCTGCACCTGCACTAAAGAAGCTCGCGTCTGAGTCGAAGTCGGCTCTCGGACGGATGCACGCACGGTACGCACTTCACGAACTGAATCTGCTGAAGCCCGAGGAAGTGTCGGAGGCGTTGTGCGATTCCGAGCCGCGGGCACGAGTCCACGCCCTGCGGCTCGCGGAGGACTACGTCACGTCAAGCGATGTCTGGACCAAACTCGCCACGATGTACAACGACGAGGATCAACGCGTGCGATATCAACTCGCGTTCTCGTCGTGGTCACGACCGGGCGGCACGCCGATCACGGGCCTGGCTCGTTTCGCGGTCACCGAGGGCACGAACCCCTGGATGCGGCTCGCAATTCTCAGCGCGGCCAATCAGCGGAGCGGCGGGCTTCTCAGTTATCTCTTGCGGGAGGCCGACCGCAGAACGGCCCCAGGCGTGAAGGAGCTGTGTCTTGCGCTCATCGCACAGGCCGCGGCCGCCAATCGACCCGAAGAAATCGCACTGATCGTGAAGGCCATCGACGCTATCCCCGAAGCCGAGTTACCCCTGGCGCGAGAGTTGGTGCAGGTGTTCGTGTCGAAGTTGCCGCCAGCCGCGCGAGAGAAGTTCGCTGGTCTCGCG